>CAMFJD010000005.1 GCA_945956935.1 uncultured Bacillota bacterium | reverse complement strand
TATTTCCTGCTTGAATTGTCGGAATGCTGTTCATACCACTTAATCGTTCATTCACCGTAATAATTCGTTCTACGAACGTTGTTGCTCCATCACTATCAGTCACTTCATAGCTAATACGATATATTCCTGGAATATTGACATTAACGCTTCCCTTAATATTCAGTTGTTCATTCGAAATTTTACCATCTTCTGCATCAGTTACCGACACACCTGCAAGTATATCAAATGACTCACCTACTATAATTGTAGTATTTTCAATACCGTGAATCACAGGCTTCTCATTTGCTTTTACTGTAATTGTTGATGTAAGTGTCGTCGTATTTTTATCTCGATCGCTAGCTCTATATGTAAGCGTATAGACTCCTGGAGTTGTAACATCTAACGTTCCAGTCACTTCAACACCTACTGGATTCCCTTTTTCATCAACCGCACTTACATCGGCTTTAGGATCAAATGGGCGATTTTGGACTATAGTTACATATTCTTGAACTCCCATAATTACTGGTGGAACTGTATATGGACTTGCAATAATTCCTAATTGAATATCTAATGTTGCCGTTTCCCCTGCACTATCAATTGCTGTATATGTAATTGTTTGTACTCCTGGAAGTGAGGTATCAACTGCTGTCGGTGTGGCAGTGATTGTTACACCTTCACCATCTTCTGCATCGGTTGCAATAATTTCACCGCTTTCAACTAACGACATTGGATCGAAAGTACTTCCTTCAACAATCGTTGTTGTTGATTCACGCTTATCTTCAATAACTGGTTTCGTATTTAGAACAAATGATTCGTTCGGTACCGATAAATCTCCTTGCTCAGATTCATTTTTTTCGGTAATTATTTTATATGACGCATTCGCTATTTCGAGTGTTCCAATAGCGTTCTCTGGTGATTGAAATGATAGTTTCCCTACTTCTAATTGATCACCAGTTTTTGTTAATTCTTCTTTTGCTGTCATAACAATTGTGAGTACATTCTCATTATACGTTGTTGTCAGTAAGTAATCATCACTTACTGCTTGTAACTCCGCTACATCAGGAATAGCATTTCCCTTTAGTGTTAGTTCCAATTGTAAACCTGTAACAATATCAAATACATTATCTAGCGAAACATGAAAATCATGTGCGCTTGTTTGTTCTAACACCAATACTTTATCAGTTATCAGTGTATTTGTATCTTGTGTATGAGCGATAAATGGCGTAGCGATCCCAATACTCGCAGCAACAGCAAGCGGAAGCTTAACAACCTTTTTATTCAGTCTTTTCATTTGCTTGCTCCTTTACATTCTCTAAGTCTGTTGTACTAAATTCTTGAACATGATTCACCATTCTAAGCATTGATTGTGTAAATTCAATCTCAGGCAATACTTCAGGAACATCTATTGTAAATGTATCTGAAACAAGGCGTTGACCATCTAAAGTCGCAATATCATTAATACGATACAATTCCGCCACAATACTCGTTGCTGTAAACTCTGCTAAATGCTGTGGCTCAATCCAATAAATCCAACTTCCGTTCGCTACTTCTGTAGGTACTGTACCTTCAGGTAACTCAGCCAGTACAATTGCTTTTGCATTGTATGCAATATTATCATTATTTTCATCGAGAACAAGTGGTACATTATAAATTGGATAGCCACGGTATGATCCAGTAACAATCAAAGATCCTGCTGGAATTGATTTGCCCGGTGCATATTCAAACGCTGTTTTTAATGTTCCGACTCCATTTGTAAATTGACCATCAGCTTGCTCAATGCCAATTTCAATATTATCACCTGTCGGTGATAGCAAATCTAATTCTGCCACACTAAAGCTCGTAGCACCTTTCGCAATAATTTTGACATACTGTGCATTTTGCATCCAATACTGATTTCCACCGGATGTTCCTGGTTTTTCAAAATAAATTGTTTGTGTTGGATTCTGTGAAGTTACATTCATTCTCCCACTACTTACTTGCGTCCATTCCTGCCCATCTGTACTTACTTGAATCACATAATTACTTAAAGCATCTGAGGCAATTTTTTGACTGGCAAATAATTTGGTCAATACATTTGCATTTTCACTTACTGGTGCCGTATAACGGAAACCAACAAGCGGTGCATTTTTATTCATATCAATTATGATATATGGATCACCAGATGTTTTTTGCACAGTGTGTGCTGTTGTTGAATCATTATCAATAGCTGTTTGAATACTTGTATTCATATCACTATTTGAATGCTCTGCAACTGTTTCATTTGATGAAACACTCCAAGATGTCTTAGAAATACGTCCATCATGTGCTATTTTTATTGTTCCCACATGTGCTACTTCAGCTGCATTCAAATGGTAATCATATGCACGAACATCAATACTAAATACGCGATTATTTAGCGGACTTGGATTAAAATGATATGTCGTGACATCTCCCGTGCTTTCAACAAAACCTGCAACTTCTCCATTAACAATAATTTCATATCCTAAAATTGATTCCTGACTTTGCGACGTTGTTAATGATAATGGCACCGTATTCGCACTCACACGATCACCATCAGTTATTCCATCTAAAAACGTAGCTTTTGTTGTTGTTCCTTCAGCCATGACACCTTCATTTGCCAAACGCATTCGACGTGCCTGATCATTCAAATATTGAATTGGACGAGTTTCTTGTTGGTAGCCTTTTTGTGTCAAATAAATAGCTGTATCGCTATCAGCTTGAATACCCCACGCTTGGAAGAATCCTCGTAAATCTCTTTGAGCTGCGTCTGAAGCAACTCTAATTAATAATTGATCTTTATCTAATTTTTGCATTTCTGATGATAATGAACGATACAATTGATTCATTTTTGTATAGTACGAATCATTACTTAAATCATCATCAAAACTCGTTTGTAATATTGCTGCTGTCGACTGATTTTCATAAGCTAGTTGTAATTGCCAAAACATTCCTAGCGTTACAAACACATCTGATGAAATACCTACTGAACCAGATGTTACCTTATCATAAATTTTCGCATACATCCCAGAAGATTCTAAACGTGACTCATCTTGATCATCAAATGTTTGACTAATCAATGATAAGATGTTATTTGAAACTTCACTATATGTACGTTTACTGATATCAACAACATGTCCCATTTCATGTGCAATAAGCCAACCGAAAAATTTTGCTTCATCTGCGTTTAGAACGCTTCCATTTTCATCAATTTGGTAAGGTATACCTTGCATTAATGAAGGCACAAGTCCAAATTGAATTCCAATGTGATCACTCGATGCATACCCTGCTGCACCAGCAAACATACGTTGATATTTAATATTAATTCGCGTTCTAGGAGCACGGTTTTGCTTAAAGAAATTAGCCTCTTCTGTATCAATCGTACCATCACTGTTGAGATCAAGTGCAGTTTCATATACACCTTTTTTCGCATATGTCATCATCACGAATTGTTCCCATGCCAAAATAGTGTTATATAGACGTTCTACTTGGTCATCTTCACTGCTTAATCCATCCGTAATTCCCTTTAATACTTGTGTCGTTGGGATAGTTAATGTGAATCGATCTCCTTCAATATCAGTACTATTCATTACTGATGTGGCTTCATCATATGGATAAATATTATTAGCTGGATCTTTTTGATCTGTATATAAATTAGGTAAATTTGGTACAAAAGTTTTCAATTCACGAATGTATGTCCGAATCCGATTTTTCATCTCTGTTTCATCGCCAATAACATTATTGACATTTAGCATTGGTACTTTTGTTGCACCGCTCACTCGGATTTTATATGTTGGCTGTGATTTTTCATTATCCCATGTTGTACGTACATACAGCGTACCACCATTTTCAGCATCTAGACTATGAATATTCGGAATAGTAATAGTATTTTTACCAGGTTGTAGCGTCACTGTTGTCGATTGATATTTTCCACTCTCGGCGAATGGCTGCCTCACAGCCAATTCTACTTTACGACCCGCATCTGATGTTCCAACATATACTGTAATTTCATCACCAGATCTAACTGTATACCCAAGCGACTGCCATTTATTCGAGATACTTAGCGCTGTACTTCCCGATTGAATACTTGTGTCAATCGTAATAATTTCATCTGATAACAATACATCTTGATACAGATCTTTTGCTCGTTGTAATTCTTCAAGTAATACTGTTCGATTTGGATGATACTCCAAATTAATTGGATCTAGTGTATTCACTCGAATTTCCAACGCCTCAATTTCGGATAATGTTACATTTTCACGTAATTCTAATTGTAATGCATCTGTAAATAAATCATTAATTTCTTGTTCCAACGTTCCATGTTCATAAAACCGTAATTCTGAAATTGTCACATAACCTGATCCATACACTGAAGGATTAATTTGAATTTCTTTTGTTTGAATTGCGTGTGGTAATTTAATAAAAATGTACCCATTTTTCGACTCGAGTGTCGTTCCTAAATCTTTCCAAGTGCCATCTCCCTCATCTAGATAACGAACTTCGACCGTATATGGTGTTGAACTATTCGTATCCAAACGCTTAACCAATGAAATTGTGTCAATTGTTTGAGTTTCTTTAAATGTTACAATTGGCCCCCGATTACTATAAATTCCCGTATCCCAATCATTCACTTGAAAATATGTCAATCCTTCATTATCAACAACTGCTTCAGGAGTTGAAACGATTGCACTACTATGGTATCGTACACTTTCAATTCCTGCTGATAACGATCCTTGACCAAGCGAATGATTAATTAAACCATAGGTTGGAATAGTTGGTATTTGGACTGTTTTTGTTGTTCCAATATACATGACAGAATAGTCGCTTACACCTAAATGATTTTTTGCTTGCATGCGAATTTCATATGTTGCTGCTTCTTCTAAATCATTGATACGGAAATTTGTTCCTCCAACCCACTCCTCACTCGCTACTGTCCATTCCTCTGTGCCAATTTTACGATATTCGACTCGTTGTTCTAACGCTTTCTTATTTTGTTTCCATGAAACAGTCAAGCCCTTCATTTCACCGGTGACACTAATTCCTTCTGGACGATCTGGAGCTGTACTAGGAATAATTTGAAACTCAACAATACTATCAGCTTCCCATGGAATTGGTGTCAATTCTGATGTTACATTTTCTGGAAGTCCATCAATATCTTCGAGTGTTGGCTCTTTTTCACCACTTTTCCATTCACGATTTAAAGATTGCATTGTTAAACGATAAGTTGCATATGAATTTAATTTTTCAAGTCGTAAATGCGTTTCTTTTGTTTGATACACTTTTGTTGACTTAACATTTCCATTATTATCTACTTCTTGGAGTTTCAATTCATAGCCAGTAATATTCGATACTGCATCCCATGTGACATCTAAAATACCTCCATATACATCAATACTACTTTCAATATTTGTGATAACTGGGATATTCATTTCAGGTGCTGGAATTTCTTGATATACATTGTTTAGCAGTTCAATTTTCGCAATTTCTGCCAAATTTTTATTACCCTTTGAGCCAGTTATCGTAATTGTAATCTCACTAAGTGCTACTTGTTTACCTAGATCAATCGTAATTATATCTTGGTTTGTATCTGTAATCGTTTGCACTTCATCCGTAGTAAATGGATACGGTTCGCCATTAATTGTCAGCACACCTTGAGTCGGTGCACTCTGTGTTGGAGCAGTTAAGATAATTTTTTCAGCGTGTAAACTATCTGTATTATATGTTGTTTGATGCGTAGCTAGATTCATTAGAATCTCAACTGGATTTTCAGTAGAAATTTCACTTTCACTGCTTACCGTTACTGTTTGTTGTGTTGATGTAAATAAATCTTGAATATTTCCTATCAATGTTCCTGATATAGCTTCCGCACTTACGTTACTAGGATCAATAATTGGATTTGTTGCTTCGCTTACTACTGTTTGTACTTCTGCATTTAAATTTGAATGAATAATAACTAAATCAGCAACATCAATTTGTCCATCTTTATTTAAATCAAATTGCTGTGTTTCTTCGTTCACCACGCTATTCATATGTTGAAGAGTCAAGTCATAATCCTCTTGACTAATCGTTCTATCCGCATTGACATCGCCTGATAAAAAAACACCTGGAATATTCACTTCTCCAACAGTTGTTGTGTGACTACCAACAACAAGTCGTTGTGATGTTGTTTCCACTGCTACTTTTTGCTCAAATGGAATATATCCCAATGCATCCAGTGATACAGTGTAATTTCCAAGTGACAAATTACTAAATGTAATATGATAAAATGAAGCTTTTTCCTCTTTAGCAATAGGCTGACGCATGTGATTTAAACGTTTAATTTGAATCCTGTCTGTTGATTCATTAAGCGTTGTTATCTGTGCTTCTCCAAATTCAGGTAATAGTGTAATTATAATCTTTGATTCATCAATAATTGACGCATCTACATACAACTCTAGTTCGATTGTTCCTTCTACCGTGTGTTGTTCATTCTGTTCAAGACTTTGTTCGATTGTATCAATATCTATATCTGGTTGTTGTTCTATCGTTTCAATTGCATGAACTGGTATACTCGTCACAAATAAAGCTGTAGCGACTACAGAACTAACAAAATTCCTTTTTCTCATATCTCGTCTCCTATTGTTTATTTTTTAATAATTTCAATTAAATAAACTTGTCCTTCATACAATTTGTATTCTTTATATTATGTATAGACAAATTCTTCCTTATATTATCATAGAATTCTTTATTTCTCTACATATTTGCATGTTTCAATCTGTTTTTTGTCATAAAAAAATTGCTATTTATTATCCATTTATTCATCTTGTGAAAATAAAACACTTGACAAGATACCCATATTCATTCATTATTGTACAGTTTTTAAAATACTTAACAAATACTGTTCAACTAAGTATTTTGATGGATGTCGTATCCATCTATTCACTACAATCGCCTAATTTCCATATACGGCATTGTTTGATCTTGATCACAAATAAAAGCAGTTCCATACTAACTATGTTCCTGCTTTTATTTGTTTATCTAGGTGAGTCACCCTGGTACACTACTCGTCCGTATACATAGAAATAAGCCCATCAAATTCATGCCAGTTGGCCGTTTTGATGAGCTTGATTTTTATTAACATCGATATCTCTCAGTTTATTTTAGTATACATAGATAGTGGATATTCTATTATTCTTCATCTAAGAATTCAAATTCATAATCTAAAATCCAAATACTATCACCATTTTTAGCACCACGATCACGAAGCCCTTGGTCAACACCCATTAAGCGCATCGTTCTCGCAAAACGTTCAACTGATTCTTCATGATCAAAGTTTGTCATCTTGAATAATTTTTCAAGGCGATCGCCACCAAGAATCCACTCTGTTGTACGTGTTCCAACATTTTCATTTCCTTTACTAATCGTAAAGCCTTCTTCATCAGAACGGTATTTATATACAACAACTTCTTCAATTTCTTCTTCTGAATATATTGGGAAGTCTGGTGTTGTTTCAATGAGATCCATTGTACGATCCATTACTGCTGCTAAACCTTCATCTAACTCAGCAATTACTGGGAAAATATCCACATCTGGACCTACTTGTTCACGGAAGCGAGCTAAATTCTCTTCTGCCATTGGTTCATCCATTTTATTGGCAACAACAATCATAGGACGTTCCATTAATTGGTAACGATATTGTGATAATTCATTGTTAATCGTCACATAATCTTCATACGGATCGCGTCCTTCAGTTCCACCCATATCAATAACATGAATAATAACTCGAGTACGTTCAATATGACGTAAAAATTGTTGTCCTAATCCATGACCTGCATGTGCACCTTCAATTAACCCTGGTAAATCTGCCAATACAAAACTTCGGCGATCTTCTGTTGCAACTACCCCTATATTAGGTGTAATTGTCGTAAAATGATATGCTGCAATTTTTGGTTTTGCTGCCGAAACATGAGCTAAAATGGTCGATTTCCCAACTGAAGGGAAACCAACAAGCCCCGCATCTGCCAGTAATTTTAATTCTAAACGTAATTCACGTTCTTGTCCTGGCTCACCTTTTTCGGCGATACTTGGTGCTGGATTTTTATGCGTAGCAAATGACATATTTCCACGTCCAGCACGCCCACCTTTTGCAATAATTGCACGATCTCCATGACGAATTAAATCAGCGATAACAAGGTTTGTTTCATTGTCAAACACTGTTGTTCCTGGTGGAACAAGTAATACAAGATCATCAGCATTCGCACCGTGACATCCTTTTGTTAATCCTTTTCCACCATCAGGTGCCATGAATTTTTTGTTATAACGGAAATCCATAAGTGTACGTAATCCTTCGTCTACTTGAAAAATAACGTGTCCACCATTTCCACCATTTCCACCAGCTGGACCACCTAAATCAACATATTTTTCGCGACGGAAGGCAACCATACCATTTCCACCGTCTCCACCTTTAACATATATCTTGACCTGATCGATAAACATCAAAAATAGCCTCCTCTCATATATAACATCTCTATTTATTGATATTATGTGCATTATAGCACTTTTATCTATCTTTCACCATAGAAAAAAGCTGTCAACATTATCGTTAACAGCTTTTAAAACGTTATTATTCAGCTACATAAACACTTACTTGTTTTTTGTCGCGTCCTAAACGTTCAAATTTAACGATACCATCGACTAATGCGAATAAAGTATCGTCTCCACCACGTCCTACATTCGTTCCTGGGTGGATTTTCGTACCACGTTGACGGTAAATAATTGATCCCGCTGTTACTTGTTGTCCATCAGCACGTTTTGCACCTAGACGACGACCAGCTGAGTCACGACCGTTACGCGTAGAACCAACACCCTTTTTCGATGCTAATAATTGTAAGTTCATTTTTAACATGTGGAGCACACCTCCTGCTACTTTAGAATTTTTAAGTTTTTCGGATACGATTCTGCAATCGTTCCTATTGTTAACTGAAAATGTTTCAGTAAAATTTGTGACTTTTCGATTGAATGCTCATTTACACGACATTCAATATGGCCTTCATTCGCGATTGCAACGTCAAAGTCAACATGTACCAACTGCTCGAGTGAATTTATCACACCAACAGCATTTGATGTTGCTGCCGAACAAACAATATCCTCACCGTAAACACCGTGATTTGCATGTCCTTTTAATGAAAACCCTTGAAGTTCATTATTCTTCGAATAATAATACTTAACTTTAATCATCCTGCACCTACAAATTAAGCGTTGATTGCTTCAACAACTAATTTTGTATATGGTTGACGGTGACCTTGTTTCTTGTATTGGTTTTTCTTTGGCTTATATTTGAAGACAGTTAATTTTTTAGCTTTACCTTGTTTTTCAACTTTAGCTGTAACTGTTGCGCCTTCAACGATAGGAGCTCCAATTTTCACTGTTTCTCCACCAACGAATAATACTTGATCGAAAGTTACTACTTCACCTTCAGCAGCGTCTAATTTCTCAACATAGATTACATCTCCTTGAGAAACTTTGATTTGTTTTCCACCTGTTTTAATGATTGCGTACATATCTGCACCTCCTTAATGTATACTAAGACTCGCCACGATAGGTCACTATGGTTAAATACCATATCATGAGCGGTTGTAGTAGCTCGGTGCTACAAACAACATTATCATTCTAATTGAAATTCAGTGCTTTGTCAAGGGTTCCATTTGAGTTGTTCTGTTTTCTTTCATATTCTCATCTTCTAAGTGAAATAGATGAACAAGTTAACTCTTAATATCCCTTTCACACTCATTTTTTCATTTTTAAAAATAAAAAGTACTAAAATAATTTATGCACCATCGGCTGTTCTATTATGTGTGCTGAATTTTCTTTTATTGACGCCCACGGAAAATATGTTAACAAATGCTGATAATCATTCACATTGACACCCTCATTACGATAGTGTTCCACAATTTGTTGTTCTTGATCAGCTACAGATATTGATTTCATTTTTGCATCCCCAATCAATCCATAACCAACTAATTGACGGTACAGTTGCTGTCTTCCTTGCTCTAATGTCTCAATTACTGCATAATCATAAAAAGCAATTGTTAAAAAAACATCATCTATATCTAACACTGGAAATCCTGCCATTTGGTAATATTCAACAATTGCCTGTGCCATATTCTCCTCATCACGATACTGTTCTTTTGGATAAAGGAACGCATATAGTTGCTGTGTTTTTGCATATGTTGTCATTATTATTTTTCCTACTTTCTATTTTCTACAGTTAACATCTGATTTTCACAACTCAACTTATATGTGTGTAACATCCACTCACTCATAGGATACACAACAAAAAATAACAGCATATTTGTCAGTATCGTTGGTAAAAGGTTATGCGTAATCATATCAAGTGTAATTACATAACCTTGCAAGACATAGTACGCATATACTATCGCCTGTGAAACAAAAACTACGATAAACACACCGAGTAAAGCACATAAAAATCCACTCTGCATAATTTTTGTAATTCCTCTCGCGAATAAAACAGGCACAATATATGCCACTATATACACTCCAATCGTTGTAGTATAAGTAGTAGCAAAAACAATTGACATCACTGCGGCTAATAAAACAATAATCCTTAAGCGCAACTGTGAACGAGTACTTAATAAACTAAGAAATACAAGGACTAGCATAGGAAATATCGATACCATTGGGAAAACCTGCGTTAATGCACCGTGCAATAGCGTATCAAAACAAGCGATTAAGAGTAAAAATAAACAAATAAAAATCATTGCTTCACCCCTATTCCGCTAGCCGTCGTAAAATATTCACAAATTGAATATTACTAAAATCAACATCTGATTGTACATAAACTTTCTGAATCCCACCAACACGATCCGTTGTTGTTTCTACTACTTTTCCAATGGTAATACCTTTTGGAAACACTCCACCGAGTCCAGAAGTAACGACAACACTATTTGGATTCGGATTGATTGTTTCTGTTGGTCGAATAATTAATTGTTTCTTCGTTTCATCGTATCCCTCAACAATCCCATACACAGTTCTACCATCATTATTTTGAAGTTGTACTGAAACTTGACTATTTGTTTGTTTGCTCGTAATCAATTGTACTGTCGCTGATGTTGCTGTAGTTTCAACAACACGACCAATCAAACCATTTTGAGCTGTTATCGCCATATTCGTCTCAATACCGTCTGCACTTCCTAAATCAATAGTTAAATAATCATTCCAACCATCAATATTGCGTGCTGTGACTACCGCATTCACATATTCATAATCATTTAAACTTCTATCCATGCCTAACTGTGCTTTTAACTCTGCATTTTCTTGTTCTAATACGGCGATACGATTGAATGCAATTTCATATTGTTGTTCTTTTTCTTCTAATGATTTCAGTCGTTCAAAATCATTATTATATGTGACGAAAAAGTCTGTAGCTCGTTCTGCAATCTGTGCAGGATATCGCATTACTTGTTGAACAACATTACTTAAATCAGCAAAAATTGATAATGATACACTACCCTGTACACGTGTTAAATAAAAAAGTGCTGCCGAAAGTGCAAGCACGACAATTAAAAATCCAATAATAATTTTTTTACGCATTTTCATGCCACCATTCTCTCATTGTTTCGTCTTTTATTATACACAAAAACAATGTTGGAAAACAACTCTTACAGTGCATTATTCTTAAATATATGTATGAACATATTCATCATTGCTATCCTTATTTTCATTCTTTTGGCCTGTTTGTTCATCATATAAATCATAACCGTGGATCTTTAACAAGGCCGCACTGACTCCCATATGTGGAACGAGCTGCTTTTGAAACGTTCCATCATAAATATACATCGTTCCACACGATGGACTATTCTGCTTTAAAACGACTGCACTAACTCCCACACTTTGAACCATCGCTAATGCACGGTATGCACCAAGCACAAATTGCTTAGTCACATCAACCCCGACACTATTAATAACTTTCGCTTTTCCGTTCAAAACATCATAACCACTACCACCAACAATTTCAGCCGCTATACGTGGCGTGTCTAATCCACCTAATTCCTCTGGACATAACAATAGTGCCCCTTGTTCTGCCTCATATTCGTATATTGAGTATCCCTTCGAACAACCATCATATCGGCAAGGTAGGCCGGCTAAACAAGCACTCAGTGCACGTCTTTTTTTCATACTCATTCTCCTTTATTCTTTTATCTCTTTTGCTTTTGCTTAAAACACACTATTTTATACTGCATAGCTATTATATTTATTGAGGTTCTTCTTTTTTCATATTTTTGATGGTTACAACACCTTTGAATTCACTTAAGCAGTCGACCTTCATACACTTACTATTATTGTACTATATTATTAGTGTTTCAAAAGTAGCCTTTTTCCTTTAAACTCACAAATTCCTGATTACCGACGATAATATGATCTAAAACTTCGATTCCAACTAATTCACCAACTTCAATTAATCGCTTTGTTGTCTGTATATCATCTTGACTTGGCGTAGGATCACCACTTGGATGATTATGTACACAAATAAGAGATGCTGCACTGACACGAATTGCTTGCTGAAATACTTCCCTTGGATGAATCGTAATTGAATTAAGCCCTCCAATGTAAATCGTTTTTTGAAAAATAATTTCATTTTTCGTATTCAAATACACACAAATAAACTGTTCTTGTTGCTCAAACCGCAAATCATCCATATACATTTGTGCACAGTCTCTTGGCGAACGAATTCGCTTTGTTTTGACTGTTTCAAAGCACTGGATACGCCTTCCTAGCTCAATCGCTGCTAGAATTTTCATTGCTTTTGCTCTCCCGATACCAGGTACCGCTAAAAGTTCTGGTAATTGCAAACTGCGCAATCCTGCCAAGTCATAACTCGTTTGTAGCACTGCCTGTGCCAATTCTAACACCGGTTGTCCCTTTGTTCCTGATTCTAGTATCAAAGCAAGCAATTCATGTGTCGCTAACGATTTTGCTCCATAAATAGCAAATCGTTCTCTTGGCTGCTCACTTACTTGTATTCCTAATTGTTCATTGGACATCTCGTATTCCTCCATGTATCAAAAAGTCTCTCACTCTCTTATACGCAGAAATACGCTATTATCGAGTGCAATCAATATGATTTTTATTTTTCAGTTGTGACCGCACATATGAAATAAAATACAATGAACCCGTAACAATAATAACATCTGTTCTATCTGCCTTTTGACAAACACAGTCAAATGCTTTCATAAAAGATTCTTCAGCTTGCGTTGTTACTTTTGTACTCTGTTGCAATAATGCTTGCGCTTTTGCTGCACGTGGAAAGGCAAAACTCGTAAGCGTAACCGATGAACTGACTGCTTCAAGCTTTGGAATCATCGTAGCAACATCTTTATCTACCATTGCACAAAAAATGATGTGACACTTTTGCGTACTAAAATATTGCTGAATAGTTTGACACAATTGCTCAATCCCTGCATCGTTATGTGCCCCATCAACATAGACAATTGGTCTGTCTAGTATTTGCTCCATTCGACCAATCCATGTTGTCTGTGCTAAAGCTTTTATAACACGACGATTTTCTAGTATTAGCTGACCTTTTTCTGCTAATATGTTGAGTGCAGTTAATGCTGCACTAGCATTTTCAACTTGATGATAACCTTTTAAAAGAATTGAGTACTCTTGATAATCGAGACCAAATCGATAAGTAAATGTATTGTCAACATTTGTTATACTTACTTGGTCAATAAAAAAATCAACACCTAATTGATACAGTGGCGCTTGTAGTACTCTTGCTTCATTTTGCAAAATTGTAATGACTTCATCCGTTTTAGCAGTCGTAACAATTGGGACTCCTTGTTTGATAATCCCTGCTTTTTCATGTGTAATTGCTGCCAATGAATCACCTAAAAACTGTTGATGATCAAGGCTCACATTCGTAATAATACTGACTGCAGGTGTTACAACATTTGTTGCATCAAAACGTCCCCCCATTCCCACTTCAATAATTGCCCAATCTGGTTGCTCATTCGCAAAATAATAAAACATAACTATGGCCATCAATTCAAATTGCGTCAACCTAAGCGTTTGCACTGCTTCACCTAATTGTTCAAATACTTCATTTGTCATCGTTAATAACTGTTGGTCACTAATCATTACTCCGTTGACTTGCATACGTTCATTGAACACTTCAATATGCGGTGATGTAAATGTCGCAACTCTATACCCATTCTCCTGTAGAATATGACGTAAAAAACTTGTTGTTGAACCCTTCCCATTGGTTCCACCGACATGAATCATACGATAGCGTTTTTGTGGGTTTCCTAACAGCTCTAATGCACGTTCCATTCTCGTTAATGTCAAATCGATTGTTGTGGTCGAAAACTGATCAAAAAAACTCAGTACTGCTTCACTCGTTGTAAATCTCATCTTGTTACCTCCTTTTGTGAACACAATCATTTATTGATGCCCCTGTGTGACTTAGTATATCATATTCTCGTTCATGAAAAAATAATACACCAAAAAAGATGGTACGTACTTAAACATACATACCATCTTTTATCAAATATTTAACGGTTTTGCATCGCTGATAAACGTGCGTTCACTGTTTCAAGACGTTGCGTGTAATCCGATAACTTCGTACGCTCTTCCTCGATTAAATGTGCTGGTGCTTTCGCCACAAATTTCTCATTACCGAGCTTTCCTTGTGCACGTTTTACTTCACCAGCTAATTTTTTCGCTTCCGCTTCTAAACGCGTAATCTCTGCTTGAATGTCAACTAATCCGTCAATTGGCAAATAAATTTCCACATCTGCTAAAACTGCTGACATAACTTCTTCGTTGATCTCAATTGTTGATGCAATTGTTAATTCACTTGGATTACAGAATTTTTCTAAATACGCGGTATTCGTTTCAAAATTTACTTGTGCTTCCGTTGTGAGTGGTTTCATGAACATACGCACTTTACGACTCATTGGCGCATCCACTTCACTACGAATAGTACGAATTGAACGGATAACTTCCATTAATGAGTGCATTCCTGTTTTTGCCATTTCATCGCTATAAACTTCTACAATTTCAGGCCATGATGCATTCATAATTGATCCTTCATTTCCTGGTAATTGCTGCCAAATTTCTTCTGTGACGAATGGCATAAATGGATGTAATAAACGTACAATGGCATCTAATGTGTACACGAGTACTTTACGTGTTGTATTCGCGGCTACTTGATCATCACCTTGTAATGGTAATTTACTCATTTCAATGTACCAACTACAGAAATCATCCCAAATAAAGTTATATAAAGCGCGGTCGACTTCACCAAATTCATACTTATCAGCATTATAGTTAACAGTTGCGATTGTTTCATTTAAGCGAGTTAAAATCCAACGATCTGCAATTGCTAAATCGCTAACATCGAAACTTAAATCAGTTATCTCCATGTTCTCGACGTTCATTAACACGAAACGTGAAGCATTCCAAATTTTATTGATGAAATTCCATGTTGATTCAACTTTTTCTTCCATATACCGTAAATCTTGACCTGGTGATACACTCGTTGTTAAGAAATAACGCAAACTATCTGCTCCGTATTTTTCAATGACTTCCATTGGATCAACACCGTTACCCAATGATTTCGACATTTTGCGCCCAGACGCATCACGTACTAAACCATGAATTAGTACATCTTTAAATGGTGCTTGATCCGTAAATTCAAGTGATTGGAAAATCATGCGACTTACCCAGAAGAAAATAATGTCATATCCTGTTACTAATACACTTGTTGGGAAGTAACGTTGAAAATCAATTGCATCAATATTTGGCCAACCCATTGTTGAAAATGGCCATAAAGCTGAAGAGAACCATGTATCAAGTACGTCATTATCTTGTTTCCAATTTTCGATATCAGTAGGTGCATCACCAACATGTACTTCACCTGTTTGGATATGGTACCAAGCCGGTATACGATGTCCCCACCACAATTGACGTGAAATACACCAATCATGAATTCCTTCCATCCAATTTCCAAATGTTTTTTCAAAACGTTCTGGTACAAAATTCACAGCATCTTCCGTTGCTTGATTCGCTACTGAGCGTGCTGCTAATCCTTCCATTTTAACAAACCATTGCATCGATAAATATGGTTCAACAACTACACCAGTACGTTCACTATGTCCAACAGAATGTACGTGATCTACGATTTTTACAACAAGTCCTTTTTCTTCTAAGTCAGCAACTAATTGTTGACGTGCAGCAAATCGATCAAGATTTGCATATGATTCAGGCATTAGGTCACATGCACGCATTGTGCCATCTTCATTCATAATAATTGGCATCGCCAATTTATGGCGTGCACCAACTTCAAAGTCATTTGGATCATGCGCAGGTGTAATTTTTACTGCACCTGTTCCAAAATCTTTCTCAACATACTCATCTGCAATAATCGGAATTGCAATGTCGTTTCCAGGAATCAGGATTTCTTTACCAATCAGATGTGCATAACGTTCATCTTCAGGATGAACCGCAACGGCAACATCACCAAACATTGTCTCGGGACGTGTTGTTGCTACTTCTAGGAATTCTCCGCTGCCATCAGCTAACATATATTTAAAATGGTAGAATTTCCCTTCTACTTCCTGATAAATAACTTCAATATTTGATAATGCTGTTTGTGCTTGTGGGTCCCAGTTAATAATCCGCTCACCACGATAAATGAGGCCCTTATTGTACATATCAACAAATACTTTTGTGACTGCTTCTGATAATCCCTCGTCTAGCGTAAAACGCTCACGTGAATAATCAAGAGCCAATCCTAATTTTTCCCATTGTTCACGAATATGGCTTGCATACTCACCTTTCCAAGCCCACGCTTGTTCTAAAAAAGCTTCACGGCCAATATCATGACGCGAAATTCCTTGTTCTCGTAATTTTTCGTCAACTTTTGCTTGTGTCGCAATTCCAGCATGGTCCATTCCAGGTAACCATAATACATCATATCCTTGTAATTTTTTCATGCGCGTTAAAATATCTTGTAACGCCGTATCCCAAGCATGACCTAAGTGTAATTTCCCAGTGACATTTGGTGGGGGAATAACAATTGAATACGGTTCTTTCTTTGAATTTGGATCTGCTTTAAAACATCCTTGTTCAATCCACGATTGATATTTTCCAGCTTCTACTTCTAAATGGTTATATTTTGGTGCGAGTTGTTTTGCCATTATCAATGACCTCCTTTATTTTTTACCAACAAAAAAAGCCGTTCCCTATAGGAACGACTCATTGATCGCGGTACCATCCTACTTAAACACAAAAGAAATCTGTGCCTCAGCTCAATGCGTTAACGCCGCCAACGCTTTTACTTACTGATAAATTTCAGCAAAAGAACTCTGAGACTACCTTCACCATGCCAATTCGTAAGCAACTCCCAGCATTTGTTGCTCTCTCTCATACGATGAACATGACTACTCCTTCTCTTCTTTGTTTTTGTAGTATCGGTTTGTGCTTCATATTCTATCAAACATTTTGTGAAATTGCAAGTACCTTTCACTTACGCAAGGTAGCGTGGACGTCGGTGTTTCTTCAACGTTTTTTGATTATAGCGATAATTTTGACTACAATTTTTTTCTTGTCTTCCCGTTTTGCTCGGCTTTTCAAGTCCTAAAATCATTGTTGTTAATCCAATTACAATGAAAATAACAACTGTAAATATACTTGCCAATGGTGTTTGAAAAATAATCATCAACGATCCTAATCCTAAACTTAAGACACCAAACCAAAAAGCATACAAACGTTGATTTTGATTTGTTGGTACTACATAATTCGTGAGGACAAAACAACCATATCCCATTAAAATAGGAATAAATAATTGTAAGCCAATATTTTGTCCAACTGCCGAAAAGAGTAAATTAAGTCCGACATTTTGACCTTGTGCAAGATACTGAAGATACATATCCCATAATTGTGCAACGTTCATTACTACTAAATAACTGATAACTGCCATAACTATCGTAGCAATCAATACCATCGTAACAATGAGTTGATCTCGATTGATTTTTTTCATTGGAAATTTTTTCTTCCTCTCGTGACATTTGCTTTTTATATCAAGTTACTTCAGGCTACAGAACATATGCTTCATCTGCTTGTAGCAATTCGATATCACTCTCTTCGACAGCTACTTCGTCAGCATATAAAGTTTGTTCTTCATCATCATAGGCATCTTCAGGAATTTCTGGCATATTTGACATATTTGTCTCTTCTTCAATCAATTCTTGATCTAAAAATTGACCAATTGCTTGCCATGCTTTCTCTTTTCCAGCTTTTGTTTCTGATGAATACGCCACAAACAAATCATTTTCTTTATCAAAATTCAATGTTTGCTTGATTAATTTCTCCTGTTTTCCGTGTTGTGAACGTTTTACTTTATCAAGCTTTGTCGCTACTACAATCATAGGAATTTCAAAATATTTCAAGAAATTATACATAATAACATCATCTTCGGTCGGTTTATGTCGGAAGTCGACAAGTAAAATAACAGCCTTTAACGTTTTGCGATTATGGATATATTTTTCAATCATTTCACCAAACGCTTTGCGTAATGGTTTTGGCACTTTAGCATATCCATAACCAGGTACATCAACAAAGTAAAATGATTTGTTCACATGGAAAAAATTCAATGTCTGTGTTTTCCCAGGTTTCGACGATACACGTGCAATACTTTTTCGATTTAACATCGAATTAATAAATGACGATTTTCCTACATTCGATCGACCAGACAATAAAATTTCTGGCTGTCCTTCATTTGGGTAATGCTCCGGACTTGTCGCACTTAAAATAAATTCAGCACTTTTAATTTTCATCTTTTTTCACTCCTCTAAATGCCAGAGGCAACACATCATCTATATGTGCCACCGGAATAATTTCCAGTTGTTTTCTCACAACTTCTGGAATATCATCAATATCACGTTCATTTTCTTGAGGAATTATAATTGTTTTTAACCCTGAACGATTGGCAGCCATTGATTTTTCTTTCAAACCACCAATTGGCAACACATTTCCACGTAATGTAATTTCACCAGTCATCCCAACATCTTTACGCACTTTCTGATTTGTCAATGCTGAAATAATCGCTGTCGCCATCGTAATTCCTGCAGATGGACCATCTTTTGGTACTGCTCCTTCTGGCACATGAATATGAATTGTATTTTTTTCAAACACTTCTGGATTTATCCCAAACACACTCGCTTTTGCCTTAACATAACTCATAGCAGTTTGAGCGGATTCTTTCATCACATCTCCAAGCTGACCAGTTAGAACAACACTTTCACGTCCTGGATAGTATGCCACTTCAACAGGTAAAATATCTCCACCAAACGCAGTATACGCAAGTCCTGTCACTACACCGACTTGATCTTTACGCTCAGCATTACTATAGTGATACTTGATTTTTCCTAAATAGTCACTCAAGTTTTTCGCATCAACTTTTACAACTATTTCATTATCAGTTAAAACTAATGCTGCTACTTTTCGACAAATTGTTGCAATTTGTCGTTCTAAACTACGCACACCTGCTTCACGTGTATATTCGCGAATAATTTTATACATCGCAGCTTTATTAATTGTTACTTGCTTTTTATTTAATCCGTGAGCTTTCAATTCTTTTGGTAGTAAATGACGTTTCGCAATCTCAAACTTCTCATCTTCTGTATAACTACCTAGTTCAATAATTTCCATACGATCCATTAATGGTGCTGGAATTCCTTCATAGTAGTTCGCCGTTGCAATAAAAAAGACGTTTGATAAATCGACATTTTCTTCGATATAATGATCATTGAATTGACTATTTTGTTCTGGATCTAATACTTCTAACAATGCTGATGTTGGATCACCTTTAAAATCAGCACTCATTTTATCAATCTCATCGAGTAATAAAACTGGATTCATAACATGTGCCTTTTTCAATGCTTGGACAAACTTCCCTGGCATCGAACCTAAATATGTTCGACGATGTCCACGAATTTCAGATTCGTCTCGAACACCACCTAACGCAATTTTTACATATGGTTTATTCATTGAATCAGCAATTGATTGTACAAGTGAGGTCTTTCCGACACCCGGTGGACCAACAAGACATAAAATATCTCCTTTTGTTCCACCTGTTAATTTCTTCACAGCTAGAAACTCTAAAATACGCTCTTTCACTTTTTCAAGACCATAGTGTTGTGCATCAAGCATTGTTTTGGCTTGTTTCATATCAAAATTATCTTGACTATACACACCCCAAGGAATGGCTAATACCCAATCAATATATGTCCGAATAACTGCACTTTCTGGTGATGATTGTGGCATCATTTCATATCGTTTTAATTCTTCAAACAATTTTTCTTTAATAAAAACTGGCGCATTCAGTTCTTCAACTCTTAATTTTAAATCTTCAGATTCTTTATCTTTTGAATTTTTATCGCCAAGTTCCTCACGAATAACACGCATTTTTTCGCGTAAATAATATTCGCGTTGTGATTCTTCAAAAGCTGTTTTCACTTCAGATTCAATACGTGCCTCAATACGCGCTAGCTCAACTTCATGATATAAATCTTTCAATACCATATATAAACGCTCATTAATACCTGTCGCTTCTAAATACTCTTGTTTACGTTCAAGTGGAATCGGTAAATGATACGCAATTAAATCCGTTAATTCAGTTGCAGTATGTCCATGGGATAAAATGTCCATTAACATTTGAGCAGGTCTCGTACTCACACTCAAATAACGATCAAGTGTATTTAATACTTGTCGTAGTAGCGCAAATTCTTCATCATTATTCTCATGGGTATCTTCTAATACTTCTACTTGTACATGTAAATATTCGTCATCACGAAGAAGTGATACACGTTTGGCGCGTGCAACTACTTCAATATTCACACGAATAGCACCTCCTGGTGCACTCGCTTTTGCACTAATACGACCTAAACCACCATGTGTATATATTTCATCAATTTCAGGATTTTCAGCTAGCGGATTTTTTTGACTCGCTAAAAAGATATATCCTTGATGGTGCTCCATCGCCTCTTGTAATGCCTTCACTGATTGCTCACGACCAACATCAAGTTTCATTTCATTGTGTGGTAATGCAATAATTCCACGCGTTGCTATCATTGGCAACTCGTGCACACCTGTTGTCATAATTAATTCTGACATGTATGCTCCCTCCATTTCAAAAATGTGTCCCATGTAGTGTATCAAACTTTGTTTCAAAAAGAAACAAATGTACTTTATTCACATGGAAAACCCCTTTTTTTCTTCCTTTTATTACAGAAAAACAACAACTTAAGCGATTTCAATTTACACACCAAAGTTGTTGTTTCTCATTATTGTTGTGTCTTTTTAGCAATTATTTCTTTATACACATATTCTGGTTGCTTTGTTTGCAATGTTTGTTCGGTAATTCGGCATTGTGATACATTATCGACACTTGGTAATTCAAACATAATTTCTAGCATCATTTCTTCAATAATTGCTCGCAATCCACGTGCTCCCGTTTTACGATCAATTGCCTTTTGAGCAATAGCTGTTAATGCTTCCGGTGTAAATACGAGTTCGATGTCATCAAGTGATAATAAATATTCGTATTGCTTTGTAATTGCATTTTTTGGTTGTGTTAAAATCGCTGTTAATGCCTCAACATCAAGTGGAATTAAACCAGCAATAATTGGTAATCGACCAACTAACTCTGGAATAAGTCCGAATTTTGTTAAATCATGTGGTTCAACATGTGCATATACATCCTCCACTTGTGTTTCATCATTTGCATGAAAACCAATTACTTTTTTATTTAGGCGACTTTTAATGACTTTTTCAATGCCATCGAAAGCTCCACCACAAATAAACAAAATATTTGTCGTATCAATTTGTAAAAACTCTTGGTTTGGATGCTTACGTCCACCTTGTGGTGGAACGTTCGCTTTTGTACCTTCTAATATTTTTAACAATGCTTGTTGTACACCTTCACCAGATACATCACGTGTGATTGATGTATTTTCTGATTTGCGTGCAATTTTGTCAACCTCATCAATATAAATAATTCCTTGTTGAGCACGTTCAATATCAAAATCTGCTGCTTGAATTAAGCGTAATAAAATATTTTCAACGTCCTCACCAACATACCCGGCTTCAGTTAATGCAGTTGCATCAGCAATTGCAAACGGTACATTTAATACTTTAGCTAGAGTTTGAGCAAGTAATGTTTTTCCACTTCCTGTTGAACCCAGTAGTAAAACATTGCTTTTACTCACTTCAACATCAGCATGTTGATTGGCATGTAAACGTTTATAATGATTATAAACAGCAACAGCCAATGATTTTTTCGCTTGTTCTTGACCAATGACATATTGATCAAGGTGATTTTTTATTTCATGTGGTTTCAACAAAGTATCTATACTTGGCACAGCAGGCATTTCAGCTTGTTGTGCTGTTTTTGGAAAATCATGTTGTTCAAACAAAATATCATGCGATAACTCAATACATTCATTACAAATAAATGCCCCTTCAATTCCAGCGAAAAGATGGGCCACTTCATTTTGATTTCGTCCACAAAATGAACAAAGGACATGTGTATGTTCAGCCATTCGTAAAATCCTCCATAATGAGCAATAAAGGTGCGACTTGTCGCCGCACCTCTATGTATAAATTATACCACCAATTACTTTGCTTCAGCAACTAATAATTCGATTACTTTTTTCATTTTGATGTCATGTTGTAATGCAGCAACATTTCCACCTAATAATGGACGTAATTGTTCAACATCCATTCCATACATTGTTGCCATGTTTGCTAATTCAGCATCAACATCAGCTTCATTTGCATCAATTCCTTCAGCAGCAGCGATTGCTTCTAAAGTTAATCCAGTGCGAATGTTTGTTACTGCTTGCTCTTTCATTTGCTCACGAATTGCAGCTACATCTTGACCTGTAAATTGTACATATTGTTCGAAATTTAATCCTTGTTGGCTTAATTGTTGTTCGAAGTTTTTAATCATGTTGTCAATTTCAGCATCAACCATTTCTGGTGCGATTTCCATTGTTGCATTTTCAGTTGCCATACGTACTAATTCATTTTTTAAATGACTTTCAGCTGCTTGTGCTTTTTCACCTACTAAGCGAGTACGAGTTACTTCGTTAAATTGCTCAACTGTTTCAACACCTTCTAATCCTAAATCAGCTACAACTTCATCGCTTAATTCTGGTACAATACGCTCTTTAATTTCGTGTACTGTTACAACGAATTTAACTGGTTGTCCAGCTAAGTCTTCAGCATGGTATGATTCTGGGAATGTTACATCGATTTCACGAGTTTCACCAGTTTTTGCTCCCACTAATTGCTCTTCAAATCCTGGAATGAATGATCCACTTCCGATTTCTAATGAATGGTTTTCACCTTTTCCACCTGCAAAAGCAACTCCATCTTTAAATCCTTCGAAGTCAATAACAGCAGTATCTCCCATTGTTACTTCTCCATCGTTTTTCACTAACATTTCAGCTGCTTTTTCGCGTGCTGCCATTGCTTCTTTTTCCATGTCTGCTTCAGTTACTTCAACTTCTAACGCTTCAACACTTAATCCTTTGTAATCACCTAATGTTACTTCAGGACGAACTGCAACTTCTGCAACAACTACGATGTTGTTATTTTGTGGTTCGAATACTTCTAAATCGATTGTTGGCATTGCAACTGGATCAATTCCTGCTTCATCTAAAGCTGCTGGATAAGCAACTGGTAAAGCGAAATCTAATGCTTGGTGATACAATGACTCTTTACCATATTTTTTTTCAAATAACGCACGTGGCATTTTTCCTTTACGGAATCCTGGCTCACTTACTTCTTGTACTACTTTTTCAAATGCTTTATCCATCGCTGTAGCGAATACTTCTTCTGAAATACTAAAAGTCAACTTTACGCGACTGTTTTCTAATTGTTCAACTTTAACTGACATTGTTAAAATTCCTCCATTCATTCTTATGCACTAAGGCAACAACTATATTTTAGCGGAATTATCGATAAAATTCAATTGTTAGATTGATTTTTTTTAGCAAACTCGATGGAAATTTGCTAATTTTTCAATTTATGTATAAAAACAACCGTTTAAAACGTTTCTTTTGTTAACATTTCAAATAATAATTGCTGCATTTCCTGAATAAATTGTTCGATAGTACGATATTTTGAATCGCTTAATTCATGCGGATAAATGTGCATAATTTCATAAATAGCAAGTTGTTCTAATAATGGCGCGTTTTCCTGCTGTGATACTAGCGTTCGAACATGTTGGACCCACTCAGTCTGTTCAAGTGGCCTAACTGATTCATAAGGAGTAAACGTATAACCTGATTGTACAGCTAAATCAATAAATGCTGCTAAAAATGGCTGTGGAATTTGCTGTTCCAAAATAGCATTACAAAACCATTTATATCGTTTTGGAATAGTGAAAATTTTTGGTTCTCGCTGACAGATAGCAACTAATTGTTCCCACTGAATTGGTATTTGATGCAATCCAGCGGAAAACTGTTGTTCACACTGATCAAGTTTTTTTCTTACACAGCATGCAATTTCATTTTTCATATTTGTCTGCACTTCGTAATCCATAATCATCTCAACTAGCACTTCTGCTTCCTCAATTTGTGCGAATTGTAAATAAGCATCGATTAACTCTGGTAAATATTGTTCACTCAATTTGTTACCTGTTTCATAGTAACCAATCAATTGCTCATATGATTGTGCTTGAACCATACACTGTATGTATCTTTGTTGCTGATTCTCAGTCATTTCTATAATACTTGATTCTAACTTTTTCAAAACCGATTGCGCTTCATTCCATGCATCGGCTTGTAAATACTGCTCACATAAGAATAAGCACTGTTCTATCCAAACTTCTATTTTTGTCATTATTATTCCTCCATCCTTTGTTTTATTTTTACTATTTGAACTACCCCCGATTAAAATCACGCGTATCTGACTTAAATTCATACAATACAAAAAAAGACAGTATTCAGACTGCCTACATTCGCTTATTGTTTTGTGTAAATGGCGTCCCAAGAGGGATTCGAACCCCCGACCGACGGCTTAGAAGGCCGTTGCTCTATCCAGCTGAGCTATTGGGACATCTACCTTTTTTATTATATCATTTTTTTGGATTTAAGCAAGATTATTTTTATTTTTTTGAAAAATGTATAAAAAATAAGAACCGCATTTGGCTCACATTTAAGTGTTCCAAATGCTGCTCCTTACATTTCATTGTTTATCTTCTCATTTTTGAACTGGATTATTGATAGGTTAAACAACTGGGTAACTACGTAATACTTCTCCATTTCCTTGTAATTGATATTCACCAAGAGATGCTGGTAATAAGTAGCTATCTCCTGTAACAAGTGTTGCTTTGAATGTATCATTCGCTAACGTGATTTCTCCAGAAACACATGTCAAGATTTCAAAACGAGTGAAATCCGTCTTCTGTGCACAGACATTATGGACTACAATCCGCTCTAAGCCAAAATAGTCATTTTCACAAAATAACTGCGTTGTATATCCATCATGTGTAACAACTGATTTATGTCGTAAGTTTGGCACTTGAATTGAAACATCAGTAACTGACAACCCTTGTTCAACATGAATTTCACGTGGACGCCCATAGTCATAAAGTCGATATGTAACATCACTACTTTGTTGAATTTCGATAATCGTTACACCTGCACCAATCGCATGAACACATCCACTTGGGATTAAGAAGCAATCACCCTTTGTAACTGAAACTGTTTGTAAGTATGGTGTTAAGTCACCACCATCTTTTAGTGCTTGTCGAAATTCTGCTCCACTTTCAGAATCAACACCTATTGTTAATGTTGCTTCTGGTGTTGCATTTAATACATACCACGCCTCTGTTTTTCCAAGCTGTCCTTCATGTTCTTTCGCATATTCATCACCAGGGTGTACTTGAATTGATAAATTTTCTTCAGCTGTTATCACTTTTAATAATAATGGGAAATCAGCCGTAGAAACTTTTGTACCAACAAGCTGACTACCAAATTGCTCGATTAATTCAGCAAAGGTCTGTCCTGCAAATTCTCCTGCTGCGACTACGCTCATACCATTAGGATGACATGTAACATCCCAACTCTCACCAATCGCTCCTTGAGGAACATCATTTCGGAAAGCTTGTAATCCTTGACCTCCCCATACTTTTTCAAAATACAATGGTTTAAACTGTATTGGTTCCATCTGTATTCAACCCTTTCGCATCATCACTAAATTTTATTGTTCATTTTCCGACTCAAGTGTCACTGCTTTTTTATCTAGTGCCTTTAAGAATGGGAACCAAATAATAAAGACAATTGCCATCTGTACCAATTGAAGTACTCCACCCATTAATGAGTTTGTTGCTAAAATACCACTTATAAATACTGGTGTTGTCCAAGGAACTGCTACTCCAGTTGTAAGTGGGACAATTCCACTTGACATCGCTAAATAAGCAACTAATGTCGCAACAACAGGAGCTAAAATCCAAGGAATTGCAATGACAGGATTTAAGACGATAGGTAAACCAAAGATTACCGGTTCATTGACATTAAATACTGCTGCTGGTGCTGATAATTTCGCAACTTCTTTCAATTGTCGGCTGCGCATAAACCAAAGAATTGCAATGACAACAATTAAAGTCATCCCTGTCCCACCAAGCCCAACTGTAAACGTTTCAATAAACTGTTTATTGACAATGTTCGGCAACATTTCTCCTGCTTGAAATGCATTTAAATTCTCCAATGATAATGTATTCCAAATTGGATCTAACACTGAGTTAACAATAATTTGACCATGTAAACCGAAGAACCAAAGAATTTGAATTGCCAAAATTGCTA
This sequence comes from uncultured Bacillota bacterium, assembly GCA_945956935.1. GTDB lineage: Bacteria > Bacillota_I > Bacilli_A > Culicoidibacterales > ZOR0006 > ZOR0006. Next base: position 61,882 of record CAMFJD010000005.1, on the reverse strand, counting down.
ATAACGTTGCTGGCAACCCTTTTCCAAGAATCATCAATGGTGTCTGAATCATTTCAAAAATGAAATCATGTGCATTTCCCCATGGTGTAAATGTGAATATAAGGCGTAATACTAAGAATAATGACAATGTTAATACCGCTGGTATTAATGCAGTGAATGATTTTGACACTGCTGGTGGTACTGATGGTGGCATTTTAATTGTCCAATTACGATTCACAATACCGGCATACATAAATGCTGCTATAAATGAAGCAATCATTCCAACAAACATTCCCTTTGCACCTAATCGTTCAATACTTAGAACATTTTCAATCATTTGTCCATCCGCATTCGCTGCCGTAAATGGTGTTAATAATAAGAATGCAACAAATGCAATCGCTGCACCAAATAGTGGTTCGACATTTTTCTTTTTACTCGTATAGTATCCAATCCCTAAACAAACAAATACAGTTGCAATTGACATGGTTGCAGTTGCTGCTGGATTTAATGTGTCCTTCAACATCGTTAATGCCTCAGGGCTAATAAGTTTGTCTAAAAAAGGAAAATTGGCAATTACAAGCATAATTGATCCGAATATTGTTAGCGGAAACGCCAACATGAATGCATCCCTTAAAATCATTAAAATTGTGTTGTTACTTAGTTTTTCTCCCAGTTTTAAAATTGTTGAATCAAGTTTTTGATAGAAGCTCATCTTCTCCCCCTCCAAATAGTGCTATCTATCTAATTGATATATCTTTACTTAATTTGTAGACCTCAATTAGATTACTTTTAAAGTATATGCCTTTTCAAAGTGTTTAGCAAGCGTTTTCTATAAAAAAATCAAAAAAATAGCGTTTTCTTGTGAAAACGCTATTTTAAATGCTATAATTTTGCTTTTGACCACAGAGCTGCACCAATAACACCTGCAGCATCACCCAATTTGGCAATACGTATATGACAACTCTCTTGGACACTTTCATACACACGTTCTTTCATTTGCGTGTATACTAATTCTACAAACATTGGATTATATAAAGCAACACTACCACCTAGAACAATCACACTTGGATCAATAATTCCTTGAATTGATGCCAAAAAATTTCCAAACTGCTCACCTACATATGTAATTAATTGTGTAGCTTTTTGCTGCTCAATATCCTTCACTTCACTATACGCAAGCTCAAACACATCTTTTGTCGATGCCACTGCTAAACCTAACTCTTGTGCCTGTGCCAAAATACCTGTCCCTGAACAAATACGTTCTACACTTCCATGTTTTGTATTACCACCAATCGTATTTTGTTCATCACACATGCAATTTGCAACCTCAAGTCCCATACCGTTTGCACCTGTATATAGATTACCGTTTATGACAAGTCCACCACCAATACCTGTTGAAATAGTAAAAAATTGAACAATTGCTTCCCCAGCACCAGCACCAACACTCGCTTCAGCAAATGCTGCCAAGTTCGCATCATTTTCAAGTACTACCGGTTTTTGAATCATTGCTGAAAAAACATCAACTAACGGGAATCCATGCCATCCTGGTAAATTCGGTGGTGTCCCAATAATACCTGTTTTCGCATTTAATGGACCAGGACTCGCAATACCAACACTGGCATAATTATATCCTTTTGTTAATGTTTGCAAATTTACTGCCATAATTTCTACATGTTGTTCCACATCGTTAGCTATTGTTGCAAATCGCATTTCTTTTTGAATATTGCCACTTCCATCAACAAGCGCAATTCGTGTTTGTGTACCACCAATATCAATTCCTACATAAAAATCCATTCGCTCTCACTCCTTTTTATCACATAAAAACCACCACGTACTCTAATAGACTAGCTGCGTGGTGGCTAAAAACATTATCCTTCGTAGATAAATCCGTTATTCTTCGCTAATTCGCGGTGCCATACACCTGATTTTTTCATTTGACGTTCCTGTGTTTCTAAATCAAGGCGATAAAACCCATACCGACGTTTAAATGAATTAATCCACGACCAACAATCGATAAATGTCCAGTTGTGTACGCCAAAGCAATTTGCACCTTCACTAATTGCTTTTGATAACTCCACTAAATGCTCTTCTAGCAATGCAATACGGAATGAATCATCGATAAGTCCATCTGCTTGAACTGCTCCTTCACTCACAACATCCATAGCGATACCGATTTCTGATAAATACCATTTAATATTTCCATAATTTTCTTTAATATTCTGAGCAATATCATAAATTGCAACTGGCTTAATTTCATTATTATCACGGAATGGATTGAAACGTGCATTCTCTTCAATATAATACTCAAAAAACATTTCAGGAGTAAAATAATCTAAATCATAGACTGTTGTCCGTGCACGAACACGACGTGGTACATAATAATTCACACCCATAAAGTCAATTGTTGCAGTCTTAATTGTTGTCATTTCTTCTGCTGTAGTTGTTGGTAAAACATTTGCTGCTTTTAAAATGTCTACTAAGTCTTGTGGGAATTCACCTTTCACCATTGGATCTAGGAACGAACGATTAAAAAATAAATCAGCATAATACGCTGCTAATTTATTTTGTGGTTGATCATCGCACGTATATGATGGTGTTAAATTTAATACCACACCAATTTCACCACTACAACCAACTTCACGGTATGCATGGACTGCTTTAGCATGTGCTAAAATAGTATTATATGACACGAGTACTGCTAAACGTGCATCCTTTTTATTTGGATAATGGAAATCATATAAGTAACCACCTTCAACTGGTACAATTGGTTCATTAAAAGTTGACCATTTTTTCACACGATCGCCAAATAGCTCAAAACAAATCTTCGCATATTGAGCAAATTTTTCTACAACTTCCTTACTTTCAAATCCACCATATGTTTCTTGCAGCACTGCTGGCATATCAAAATGGTACAATCCTAAAATTGGTTCAACCCCTTGGTCAAGTAAAGCATCAATATAATTATTGTAGAATTCTACCGCTTTTTCATCGACTTCATTTGTCTCTAAATTTTTAATAAGACGCCCCCATTGAATTGATGTGCGGAAACTATTCATTCCAATTTCAGCCATTAAACGTGCATCTTCTTCATAACGATGGTATGTATCACACACAACATCACATGGAATTTGTTGATAAAAACGTTCTGGTTCTTTGTCATACCATAATTCCCAAATTGACGGATTACTCTTTTCAAATCCACCTTCTGATTGAATACCGCTTGTTGCTGCTCCCCATAAAAAACCTTCTGGAAAAGTTACTTTCATCTTTTTTCTCCTTTTATGTTACTATTTTATATTTATGTACTTTATTATTATTTGTGTACACAAATAATCTACACTTTCATTATATTACTAAGAAAGCGTTTTTGCAATAAAATATTTATTTTTTCAAAATAATAAAAAACCAATCATTCGTTTTAATGATTGGTTGATAGGACTAATTATGCAGTATAATTCTGAATAAAGTGAATATACGCTTCTTTCGGCAATGGTTTTGAATAGTAATACCCTTGAATATAATCAATTCCCAAGTCTTCTGCCAGTCGTACATTTTCTTGAGTTTCAACACCCTCAATGACAATTTTACAATTGAGTGCCTTACACATACTTACAATTCCCGATAATATCTGACGATTTTTCTTTATTGAGAAATAATTGTCTAATAAAAGAAACTCTCGTGGAATTTTCACTTCGGTAAAATCAAGTGCAGCTAATCGACAATACGATGAATATCCCGTTCCAAAATCATCAATTGAAATTCGAAAACCGTATTCACTTAATATTTCAATATTTCTACTCAACTCTACCTGATCATATTCACAAATATCTTCTAAAATTTCGATAGTTATATTTTCAGCATTCATATTATATTTTTCAACATATTTAATAATTTTTGCTGCGAATTGCTCGTATAACATTGATTTAATACAAATGTTAATTGAAAATATTTCTGTCAATGCCGCTTCATTACTTAATTCTTGACACGCTTTTTCAAAAATAATTAGATCAAATTCAATCTCTTTATCAACATGTTTAATAATCGGCAAAAATTCATCCGGCATACTTTGACCTATCTCTGGGTGACACCAGCGACTCAATACTTCACATGAATGAATTGATTTATCTTTATTAGCAATTTTTGGTTGGTACACCAATTGGAAATTTTCCTTATTATTAATAATAACATCTTGCTTAATTGCAAAATATTTTTCAATATCTTCATTTAACTTATGTGTTTCATCAATCGTTTTTTCGACTATATACCGTTTGTATTTAATAACATAGATAATACTTTCTAAAAAATGTTCAATTTTCTGGAAAGTATCAATTTTCTTGTATCCACATCGAAAGGAAACATCATATTTATAAGAATGTTCCACAATTTTATCAAGAAGTGAAAATACAGTATGCTCACAAGTTGTATCAATCATAATCATCATAATATCATTCTCATAACGGCACACACTAACTGGACAATTCAAACTTGACAATGATTCGATGCGACTAATAAGCTGTGATAGAATAACATCTCCATTATAAAAACAGTGTTTTTCATTTATATTTTTAAAATTTACAATATCAATACACGCTAAATAATAACCTGTACGTTCTTTTAATTTTTCAATAAATTTATACCTATTGCTATTTTGATATAAGTTATTCACACATCTCTCTCCTTCATTCACTCATTCGTTGCATAGCATTGTCACTTTAGTCACTAATATCTATAATTACACCATTTTTTCCTTGAGACTTAGCTTGATATAATAACCGATCAGCTAATTCATAATTTTGCTCATATGAAAGATTTGTATCAAATTGAGACACACCTACGCTAACACTTAACTGTGGTTGAAAACCTAATAATAATGAAGAACTAACTATTGAATTAAACACCTTATCAGGTTCGATACAGTCTGTATTAATAAGACCAACAAACTCATCGCCACCAATTCGAAAAAACGTTGTATGTCTTTGCTCTTGGAAAATTTTCCCAAGTGCTTTCAAATAGGTATCACCTTTTAAATGACCATATTCATTGTTTAATCCTCTTAAATCATCTACATCTATTACAGCAATAGCATATTTTCTGTTCTGTTCATCATAAATTGTACGTATAGACTGTTCAAATTTGTGGCGATTATATACCCCAGTCAGCTGATCGATTTCTGATTGGTGAATTGCACTCATCTCCTCAGTAATATTTCTAGCTATTCCAAGTACACCATTCTCAATATTCTCTTTAGACACACGAAAATATTGATCTCCCATCACCTCAATATCATGATAATGTCCAGACTTTAATGCTTCGATATCACCTATTCGACATTGTTCATATAGTTCTCGACTTAGCAAACCAGCATTTATCAACTCTTCATCCGTTTTACCAATAAGATACTCTTTGTCTTTATTATAAAAATTTGCATATGTTTGGTTAACATAAACATATTTCAACTCTTCATCTTTAAAGAACATAATATCGTTAGATTTATCTGCTAAACGAATCAAAAATTCTGTTTTAAAATTGATAACTTGAAATTCAGATAATTCTATAAGAATGTATTCATTCAGTAAAGAAATTTTCATTGTTACAGCTAATTCCAAATTATTCTTATCAATCTGAACATTATGCAATTTTTTAGAGCCTTTTGTTTCTAGTACATAATGTATTCCTTTGTTAATGACGCATTTTTGACACTGATACAGTGACGCGCAGCAACTAGATTCCACATGAACCCATTGACAATTCAAATATTTACCAAACACCTGATGCACACCATCTCCCAATACTTTCTGTACTCGGTGATTCACATAGACAATTTCACGTTCCGTTGTCATAATAATAATTCCATTATCTTGATGATCCAATATTTGGCTAAATAATGTATGTTCCATTTTTTTATCACCTTTCTTAGTACATAAAGTATTCGTTCCTCGAGAGTATCGCGTATCATTTTGAGAGACATAGTATAGCATATTCCGCTATTTTCTTTAGATATATGTCACCAACGGTTTATTTTTTGTCATTTATTGTCTTTTTATAAACTTGTTGTAATATCAATCATAATCATAACGCTAAACATTTCTTCTGTATATGATGCTCGATAATCACCCTGATATTTCTCTATCGTGCTTTGTACACTTTTCAACCCTATTCCATGATTGCGTTTATCGCTTTTTTTTGTGATAAATTGTCCATTTTGCTCGATAATCACACCATCATATGTATTTTCTATCGATAAAAATAAATAATCACCTCGCACAAAATTTTTTAACTTTATTATTCCATTAATCATTTTCTGTTGATCACCTTGGCATGCTTCAATTGCATTATCTAATAAATTCCCATAAATCACACATACATCAAATTCATCAATTGGAAGTTTCTCTGGAATTTCGATTTGACATTCAAATATAATTCCTTTTCGTTCACATACATCACGCTTACTCCCAACAATTGCATCGACAATTTGATTATTCGTTAACAGGTCTCCATCTGAATAATTGAGTTTGTTCGTTATTGTATTTATATACTCTTGTAACGACTGATTATCTCCTGACAATAGCAATTGTTGTACAATAATCATATGATTTTTCATGTCGTGTTTTATTGCTTGAATATCAGCATGATTTTGACGAATATTTTCATAATATTGCTCTTTGATAACTTGATTTCGTTTCAATACATTAATATTTTCTTTTAGCAAACGTTTATGTCGACGCTCAATAATACTCAACCCAATAACAATAGCAATCAGTAATAGCAATGCAATTGCAATATATTGAGATTGTTTTTTTTCTAAATTTAAAATTTCAATCTGATATTTCGCATTCTGTAAATCAGTATCCAATAATTGATTTAAGAGATATCTCGTATCTTCTACATCCTCTTTTTGACGATACATCTCACGCTCGATTTCATACCATTGTGTCAATTTATCAGTTTGATTTTTTTGTTCTAAATCAGCAATTATCAATTGAACAACTTTTAGTTTTTCACTACTTTTTTTACTATCCTTAATTTCATAATATGCCTTCTCTAAATAATCAACATACGCTTCAGACATTCCATAGTAGCGATATATTTTCGCATACAATTGATATATTTCATATCGACGATAATTTGTTTTGAATGTTAAATCTTCCTCTGTTTTTAACCAATTAACAATAGTCATCATTGCATCTATTTTGTCTAAGGCTAAATAACTCTCTGCTTGGATTACTTTCGTCTGTACATACGTTCCACCATATCGTTCTAAATTAGGGTCTACTTCTTCAATTAGGGCAATAAGTTTTTCAGTATATACTTCTACTGACACCATATCATTCTTGGTGCGATAGTATGTTATTATATTACTGAAAATATCGACACGGTCTCGAATATTACTCGTCTGACGCAACATTTCTGCTTCAGCAAACACATTATCTGCTTGTTGCTTTAATCCCATATCTAAAGCCGTCACCGTTTTTAAATATTTAATAGCGATTAATGTCGAAAGCATTTCAGGATCTGAATTTTTTTCATATAACTGTTTTGCCAAATATTCACCTTTGGCAATAAAAATATATGCCTCTTGGTATTGTTCATTACCTAGATAACGACTTGAAACCATAGAGTATAAATCTAACCGTTCTTCATTCATTCCATACTTTTCCAGATGCTTTTCTGTTTGATTTAAGTATTTAAAAAAATTTTCTGTATCTGACCATAAATAGTAGCATTCTTGACGTGCAAGCAAATTTATCCCAATAAATTCATTACTATTATCCGGATTGTTAATTTCTTCTGTTAACGTGTTAATAATCGCTATTTCATCACCAGCATGCTGAGTTCTTATATCGCTCAAATATTCTTCATATGAAATTTGAAATTGCTGCTGTCGTTCACTGCCATCTAGTAAAAAAGCAAATAACAAACATAAAACAATAGTAATACTTACATACAGTCGATTCATCTTTACTCACTCATTCCTTCACAACTAAAGTTTTAGTTTACCTATTATAATATAAACTATCTTTACGAGTATAGATGATATACATTTTAAAATAATAAGAAACTGACTATTTCCTATGTTTTATCATCAATAATGCAAATAAAAAAGGGATTCTCACCCTTTCACTGAATTACACATCAAGTTATTTTAGTTGCTGTAAGTATTCCATAAATTTCATTTTGACACTATCCGCATTACTCCGACTAACAATTACACTATCTCCAAATATTGTCATAATTTCTTTTGGAGTAATTTTTTGAATATATGCCAAATTCACAATATAACTTCGATGTGTTCGAACAAAGCCAAATGGTGATAATTTTGCGAAAATAGTATCTAATTTCTCATATGTTTCATACATATCACTTTTTGTTTTAACAATAATTTTACGTCTATTCGATTCTATATACACAATATCGTTTACGTCAATTTTTTCAATTATGAATTTATTTTGTATCGTAATATATGTCACTTTTTTTTGACAACAAGCAACGATAGCCTCAAGCATCTGTGCTTCTAATTGTGATGAATTTTTCATAATATAATTAAATGCACGTATTTCATAACTATCTAATGCATATTCTTTGCTACTTGTTAAAAATACAATTGGTACCATTTGAGACATTTTTCTAATTTCTCTTGCTGTTTCAATACCATTCAATGTTCCCATAACGATATCTAAAAAAATAAGATCAAACTGTTTTTCATGAATAATCATATCATCGATGAGATCCTCACCACAGCGATACGTATGTATATCTAAGTTGTATTGATGCTCATCTTGAATTTTTTTGATTACTTTCTTATACATATCAATAAAAATCACTTCATCATCGCAAATCGCTATTTTCAACATTTGAAGAACTCCTCACATTTATCTGATACTCATTAGTATATCTGAATATATTAATAAATAGCAACTACATTTCATATTTTATGTTAACTGCTACACTAGCATCCAAAACAGACACAGTCACCTACGCTGTTATATAAAAAAAAGTAAAGACAGTTTCCCATCTTTACTCATGTACTAGCAATTATTGTTGTGAAAAATTTACTTTTGCTCCAAGTAAATTAGCATCATTATAGAAATGGCAAGTAACACACGTCGGTACAATCGTGTGACTCATACCCGGACGTTTAATAATTGCTTGGATTTGTTCTTGAACTCGTTGAATAAAATCTGCTTGTTTTGACACAGCTCCACCAAAAACGATACATTCAGGATCATATGTATACTGTACATTAATTGCACCTAGTGCAACATAAAAATAAAATGAATCAACCACTGCTTGAAATCGTTCATCTGTTTTCGCAAGTTCAAATACTTGTTCACCATTCTCAATCGTTGCATCAATTTTTTGAGCATGTTCTACAAGTGCGCGCGTTGATCCAACATTACTTAATGATTGAATCCCATCTTCTCCAGTATGTACAAGCATATACCCAAATTCTCCACCATGTAAATTATGTCCATGATGGACTTTCTGTGACTTCACAATTGTGCCACCAACGCCACTTCCAATAACCATCGTACAAATGTCTTGACACCCTTTTGCAGCACCATAGTAAAGTTCTGCCAAAGCAGCACAGTTTGCATCATTTTCAATTGCGACCGGTAAATGTGTTAATTCAAATAAATCACTTTTAAAATTCGGACCATGAATTGATTCAAGTGCAGAAGCACCACCAATTACTCCTGTTTTTGTATCAACTGCACCCGGTGCTGAAATTGCAATTCCGACAAACGCTTCAGTTGGGAAAGCAGTTTTTGCTTCATCAACAAATACATTCATTATCTGGTATATTACTTGAATATTATCAACTACCGGCACTGTTTTTTTTAATAAAAACTCATTTTCTGGTGTAATGATTGCCATTTTGATTGAACTACCACCAATATCAAAACAAATATGCATAATTATTTCGCTCCTTTAATATATCTTGCTATTGTGCGTGCTATTTGTTGCATACCAAAATTACTCGGATGAATCAAATCTACGCTTAAATTATTTTCGTCAAGTAAATGAATAGGCTCCATGTATGTTATGTTTGGATACACGCTACTGAGTCGTTTTGCTGTTTGGCGATATTGATTTGCACTTGCAACGCAACAATCCGATTCATTCACATACCCGTAATCACCAAAATATGGAAGAATACTCGTTACAAATACACGTGCTTTTGGTTGATGAATACTCGTCTGTTCAAATAAATACTGCAAGCGTTGCTCGTATGTTTCAATTGAATAGCCCGAACCTAACATATTTACTGAGCATTCATAGATAATTATATCAAATTGTTCACTTTGCACGATTGCGTCAACCACATATCGTTCAATAAAACATTTCCCACTCAATGCATAATTATACAGTAATGCATCAAGCATTCTCGACAATTGCCATGCATATGTCTGTTCCACTCCAGTTGCACCAATTCCTTGACTAATTGATGTCCCATATATCATCATCTTTTGCTTAGGTAATTCATATTCATACGGTGCACGATAGCTCCCTGTCACTTGATGAATCTCAAATTGATCCCCATATAATAAGATACGGACAACATGCTTTGGAAACTCATTTGAAAGGGTAGTCAATGGAGTCCCAAAGAGACTTGGAGGATCAATAATCAATGTTGTCCGATCACTAATCAAGTGTTCACTGCTATATGAATGTTCTCCAGCAAAAATCAAACATTTTGCCGGTACCCATGAATGATGACTTGAAATCGTTATCGTTACTTGCGTCTTTGGAACAAGTAACAACTCAACAGCACACATTTGAAAAGGAATATCATGACCTAACTGTGTGACAACATCCGTTTCATAACGTGAAAGTAATTCATGACCATCTCTATGGATGATAGCTTGAATATTCGGTGCGTATATTCCATCAAATAAGATCATATGTAATAAATATGTGGGATAATTGTTGTTGTTCCAAGACGTTCGGGATTTTTTTGGCACCGAATTGTTACCCGAATATGTTGGTGTTCACCGCAGTACAATACATCCTCACGATACCAACCTTGTTCTCCTGCCCACGATTCATGATAACGTGGGAGTAATATTTCATCGCTATCATTCACCGAATAATACAAATCACTCATTGTTTCACCAAATAACGTACCGATCATCACAACACTTGCTTCTACTTCAAAAATCAACGTTGATTGTATACTCGTCGTATACAAAAATTTATCTATCCATTTTTCATGTGTTGACTTCACAACCCATGGCCCCTGCAATGTCATCTGTTCAAATGGAATCGTTTGCAATGAACCAAAATGAGCTGTTAATGACCTTTGTTCCATTATATTTTTCGGTATTTCTGACGTAATCCCATCAATCATTGCCATCATCAAGCAACTCGCATACAACGATGACCCTCGATATGTTGGGTGTAAGTTATCAGGGAGCCACTCTTCGAATCGTACTAAACCTGCTTGCATTTGATCAAATGCATATTGACCAACATTACAACTATTAATTCGATAATGCTGTGCAAGTTGTTCAAAATCTGCAACTGAAGGGGGAAGTTCTGTTGATTTTATTTTAGCATAATATGGATACATCGTTTCTTTATATGTATATACAAAGACTATATCTGCCTGCATTCGCTCTTGAATTATTTGTATAATTCCTTCACGTGCTCGCATTCGCAATTGCGCATCCATACCATCATCATTCACAGCGTACTCAACAACCACTAGATCCAATTCATGATTGAGCACTTCTTTTGCTAATAGACAGCCTAATGTTGAGCAAGTGGCACCTATCCCTAAATTTTGTGTTTCTACATACACATCTGGAAAATCACACTTCAATTGTACTGTGAAAAGATCAGCATAATTATGTTTCGCAGATTGTTCAGTTATCGAACCGCCAAGAAAACCTATTTTGATTTTTTTTCGTTGAATTGCTTCCTTGACGTAAGACAGCTCTGAACGTATGTGCCAATATTTTTGTTGTATCATTCTATTCTCCTTTACTACTGTAAGCAATCGCAATTCGCTTTTCGGCTTGTTTTCCATAGACACTATAATCATCATTTTGTGTTACTTGTTCTAATGAGTAAAGACGGATGGGCCAATCCCAAAATGCAAATCCTTTCACAAATGGATAGTTTTTGGTTGTTTCAAATAATTCGGTATAATAACAATCTTGTGCTTTTTCATTCACTTCACTCAACCACTGCCAATCATTTGGACAATGCTCACTTCCAGTTCTACTAGGACAACCAGCTTCAGCAAAGAAAAATGGTTTTTGATACTGTTCGACAATTGTTTGTATCCGCTGTAATTGCGCATCCCACGTACCAACTGGATAGTATCCACTACTTGATATCACATCAAGAGCATCCCACCATGTCACACGATCTTCTTGGTATTTATCGCAATTATATGTCAACAATCCATTGTATTGTTTTCGTATATGCCTAATCAATTGGCGCCAATACTCTGCTTGATTATCCGCACAGACCATTTCACAACCAATCATCAACATCTCCGCTTCATATTTTGTCGCAAATTCGCTCACATAGCTCACATATTTAGTATAACTTTCAAACCACTCTGACCATTTCGGTTCACAAATAACATCAGGTGTTAAAAAATTAATATATGCTCGCCACGTACCATCTAAACAATCAACAACTGCCTTTAATATAATACGCATATTTTTGGACTGTAAATATTCCAAAATGCGTACTATTTCTGCTCGAGTTGGTACATCATCACACTCGTACATGACTTGTGTACTTTGTGCTGTCTGTTGCTTTGCTGGTATCGGTACAATTACTATATCACAATTCGTACGTTCAATCATCGCATCAATACTATCTAGTGCGGCTTGTGTCAACCAGTCACCTGTTTGATAATTCCAACCCCATGTAAATCCTTTAATATATTTCATTATATCTCCTCTTTTTGCAAAATTGTGTGACAATATCGTACACTCGTACTATTTAACAGTACAGATACGAATAAAATAGCTAAGAAATTTAAAAAAATAAAAGCTAGAAAAATTATACTTTGACTGAAATAAACACAACTGACAAAAAAAACAAAGAGAACAAGTACATACTGTAACTTATAAAACATAAAGATGAACACATCGATAAGTTGAAAACTCGATTGAATCCACGTTGCATAAAATGCAATATAAATCAAGAAAATAAATGCAAGTACAGCAAGAACTGAACAACTATACATAATCATCGATTGTTGTGTAAAAATGCCGAGTAATGTTCCAATCCCATTTAGTAGTAAAACAATGTAAACAGCGTTGAAACGGAACAAACGAATATGCAGTTTCAGTCGCATATACACATACTTTACGACCGATACATGCGGATCAAATCCACGTTCAATGATTTCTTTGCTTAACTCAAAGCCAACCGCTAGTAGAGGCAGGAATAAAAATCCTGCACTAGCTAGTGATAAAATTGAGAAAAGAAGTGAAAAAACGACTGTGACATGAATCCATCCTAGAAATTTGTAGAAATTGGAATGAATCATATTACTTCACTGCTCCTGCTAAACCATAGTAGATATATTTCTGCATGAATAGATACACAATCATAATCGGAATCACCCCAAGTAAAATTGCTGCAGCAACAATTTCAAACGGAGTTGACATTGAACCAAAAAATTTATATAAAGCAACTGTAAATGTCTGTGTTGATTTATTTAAATAAATATTTGGGATGTAGAAATCGTTATATAAACCGATACCATTTAAAATTAACATAGTTGTTGTTGCTGGTTTTAGAAGTGGAAAAATGATTTTACGATAAATCGTAAAATAACTCGCTCCATCAATTAAGGCTGACTCATCAAGATCTTTAGAAATTGAATCAAGTAAATTTAACATAATATAAATACCGACTATCCCTACACCTGAATAAAGAATAATTACAGACCAAATTGTGTTCACAAGTCCAATACTATAAATGATTTCAAAAACAACAACTTGTGTTGTTACAACAGGAATAAACATCGTCATCGTAAATAAAAATGTTACTAATTTTTTTAGTTTAAAATCAAACCGGTGAAGTACATACGATACCATAGTTGTAAATAACACTTGAACTGTCAGTGACACAGCTAAAATAATCGCAGTATTCATTAATGCCTCACCAAGCTTTCCAACATTAATTGCATACATAAAGTTATAAAAATTCAAAAATGATTGTGGTGCTGTAAATACACCTGTCGATGCATATTCAGTCCCTGTCTTAAAAGCCATAAATACAAGTGGAATTAGTGGAACAATAACAAAGAGAGCTGCACTAATCAAAAATATTGCCCGAATGAGTTTAAACCCTTTTGATTCTTTTATCATGCTGAACGCTCCTTTGTTACTAATTTTTGAATACCAATTGCGATAATGACGATAACAAACACAAGCATCGATAATGCTGCAGCAAACCCAATGCGATCATCTTGGAAGGCACTTTGTTGGATTTGAATAACCGGTGTCATCGTTCCGTTCGCACCATTCATCATAATATAAGGTAATTCGAACACTTGGATCGATCCAGAAATACTTAAAATCAAATTGATATACAGCACTTTTTTTATTGCCGGTACAGCAATATAACGGATTTCTTGCCATTTATTGCAACCATCCATCGCTGCTGCTTCATACAAATCTTTGGGAATTGTCTGTAACGCTCCAAAAAACATGATAAAGTTCATTCCATAATAACGCCAGATTGAAATTGATGCAATTGCCGGATTCACTGTATCTAAGTTTTGTAACCAGTTTGTTGTTAATCCTTCTAATCCTAATGCTCCCAACAACATATTTAATGTTCCAGTGTTGTTGAAGAAAATAATAAAAATTGTTGAAACAATAACACCATTTAATAAATATGGGATAATTGCAATCCCCTTAAACAATTGTAATCCGCGGAATTTTCCGTTTACAAAGATTGCTAACGCAAATGAGAAAACAAGTTGTGGTATCGACATCAACATATACCATAAACAATTTTTAAACATTTGGATGTACTGTGGATCGGTAAATAATCGCACATAGTTATCGAATCCGATAAACGTTGGTGTTGATACCCCATTATAATTTGTAAAACTTAAGAAAAAGTTTGTAATAATTGGTACATACGAGAAAATTAATAAATGGATAATTGGTACAATTAAGAAACTAAAAATAAGTATTCTTTTTTTCGTTGTTGCACTCATTCGACTTGTTTTTGTTTTTGGATAGGCGAGCGTCTGCTCTTTTACTCCTAACATTGGTTCTCCCCCATTCTGGAAAATCAAGCGGCAGATATAACATCTACCGCTTGGTATACTTTTTACTATTCCCAAGTAATTCCAAGTTGATCTCTAAATTTAACAAATGCATCATTTTGTGTTTTGACTTGAGCATTATATGCATCCCAATTCCCTGGTTTCGTAATATCATATGAGTCAAATAATAATCCAGCCCATTTATCATCTGCTAATAAGTTCGCTTCTTTTAAAACTGCCTCATTATTCAACGAATTTTGTGTTGTTGCCGCACCAAACATTAATTCTGTTTCACCAGCTTCAACTGATTCATCAATTAATTGATATAATTCTGGTACGATTGGTTCAACACCTTTTTTATTGGCAATAAATCCACTTTTTGCTAAATAATCAGCATTATCAGCAATATATTCAATAAACTGACGTGCACCCTCTTTATTATCAGAACCTTTTCCAATTGCATAACCATCTGCTGCTTTTGTCATTACATAACGGCCTGCTCCAAAATCTGGTGCAGGTGCGAATTTAATAATTTCAGAACCCATACCATTTGGTGTACGTTCTTGAATTTGTGGCACTACCCATGCTCCAAATAACATCATTGCTGATTTTCCATATGCAACTGAATCCATTGCCACTCCAAAGTCAGTATACACTTCTTGCTCAAAGAACCCATTTGCTTTCCAATCAGTGTACATTTTTACAGTTTGTCCAACTGGATCCGTTTCAGAGAATGGCGTATCACTTTGTAACATTTTTGTAAATGTCTCAGCATCTCCACCGACATACGCTGAGAAGTCACGAATTGTTCCTAGTGGCCAGTTTTCAATACGATGGAGTGAAATTGGTGTCACACCCATATCTTTAATTTTTGTCAACATTGCTTCAAATTCATCTAGTGTTGCTGGAATTTCATCATATCCTGCAGCCTGAATAACTTCTTCGTTATATACGACAGCTGCTTCGTATACTTTTGCTGGTGAAAGTAAATATACGTTTTCGCCATCATTTTGCATTGTTCCACAATAATCTCCATACCATTCTTCACACTCAGCTAATGTAAAATAAGGTTCAGCATATGCTTTAAATTTTTCAATTGAAAAGTTTGGTTCTGTAAACACATCTACTTCTGGATCTTCGACACGTAATAATGGTTCGATATCATCTGCCGACTGTGAAACAACTAACTCAACTTCAATCCCTGTTTCAGCAGTGAAATTTTCTGCTAATTGTGCGAGATATGCTGTTGACTCGTCACGATATGTATTACCGTTATCATCTTTTTTTTCTTCACCGAGTACTAATTGACTCATATGTGTGTGAACCGTAATTTTATCAGTGTCCCCTGATGCTCCTGCGCTTGATCCACATCCAACTAATGTTGTTGCTAATAATGCAACGCTTGCTACTGATACTACTTTTTTCATTGTTATTCTCCCTTTTTCAAAAAGTAATTTTATAAAGTTGGTCTCACTTCATTTTATTTTGACATATCCTATATATGTTTATTTAATAAATTGATGGATACCAATCTCCACAATTAGATTATACATAAGCGCCCTCTCATGTGCAAGCGTTTTCTTTTTGTTTTTTTCGAAAACTGCTGTTTTTTTCTTTTTTTATAATAAATAGTCACTCTTCTTGTTAAATAAACCAAAAAAAAGCCAAAAAACCTATAAGTAGTTTGACTTTCTAATCATTATATTTTTTTTATCATAACAAAATGTTATGTGCCAATCAAAGTTTGATATACCTAAAATGTTGCTAATTTGAGCAATTTCGCATTCTTGTAATGATGAACAGATTTTGAAACTTCAAAAATTGTTCCATTACTTAAAAAAACAGTACTACTTAAAGTGAGGGCTGGATCACCTAATTCTAATTCAAGTAATTGTGCTTCATTTGCTGATAATTTTGTTGCTGTAATAATTTTATCAGCGAATCCAATCGTTAATTTCAAATCGTCGATAATATAACTATAAATTGATGACTTAATAATCTCCTCACTTAAATACGGAATAATATTTTTGTTAAAGTATGAGTACTCTAGTGCAAATTTGTCCCCACTTACACTACGTAGTCGCTGCAAATAATAAATTTTTGTCCCAACTTCACACTGCATTGCTTCTGCTAACTCTTCATCAGCATCAATAACTTCTAATGATAATAGCTTTGCTTCTACTTGCTTTGTTGGGAAATCACGTGTTAAACCTTTTACATTTTCAAGGCTAACATAATCTTGTAGTGCAGCTTCACGTACGAAAATCCCACTTCCTTGTACTTGATATACGAATCCTTTATTGACCAAAATATTAATTGATTTACGGATTGTTGTTCGACTCACACCATACTGTTGAATCAATTCTTCTTCTTTCGGTAATTTTTTTGTTTCATGGTATTTACCAGCCTTCAAGTCACAAATAATACTTTCGGCAATTTTTTTATATGCTGATGCCATATTTATCATCCTTTTCCAAAAACTCTATTCTTTCATTATACCAATAAGTAATCAGTCATTCAAACTATAATATGTTTTTATCTAAAAAACAACATGAGTAGAAACATTGTCCTTGCTTGGTTATATGTTCCTTTCATGTTGCTCTCTATTTATCTTGTTATACAATCAAATGCTAAAATAAGTGATACATGGTCTCCTGACATTTGTCCTAATATGCCGAGTTCTTCAAACAGCACCAAATTCAACTCAATCCCCCAATTCATGAGTTCATCCCCACGATATGTTCGTTTAGTACCCTTTAACGTATAAATCATCTCTGGTTGAAGTTGTGGAATTTTGATTCGTGTTGGTAATTTGTAAGCAGGAGCGAGTGTTCGATAATAACCAACTATCGCTTTTGTTTTTGATTTATCAACAACTGACCAAGCTGTCTCATTGCTATCGTATGGACTTAAAATGCGACTAAAATCACCAGTGATGATTAGCTGTCGATATGATTTATACATAGTAATTTGTGCCGCAATTTCTGTGAGCTCTCCTTCACTTAACATCGTTAAATCTAGTTCATAACCAAAAATTCCAAAAAAGGCAACATCACCTCGCATCTTTAAACTTGTTGTTCGATGAACTTGATGATTTGGTGACGCAGATACATGAGCACCAATTGTTGATAAAGGATAGCAAAATGACGTTCCATATTGAATTTTCAAACGTTCAACTGCATCACTATCATCACTTGCCCAAATTTGTGGTGAATATGCTAAAATACCACCATCAAAGCGTGAACCACCAGATGCACACCCTTCAACTAAAAGATGTGGAAAATCATTCATTAAATGGTTATAAAAACGATATAATCCAAGTACATAGCGATGAGCGACTTCTTGCTGTTTTTGTGGCGGTAACTGTAATGAACCAATTTCAGTCAGTGGACGATTCCAATCCCATTTGATGTAACTAATATCACCACTTTCCCGAATAACTTTTGCAATCATTTCATACACTGTATCGACAACTTCGTTATTCGTAAAATCGAGAACATATTGATTTCTTCCTTGAGTTGGCGTTCGATCGCTTACACAAATAATCCAATCAGGATGTGAGCGATACAAATCACTATCTGGTGATACCATCTCTGGTTCAATCCAAAGACCAAACTGTAGCCCTAGGTCAGTAATTTGATCAACGAGATGCTTCAAACCATATGGTAATTTTTTTGGATCATAGTACCAATCACCTAGTGAACTATTATCACTATCTCGATGTCCAAACCAACCATCATCTAGAACAAACAATTCAACTCCTACTGCTTTTGCTTTTTTTGCTAATTCCAATAATTTTGTTTCATCAAAATCAAAATACGTCGCCTCCCAGTTGTTAATCAAAATTGGTCGTTCTTTTTTTACCCAGTATTGATTAATCATATGTTCGCGATAAAAATCGTGATACGTTTGTGTCAAATCATTCAATCCATCTGCGGTATATACAATAGCTACCTCTGGTGATTGAAATGAGGTATTTGGTGCTAACTCCCAATTAAAATCAAAGTAATTTACTCCTTGTTGAACACGTGCTTGATCATAGGGAGTCACTTCAACTTGACCAACATGATTCCCACTATACATCAAATTAAATCCATATGCCTCTCCGTGAAAATCTGTTGTATGATGCCCCTTTAAAACAAAAAACGGATTCGCTGTTGCACTGCTTGCACCGCGTGAACTTGAAATACTTTGAATACCACGACGTAATGGTGCCACTTCAAGTTCACGTTCACGAATCCAACTTCCTGTAAATGTCATCATATCGTATGCCTTTGTATCAAAATCGATATTCATACTTAAAAATCGTAATAACTGAACTGATTCCACACCATTATTTTCAATTTTTGCATGGCGTGTTATGACATCACCCGTCATAAAAAGTGAGTAACTCAGTGCTAAACGTAATTTCGTGACTGCATCCGTTAAATAAATCGTTAGCGTAATAACTGTCTCATCTGTTCCAAATGCGCTTGGCATCGCCTCAATCGGTTGCTTGTTTTTTTCGATTTGATGTGATTCATACACAAATTTTACAATGCGACTTCCGTTACATTGTCGCACTTCTATCGCAGGTTGACGAAAATCAGATGTACCATATGTTGGATACTCTAATGCAACAAAATCAAGTGCCGCACTGTCATCTAGTGGGAAAATATCTCGACTCATTCCATAATTATATGGTGCAAATTGTTGACTAAAATCTGCTTGATGCTCAATTCTTTTTCCATAATATAAGTGTCCTAACTCACCTGATGGCAATATATGCATAATATAGCTACTATTTTCCCCTTGAATATGAAATTGTTGACTCCCCGCTTCAAAATAAATCTGTCCCATAAAAATTCCTCCTATTTTTTAATCTCTTGAAAAGTAATCGTTTTCATAAAATAGTATACGTGTTTTCATTTGAATTTACTAGTATTTTTTATAAATATGTATTGATTTTGTATCTATGAATTATAAAGTGATTATGTTTTACTACTTGCTTTTTTATTTATTCGCTTTATAATGAAATCACTTATTTGATTATAAGACGCCATAGGAGGGAACTATTATGAAATTAACACCACAACTGACGCGTGCTTTAAATGAACAAATGAATTACGAATTTTCATCTGCCCACCTATATTTAGCTATTGCTGCTTATGTTGCCGATCTTGGACTTGATGGATTTGTCAACTTTTTCCAAATTCAATACCAAGAAGAGATTTTTCATGCTCAAAAATTTTTTCAATACATTAATGATCGTCATGAACGTATCGAAATTCACGGATTTGATACACCACCAAAAACGTTTGATTCAGTTTTATCCGCCTTTGAACTGGCATTAGAGCATGAAGAGGCTGTTTCTGCTCGTATTCACGGTCTTGTGAAACTTGCCCACAATGAAACTGATTATTTCACGGTCAACTTCTTAGATTGGTTTATCAAAGAACAAGTTGAAGAAGAAAGCACCTTTCACTCAATAATTGATAAACTAAAACTTGTCAACGATGGTGCTGGACTTTATTTGTTAGATCAAGAGCTAAAACAACGCATATTTACACCACCTGTCCAAAGTAAATAAGTATTTGTCCATATACTTAATTTTCAAATGTAAATATAAAAAACTCATGATGATGTGTCAACTAATTGACATATCATCATGAGTTTTTCTTATCGTAATTCACTGAGTTCGTGTAAAATATATGGAAATTTCATACTTACTTCACTAGCAGATACGACATATTGTTTCATTGCTAATTGTTGTGCTGCTTGTGCATGTACCCAAGTAGCAACACAACAAGCAGTCGTTAACTGCTTACTTTGGGCTAACCAACCCGCGATGCTGCCAGCTAAACAATCACCCATACCACCATTCGCCATCGCAGGCGTTCCATTTGTCACAACATACGTCGAATCTGAGGTATAAATACATGTTCTTTCTGCCTTCACAACAACACAATCCGCCATTTTATTAGCAAGTTCTTTACTTGGATTTTTTCCATTAGACAATCGATTCCATTCACCAACATGTGGTGTATAAATTCTTGGCATCTTTGGCTGAAATGATTGATCCGTTGCCAAAAAATACAAAGCATCCGCATCAAAAATAACTGGACAGTGTGTCACTTGGCAAACCAATTGCATCATTTGTTTAGCCCAATCATCTCTTCCTAATCCACAGCCAACTAACAAGACATCTGCTGTCTGAATAACTGTTGCTAATGCCATCTGATCCTGCCAATCGACACACATAATTTCAGGTGTTCTCATGCGAATCGCACTGTGATGGTCTTGACTTGTAACTACTGTAATCAATCCTGCTCCCATTTTTTGTGCTGCTTGTGCTGCAATAATAATTGCTCCACCATATCGTTGATTGCCCCCGATACAAACGACATGCCCATAGGTTCCTTTATAGCTTTTCGCTACTCTTGGTTGCACAAATGTAGCAACAACATTTTTTGTAAGTGTTATCATTCTTAATCAAAATCCACTGCAAGGAGCTGTTCGAGGAAACGGCTCGGTTTTGCATAAATATTATCTTTTGGAATTAATGGTTTCACAAGAATTGTGTGAAAACCCATCAATTTCCCTCCAAAGACATCTGTCAATATTTGGTCACCAATATTTGCAATTTTATGACTCGGAATATTTTGTAAATATTTGCGCGCACGCCAAAAGCCAAGTGGTGATGGCTTAATTGCAAACCAAACTGCATCAACATCAAGTTGCTGTGCAAAAGGTTCGACACGTGATCGCATATTATTTGAAATCATAACAATAGTAAATCCAAGTGATTTCGCCTCTTCAATAAATGCTTGTGAGCTTTTAGATGCAAAATCTTCTTCACAGCTCGCCAAGGTATTATCTAAATCAACAATCAAAGCTTCAATTCCTGCTATTTTTAACGCATGTAAATCAATCGCAGTACACGTTTGATACATATGTTTTGGTTGAAAAAACTGTTTCATTGTAAAACTACTCCTCAAATTCTGGTGTGATAGTGAGTGAAAGTATTGGAATTTGACGCCACTTTACGCCGGCAGCAGCCAACATTTTCTTCGATGCTTCATTTTCACTTGTCCCATCATATTTATCAGACATGTATACAAGTTCGCAAATACCGCTTTGAATAATCGCTTTTGCACATTCATTACATGGAAATAATGACACATATAATGATGCGCCTGTTAAATTCTCACTGCTATTCAAAATGGCATTTAATTCTGCATGTACTACATACGGATACTTTGTTTCTAAAAAGGATCCATCTCGCCCCCATGGAAACTCATCATCGTGACATCCATATGGAAACCCATTATAACCAATACCTACGATACGTTGTTTTTGATTGACAATACATGCACCTACTTGAGTCGAAGGATCTTTACTTCGCTGTGCTGATAATAAAGCGATCCCCATAAAGTATTGATCCCAACTTAAACAATCCGTCCTTTTCATAAATCACTGATTCCCCTCTATCATTATGCTTTTGTTTGATAAAACTTTGCTAATCCTAGCAATGATGTTTCACGATACCCTTCGTGTAAATCACGACCTGTTTCTAACATTGTTTGAACTACTTGATCGAAACACAAATGATTTGAATCACTCACAACACTTGCTAACATCGCTGCATCAATCGCACGTAAAGCTGCTACTGCATTTCGCTCAATACATGGTATTTGAACAAATCCAGCAACAGGATCACACGTTAAACCAAGATGATGCTCCATCGCAATTTCTGCGGCTGTATCAATTTGTGCCAGTGGAAATTGATTCATTTGACCGTATGCTGCAGCTGCCATTGAGCATGCACTTCCAACTTCGGCTTGACATCCAGCTTCCGCTCCGGAAATAGATGCATTTCGCTTAATTACATTTCCGACGAGACCAGCAACTGCTAATCCTTGTAAAATCTGTTTATTTGAATACTTACAGTCATGAGCTAAATAATATAATACTGCCGGTAATACGCCGCACGCCCCACATGTTGGTGCTGTGACAATTGTTCCACCATCCGCATTTTGTTCACTCACAGCATACGCATACGCCGCAATTTTTTTATTTTCACGCATTTTTGGATTTTTTTCTTGAATCGCTTGTTCATACATGAGTTTTGCTTTTCGTTGTACTGCTAATTGACCTGGTAATACACCTTTTTTTCCTAATCCTTCTTCAACAGCTGTATGCATTACATCCCATACTTGCTGTAAAAAATCCCATATAGTTTCATCTTCATAAGTATCAACAATTTCCCATAATTCTTTTTGCTCATTACGAGACCATTGTACCATATCGTGAAAATCTACAAAAGGATATACGTCTGCTGTTTCTTGGCGCCCTTGACCTTCAACAACGATGTCCCCGCCACCAACTGAATAATACAATTGACTTCCTAATACTTCGTGATGAACATCACACGCAAAAAACTCCATTGCATTTGTATGAAATTTTTTAACAACATCTGCCTGCCAAACAATTTCAACGATTTTTGGTCGCATTGTTTCGTGAATAATCCAATCAGTTAAGTGTCCCACACCAGTGGCAGCTAAACTTCCATATAAATGCACACGATAATAATGTGCGGCTGGATATTTTAGTTGAAAGTCTTGAGCCGCTCGTTCTGGACCCATTGTGTGTGAACTTGATGGGCCACGACCGATTTTATATAAATGGCGTAATGATTGCATGTGTTTCTCTCCTCATAAAACAAAAACCCTTAATCAAAGAAAATGAAAGAGTTTTTAGTTTTGATGTTTTATTTTTGTGTTGATATAGGTTTTGTTAAATCAACTGTTGTTGTATGAAATAGTTCATCTAACATAATTGTAGTTGGTCGCTCTTTTTTACGAAACCATTCAATTCCACCATATAGTACACTCATAGGAATAAGTACGATAACCATACTGATTTTCGCCATAAATTCGCGTAAGAAGTAACGCCAATATGATAGTGGTTTTTTTGTTGCATCTAACCGAATTTTCATAATGATTCGCCCAACCGTTTGCCCAGGAACAAATTTTGGAAGTACAGCCGATAAATATACTGATGAAATTGCTAAACATAACATCATAAACATACTATACGTCTGTTCACCCTCAACAGCGTAGACTTGCATGCTCAAAACAAAAATAAAAGCTACAATCGAATAGATAGCTAAGTCTATTGCATAAGCCACTAAGCATTTCCACCAAACCGCTTTTTCATAACATACTTTTGGCGTTTTTATTTCTGTTTGTGTTTCAGAGTCTGTATTCACCATATTCCCCATGGCTGTTTTGCGTAATTTTGTTTTGCCCATTTGTTTCTCCACTTCTTGCCAAAAATCTTGCCTCATACACACGATAGCATATAGTAAGATTTTCATTGTTTTTTCTCCGTAAATTTACCATAAATTCGCGTAATAATCAAGCATACATAGATTAGAAAACTACTAGCACAGACATAGTAGATACTTCATAACAGATAAACTCACCGAACTTAGTCAGCAGTATACTCCACCATAACCACTGCTTGTTTACGTCAATAATAATTAATAGGTACATTTCTATATTTTTTATTTTTTTAGTTCTGAATCAACCACTTCTTTATTTGCTCGCATTTCTTTATAGGCTAATTCTGGTTCATTGTAGTGATTTGTTGTTAAAAAATATGCACGAAAATCTTCGGCATTCTCATAGGTTATATATGGATTTTTAGGTTCAACTGCCTGACGTACCTCATACCAAAATTTACGATGCTCCTCACTTCCAATTGGAGCACTCAACGGAAATTCAATCAATGGGATTTCTATTCCTCTTTTTACTAATTCTTCTACAATAATTGTTGTCATAACGCCTAATTGTGTATTATTCGATACTTCATCACTTTCCATCCATGATTCGTAACCATATTTATTTTCCTTGTGCTTCCCCCAATATACCCCACAACTCGGACTATTTTGCAAACCGATAAATGCTGTGAGTCGATAACCATTTGCAACAAATTCTTCAATCATTTGTAATGGCATCTGCAATACTTCACGACAGTGAGCTTTAAAAAAAGTGTTATCATATTGAACTCTGCCTTGAGGGTTACGATTATAACCACCACTTGTAAGTTCTGGACAGTGATATTGAATTACACCTGTCTTCGTATTTGCTAAATAAGCAGTCAATTCATGTGTCAATGGAAAATTTTTGCCTAGTACATGAACACGACAATATGGGTTTAACAAGCAGTTGGCCACTAAAATTATTTTTTTATCTTTAGGCATAAAAAGCCCTCCTCTTATTTCGGTTTGAATTTATTGTAACTGAAAGTATTCTCGGACTCAATTTTTTATGTTAAAATCAACTATTTATTAAAGTAAAATTGTCTGTTTCTTCATATAAGTTCGCTATTGTAAGCTTTTTTTGCAAATTCCGTATATTTATCACTCACTATCTATACTATCACAATAAATATTAACACAAAAAAACACCCTATTATTTCCCTATAAAAATAATGTGGTGTTTTCTACTATTATCATGAAAAAGATTGTATTAATAATTCAAATGCTTTCGCACGATGACTCATCGTGTTTTTTACATCATTGCCTAATTCCGCAAAAGTCTGACTATACCCTGCTGGAACAAATAATGGATCATAACCAAAACCACCTTCTTTATCTGTATTCAGTGCTATATGACCTTTGCATACTCCGCTGAAAACTTGTGTTTTTTCATTTGGCTTTGCATAAGCAATTGCACAAACAAATTGTGCTGTTCTAGCCTCAAGTGGTGTTTCAATTAATTCATATAATAATTTGGCATTATTGGCTGCATCATCGCCGTGAATTCCTGCATAACGTGCTGAATAAACACCTGGTGCTCCATTCAAAACATCGACTTCTAATCCTGAATCATCAGCCAAGACTGGTAGTTGTGTTAATGCTGCAATGGCCTCTGCTTTTAATATCGCATTCTCGGCAAATGTTGCACCTGTTTCTTCTACATCAATATTAATCTGCATCGACTTCAAGCTCAAAATTTCAATTCCACACGGAGCAAACAATTTTTGGAATTCTGCAACTTTATGTGCATTGTTACTTGCTAAAATAATTGTTTTCATTGTCATTCCTCCTGTAATTTTACATATATTTTTTCGGCTAATTGTCTCGGTACAACTTTCGCCAATTCATCAATGCTCGCTTGCTTAATATTACCAACCGTTCCAAAAAAAGCCAACAACTGTTGTCGACGTTTAGGCCCAAGTCCAGCAATATTATCTAAGGCTGATTGAACCATTGCTTTACTTCGTCGTAACTTATGATATTCTAACGCATAACGATGCACTTCATCTTGGATACGCTGCAACAAATAAAATGTTTCCGAGTGCTTATCTAAATCAACAATATTCATTGTATTCCCATCCAACAGTTGAGCAGTACGATGTTTTTCATCTTTAAGCAGACCGACAACGGGGATTGATAGTTCTAAACTTACCAATACATCTTTTGCAATTTGAACATGACCAATACCACCATCAATTACAATCAATGATGGCTGCGCTAACTTATCTTTAATGACACGAAGATAGCGGCGATAAATCACTTCGCGCATCGCTTGATAATCGTCTTGTCCCTCTACTGTCTGAATCTTAAAACGACGATATTCCTTTCGATTCGGTTGGCCATCTGTGTAAACAACCATTCCACTCACTAGCTCAACATCGCCAGTATTCGAATTATCAAATGCTTCAATTCGTGTTGGTATCTCAATTCCTAAAATCTCACCTAAATGACGTATAGCACCAAACGTCCTTTGTTCATTTCGTTCTAGTAATGCAAACTGGGTCTCAAGCTGTTTTTTTGCATTTTCATTCGCCAATTGTAATAGTTTGTGCTTATTCCCACGTTGCGGTACTAGTACTTTAATAGCAAGATACGATTTTAACAATTCACAGTCAAGTAAAGCAGACGTATAAATTGCTTTCGGCTTCAAATTGTTTCGACTTTGATAAAATTGAGCAATAAAAGTTGTCATTGCTTCGAAAGGATCATCAACGTATGGTACAATGTTTGACTTCCGTTCAATTAACTTCCCTTCACGCATATAAAAAACTTGCACACTCAACCAACCTTTGTCGTAGTAAAAACCAAAAAAATCATGATTATCCAAATCTTTTTGTTGCACGAGTGATTGTGTCGCAATCCGTTTTACTGCTTGTACTAAATCGCGATACTCCATAGCTTGTTCAAACTCTAATTGCTCGCTTGCACGATACATTTTTGCTTCCAAATCGGCAATCACATCATTTTGATCACCTTTTAAAAACCGTTGGACATCACTCGCGAGTTGTTTGTATTCAGCTTGATCAACATTTAAAATACAGGGAGCTAAGCATTGATGAATATGATAATACAGGCACTCTTTTTTAGGGAGTTGCTCACATTTTCGAAACGGATACATTCGATGAATAATCTCAAGTGTTTCACGTGCATCTTTCACATTTGGATATGGCCCAAACACTGCCTGATACTCACGCTTCACATCACGAGTTAAAATAACGCGTGGATGCGCTTCTTTTGTCAGTGCTAAAAAAGGATAACTCCCTTCATCTTTTAGTTTAATATTATACTTTGGATGATACTTTTTAATGAGATTAATTTCAAGCACGAGCGCCTCGACTTCACTCGTTACAACAACATATTCAAAATCAGTAATTTCTTGAACGAGCCGCAACGTTTTCCCCTCATGAGCACCAGTAAAATATGATCGCACTCGGTTTTTGAGTACTTTTGCTTTCCCTACATAAATGACTTCATTATGGTCATTCCGCATTAAATAACAACCTGGTTGATCAGGTAAGAGCTTTAGTTTTTCATCAATTATTGGTGTTCTTGGCATCAATGCTTCTCCTTTCATCACATTTATTTTATACGAGTTGTGGTTGTTCCTCTTCAAGTTCGTCTGGTGTTTCCTCTTGATAACGTGTCATGAACAAGTCAACCTCAGCTTGCACATCATCCAATTTTACGTCTCTTAATGGTGGTAATTCTGCAAGTGAAACAAGGCCGAAGTAGTCTAGAAACATATCAGTTGTCGCATATAACATTGGTCGTCCAACACTACTTTCACGCCCTGCTTCTTGAATTAGTTCATACTGTAATAATGTTTTGATTGCTTTTTCACAAGACACACCACGAATATGTTCAATCGTTGCTCTTGTAATCGGTGCATTATACGCAATAATAGCAAGCACTTCAAGCGATGCTTTCGATAATGTTTGTCGCTTTGGTTGGGAAAAAAAACGTTGATAATACTGACTGTGTTCTTTTCGCGTTGCTAGTCGATATTTTCCGCTTGTATGTAAAATTGTCAAACCTCGCCCCTCATACGTATCCATGAGTTCATGAATTAAATGAGACACCTGATTTTCATCTATTGCAAGTGTGCCAGCAATTTCTTGCGTGCTTACACCGTCTTCACCTTGAATAAATAATAATCCTTCTATTACTTGTAAATATTCTTTCATCATACTAACCGCTTCCAACTTATTTTAATAGTTTCAAAATTTTGTGTCTGTACAACCGTAATTTCATCATCACGCATCATTTGTAACAATGCCAAAAAGGTTGTGACAATATATGATCGATTATAAATAGTAAATAGCTGCTCAAAATCCAGAATTGGTTGTTTGCGCAACTGTTTTCGAATCAGTAATACTTGCTCATCAACCGATAATCGCTCATGATGAATCACTACATCTGCTTGTTGTTCGTGTTTTTGCATTGCTCGTTCGAATGCTTTTACCAATGTAAATAAATCATACTGATTCGCAATTAGGCGTGGTTCTTCATCGATATACCATTCTGCCGCATCACTTGCCTCTTTAAAAAAATAATGTTTTTGTTCTATTTCATATTCTGATAAAATATCACTCATCTCTTTATACTTTTGATATTCAATTAACCGAGCAATTAACGCTTCTTTCGGATCGACTTCATCTTCAGCCAGTGGCGGCTGTGGTTTTGGTAAAAGTGATCGAGCCTTAATCTCGATTAATTGTGCCGCTACAACAAGATACTCACTCGCTACTTCTAAATTTAATTCTTGCATTTGAGCAATAAACGCTAAATACTGTTGCGTAATTTCAGCAAGTGGCAACTGATCAATCTCGACCTTTGCCTGTTTCACAAAGTGAAGTAACACATCAAAAGGACCTTCAAATTGTGAAATGTGAATAATTGGTTGCATATAAAGTTCCTCTCTTGAAAAAATCCTACTACCATTATACCCTAAAACAGTCCGAAATAACAGCGAGCGGTACCTACTAACATTTCAATTGAATTCACACTCCTCAGAGCTAGAGAAAGGAGAAAATTAACTATTACTGCTTATTAAAATAAAAGTCAACCGTGCTAAATGATTACACACTCAAATCCGCTTTGATTCAATCAAGATAACTTAACAAAAAGCGTGAGTAAAATATTTGACTAAATCAACAGATTGTGATAACTTAATGGTATCTTATAAGGAAAGGGAGGTAATAAGGGGAGTAAAAGTAGTGTATCAATCCAAAATTTTTTCTTTCTATAATTAAAAATTACATAACTATGTATCGCTATTTATTTTTGCTTTAACAGTATTAAACATTCTCAACGGGTTATTTACCGAGAGAAATCCTTCGAAGATAGGACAATATTTATCACAATATTTATTTGCCTCAAAAAAACACGAAACATAATCAAATATCTTAATTACTACAGCAATGTATTGGATATGTGAGTCTCATTCATACCCATAAATTAGGACTACCGTGCATATCCTTACGCATGCATACTAGATGAAAAACACCTAATTTCATCTAGTATATGAACGCTATGTATAAACGTCATTCCATTTTTAGTGTAGATATATTAATCGTACATCTTACAAAAAGTATGTGTATTGCCATGCACACAATAAAGCAAAAATACGAGCATACAATGAACTGTATCGATTTGAATTCATTCAGATTGATACAGTTTTTTTCTGCTGTTTTTTAAAAAATGATGTGTTCGATTTATTATTTTAATGCTTGATTGTAGCGAAAGTTTGTGCTGCAAGCGAAATTCAAATGCACAAACATAGTCAATCGATCAGCACTGATTCTATCAACAATGCAATATTTAAAAGGACTGACTCCTGTTTACTACAGAAATCAATCCTACGTTGTGTAAATTGTATCCTATCCCACTTGTTGGTTTACCACACATCATTTTATTGTGGGGTAACACTGATCCACAACATACACTTATAAATATTAAAAGTTAATCTTATCTGGATCTGGTCCAATCCTAACACCTGTTTCAAGTGCATCTATTATTTGCATATCTGCTTGTGATAGTTCAAAATCAAACACAGCTAAATTAGCAATGATTCTTGCTTGATGTAATGATTTTGGTAACGGAGCAATTCCCTTTTGTACATGCCAACGGAGAACAATTTGTGCAACATTTTTTGTATACTTGATTGCTAATTCTTTTAATACGGCAATATCAAATACTTTTCCTTGCATCAAAGGTCCCCATGCTTGCACAATAATATCATGTTGCTGACAAAACTCAATCAGTTTTGCTTGTGAAAATTGAGGATGTAATTCAACTTGATTCACCATTGGTTTTACTCTTGCTGTTTCAAACAACGTTGTAAGATGGTGTTCTTTAAAGTTAGATACACCGATAGCACGTACTTTTCCATTCATATAAAGCTCTTCTAATGCACGCCATGTATCGGCAGTTTTTGCTGCCGTTTTCGGCCAATGAATAAGATATAGATCTAAATACTCCACTCCCAATTTTGCCAGTGATTGCTCAAATGCTTTCAGCGTCTGATCATATCCTTGATCAGCATTCCACACTTTGCTAGTAATAAAAATCGCTTTTCTAGGCAATCCACTTTTAAGAATCGCTGCTCCAACACCAGATTCATTTCCGTATACCGCTGCTGTATCGATATGTCGATATCCTGCTTGTAAAGCATAGCAAACTGCATCGACGACTTGCTTTCCTTCTTCTACTTTAAATGTCCCAAATCCAACTTGTGGCATAACAACTCCATTAACTAATTGTAATTCTGGTCGTTTTTGCATATCTTTCCCTCCAAACATTGTTCGTACACATCAAAATATTCATTATTTTATGACTTGTCAAACATGTATATTTCCGTTATAGTTCAGTATACAAACACTACAGTGTCAAGGCAAGTACGCACTATTTTAATCCATAGTTACTAAAATGATACTATAAGGAGTCTTAATTTATGAAAAATTTAAAAGATGAATATTTTTGCTCATTAGCTCTTGGAATTGATATTATTGGTGGAAAATGGAAACTCATTATTCTTTGGTACCTCATTGACGGTACCAAACGGTTTAGTGAGATAAAGCGTCATTTACCAGGTGTAACCCAAAAGATGTTAACACAGCAACTTCGCGAACTAGAAGCTCATGGTATTATTATTCGAACTGTCTACCCTATCGTTCCCCCAAAAGTCGAGTATACACTCTCCAAAGAAGGTGAACGCTTAATTCCAATCGTTCAATCCCTTTGTGATTGGTCCATCAACTATGCTCAAACGCAACATATTCCAATTGTATCAAAAGATGAGGCTCAAAAAGCGATTATGCCCTAGGGGATAATCGCTTTTTATTATACTCAATTATATGTACCTTGTGAGTATGTACGTTCATAACTATGTGTATACACCTCAAAAACAATTCCAAACGGATCTTCTACATAACACATTTTATATGGTTGTTCATTCGGATAATATTCGCGAATCGGCATACGTTGTTTTCCACCATGTTCCACAATTTTCGCTACCATTCCTTCAATATCTGGATCTTGTACCGAAAAATGAAAAACACCGATTTGACGGAAAGTCAAATTATTTTCCGGTTTCACATAATCTTGGAAAGAAAATAATTCGACACCAATGCCATCTGAAGTTACTAAATGTGCAATGTCAAAATTCTCATAGCCTACACCAAAAACATCTTGACACATAATACCAATCGCTGTGTCTGTTTCTTCAACGACTGTTGTTGGTCCCATAACTATGTACCAACCCATCACCTCCGTATAAAATTGCACTGCCATATGAATATCTGGCACTGATAAACCGATATGTGAAAATGCACGTGGATATGCTTGTGTATTTTTCATGCTATATTCCTCCTTATAAATCCTGCGTTTTTAAGTATATCAAATCAAACGAGTGTGTGAAGTACGCACTTTTTACTCGCTGAGTACCAAAAAAGAAACTACAGGAAAAGGAAATATACTTGACTGAATCATTTAAAGAAAAAAATGGATAAACAACATCCATTTTCACATTCCCTATACCTACTATCTGTGTAATGTGACAACAACAATCTCCGGTCGATTTTGCACACGAATTGGGAAAATACTATTCCCTAAACCGCGACTAATAATAAGTGTTGATTCCTCTTGTGTATGCATCCCACTCGTATAGCTTGGGAAAAACCCTTGACCAGGTGCAAATAATCCATCTGTAAAAGGCACGCGCACCTGTCCACCATGAGCATGTCCGCTCAAGGTGAGTGGAACTGATTCACTTATATACCACTCAAAATAGTCCGGTCGATGGCTAAGCAAAACATAGAAATTACTATTCACTGCTGCTTGTAACTGATTTAATTTTGTTACCATTCCTCGCTTCAATCCAAGCTCATCATTCCCAAAGAAATCAGCATCATCTAAGCCGATGAGGGAAATAGTTGCATCACCACGCTCCAACAACGCAATTTCATTTCGTAATACATGGACACCTCGTTTCAATAACCCTTGCTCAAATTCAGGATACGCCATGATTCGTGCTTCATGATTCCCAGCAGTATAATAGACTGGAGCAAGTTTCTGCAGTTCTTCAACCGCATCATATGCATTTTGAAAATTTGTTCTATATGAATCAATAATATCACCTGTAAAAACAATGATATCTGGATTAATTCGATTGACTTGTTCAACTAATTGTTGTTGTTTATCTCCAAAACTATGATTGTGCAAATCACTTAATTGTACAATTTTAAACCCTTCAAACTCAATTGCAATTTGCTGATTTCGATATTCATACATACTGATAACTAAACTGTTGTTTTGCCAATAGACATATATTGCTCCCACTATGCAAACAATACATATACCCAGACTCAATTTTTTCATTCACTGTCCCCCTCTCTACTCGTTCATATTTGTTTTATAACATAGTAAAAAACACTCGCGAAAGCCAGTATTTTTTAAATGGTATTATTCAAAACTTGAAAAACTATACGGTGCAAGATCTCCGAGCGTAACAACTTTTTGTTTATTTGTTTTTGTTGTATGTAAAATGATTGGTGTCGTTGGTTTAAAAAACTCAACAAGTACTTGACGGCAAATACAACACGGAGCAATTGGCTCTTCTGTATCACCAGTCACTGCAAGAGCCACAAAATCACTCGCTTTATATCCCTGGCTTAATGCTGAAAAAATCGCGCTACGTTCAGCACAATTTGTAGCACCAAATGAGATATTTTCAATATTTGCTCCTAGTACAATTGTCCCATCTTTTAATAGCAATGCTGCACCTACACGAAATTTTGAATATGGTGAATACGTGTGCTCTAATGCCTTCACTGCAGCTGTAATTAAATGTTGATAATCCATATGTTCTCAGTATCAATTTGTTTTATTCTTAGCAATGCGTATGCATTTAGCAATAATTTATGTAAACAAATCGACTTCCTTTCTTATTTTCTATTCATCTTCACACTATCTACGTTGCAAATCAAACGCTTGTAGAACAGCTTCTTGCTTTGTAAACATAATCTTTTCTTCTGCTTCATTCATGTGATCATAGCCAAGCAAATGCAAAAATCCATGAACAGCTAAAAAGCCTAATTCTCGTTCAAAACTATGCCCGTATTCATTTGCTTGTTCTCTCCCACGTTCAAGCGAAATAAAAATATCGCCAAGTACACGAGGAATCTCTTCGTTCATACCAAAAATTGGGAATTCATCATCGTTGTCTTCAAAAGCAAAGGAAATCACATCTGTTGGTTGATTTTTTCCACGATAGTCACGATTTATTTCTTGAATTTGGGTATTATTCATCAAAGTAATACTCACTTCAAGGTTATCTTCACTCAATTGCTCCATTTCAATCAATTTCATTAAAAGTTGTGTAATAAATTGCTCTTCTTTTGTATAATCGCCATCAATTTGTTGGCCAAAATCGATTGTTAGCATTGTATATTCCCACCTTTCATTACCTCTGTCTCTAGGTTTCTAAGCAGTTATCTTTTTATTAGTAAGCCGCTTAAGACTTTCACGCTTATCATACCACGAAATGTAACGAATGGTAACCATTTCAGCTACTTTAATATTTTTTATTAGTTGAAAATACGTTTGATCAACATAGCATTATTTACTATTCTTTTCAACAGTCGGACACATACTCCCTTCTGAATTTTAGTGAAATAAATAATAACACTTGTTCTTCGCTAAACAAACGTTTACAATTAAAACGTTTACATTAATAATTACACATACAATTTGTAAACGGTACTAGCTATATTTATTTATACAAGAACGGAGCTTTTATTTATGAAACAACTTTGGTATTATCGTATTTTTTATACTGTTTTCTTTCTGTGTGCTGCCTTGTTTTTCTCCCAAACTTCTATTTTTCTTGAATCAAAAGGATTATCTGGAAGCGAAATTGGAATTATTTTAGCAACAATTTCCTTTGCTGCAATGGTGAGCCAACCAATTATTGGGGTCATTGCTGATCGTTTTCAAAATCGAAAACGAATTTTACAATTGCTTTTCTTTGCTTCTTCTATTGGATCACTTCTTCTCTCAAATACAGAAGGATTTTTCCCACTCTTACTTCTTGTTTTCACTTTCGCTTTATTTTTAGAGCCAATTTTCACTTTAGCTGATACGACTATCATTGAAGCATCACGACACATTGATACTGTTGAATATGGAAAAGTTCGCTGGTTCGGATCTATTGCGTGGGGCGTTGGTTCATTAACACTTGGGGTAATTATCCAATTTCTCGGTGGATTTCAAACCGCTTTTACTATTTTTGCTATTTTAATGATTATTGCTGGAATTATGGTCGGTCGTTTTCCCAATTATCAAACACAAACAACAACTAAATTTGAATGGGGAGAGCTTGGGCGTCTATTTCACAATAAACATTTTCTCTTCATCTCTATTTTATCAATTTTTTTAGGAGGTGTTGGAATCACAACGGGTAATTACTTAGCATTACGGTTAACTGATTTAGGTGCTGTTGCAACACTCATTGGAATTGCCATGTTTATTCCAACATTACTTGAAATTTTTAGTTTTAATTTTTCAGGCCGTGTTATCGGTTATCTTGGCTTAAAGCGTGCTTTTTTACTCGTTATTCTCGTTATGTTTACTGCACAATTACTCTTTTTCTTTGCGCCACACTGGTCAATCGTCATGATTGGAATGTTTTTACAAGGGCTTATCTTCCCAATTTCAATTTCAGCTATTTATCAATTTTTATCTACTCATTTTGAACCTCATATTTTAACAACAGTCAGTACATTCAGAGCAACCATTTCTGCTGGTCTCAGTGCTTTTCTATGTACTTTGATTGCTGGATTCATTTTCGAGCAATTCGGCATCGCTTTCATCTTTACAATGACAGGATCGCTCATGGCAATTGCTTTCATATTCACATTATTCTTTTATCCGCATATTACAAAAAAATCATAAGAAAAACACGGAGTTTCGGTGGTAAATCACATTATTGGTATCCAAATAATAGATTTACTGCACTTCCTCCGTGTTTTTTTATACTTCAATCGTTTTTTTCTTAGTTTGTTCTTGCACTAATGCATCATACACTCCAACATATGATAACATCATATATGGAATAGTAAATAGTAGCCCAATTCCAAGAGTAGCAACTCCTAGTAATAACCACCAGAAAAAACTCCATTCAAACAAGAACATTTGTACGTATTTTCCTTTCACTAGTTCCTTTCCTTCTTGAATACATACTTTTATGCGTTTTGATGGGTCATGAATCAATATATACGATGCAAACATATAGCGAATCGTGACAAAGATAATCACACACATGTATAGCAACATTGATAGAAATAACACAATTCCTAAAATTATACTAGCACTTGAGACATCCTGTATCATCGACATAAAACTCATTGTCGATAATGCTACAAAAATAACTGTTGGGATACATAGCCAAAGAATTGTCTTTAAAATAATAACAATCCCTAATACGAGCACCGATTTCAAGTGATACAACCCATATAACAAATCACTCCACGATAATTTCTCATCATGCATCATATTCATACATACTCGAGTAATCCCAAACACAACAACCGTTTGAACGACCATTGTAATAATACTCGTAAATATTGTATCACTCATATAAAATAACGTCTGATCAAAACCTACGATTGCCATAAGTGGAATACAAACCATACCTATAATTGGCCATGGATCTTTCATGAGTTTTTGTTTTGCAGTCAGCTTTATTTCTTTTCTTGTTATCTTCATTATAATTCCCCCTTTGTTTTTACTATTTTCAATACAATCACGTGATATATCATCAATTCCCCTGTTTACTCCATAACTCTCATTTGAGAAAAGGGCACCAACTTATTGGTGCCCTCTTATTACAATTTCGGTTCCGTATCCGTTACATTCAAATTATCCGGAACATTATCTTGTACAAGAACATCTGGATTTTCTGGTAACATCTCATCATACCCTTGTACAAAACTATACACGATCCATGCATCCAACATCAGAACAAGAATGACTCCACTATATTTGACAAGTTCTAATGTTGTATTGGCTACTTGTAGTTGTTGAACAAATAAGACACTTTGATTCCAAATCGTTGCTAAGTCACCCACATTCGCAAATGCCGAAGTCAATTGTGGTACAAGATCGATAATTTTTTTCAATGTATCTGCATTGAATGTAAATCCATTTAAAATACTGATCAAATCATTCCAAGCAGTTAAAATGGGTTCTAGTGGTGTTGAACTTAAGTGGTTTAATGCCTGTACAACATTAAATGCATACACCCCAAATAAAAGAAAACTCACGATAAAAATAATCAGTGGTACAATACTCAAAAGTCCAATAAGCCATTCAAATAACACATCATACCACTGTGGTTTTAAACGTTGTTGACGTAACGTTTTACGGTATTGTCCAACAATCACAAATCCAACAATAATAAATAAAATATACCCTAATACTGTCAGCCCAATTTTCCAACTCATCGCCGTAACCATTGTCCACAAAATAACATCTCCAAGCGATGTCAAATTATCTAGGCCAATCACTGTACTAATTTGTTGCAACCCTTCACTCAATCCAGTCCAAATAATTTGATTGATATTTTGAGCAAAAAATGCAATAAAAATTGCGAGTAGCCCTCCAAGCCCAATGAGAATAAAGCGTTTTTGTTGTAATTTTGTCAGTCCTTCCATACTACTTCCCTACTTCCAATTTTTTTCCTATTGTACATCAGTGTACAAGTGAAAACAAGGTTTTGTTGAAAAATTCACCATTATTTGTGAGATGTTTTAGCGTCTCTTCATCAAATTCATACTTATTATGTGCTTTTACACAATAAAAAAAGCAAACATACATGAATATATGCTTGCCTTATTTATATATAGTTACTTTTGATTTTTGAGTGAGTCATAAACTCCAGCATAGGCTGTCAGTAAATATGGAATTGTAAATAACGATGCTAAACCAAATGTTACCGTACTGAGTAAAAACCAACCAAAGAAACTGAAATAGAATACAACTAACTCTACATAACGCCCTTGCATAAGTCGTTTACTCTCTTCAATACACTCTTTTGGATTAAGTGTCGGATTTTCGATTAAAATATATTCAGCAAACCCATAACGTAACTTAATAAAAAATCCAATGACACTTACTGAAATAGCTGCAACAAGTGTAATTAATCCAACTAAAATAGTCAATATCGTACTTCCTGATGCGATTGCACCTGTTAAAAATAAACCACCAATTACTAATACAATCATAGGTGCCACTAGCCAAAGAATTTCAAATAAAAATTTCCATAGTGCTAATATAAGCGTTGGTTGCCAGTGGTGTACACCATATAACAAGTCTTCAAGTCGCCCCTCACCTTTACGATATAAATGTAAAAATGCATTTGAATAACCAATAACAATAAATGCACCAACAACAAAAGTAATAATTCCAAAAAACCATCCGAGTAACATCGTTGCTACCGCCTGAACAGCAATTGGAAGTAACAATAGAGCAATCCCCATCAACCAATTATTTTGTACTGTTGTTCGTGCTTGTAGTTTAATTGATTTACGATTCATTCCTAACTCAGCTCACTTTCTTTTGATATGCTCGTAAGTATATCACCTTTCTCGCTCGTTTTCAATTGTTTCGTGAAAAGAGCAACAAAAAAAGCCTAAAAGGCTTTTTTAACGTAAATCTTCAATGCGCAGTAATTCAGCATGTGGGTCAGCAATTACTTCACTGCTTGGCATTAACACTGTTGTTATTATCAAATAAATAAACAATAATGCAATAATAGAGAGCGAAACAAAATATTTTGGATATTTCAGTAAAACAAAAATTGTTACGATAAAAATTACTAGTGTCGAAATAACTAAGACACGACTCAACAGTACACTGTTTGTTAATGAAAGATCAGCAATCACTTCCATCACAACAAGCACACTCACACACAATACTATATTAACAATCGCTTCAAAAGTTGATTTTTTTTTCTGTAAAAGTAAAACACATTGAATTATAATATATAGTGACAAAACTACGTACATAGTTATATTAATTACAATACTTATATTCAAACTCATAATAGTAAGACCCCTTACTTCTTCACAATTCGTACTTTATTTTAAAACGCAAAAGTGAAAAACTCAAATTAACCTTTGAGCATAAATCTATGACTGTTCACTTTTTATTTACAAAAAGAATCCGCTTTCCATTTATAAATGGTGAATATTATCACTATGATACCTATAACATGTTTTCTTTTTAATCAAAATATATGAATTAACGGATGTGAAATATAATATCTAATTATTATACACGTCATTTTCGAAAAAAATTGTTAGTACTCCACCTCATATCTCCCTTTATTTTCGTAAATACTCACGAAAAATTATGGGAATAAAAAATACACGTCATGCCAATTGCTGTATGATAAACATATACTTCCACAACTCATATTGAACAGAAATGAGGATTGATAATTATGTTAAAACGCATTTTTTTCTTTATAATAATTGTATCTTTTCTACTCATAATCATACTTTTTAGTGGAACCATTTGGATGAGTATGAAGGCAACTCATATTCCACCTGTGTCTCAAGTGCTAGTAACGCAAAAGCTAGTAGATAGTGGGATTAATGACTCCCAAACACTAATTGAACAAGGAACAACCTCTCACATACCCTCCCCTTTTGGCTATACAATTGATACAACTGTCTTATACGCACAACAAAAAGACGCAAAAAAATTTATCATCCTCAATCACGATTTCGGCGAAGATAAAATTGCTAGTCTTGCCTACTATAACATATTTCACCAGCTCGGATTCAATGTTGTCATTTACAGTCAACGTCACCATGGGCAAACTGGAGGCAACTCAACAACCTATGGGTTCTATGAAAAATATGAT
Organism: uncultured Bacillota bacterium; assembly: GCA_945956935.1. GTDB lineage: Bacteria > Bacillota_I > Bacilli_A > Culicoidibacterales > ZOR0006 > ZOR0006. The sequence continues at coordinate 21,919 of CAMFJD010000005.1, read as the reverse complement.
TTAGGGGCGATCGTTGTTGATATTTTAAAAACAACACCTGACGCTATCATTGGCCTACATGGTGTTGGACTTGGGGCAGCAACTGTCCTTGCTTACAATAAAATTGCAACTCTAGAAATTGATTTTTATATCATTGAGAGTGCTTTTCCTAATATTAGTGCTTTTTTTGATTTGGAAACACAACAATATCAACTACTCAATCTGCTGCCTTGGAAACAAGCGCTCAATTCTTGGTGGAAACTTACGCGTGGGTTTTCATTTGACGACCTAGATTTTACGCAATCCATCACAACAACACCACGTCCACTTTTACTACTCTATGGTAGCGAAGATCCCCGTCATATTTTTGCTAAACAATTCAAACCGCTCACTTCCAGTCAATTTATCCAAATAGAAACTATCGAAGGTGCAACAAAAGATACGATTATGATAACCGATCCAGAGGTCTATCAAAACGTGATAAGTGATTTTATTGATAAAACGCTACAAAATTAAAGACAATAAAGGTTGTACTATTAACCTATGAGTCAATAGTACAACCTTGTTCATTATTCATCAAATTTCAAATATTGATGTAATATTACTTCTGCTAAGACAGCTTTAGTGACAGGTTCATTGGGAAGTTTATGGCGATCAATCGTCATTCCTTTTCCACTAATCTGTAACTGAATCGTCGTATCAGTTTCCCAAAAATATTCAATTTGTTGTGCTAATGCAGTAGCAATGACTTTCTTCATTCCTTTCACCTCCATCATAATTTTTATTATTATACCAAAAAAGAGAGTGATATATATTAAAAAAAGATTAGTTTTCGTTTTGAGTGATACACCAAAAATTAATTATATGTATTTTTTATAATTTTATCACGCTTAAACTTTTTTAAAAGCGCTTTTTTCAGAAAAAGATTGTATTTTTGTAAGTTTAATCTTGAATTTTTATTAAAAAAAGGTTATCATGAAAGTAATTATTTAAAAATTCTTATGGAAGGAGCAATTTTATGCGTTTTTGTGTTTTAAGTGACCAACAAGAAGTTATTGAGGCTCTTCAACCACTCATCCCTACAATTGTTCACGATAAATCGATGCAATTTCAGACGTACCAACAGTATGATGCTATCATTATTGATTGCTCTACAAATACATTTGATGTTAATTCCTTAATAAATTATAGACCGAAACACCCACAATTGTTCCTTTTTATTATCAATGAGGGCACGGTATTTTCCCAAAACTTGGATACACACTACTTTTTGAGTATTGATTTTCTCACGTCTCCACTCACTATCAGTGACGTATACCTTCGTTGTCACCATTGGCATCAACAACAATATTCTTTTAAACAGTTGATTCATAATAATCTTCACCTCCATCATGGATTGAATACTATTCCAGATTTAGTTTGGTTTAAAGATAGTGAATGTAATTACCAATATGCAAATACTGCCTTACTAGACCTTGCACAAGTATCACTCGAAGAAGTAATCGGTGCTTCCGATGCTGATATTTGGCACCATACAATAGATGAAATTTGCCAGCATTCTGATCAACGTGTCCTCACTGAGAAAAAAACGATTACTTTTGAAGAATGCTTTCCACACGAAAATGGGAATGCTTTTTTTGAAGTACATAAGTCACCTATTTTTGATGATCAGCAGCAAGTAACTGGTATTTTTGGCTTTGCGAGAGAACTCACAAATCTAAAAAACATTGAGACTGAACTTGAATTAACTTTAAAACACTTACCATTCGCAGTTTGCATTCGCGATACTAGTGGTAAAATTACTTATTTGAACGATAGCTTTCACCAAATGTATCAAAATGCTTTAAATGTTGGTGATAACATGTATGATACACCAACATTTTTAACTGAAATAGATCTCAGTTTTCTTCGTGGTAAAGATCATGAAGTTATTGAAACACGTCAATCGATTGTTTATCAAACTTCCTCTTTTATCAATGACAGACAACGAACTTTTGAAATTGTTAAATCACCTATTTTTGATATTAGTCATGTTTTACAAAAAATTCTTATTGTTATTCGTGATATTACTACTGAAGTCACGCAACAAGCACAATTAGAAGCGCTTGCTTATACAGATAGTCTCACTTCTCTTGCTAACTGGGGTGGTTTATATAGTTTTCTCTCTACACCACGGCCAATTCACCCATTTGGTACTTTATTTATGATTGATCTTACCAATTTCAAATCTTTTAATGAACGTTTCGGCCATCAAATCGGTAATGAAATGTTAAAAAATATTGCTCGCATTCTCAAAAAGCTCTACCCGCTTGAATTCATTAGTCGTAACAGCAGTGATGAATTTAGTTTAGTTCTCAGTTTTACGAAAAAACCATGCATGAATACACTAGAGGAAATTGCTGAACACATTTTATCAGCAATAAATACAACACATACTTTAAACAATGCTTATTATAAAATAACAGCAAAAATTGGCTTTGTACCATTTGAATTTAACTCTATTACTGCTGATGAGTGTTTAAGCCAAGCAGAACTGGCCCTCAAACAAGTGAAACTATCAAATACACTCGATTATCTGCTCTATACTCCTTCTTTAGAACTGCACCAAAAGCGAACTGACCAACTTATCCATGATTTGAGAATTGCTATGGAACATAAAGAACTTTGCTTCTTTTATCAACCAAAGTATACGTGTGCTGGTCAGCTCTTCGGTTTTGAAGCACTCTTACGATGGCCAAACAATCAATACCCTGATTTAACAATCGAAGATTTCATTACGGCTCTCGAATCAAGTCCTTATATTTATGAATTTGGTGATTATGTATTTACACAAGTCTTCCAATTTATACAACTGATCTTACAAATAACTGATGAAATATTCCCGATATCTATTAATTTGTCTGCTTCTCAGTTAATTCATCCACAATTTATTGAAAAACTAACACAACTGCTTAGCAAATATAGTATTCCTGCTGATTGGGTTGAACTAGAGATCACTGAAACTGTTTTCTTGGATAATGTAGAACAAACAACTAAAAAACTAATGAGCTTACGAGAACTTGGTATCAGTATTGCATTAGATGATTTTGGAACTGGCTACTCATCATTAAATTATTTAGCGCAGCTTCCCGTCTCAACTTTAAAAATTGATCGAAGTTTCATACAAAAAATGACGCTTCAATCCAAGCAACAACAACTCGTCAAAATGATTATTGATACTGCTCATATCTTTAATCTCGTTGTTGTTGCAGAAGGTGTGGAAACAGCAGAAGAACTAGAGATACTCACGATATTTAATACTGATTTTATTCAAGGATATTTCTTTTCTAAACCATTATCAACAGCTGACACATTACAATTAATTCGTAAACAAAAAGCAAACGTTTAAAATGAAACGTTTGCTTTTTTTTAACGATCTATTATTTTACTAATATTGCGCAATTGAATCGAAATTGTCCCATCCGGTTGATTAATAAATTCAATATAATCTGCATTACTCACTACTTCACTTGGCACTTTAATTTCAATTCCCATATCTGTTTTAATCGTATGCATTTTCCCGGTTCTTTCCGCTATTTTTGGTGCTATTACTACCTGTTTTGGCACATCTTGTTCGAGTAAGTGCTGTGTAAATTCACGTTGCGCCATTGGATTTTGTTCAAATACTGCTTGGGCAATTCGTTCTGGTTCAATTGGTCGATCATATACTGCAGCCTCTGTTACGCATTGTTTGACTTTAGCAAGAGCAATACTTGGCTGAATTTCATGTTCAATTGCCAAATCTTTTGCTATTACATTCACAATTTTCAATGTTTCTTTTGGTGATTGATGACCAACACACAATAAAATGCATTCAGGTAAAACAAAACGTTTCTCACCATCATATACGCGACGACGATCACGATAATATACCGTTCCTTTTGCAAGATTCACACTTGCATACGTCGATGGTTTTTGGCTTGCATTTGGTAAAATTGCCTGGTGTCGGATAATTTCATTTCGTGTTCCGCTACTGTCTTGAAATACATGATGCGTATAAGCTGTTTTCCTTGTTAACAAAATCATTCCAAGGTATACTTCATTGTCATGTAAATATTCTACAACTAAAAAATCATGTTCTCCTACTGTATCACAATGCTTAAATTCATCAATCCAATTCGTTGCTGCTTGTTGTGCAAAGGTTAGAAATGGTTGTTGTCCACTACGATAGGTATTCACTTTTGTTATCCAACTGCTTGTTGCATCAAATTCTGCCGGCTTCGTTTGTAAGTCACTATGTATGTGTTCGAGTTGTTTCGTAATAAAATTACTTACATCCTCATCACTTAAATCAAGCAGCTGTTGTGAAAAAATATGCATACCTGTTTCAAAATCAAAAATATGTAATACAGCTTGTTTTACAATTGCCATAAATATTCCTCGCTATCTTTTAATCAAAAATACGATGAACGTGTCGATTGGCTATACACTGTTCATCGTATTATTTTTTACAGTTATTTTTTAAATAGCTTTGCAAATAACGATTGCTTTTTCGCTATAGGCGCTCGATACGCGCATAGTTCTATTGGTTCGTCGCGGACAATTTTTTCAGACTGGTTCATAAAATAAGCAAACGTATCGGAATCAATCACTTGTTTTGCTTCTTGCATAATAATTGGTCGTGTTGATTCATTATGAGCATCACTTCCTAAGCAACTATACAGACCAAGCTTTAAAAATTGTTGTGCTATTTGTTGAATACCATCTCCATGACGCCCAACGATACTTGAACTATTTAACTGAAAACGACATCCCAACTCTGCTAACTGTTGTGCAAGTACTGGTTGTTCACGTAACTGTTGATTGCGCTCAGGGTGAGCGATAATTGGTGTTACTCCACGCTTGATTAATTCTGCCAAAACATCAAAAGTATATTCTGGGAATCGTCTCATCGGTAGTTCAATTAACATATAGCGTGAGTTATTCAATGTCCAAATACGTTCATTATCAAATAATTGTGGTAACTTACTTGTTAAATATACCTCTAATCCCAGTAATAATGTCAGTGATTGCGGTGCTTGTGATTGCAAAACTTGTAATCGCTCCATACAATCTGTTTTCACTTGTTCATACTCATGATCAAAATGCGGAGTGCACACTAAATGAGTAATCCCTTGCGCTGCTGCTTCAGCAACCATTGAATGGGATATTTCTTCTAAACTTGCTCCATCATCAATGCCAAATAAAATATGATTATGCATATCAAAACATGCCATGTATCTCATCTCCATATCGTATATTATTGTGTTAATCGTGCGTGTAAATCTGTTTTCATTTGAGATAAGTCTGTTTCAATAACCCAAAGACCACTTTCCGGATTAATACCGCTTGTAAATGTCCCATCTTCAGGGAAACGTAATTGATCAACTTGGCCTAATCCAATGCCTACAGCCGTTGTTCCAAGCGAAAACATTGTTCCCATATCAATATTTGTTTCAATATTTGGCAACAACTCACTAACTAATGTCATCGCACCATTAATTCCTATTTGATTAAGACTGCTTCCTAATGATAGAATCACCTCTTGTTGACGTTGTGTCCGTGCATAGTCTCCACCTGTTGCATAGCGAATTCGTGAATAGGCAAGTGCTTGCTCACCCGTTAATTGGTGAACACCAGTTGTTGTAATACCAACACTTTGCATATGGACAAGCTCTTCACTATCAATGTCAATCGCTACTCCACCAACCGCATCGACAACTTTCTGTAGGCCTTGGAAATCAACACTTGCATAATACTGGATATTGAGATCAAGCACATCGTTTAATACTTGCAACGCTTGTGTCGGTCCTCCATATGCATATGCATGATTTAACTTATCATTCCCGTGTCCTGGAATTGGAACAAGCATATCACGCATTAATGATGTTAAATAAATTTTATTTGTTTGTGGGTTCAATGTCAGAATCATCATACTATCTGAACGACCAACTTCAGTTTCAGTACGTGCATCAACTCCAAACAAAGCAACATTGACAATTCCTTGATCAATAAATTCGTGGTCTGTTCGTACCCCAACATCTTCTGGATTCACTGTCGTATAATTCAGCTCTGATTGGGCATACCATACGAATCCACCAATAATTCCGCCAACTGTCACGATCATTATGATACTTACAATCACAATCCCTATCAATACTTTTTTCAACATTTTATTAAATCCTTTCTTGAATAAATCGTTACATTCCAGTGAAAAGCAAAAAACTCACCTTTTCTCCTGATTATCTTGTTTATCATATCATAATCATCTATAAAACTCTATGCATATCCAATAAGAAAAGCACGTGGGGGACTTTCCCTACATGCTTTTATCTGTTAATTAATTGATGGCTTATCAGCATCATTACCATTGTTGTCTCCACCTGACCCTGTGTCTCCACCTGACCCTGTATCTCCACCTGATCCTGTATCTCCACCTGATCCTGTATCTCCACCTGATCCTGTATCTCCACCTGATCCTGTGTCTCCACCTGATCCTGTGTCTCCACCTGATCCTGTGTCTTCACCTGATCCTGTGTCTCCACCTGATCCTGTGTCTCCACCTGATCCTGTGTCTCCACCTGATCCTGTATTTCCACCTGATCCTGTATTTCCACCTGATCCTGTATTTCCACCTGATCCTGTGTCGCCCGGCGTATAATAATCATCATTATTATCATAACTATAGTCTGGATCCTCAGTCTGAGTTGCATTCCCACCTGTAATTGTTTGACATTCTCCGTCAATCAGCTGCTGATTTGCACTACAAATAATATCAACATCATCTAACTCAACTGTCCAATCATCCGTTGAATCGACTTCAATCCAATTACCAAACTCATCATAGTATCCTTCACTTTCAGCAAAAGTAATTGCTTTCGCTGTAATACTTGCTTGTAAATCACGATTTGTCATAAATTTATTTGTCTGTTCAAACTCATTAAAGTATTGCTGTTCAATAATTATCTCAATACCATTATTTGCGTAATATTGCTCATTTAAATTGGTTTGTGCTTGTACTAACTCGCCATATTCAGCTAGTAAATCTTTATCTTTTGAAATAACACGAACATAAAATGGATACTGCTCGTTTAAATCAAAAGATTGTACGAGCTTTTGGTTACTATCATACTCATTTACTCGTAAAATTTTGTCAGCATCAAATGTCACAATATCATTAAAGGCGAGCATACTACGTAAACTCACTTTTTCATTTGTCTGAACACGGTAACTTTTCACATAATTCATTTGTGGTAAAATGACGTGTACAGGAACACTGAAAAAACTTTCCAATTGAATTTCTTCTTTTTCTTTTGTATTAGCACTAATGCCAATAACTGTTCCAACAGACACGACTAACACGACTAATAGCCCAATCGTAATCTGTTGCCAATATTTTCGTACGTTATCCATATTTCTCATTCCTTTTTCATGAAATTAGTTTTAAGTATTATAAACTTTACAAAAAAGTTGATTATTCTCTTGTTTATTATACCAATTTTCAAAAAAAATCGCTACTTATTACTAAAAAATGAGAACAAAAAATAACATTAAAAGCCACTTTTGTCCTCTTTTTCTCATTATTATTGAAATATAGTCGTACGAATATGGTCAGTTTTCACCTGTAAATCTGTTTGATCAACAATTTGTGTCCAACCATCCGCTAGCTGTGTGTTCGTACCTGCAATTACATCGAGCTGTTCAATCGTCATACTCCCTGAAATAGCACCTAAATACTGTGTCATTTCTGTGACAGGTACGTTTGTCGTCACAATATCGCCTAAAATTGGTGCTACTTTATCAAAACAACCAAATACATCATTTACACATTGATCTGCAATGCTACTAATAATATCGAGTTGTCGATCAGCACGATTTAAGCCACTCGTATTCCCACGATACTGTAAATACGCAATCGCCATTTCTGCATTCATATCGTATGTTTCTCCAGCATTAAAACAATATGAACCTTGACAAAAACTTTCGCGGGCTGTTACAGTAATCGTTCCAAATCGATTTACTGCTTGTGTAAAACCAGTTAGTGATGTTTGCGCATAATAATCAATCGGCAAATCTAAAAAGTTCGCTGTACTTTGTGCTAAACAATTTAAATCAGATTGGTCATAAATACGATTAATATTTTCTTCACGATTATTATCACAAATCATTGGAATTCTTGCATCACGGTAAATTGGTAACATCACTACTTGCTGTGTCGTAAAGTTGACACCGACATACGTTAAACTATCGGTATAGCGGTGTTCCAAGGTCTCAAACCCATTATTATTATCCAAACCAATCAACAAAATACCTTTTGTATTAGCAATTGTTGATGCCGTTTCTGTAAATGTTGTTTGAGTATCTAACGCACTGAGTGCACCGTTAATTTGCTCTGCTTTCCAAGCGTATAATCCACCAATTATTACTGCAATAGCAGCTACAATCGTAGTAACAACAATCCCTATTTTTTTCCAAATCGGCATTTTCTTCTTCCGTTTTCGTTTTCTTCTCACTCGATTTTCTGTTGATATATCATTCATAATAGATTCCACCTCGTGTTTTATCATAGCATATTTCCACACAATCTTACTACGTTTTCTTGAAAATTCTTCCTATCATCTAAATAAAAAAGAAGTCATAAGTATGACTTCTTTTTGACTTGTAATTCGTAATTATGCTTATCCTCTGGCTAACTTAATACGGATTCGCCCTGAAATAAATTCAATAATTAATACTAAGACGATTAATCCAGCTAGAATTGCACCAACTTCATGCCAACGGTATGCATTCATGGCAAAGATTAATGGTGAACCAATTCCTCCTGCACCAACAAGTCCTAATACTGTTGCATCACGTAAATTCATATCAAAACGATATATAATTGTTGATGCAAAGTCGGGCATTAATTGTGGTAAAATACCGTAACGAATTTTTTGGAATGTCGTACATCCACACGCATCTAACGATTCTAAAATACGAATATCCATATCTTCAATCGCTTCAATATACATTTTCGAAACCATTCCAATTGAACATAACGACATCGTTAAAAGTCCTGCAAACGGTCCTGGACCTGTAACACGAATGAACATTAACCCATAGACAAAAGCTGGTACGGTACGAACAATCATAATAAAGAAACGCCCAACTAATGCCACTGGTTTTGGAACAATATTTGATGCACTTAGGAATGAAATTGGTACAGCTAAAATTGCCCCCACAACTGTTCCTAAAAAAGCAATACACATTGTTTCTAATAATAAATAAGGTACGCCTTGCTTCGTTAAATTGAATAGCATATCCGTATCAGGTGTGAAAATTCCCATGAAAATATTTTTGGTAATTTCTCCTCCACCTTCACTAATTCCTGAAAAATTTAATGCACTTGTTGACCAAGCCATTAACACGACGAAAATAAGCGCACAAACGATTTGGAAAATCCAAGTTTTTGGTTGTTTAGCTAATTGCTCTTGAATATTTTTTTGCATCTTGTTTTTCCCTCCTCCTTACGTTAACTTCTTGCGCAAGTAATGACTCACAGCCTCAATAATAACAACAGCAATGAATAATGTAATTAAAATCATACCGACACTGCTATATTCACGCCAACTAATTTTCTCGTTTAAAATCAAGCCAAGACCACCAGCTCCAACGTATCCTAAAATTGCTGCGTAGCGAACATTTCCTTCAAAACAGAACAAACAGTTTGCAATATAACTTGGCAATACTTGCGGTAAAATTGCTGCGAAAAATGAACGCACTTTCGTTGCACCAAATGATTCCATCGCTTCATATGCGCCCATATCAACCGTCTCAATTTGTTCATATAACAATTTTCCAATATAAGCAAAAGTAAAGACAGCAATCGCTGTTGTTCCCGCAACTGTTCCTAAACCAAATACATAAGTAGCAATTAAGGCAATAATTAATGTTGGCACAGTACGAACTAAACTCAAAAATAAACGTGTAATAGTAATCACTAAACGGTTATGTACAATATTTGATGCAGCCAATACTGCAAACGGTAACGCTAATAATGCTCCAATTGCTGAACCGAGCAATGACATTTTAATTGTGTCGAATAATGGTCCCCAAATTTTTGGTAAGTAATTGACTTCTGGTGGGAACATCTGTTGAATAATCGTAAAGAATTCTTTCCCACGATTAATCAATACATCAAAGTTAAAACCTGTCACTTGAACAGACACTACAGTTGCAATGACAAGTAAAAGAATTACTAATGGTAAACGTGAACGTTTTTCTAAAATTTCACGCCCATCGCTTAAGACAATTTTTTTTGGCGGGAAAATTTTATCGTACCAATTCATGTGCTTCCTCCATTGTATCAATTGCTTGACCTGCATAAATTTGATCTAAAACTGCTTGTGTTACTTCACTGCTTGGTCCATCATATACGATTTCCCCAGCACGAACACCGATGACACGATCCGCATATTCAAGTGCTAAATCAACATGGTGAATATTGATTAAAACTGAAATATTCAATTCTTTATTGATGCGACGGAAATCATCCATTACTTGACGTGCCGTCACTGGATCTAGTGCTGCTACCGGCTCATCTGCTAACATGATCTTAGGTTGTTGAGCTAATGTACGTGCCAATGCAACACGTTGTTGCTGTCCACCAGATAGCTGGTCAACACGCACATATGCTTTATCTAAAATCCCCACTTTATCTAACGCTTCTAATGCTGCTACTTTATGACTCTCAGGATACATTCCTAATACAACACGCCAGAATGGTAAATCTGGAATATTTGATGTTAATACATTACGAATAACAGTTGTACGTGTTACTAAGTTAAATGATTGAAAAATCATTCCAATTCCACGACGGAATTGACGCAATGATTTTCCTTTTAACGTACTAACATCAACACCATCAACGCTTAATGTTCCTTCGCTTATATCATGCACACGGTTAATAGTACGGATTAAAGTTGACTTTCCTGCTCCAGAAAGTCCAATAATTGCTACAAACTCACCTTGTTCAATTTCAAGGGATACATTTTTTAATCCTTTAAAGCCATTTGGATAGACTTTACTTACATTTTCGAATTTAATCATCTTGCACTCACTTACTCTTTCATCATAAATTTTTATTCGTTACAAAGGGATAACCTTGTTGTTTCATCAAGAATTTACTACTCATACAAAAATAATGGGAAAGTTACTAACCCCCCCATTATTTTTATTGCTGTATTAGTTTGCAGCGTTTAATTCTTGAATTAATTTTTGTGCTTCACGCTCATTATCATAATCTGATGGTGATGCAACTTGGTATCCATTGTGGCTGTAAATTGAGATAACTTCTTTACCTTCTTCAGTGTTTCCAATGTTAATGAAGGCATTTTGTAAAGCTGTCTTGAATTCTTCGCTCATTAATGGTGATGATGTACTTACACTTACAGTATCGTTATAGATTCCTGGTGTAACCCCGATTACGTTTGTTTCATCCCAAATTGACGCTGTACGTCCAAACTCTGATGTCCACTTTTCTTCGTTATCACGACGTAAATCCGCGTATCCTACGATAACATCAAGTTGTCCAGATGCTAAACGTGCCATTGCACTTCCGTAAGAATCAGCTTGTACTACATTTGATAAATCAGTTAAGCTTTTTCCATAGTTTTCTTGTAACCATAATGATGGATAAATATATCCAGCTGGCGAAGTCGATGACATCATGCTCCAGTTAGCTGAATCTAAGTCTTCCCACGTTAACTCTTCACCTGCTTCAACTTTTGCGGCTAATTCTTGACCTTTTGCAGATGGTCCTGCAATGATTAATGAACGATAGAACGTTACTTGCTCATCAGTTCCTTCAGTTGGCTTATTTGCGTTCCAAACAGTTGCATCATCTGATTCAACGCTTAATGCATCACGAGTTGCTGTTAAAATTGGTTCAGCTCCATCGTCATATAATACATATGTTCCACCTGGAATAAATCCGATATCTACAGTTCCAGCACTTAATGCTTCACCTACTGCTTCAAAGCTTGTTCCTACAGTGATTTCAACATTTTCAACTGTATATCCTTCTTTTGCAAGTTCAGTAATTAACATTTCTTTTAACGGCTCAGTAGCTGTTACAATTTCTTGTGGCTCTTTTGAAGGTACGAACGCTACTTTTAACGTTTCGATTGTGTTACTTCCTTCTGCTGATGAATCTGTTGATCCGCAACCAACAAGTGTTCCCATCATTAATACCATTGCCATAAGCAGTGTTCCAAATTTCTTCATGATTCCCTCCATAATTACCTATCATTTGTGAATGAAATAAACGAAAATGATCTGTTCCAGTCGTTTTCTACCACCTATTGTATGTATTTTTCGTAAAAAAAACAATAACTTTTTCTTAATTAACAAACTTTTTACAAAACACCCCATCAGAAAACGTTTTCTAATTTGAGGTTTTATTGAATTTTTTTCATTTCATTGTTTATTCCTACAAAAAATGGTTTTTACAGATCAATTCACAAACACTACAAGTGTAGCATATTCCGGATTAAAAAACTGTTTACTTTTAACCACATAGATTGCTAAAAAATTCACAAAAAAAACACTTGACTTGAATATGACTCTAAGTATTACACTAAAAACATGACGTATTCATAACGTCAAAAGAGTTACACTACAAGTTTAGGCGTAACTGATTCATTAGGAGGGTATCAAATGTTAGGAAATTTTACGTACAGCAATCCAACGACATTGCACTTTGGAGCTGATTCACTCAATCAGCTTGCTCACGAATTACAACAATATGGTCAAAACATTTTACTTGTTTATGGTGGAGGGTCAATTAAAGACAACGGTATTTATGATGCTGTAATGTCCATACTTACAGCTCAACATAAAACGGTCATCGAAGATGCTGGCGTGATGCCAAATCCTACCGTTGAAAAACTCCATGAAGGTTGCGCACTCATTGTTACACATCACATTGATTTCATTTTAGCTATTGGCGGTGGTTCTGTTATTGATTATGCCAAGGCACTATCAGTCAGTGCACACTGTACAAGTGATCCATGGCAAAAATATTTTATTGAAATGGCACCGGTTGATAACTTCATCATCCCAGTTGGTTGTATTTTAACTATGGTCGGTACTGGTTCTGAGATGAATGGTGGTTCTGTTATTACCAATACGCAAACAAAACAAAAGATTGGTCGTATCTTTGATTCAGCAGTTTTCCCAAAATTTGCCATTTTAAACCCTACATATACATTTACTATTCCACATACACAAATGGTTGCTGGCTTTTTTGATATTATGTCGCATATTTTAGAACAATACTTTAGCGGACATGATGATACTACATCTGACTATATTATGGAAGGACTCCTTCGCTCACTTATACATAGTAGTGAACAAGCCTTACGTAATCCAAATGACTATGAAGCTCGAAGCAATATCATGTGGACGGCCACTTGGGCACTCAATACACTAGTCGCAAAAGGAAAAAGTAGTGATTGGATGGTTCATATGATTGGACAAGCAATCGGTGGACATACAAATGCCACTCACGGTATGACACTATCAGCTGTTTCAATTCCATACTATACATTCATCCTGCCAAATGGATTAGCAAAATTCAAACGCTTTGCTATCAATGTGTGGCAAGTGTCACCCGATGGAAAAGATGATCTCACAATTGCTCAAGAAGGACTTATTGCCATGACAGCATGGATGAACAGACTTGGTTTAACCATGAATATTCGTGAATTTGGTGTCACACGTGACATGATTCCAGCAATTGCTGAGCATGTTTTCTTACTTGATGGTGGATATAAACATTTAACCAAAGCTGATGTTATAGCAATTTTAAACGAAAGCTTCTAAAAAAACCGATTTGGCTCGCTCCTCTAGCAGTCAAATCGGTTTTTATTTATTGTTCAATGATTTTCCAACATCGCTCATTAGCTAATGAGGGATTCAATTGCTTTGTTATTTGCTTTATGCCAGATTTCCAAAATCTATCGAGTTGTGTATAAAATTTGCCTTGATTCAACTGATTATAGCTCCCAAGCACTGGTGCTAACTGTTTATGCTGTAACGCACGTGCAATACCTCTTTGGTTATCAACTGTCACAAATGCGGCTAAACAACGTTGAGTGGCAAATACTTCGTACACCGTAGTACTCGCTAAACACAAAACATGTGTCACTTTTGCCAATTCATGATACAGCGTTGGGACTGCTGAAATAAATTGTAATGTATCCGTACCATATCGTTGTGTATACCACTGAACATCTTTGGCAAAAGCTGGTCCAATAACAATTGTTGTTGGTATGTTCGTGACTGCTAACCATTGAGCCACTACTGCCGTCATATTATGCGGATCTGTACTCCCAAAGGTCACTAACAAATGTTTTTTCTCCGATAAATCGGGAACGTGTTTGTATTCATCTGCTAACAAACAGTATGACAACCCGCTAAAAACACGTACATCTTCAACTTGTTTCGGTACTACAAAGCAACCTGCTTGAATCAATTGGATGCGTTCTCTTGATTTTTTGGAGAGTCGACTTACATACGTTGCAACATTTCCACTATATGATTCTGCTTCAATTGTCGCATCATCATCAAAAATAGTAATTGGTGCAATTTGAGCTAATTGATGTAGGCTATATCCTTGCCAATTATACGTATCAATAATGATTCTGCTCGGCTGTAATTGTTGTACAACTCTCTGACATTGATCAAATGTTGTTTCAAGCACATGATATCCTTGATTTCGTAACCATTGTGTTCCAAAATGACTATCGGCTGGTAGAGCATACGTTCGAACGACAAAAGTTACATGTTGTTTTCTTGTACTAGCAAGACGTTGCATCCTTACAATGTGACCCATGCCAAGTGTTGGTCCACCTTCACAAATGATAACATAGTTCATATTTCCCTTGCTCCTATTGTTCACTTATTTATTTTTTCACCTGTACTTTTACACTAGGAATAATCACTGGTGGAATCCCACTAAAAAGTAAGGAAACTTCACTAGTTATGTTGAATCGTCTCTTACTTGCCAACAATTGAATTCCTTGCTCGCTTAAACACACTGTCTGAAACCAATCGTCATGGAGACAGCCTGGTAAACGTTTAACATATCCAGCTCTTTCAACGAGCGTCAAAAAAGCCCGTGCTTGTCGCTTTGTCTGAGCTAGTTTATTCAATGGAATCGTTTTTTGTTGATCGACTGCCTTTAAAATAACATGAAGTCTTCCTGTTTGAGTTGTAACTTTTTTAGTTGAAAAATACAACGGACAAATAGCGTCATCTGGAATGATCCATTGCCGATGTATTTTCTGTGCTCCGACTATGAATCCTTGTTGGCAATATTTTCTCACTGTCCCACAACTCACTTGGAATCGAATACTTGCCTCTTTTATTTTCATCGTTTTTCCCCTTTTTCATACGAATTCCACTTATCAGTTTCATTATAACATGCATCTAACCATCTTTGAATACAGAGGATTCTTTCCTGTTGTGTTTCAAAAATTCAACAATTATCAAAACCCCTTTGAGTATGTTGTTTTCATACTCAAAGGGGTTTTGATTTATTTTATTCTGGATTGAATAGTCGTTTCGTAATATCTGCACCATTTGTCTCAATGAGGCATTTATACCAATAAAATGAATCTTTTTTCAGACGCTTTTTTGTCCCCTGACCTTTATCGTCAAGATCAACATAAATAAATCCGTAGCGCTTACTCATTTCACCAGTACTCGCACTCACAAGATCAATACACCCCCAAGTTGTATAACCAATAACATCAACTTTATCAATGAGAATTGCTTGTTGCATTGCTTCAATATGGGCATCTAAATAAGCAATCCGATACGAATCGTGAATCTTTCCATCAGCAGTCACTTCATCAACTGCACCTAAGCCATTTTCCACGATAAATAGAGGTTTTTCGTATCGATCATATAAGTTATTTAAAGTAATGCGTAATCCGGCAGGATCAACTTGCCACCCCCATTGAGTCGTCTCTAAATACGGATTTTTGTTACCTACTATCAAATTCCCTTCACTGTTTGATCCATCAATACCAACTGCTAATGAAAAATAATAACTGAGACCAATAAAATCAACTGTTCCATTTCGTAAAATTTGCTCGTCTTCTCGTTCAATTTGCAGTTTCACTCCGTGGCGTTGCCAAACTGCTTGACACGTATGTGTATACCTTCCTTTTACATGGACATCACCATAGTAATAAATATAAGATAGGCGTTCATGTACAGCTTGGGTATCCTTTGGAGATGGAGTAAGTGGATAAAAAACGGGGTATAATAACATACACCCAAATTTAAAGTCAGGATTAATCACTCGGCCTAAGGTAACAACTTGTGCACTCGCTACTAGCATATGATGTGATGCTTGTAAACTTACCTGATACTGATCTTCATCATCACGATATATTAATCCTGCTTGATGCCAAGGTCTTGGCACCTCGACAGTCGCATTAATTTCATTGAATGTCAGCCAATATATCACATCATCTTTATAACGATTCATCACAACTTCACAAAAACGGGTAAAAAAATCAATTACTTGACGATTCCGCCAAGAATCATACATTTGGACAAGTACAAGTGGCATTTCGTAATGTGATAGCGTAACAATTGGTTGAATGCGATATTTTTTTAATTCCGCAAAAACCCGATCATAAAATTGTAATCCTGCTTCATTTGGTTCAAGCTCATCACCACGTGGAAAAATTCGACTCCACGCAATTGAAAAACGATAACACTGAAATCCCATTTCAGCAAACAAGGCAATATCTTGCTCATAGTTATGAAAAAAATCAATCGCATCATGGCTTGGGTAGTGCACATCATTTAAAACACTGCTGTCAATGATACGTTTTTGTTTATTGGTACTCGCTCGTTCAACATCAACAATACTGAGTCCCTTGCCATCAAGTCGGTACCCTCCTTCACATTGGTTTGCCGCTGTTGCACCACCCCATAAAAATGTCTTTGGCATCATTTCGTTTCCGTCACCTCTGATTCTGTTCGTACGACACATTTAAACCGTCTACCACCTGTCACAGCTGCTAATAGTGAGCGTGACTGTTCTTGTACCATACCGATAATATTTCGTCGACTATCAATCACCATCGGTTGCAATGCAATTAAAACTTCACCTTTATACCGTCCATACAGATCATTATTCACAAGAATTGTTCCTGCTTCAATTTGTCTTGATTGCTCTGTTTGAGGCATAATTTCAAGATGTTTAAATAATTTACGACTCATGACATCACGAATTACAACATCACTATAATCCCAGCGATTTTGAAAAATATGAGCAAAGATATCAATTGTATTATCAGTCATCTCGACTATGAGCGTTGTTACAGTTGATTGAAGCTGTGCTAATGCTACTAACTCTCGATCACTTGCAAAAGCATCACCAATAATAACATCATCTATTCCAGCTTGATACAATTCTTGGGCTTGTTGTTCAATTGGCAAATAACGATGTCTTTCTAATGTGCATAGTCCATCGTTCGCATCCCATGGCCCTAAACGCCCACCTTCTTGTGATGTAACAAAAGCTGCAGTATGTAGACCTAATGATTTATGTCGTGCATGACAACTGTCAAAACAAGCAACACTTAGCCCTGTATCCGCTTCAGGATAAAAATTATGACATGTCAACAATTGCTGTTTATTCCCACCTAGATCAACAATGCTATTGACATAACCACTATCAAATGAACCATTAATTTCAATGGCAATATCATAAGAATTATAAGTTAGATACGCTTCATAAAAACCATTGAACGCACCATCTAAACGAACACCTTTCACTCCTAAATCAACAAAAAATTGGAAGTCAGTCGGATCAATCTTGAGTAGTTTTACAATTTCTGGATTAATATCCAAAAAAACATTCATCCCTAACTGTTGGGCTTCCTTTAAAATGACACGGTATATTTCCAATTGCTCCGCAGCAATCACTGGATCATTATCAGCTTCTAAAAAAGATGTAAAGATACGAGTGTATCCAAGTGCTGCTGCTCGTTGAATATACGCACTATTTTGCTCATAACTACTTTGTAATGGATAAATACTAATTCCTAATCCCATGGTTCCTTATTTCCCCTCTTCTTCAAGTACAAGTTTTGCTTCCTGATGTTCCATTAGTTTGATAAATGGGAAGTAAATCATTGTTGCAATTCCGATATTAAACAATGCTAACGCTGCTCCGCTCCAGTGCATACCAGTCGCAAAAAAAGCACGTAATACTGGTGGTGTTGTCCAAGGAACTGTTGCAACAACTGGATGGACAAGTCCACTACTCAATGCGATATATGAAATAGCACCTAACACTGCTGGCACACAAATAAATGGAATAAAAATGACAGGATTTAACACGATTGGTAATCCAAAAATAACTGGTTCATTAATATTAAACAACCCTGTTGGACCAGCAAGCGAGAGTAGTACTTTATGACGTTTTCGATTTGAAATGAACATCGCAATGAGTAACGCAATCGTACACCCTGCACCACCCATATAAACGAAAGCCGCGATAAATTCAGGTGTCACAATATTATATTGGGACCAATCGCTCACTCCTTGTGCATATAACTCAATATTTTCGATACCATATGGAGCAAGTGCCGCACCGGCAATTGGACCGATAATATTTGTTCCATGGATACCAAAGAACCATAAAAATGACACCAACGTTGGTATTGCAATTGCTGCAAAAATATTATTTGTAAAACCTTTTAATGGTGCTGCCACAATCGTATTAATTAAATCATTTAACGATTGACCACCAGTCAATGATGTCACTGCAAAAGTGATAATTCCAAAACAAATAATTGTTAGAGCAATTGGAAACAATGTTGAAAAAGAAGCACTAACCGCTGAAGGTACTGAGCTTGGCATTTTGACTTTTAAACGCTCTACTTTATTTAAGCGATTCAATAATTCAACTGATAATAAAGCCACAATCATACAAGTAAATAATGATGTCGCACTAAAGCTCGAATAATTAATCCATCCATATGCTGCTTCACTCACTTCACCTAGTGTAATTACTGGCATCCATGGAACAGTAATTAAATACGCTGCTACTGCTACTGCTGCTCCTTCGTGCCCTTTATTCCCATACTCACGCCACAACGATTGACCAACTGACAAGCAGACAAGTAACCCATACATGTTCAATGTTCCCCATGTAATGTTTTGGCAAACATTCCAAATCGCTTGACCCACTGGTGTCGTCATTAAAAAGTTTTGATATGCATCGATTTGTAAACTTTGCACTAAATTAGCAAGTGATGCAATGATAATAATTCCGATTAAACTCATCATCCCCATTGAGATGGCTTTAATATACTTTAAATTTCCGATTTTCATTGCTATAGGACCAACACGTGTATCCATAAACTGAATAAATTTTTCCATACCTATTTCCCCTTTCGTTCTTACACATTTATCTTACCTCGATAAGAAAACGCTATCAAACTTTGTTTTTCCCTTTCAGTTAGGAAATAAATTATTTATTACTTAGGAACACACTGTATTATTTCCTTATCATATATGCTTCACATACTGCATATAATTGTTCTTTGGCACTTAATTGGTTCAACGAATATCCTTGTGTCGTTTGAAATTCCAAACAATATTGGTATAGGATTGCTTGTTGAAAGCTATTATCATTTAGTAAGTTATGCTCGATTATTTCACTTTGAATCGGTTGATGGCGCCTCTTTTCATATTCGTCTACCCGCTCCCATTGCCGTTGTAATTGTCGCATATACTTTAAACACTTTTGTTGTCTAATCTGATTAATTGTCACTTTAATTTTCAAAGCTTGTGCGGCATCAATTTGCTTACTTATCATCACAGTCATTGGATATTTCCTTGCTACATGGCTCGTTGAAAAAACAATGTCACAAGTTGGTAACTGCTTTGGAAGATCACGCAACAATGTACAATCATCAACGTCGTTCATATATTGTGTCAATACTGTTTGTAAATATAACCCATTACTATAACTATTAGTCACAACAAGTTGGATTGTAAGTCCGGTTGCCTCTCTTTGAATGTAGTGTTCAAACAAGAGTTGTAAATAAATCACTACATACGAACATTCATTTTCATCAAATTCAAGTCCAATACTTCGCAATGCTCGTCTCGCAATTTCAAATAACATCGCATGTTCTCTTTGTAATTGATTCAACAATGGATTAATAGTATAAAATCCACGTCGTTGCTTTTCACGTGCAAGTTGTAAATGGCACAGAAATTGCCGAAGTATTTCACTTTGATCTTGGGCATACATCTTGAGTGGAACATAATATTGCATAAAAACTTTTAAAATTTTCGCTTCAAATTCGGGTTCGATTCTTCCATTTAATCGCAGTTCTCTTTCATATTGTGCCATTGCTTGTGTATTCACTAACGTAAGATATATTCCAATACACTGATTGTGTGTCAAATGAATTTGCATCTGTTGTTTGATTTTCGCTTGCAATGCTGTAACACTCTCACAACAAACCCCTTGCATAACTATTTCCTCACTATTTTCCCACTTGTTTTGAACAATACATGTCGCTAGCTCTACCGCCAAAGCAATGAATGAAATATATTGGTAACTCATATCAAATGTGTATAACACTTCCACACAGCAGCGATATAGCTCCTTCAAACAAAACTCGTCAAAAACACTCGCAAACTCATCTAGACGTTGGACATGTAATTTTTTTAAAGCAAAATCATAAAAATCACATGCTATTTTACATTTCAAAGAAGACACTTTCAATTGATGATATTCTCCGTTTCGTTGAATACTGTAGCTATGCTTGTTGAATGTCGCCAATTGTGCCCGTATATATGTCATATCATTCATAATTGTAGATTCAGAAACAAAAAATTTATCTGCTATTTCATATATTGAAATATTCTGTTCAAAAAAAAGCTGCTTCCACAATGTAAGCAATCGTAATTTACGCGTATACTGTTGAGTTTCATCAGTTGCTTGCATTTGTTCAGTGTAATCTGCTAAACGATATCCATATTTTTTACTCACAAGTAAAAACTGCGCACCATATAGTTCACGCAGCTGTTTCATATCTTGACGAATTGTTCGCTGTGTTACATTTGCCAACTGCGCTAGCTCATTCCCTGTCATCCAGCTCTGCTTTACACGTAACAACTCAATAATGTATTGTTTTCGATCCATACAATCCTCCCCTTCTCTCTTTCTACAAGTATAGCACGAAAACGTTTTTAAGTTAATGAAGCAAAACAAACTAAAAAACTGACTATTTTACACACATATGCGTAAAATAGTCAGTTTAAATTATATTTCCCAGGAAAAACTATTATCTTTTAGACACTACTCTGTTCCTCAACAATCGATTCGTTCTTTTTCACTTTCTTTGTTGGCTTTATACCAAACATTCCCAAAGTAATACATGCAACGGCTACCATTAACACATGAAAAACTGTTTCATCTCCTGTTTTTGGTAATAATGATTGTTGCTGTCCTCCACTAGTACTATTATTCACAGGTGGTTTGATAACCGTTGTTGGTTGTTCCTCTGTCACAGTTACAACTCGAGTAATTGTTGTCACATTTCCCGCTGCATCCGCTACTGTATATGTCAATGTGTACTCTCCTGGTGTCATCGTGTCAACATCCCCTATAACACGAATGTTCATTGTAATATCACCATCAACAGTATCAACTGCACGAACACCTAACAATGGATCAAATTCACTGCCAACAACAATACTCATGTTATTTGCCCCTTCAATTGTTGGACTTGTTGTATCAGATTGCTCTGTCACAGTTACAACTCGAGTAATTGTTGCCACATTTCCCGCTGCATCCGCTACTGTATATGTCAATGTGTACTCTCCTGGTGTC
>CAMFJD010000004.1 GCA_945956935.1 uncultured Bacillota bacterium | reverse complement strand
TTTGAAAAAATTTCTTTTTTTCTCCATAAACAGAAAAAGAGCTCGAAAGCTCTCTACATTCATTCTATGTGTTCCACATTTTCAGCTGCATTTTTTAATTTGCGATCATATTCACGTAAACAACAACTAGCTTCATATAATTTACGTTTCCCCGGATTATATGCACGGGGCTGCTTATTAAACTTACGCATATCTATTAATCCTTCGGCTCCGAATTGATTATATCGATTCAACCAGCGTCCACTCGCAACATACATCCTATTCTCTCCAATTAATTCCAAATCGAATCCATGTTTGATAAATGAATCTCTTACTTTCATACCATTAGTAATATCATGAACCACTTTTACCTTGAATTCTTTTGCATAGGTTATTGCTTTTTTACTTACTCGTTCAACATTCGGATTTTTTTCTAATTCTGTTATTTGTTCTCGTGTAAATCGTGTTCTTTTTTTTACAATTTTTGACATAATCAGACTCCCCCGTCCTATGTTTTTTTGAACATAAGTAGTTTAAAACATTTTTTCTGATTAATCCTTAAATTTACAATCTTTTCACAAAAAATTGACAAAACAAATATTACTTTTACATTTGTCGTCTTCCTTCTAATGCTTTTAACAAAGTAACTTCATCAACGTATTCTAAATCACCACCTACAGGTAATCCGTGAGCAATTCGACTAACGACAATTGATGAACCATCAAGTAATCTACGAATATATTGTGCTGTTGCTTCTCCCTCCATAGTTGGATTAGTCGCTAATATAATTTCGTTAATTTGTTCGTTAACCTGAAGTCTAGTTATTAAAGTTTTCAAATTGAGATCCTCAGGCCCTATACCATCAAGCGGTGATAACGTTCCATGCAACACGTGATATCTTCCACGAAACTCACGCATTTTTTCCATAGCAATAACATCTTTTGAATCCTCTACGATACAAAGTACCCCCTCATCTCTCGATAAATCACTACAGATTGAACATTGTTGCATATCCGTAATATGTCCACAGATTGGACAGTTGTGTAAATTTTTTTGTACATTTATTAATGCTTCTGAAAATTGTTGTACTTGATCACTTTTCATCTTTGTAACTACATGAAATGCTAAGCGCTCTGCTGATTTATTACCTATACCTGGTAACTTCTGAAATTGTTCGATTAAATCTGTAATTGGTTTTGGATAAAACATTTATTTGCCCTCTCTTCTTGTAATTTTAATAGGAAAAAAAACGGGATGAATCCCGCTTTTAATCAGTGATTATTTAGAATAAACCTGGTACTGACATTCCATTTGTTAATCCGCTCATACGTTGTTCTGAAATTTCTGTTGCCTTCGTCACTGCCTCGTTCATGGCGATTTTCAGTAAGTCTTGTAACATTTCCACATCGTCCATTACTTCAGGCTGAATAGTAATATCTTTTACTTTTTTATCACCTGTTACTGTTACCTTAACAACTCCGCCACCAGCTTGTCCTTCAACTTCAATTGTTGCGAGTTCTGCTTGTGCATTTTCCATATCTTTTTGTAATTTTTGTGCTTGTTTTAACATTTGTGCAAAGCTTGCCATTTAAAAATATCCTCCCTAAACTTTAAATCACTTCAACAATATCACCGAAGAGATCTGTTGCTACTGCTATTATATCATCTTGATTATCTTCTTGTATATTTTCTTCGATTAAATTTAGCGTTTCATCTAAAGCACTCTGGTTTTGTTCTACTTGAACCGGCTCGATTTTTTTTAGTAGTTCTACCAATGAATGCTCTGTTACTTCTTGATTCTTCCATTTTTCAGCAAACTGTTCTCTCAATTGCTGCCACTGCTCATCTAAGACAATTTCAAAAATTATTTTCTTTTGTAATAGTTGTTCAAAATATGTTTCTACCGCTTTTTTCATATGTGGTTGCATTAATTGCTCAAATACATGTTCATATTTTGTTGAAAATACACAGCCTAATGTGCTTGCCGCTTTTGGTGTACTATCTAATAAAAAAGCAAACATCGGCTGAGTTGCCTGTTTTTGGATAAATTGTAATGCTTGCTGAGCTAAGACTAGCGATTGTGCATCTCTTTCAAGTGTTGCTTGCGCTAGAATTGCATAAATAGTAGGATAATCTTCAATTCTGCTGACCATAGTTGTCTTTTTCATTAAGGGTTGTGATAGATGTACAACTGCTTCTTGCTTTTGTTGTGCTTGCAATTCTTTTATTTGTCGCTCTAATTCAGCTATTTGATTTTGTAATCCCTGCAACTTCTTTTGAGTACCACTTTGCATTCGTAACTGCCCACTTGGTTCAGCTATGTTTTTTTCCGTTGGATACATAAATTGTAATGCTGTTGACTCAAGTGCTAGCCTTGGAAATGAAGTAAACTTTAATTCATGTAGGCATGTATTAAAGGTTGTAATTGCTTCATATAAAAAAGGCAATTCAAACTGTTTGGCTAGAGCAACGATATCATCTGCTCCAGTTTGTGTTTTCGCAATTAATATATCTCTAAGTAATAGTAAAACTTGCTCAATAAATTGTGATAAATCTTTTCCATCATGAAATAACTTTGCAATTACAGCTAACACACTTCCATCATTTTGTTCGTTTAATGCTTGCAAGAAATCTACCACTTGCTGTGCTGTAGCAATACCTGCAACAGTACTTACATCCTCTACTTTCACGATTTGATTACTGTAGGATATTACTTGATCTAATAAACTCAAAGCGTCACGCATACCACCATCTGATAATCGTGCTATTAATGCTAATGAAGCAGGTTCAAACTCAATAGATTCACAACTCAATACATGTGCTAAACGATTGGTAATCTGTTCTTCTGTCATTTTTTTCACTTCAAAACGTTGACAGCGAGAAACAATTGTTACTGGAATCTTATGTAATTCTGTAGTAGCCAGAATAAATATCACATGTTTAGGTGGTTCCTCTAACGTTTTGAGCAGTGCATTAAATGCTCCTGTCGATAACATATGAACTTCATCAATAATATATACCTTATATTTTGCAAGTGTTGGTGCATATTTTGCCTTTTCTCTTAAATCACGAATTTCATCAACACCATTATTACTAGCAGCATCTATTTCAATAATATCTGATAAACTACCATCATTAACTCCACGACACACCTCACATTGATTGCACGGTTCCGCATTATTTTGGATATTCAAGCAATTAACTGCTTTTGCAACAATTTTTGCTAACGTTGTTTTCCCTGTTCCACGTGGACCACTAATTAAATAAGCGTGGGTAAATTTATTTTGCATAATTGCATTCTGGAATGTTTGAGTTATATGTTGTTGTCCAACAACATCACGGAATGTTTGTGGACGATACGAACGATATAGTGCTTTATACATAGTAAGTCGGTAACCTCATCACTGTAGCCTACCGAACGTCACCACCTTTCCTAATTTTACATATATACTGTTGTTTCAAAAAAACGCTCTTGAAATTCAACAAGTACTTCTATTTGTTCCTTTGTATATTTTTTATGATCTATGGTAGCCACTAATTTGGCTTCAACATCATCCATTCTTTCAATCACTGCAATAATTCTCACATTACATATTTTCATTGGTTCAAACACACCAAGTATGTATACATCTATTGCTTCACCATCTCCTGCGCATGTCTGTGGGATATAACCATAATTGAGTGGATACACATATCCCCATTTTGGGTGTACGCTACCTAATGGACGATCGACAATCACTGTCTGTATTGTATCAATATATTTCAAATAATGTTCCATAATAATCATCTACTCTCTGCGTTTAAGTATATCGTATCTTCTTGATTTTGGATAGTTACAAACAAAATAAAAAAGGCCTCCGGCCTTTTTTATTCAGTGTCGTTTAAGTATCGCATCTTTACACTACTTTTATTAAATTCATATGTTTTTCCTTTTACTAAGAATGCAACTTCCTCAGCAATATTTGTTACATGATCTCCTGCACGTTCCATATATTTCAAAATCAAAATTGTTTGCGTTGCAAGCACGGCAGTATGGGTTGTTTCAGATCGCGTAATTTCAAATAAATCATTCAAGTTTTTTGTATACATCGTATCTAATACACGATCCATTTCTGCTACTTGTCGAGCTAATTTTGCATCTTGCTTATGGAATGACTCCATTACTTTTTCAATCATTTTCAATAAGTGGTCAATCATATCGATGATTATTGCTGCATATGTTTCAAGGTCTTTTTCGACATTTAATAAAATATATTCTGCTAAATTCACAGCATAATCTGCTACCCGTTCTAAGTGTGATGACATTCTTAAAGTTGCAATAATACGACGCAAATCACTCGCAACTGGTGTCTGACGAGCAATTAATAAAATTGCCATGTCATTAATTTCCTCAGTGAGTTCATTGATAACATCGTCATGACGTACAACTTCTAATGCTACATCTTTTTTATTTTCTTGTAGAGCTATTTTAATTTGTTGATATGCGTCTATTGCTTCATTACTTAATTCTTGTAACATATTCGATAATTGTTCTAAATCCTGATCGAAACTTGCACGTGGATTACTGAAATCAACCATTGATATATCCCCCTTTTTTATCCAAAGCGTCCTGTGATGTAGTCTTCGGTTTGTTGTTTTTTCGGATTTGAAAAAATTTCATTTGTATCACCCATCTCAATGAGTTCTCCCATTAAGAAAAATGCTGTAACATCAGAAATACGTGCTGCTTGTTGCATCGAGTGAGTGACAATCACAATCGTGTACTCTTTTTTCAATTCTTCCATCAGTTGCTCAACTTTAAGTGTAGCAATCGGATCAAGTGCACTCGTTGGTTCATCCATTAAAATAATTTCTGGTTTCATTGCAATTGTTCGTGCAATACATAAACGCTGTTGCTGGCCACCTGATAATGCTAACCCTGATTTATGTAATTTATCTTTCACTTCATCCCAAAGTGCTGCAGCACGCAAACTCGATTCAACAATCTCATCTAGTACTTTCTTATCTTTGATACCTTGTGCACGTGGACCGTAAACAACATTATCATAAATACTCATTGGAAATGGATTTGGTTTTTGAAACACCATTCCAACACGACGACGCAAATCAGTAACATCTACATCTTTTTTGTAAATATCTTGATGATCTAATTGAATTGTTCCATCGATGCGTACAGTATCGATTAAATCATTCATTCGATTTAATGTACGTAAAAATGTTGACTTTCCACACCCTGACGGACCAATAAATGCAGTTACTTTATTTGCTTCAATATCCATAGTGATCGATTTCAAAGCTTGAAAATCACCATAAAAAAGATCTAAGTTTTCTACTTTAAATTTATTATTTTCTGCCATAACGTTACTCCCTCGCTTACGCCTTTGTTTTATCAAGTTTTGCTGACACGAAACGAGCAACTAAGTTAATAATCAATACAATGACAATTAAGACAGTCGCTGTTGCGAAAGCAATTTGGAAATCATGAGGGCTGATTGCCTCTTGTGCTAATAAGTATAAATGAACTGTTAATGTTCGTCCACCATCAAACATTGACATCGGCACATCTTTTAATACACCTGCCGTCAATAATACTGGTGCTGATTCACCAACAATGCGCCCAACAGCTAAAATGACAGCTGTCAAAATACCCGGAAGTGCACTTGGTAAAACAACTTTCCAAATTGTATAAATTTTTGTTGCACCAAGTCCTAGTGATCCTTCACGATAACTTTGTGGTACTGATTTTAGTGCTTCTTCAGTTGCACGAATAATTACTGGTAAATTCATGATTGCCAGTGTTAAACCAGCAGATAAAATAGACACATTAAATCCGAATGCGCGTACAAATAACGCTAAACCAAATAATCCAAAAATAATTGATGGAATCCCTGATAAACTTTGTGTTGCTAAACGAATTAAACCCACAAAGCGTGTTTGTTTCGCATATTCGGTTAAATAAATAGCAGCCATAATTCCAACTGGAACCGAAATTGCTAATGAAATTCCAACGATATACATCGTTGATACAATCATCGGCCAAATTCCACCTTGATCGGCTGATCCAAAAATGAAATCAAATGATAACGCCCCAAAGCCACGGAATGTAATATAACCAATAATAATCACTAAAATTCCAACTGTAAATCCGGTTGATAATAAAATTAATGATTTAATTAACATATCTTTTGTTTTACGACTCATTAATGATCACCTGCCTTTTTATTCAAACGCATAATTACAACATTCAACACAACGATGAATAAGAATAAGACAATTCCAATAGCATATAGCATCTCACTATGTCTACCTGATGCATAACTCATTTCTAATGCAATTGAAGATGTTAATGTACGCACCGACGAAAGAATCGAGTCTGGTACTTGTGGAGAGTTTCCTGCTACTAAAATAACTGCCATTGTCTCACCAACTGCTCTCCCAATTCCTAACACTACCCCTGTTAAAATACCTGATCTTGCTGCACGCATTGTTACCGAGAAAATCGTCTGAATTTTTGTGGCACCTAATGCTAGTGATCCTTCACGGTAATAGTTTGGTACTGCTCGTAGTGATGTTGCTGTCATTGAAATAACCGTTGGTAAAATCATTACTCCTAAAATAATAATTGCTGCAAGCATCGACGTTCCTGATGCTAATCCAA
Source organism: uncultured Bacillota bacterium (assembly GCA_945956935.1). Lineage (GTDB taxonomy): Bacteria > Bacillota_I > Bacilli_A > Culicoidibacterales > ZOR0006 > ZOR0006. The sequence continues at coordinate 93,889 of CAMFJD010000004.1, read as the reverse complement.
ACAATTGTTGAATCATAGGAACGATAACAGTTAGACCAAAAAATCCAAAAACGACTGATGGAATACCTGCTAATAATTCTACTGCTGGTCGTAATACTTGTGCTACACGTTTTGGTGCTAATTCAGCAATATAAACCCCTGTTAAAATACCAATAGGTACTCCTAAAACTAATGCCCCAGCTGTTACTCCTAATGTTCCAATAATCATTGGTAAAATACCATATAATTTTTGCGATGTTGGTTTCCATTCTGAACCAAACAAGAAGTCTACAATGCTATACGCTGGCTCTGGAACAACAACTGAAATTTTACGATCTAAAACTGATGTCTTCCCTTCAATTGTCAAAACAGATGTATACTTCACAGTCTCATCAAGTGAACTATTTTCTGGTTCATCAGAAAATATAACAGTTTGACTTGGATCTTCATTTTTAGAATCAACTGTTATGTCGATCTCTTCAATACCATCTGAAGTAATATAAGTTAATGTATGTACTCCATCTTCTAAACCAATAGCATTTTTAAAATCAGTAATTAGTTCACCATCAAGTTTTACCTGATCAGTCGCTTTAAACTTCTCAAGATAGATAATCGTTTCATTGCTTGATGAACCTATAAATGGTTTAACTCCATTAGAAATTACAAAGAACCCAATTGTTAGCACAGAAATGATTGAAACAGTTGCCATAATTAAAAACAAATGTTTCCAAATCCACTCAACGATTGCTTTGCGTTTGTGATTTGTGCTTTGCATGTTTTTTAGCCTCCTTATCATCGCCAAAAATTGGCAATAAATCATAATTATCATAACAAGTAAATTTTGAATATTCGTCGATTTAGAGTAAAAATTGTGTAAAAATTGTGTAAATAATTCTTTTTACTCAATTTCTAGAAAAAAACATGCATTTTCCAAAAAAAAATACGACATATCAATGATATGTCGCATTCATGATTTATTAGTTTACTGAGATGAATCCAGCTTCAGCAACAATTTCTTGTCCTTCTGTGCTTAAAGCCCAGTCTAAGAATGTTTTTGCTGAATCAGTTAATGTATCTTCTTGATAGATTAAAATAAATGGACGAGCAATTGCATATTCCCCAGCTTGAATTGCTTCTACTGTCGCTTCTGCTCCATCAACACTTACCGACTTCACTGTATCATCAAGTCCACCTAAAGAGATGTATCCAATTGCATTTGGGTTTTGAGCGATTTCTGATTTTACTCCACCAGTTCCGTTAAACTCTGTTGCACTTGTTGTCATTTCATCTTTAATTCCTAAAATTTCTTCGAATGCTCCACGAGTTCCTGAAGCAGATTCACGAGCTACAACAGAAATTGGTAAGTCTTCTCCACCAACTTCATTCCAGTTAGTGATTTCTCCACGGTAAATTGAAGCGATTTGCTCTAATGTTAAATCTTGTACCGGATTATTTGGATTAACAACTACTGCAATTCCATCTAATGCGATTGTTTCTTCATTTACACCTGATTTTTCTTCAGCTTTTAAATCACGTGAAGACATTCCAAAATCAACAGTTCCTTCTTGAGCTGCTTTAATTCCATCAGATGATCCAGAAGCACTTACTTTTAAATCGATTGTCTCGTTTGCTTCTTCAAAAGCTGGTTCCATATCTTCCATTAAGATGTTTACTGAAGATGATCCAGAAAACGTTACTGTTGTTGGTTCTGCCGAATCACTTGATCCACCACAAGCAACTAAACCTACTGATAATACAGCCATAGCTAAAATTCCCATAATCTTTTTCATTTGTCATACCCTCTTTGTTAGTCAATAATTTTTTCTTCATTCAGTAGCGTATTTGCAAAGTGAACAACACCTCACCGCTTACAGCTATAACTTTACCAAAGGTTTGTAAAAGTATAATCGCATTTTTTTTAAATACCTGTTAAACACTGTAAATTTTCTGTTAATTGTTGTAAAAATCACTAATTTATCGGGAGTTCAATCGTAAACATTGTTCCTTTTCCTTCTTGACTTTTCACATATATCCGACCATTATGCCTAGCAATAATTGATTTCACAATTGCCAAGCCAAGTCCGGTTCCACCAGAATCTCTTGACCGTGCTTTATCTACACGATAAAAACGATCAAAAATGTGTTTTAGATCTTTCCTTGGTATGCCAATTCCCTGGTCTTCACAAATAATATATATATTATGTTTATCTTTCGTGAACCTAATTGTGATTGTTGTATTTTCATTCGAATATTTAATAGCATTTTCAATCAAATTGATAAATACTTGCTTCAATCTTTGCGAATCACCAAAAACAATCATCGGTTCGGCAATCTCAATTTCCAATTGCATCGATTGCTCATATAATTTTGTTTTAAAAATTTGTTGGCATTCATTTGCAACAACAACAAGATCTACCGATTGAAAGTTCATCCGATAATCTGAACTATCGACGCGTGATAGCTCTAATAAATCTTCAATCATATACGCCAAGCGCTCATTTTCTTTAAAAATGATTTGTAAAAATTCCTCAAGTATTTCTGGGTTATCTTTTGCTCCATTCAATAGTAATTCAGATGCACCCTTAATAGCTGATACCGGTGTTTTTAACTCATGTGACACATTCGCAACAAATTCTTTTTGTAATTTTTCTGTTACTTTCATTTTAGTAATATCATTAAATACAAAAATATTACCACTAAACTCTTTATGGTGATCCAACAATGGTGATGTAGTGACTGAATAATAATGGTTATGATAATGCAGTTCTTGTTTATATTTTTCTTCGCTAATCTGTGCATTATCAATAATATATTGTAGTTCCTTGGATGTGAAAACAGCACGATAATTTTTGCCAATTACATGACTTGTTTCTGCCAAATGACGCATAGCTTTATTCATAATGACGATATCACCAAATCGATTTAAAACAAGAATCGGATTTTTAACATTTTCCATAATTGTCACATACTGTAATTCGTTATGCTCTTGTTCTATTTCTTTTTTTTGTAACTGTTCACCGAGTCGTTTCAATGTATATTCTTGCTCACGACGCATCAAACGAACCATCCTAATAATCAAAATGGCATTAAAAACCATTGATGCAATTAAGCATCCTAATAAAATAAATTGTCGATAATCTGCCCCTATTGTAAACACAATCATCGAAACAAAAAAGAGGAGTATATTATAAATGACGACATCTTCAATCGCTTGTCGAAAATTTGATTTATGCATCATAACTATTCCTTTTCAAGCATATAACCCACGCCGCGTATCGTTTTAAACAATCGTGGACCATTATCATGCTCTAATTTTTCGCGTAATTTAAAAATATAGACATCAACAGTTCTCGTATCGCCATCATATTCATATCCCCAAACTGTGCCTAGCAGGTGATCTCTAGATAAAACTTTCCCCTGATTCTTCACCATATACACTAATAATTCAAATTCAGTTAATGTCATATCTACTTTTTTATTTTCTAAATACACTTCGTATCGCTGTGCATCAATCGTGATTGTCCGATAAGACATTATTTGTTCTTCATCTGATAATTCTGTTAGTTCGTATTCAATAGTTGGCAATACAAAAGTCTTTTTTCGGCGCATAACTGCTTTTATTCTAGCAACAACTTCACGTGTTGAGAACGGTTTACGAATGTAATCATCCGCACCCTCACTTAAACCTTCAATCATATCAAATTCTTCTGATTTTGCCGTAATCATAATAATATAACTTGTGTTCCCTTTTTCTCGAAGTTTTCGACATACTTCTAGTCCCGTCATCTTCGGTAACATCCAATCAAGTAAAATAAATTCATACTTCCCTGTTAGCGCCTGTTCATAAGCTTCTTGACCATTATCGACCGCTGTTACTTTAAATCCTGATTGTTCTAAATCATATTTTAGTAAACGCTGTAGTGATGCCTCATCTTCAACTAATAATATTTCAATTTGTGCCATTCATATTCCACTCCTTTACATACTCCCTTTTAAAATACCACAAACACTTCATTTTCGCCCTTCTTTTTACGTTATTTTTAAATTTTTACAAAAAGTTATTATTTTGTTGATAAATTGTAAATAAATCGATAAAAACTTGTTAAAGTATCCCCTTTTTTTTGATATGATGAACATGTTTGCTTTTTAAAAAGCATTATTTTCTACAAGAGAGGTTTTAATATATGGATGTCAATATGCAAAAACTCCTGTTTGAACTTGTGGGAGGACTAGGAATCTTCTTATTCAGTATCAAATTTATGGGTGATGGACTCAAAAACTTTGCTGGCGATAAAATTCGTGATTGGATTGAAAAATTTACTAATACTCCAGTAAAAGGTGCATTAGTCGGTATTTTAGTAACTGGTTTACTTCAAAGTAGTTCTGGTACTACAGCACTCGCAATTAGTCTTGTTCGTGCAGGATTGATGACTACACAACAATCTATTGGAATCATTATGGGTGCTAATGTCGGAACTACAATTACCGCTTTCCTTATTGGTTTAAAATTATCAAAATATGCTCTTCCTATTATGGCAGTTGGTGGTCTCATTTATATGTTTGCAAAAAATAAAAAACTCAATTATATTTCACAAACTATTTTTGGGTTCGGTGGATTATTTCTTGGTCTAGAAATAATGAGTAAAGGATTGCTTCCTATTGCTGAGTTACCACAATTCTCTCAGTTTATGGTTGATTTATCATTCAGTCCATTTTTAGCTATTTTAGTCGGAACCGTATTAACTATGGTCGTTCAAAGCTCTAGTGCTACGATTGGTATTTTACAAAGCTTGTATGGTGGTGGTGTTATTTCATTACAAGCAGCTCTTCCTATTTTATATGGTGATAATATTGGTACTACAATTACCTCGGTTCTCGCTTCAATCGGTGGTTCAACTGCTGCAAAAAGAACTGCCGCATCCCATGTTATATTTAACGTATTAGGATCCGTTCTATTTACTTTGCTTCTTATACCTTACTACCATTTTGTATCTGCAGCAGCTCAAATGTTTGGGTTAACACCCGAAATGCAAATTGCCTTTGCCCATGCTGGATTTAATATAACAATGACACTATTACTTTTACCTTTTGCTGATTTATTAGCAAAACTCGTTACAAAATTGATTAAACCTACTGCTGAAGAATTAGCAATGCCAGATATGAGTAATTTTGTCCTTGATCAAGAATTAATTGAGCAATCACCATCATTTGCACTTGTGCAAGTAAAACACCAAGTTATTGCTATGGCTCAATTTGCCCGTCAATCTGTAATAAATGCTAATAACTATGCAAAGTCTGGAAGCTTAAAAGATTTAGAACGGTTAAAACAAACAGAAGGTATTGTCGATACAATGGATAAAAAAATCGCACACTATCTTATTGAGATTGGTACACATACATTATCAGAAGAAGAAGGAAAGCTACAAGCTACATTATTAAAATCGATTCGTGACCTTGAACGTATTAGTGATCATGCTATCAATATTTCTGAACACTTCGAGTTGAAATTTGATAGTAAAGAACACTTAACACCTCAAGGTTTTGAAGAATATAATCAGTTGATCAATTCTGCTATTGAAATGTTAAATTTAACTATTCAAGCATTAGAAGAAGACAGTGCTTTTATCTGTGGACAAGTAATTGAACGTGAAAATGAACTTGATAAAATGGTTTTAAATGCTCGTGAAAATTATATTGAACGGTTAAAAAATCAAGAATTGAATGGAATGAAATCGTTTGTTTTTACTGATATTATCAGTGATATTGAACGCATTGGTGATCATGCCGCAAACATTTGTGATAGACTCGCTGAATAATAACTAAATAATAAAAGAACCGATTGCCTCATTTAAAGTGAGAAAATCGGTTCTTTTATTATTTATGTTCAATATTTTTTCTTTGTTTATTTCGTTCGCGTAATTCTTTGAAGAAATCTTTTAATAATTGTCCACATTCAACTGCTAAGACACCCGTAATTACTTCTGGTGTATGATTAAACCGTTCATCTCGCGGCAGATCCATCAAAGAGCCAACACAGCCAGCTTTCGGATCAAATGCACCAAAAACAACTCGTCCAATCCGCGATTGAATAATTGCTCCTGCACACATTGGACAAGGTTCCAATGTAACATAGAGTGTACAGTCAGTTAAACGCCATTTCCCTAACACTTGGCTGCCTTGCTCAATAACCATCAATTCTGCATGATGTAATGGATTTTGGCTTGTTTCGCGATCATTAAATGCCTGTGCAATAATTTTCCCTTCATGAACGAGAATAGCTCCGATTGGTACTTCACCAATCTCCATTGCTTTTTTTGCTTGATCGATCGCTTTTTGCATATATCTTTGATGATTCATATACGTTCATCCTTTGTGATTAAAATAAAAACACCTCAGGTTTGCACACATGCCAATAACTCCTTAAGGCTGCTACCTTCCGATCCTGACCTGGTTCGAAGCATTGACATTGTACACCTGAGATGCATTTAAAATTATACATTGTTCTTATCCAAATTGCAAATACATTTGGATATTTTATGGTATAATATCCATGTGATTTTGTTTGGGAGGAAAGTAAATATGAAAAAAACACCTTTTATTGCGATTGAAGGACCAATCGGTGTTGGTAAAACATCATTAGCACTCGCAATTGCGGATCAACTAGACTATAACTTACTAAAAGAAATTGTTCACGAACATCCATTTCTTGATAAATTTTATGATGATATGGAGACGTGGGCCTTTCAAACCGAAATGTTTTTCCTCGTTAATCGTCATGTACAACTAGAAGAAATTCAAGCAAATTATCTCATACATCAAAAACCAGTTGTGTCAGATTATCATATTTTTAAAAATCTAATTTTTGCTGAAATGAATTTGGAAGAAAATAAATTTAAGAAATTTTCGCAAATTTATAATATCTTATTAGAAGATACTCCTCCTCCAAATGTCCTTATTGTCTTAAATGCAAGTTTAACGACACTTCAAAAAAGAATTGCTCTCCGCAATCGAGAATTCGAACAAGACATGGACCCCGAATATTTACAACGTCTCATCGATGCGTATGACCAAAAAATTGATCATTTTAAACAACTCTATCCACAAATCCCAATAATCAAAATCAACGGTGACGATTTTGATTTTGTACATCAACCAGATGATCTACAATCTATCATGACACTCATTCAACCTTATTTAAGCGAGGAGCAATAATTTATGACAAAATATAATCCAGAACAATATGGTATTCCAAAAGCCGCAACTATCGCTATTGCTGGTACTGTCGGTGTCGGAAAATCAACATTAACACACGCATTGGCAGACGCTCTTGAATTCAAAACTTCATTGGAGAATGTTGAAAACAATCCATATTTAGAAAAATATTATGATGATTTTGAACGTTGGGCCTTTCATTTACAAATTTTCTTTCTGGCTGAACGTTTTAAAGAACAAAAACGAATTTTTCAATATGGTGGTGGATTTATTCAAGATCGCTCAATCTATGAAGATGTTGATATTTTTGCTAAATTAAATTTTGACAACGGAAAAATGTCTGCTGAAGACTATGCTACATATCGTTCACTTTTTGAGGCAATGGTAATGACTCCATTTTTCCCACACCCTGATTTATTAATTTATGTTGAAAGTGATTTTGAAGAAGTTCTTCGTCGTATTCAAGCACGTGGACGCTCTATGGAAATTCATACAGATGAATCATATTGGCGTGATTTATATAATCGTTACGAATATTGGATTAATAATTTTAATTTTTCACCTGTATTACGCATTAATGTAAAAGATTATGATGTTGTTAACAATCCAAAAAGTATTGAGCTAATTCTTGAACGAGCAGGGAAAATTTTACAACAAACACAAAAATAAATGTAAGTAAAAAGGCTGCACATGTACAGCCTTTTTACTTATATTTACTCAGGTCTAAATTGGTTGAGATTCTCAACATAAATATACCCGTATGCTTTCATTTTATCAGTAATTTGTGTTTGATCAAATCCATTTGATTCACATAAATCACTGAAGTTACTATATTCATCTCGTAACTTCATATTAAGCCAACTCATCGCAATAGCATCATTGGTTGTTAATAACTGTTCAAAAGTCATTAATGCATCCATACTCTCCACCTCTATTCGATATTTTTTATTTATTATAAGTCTTTCCACATTTTGTTTCAAGTCAAAAAAAAACGCTTGTGCGTTTAACATTAAAAATATGGCGGAGGAAGAGGGATTCGAACCCCCGCGAGATGTTACTCCCCTGTCGGTTTTCAAGACCGATCCCTTCAGCCGGACTTGGGTATTCCTCCATATGTTTTATTATATCATTTAATCTTTGAAAAAACAATAGAAAAAGAGCGTTTTATTGATAAATTCAGTAAAACGCTCTTTTTCTATTTAATAACTGTTTTTCCACCCATATATGGAACTAATACTTCTGGAATTGTAATTGTTCCATCAGCATTTTGATAGTTTTCAATAATTGCTGCAACTGTACGACCAATTGCCAAACCTGATCCATTGAGTGTATGTACAAACTCTGGTTTTGATTTACTATCACGGCGAAAACGAATTTGTGCACGTCGTGCTTGGAAATCACCAAAATTTGAACAAGAAGAAATTTCTTTATATTCATTATATGATGGTAACCATACTTCTAAATCATATGTTTTTTGTGAACTAAAACCTAGATCAGCCGTACATAATGATAATACACGATATGGTAATTTTAATAATTGTAAAACACGTTCTGCTTGATTTGTTAACATCTCTAATGCTTGCTCCGATTCTTCAGGACGAACAAACTGGACAAGTTCTACTTTATTAAATTGGTGTTGACGAATTAATCCACGTGTGTCACGGCCAGCTGATCCCGCTTCTGAACGAAAACAGCTAGAGTATGCTGTATACTTAATTGGTAATTGTTCATTTTCTAAAATTTCTTCACGATGTAAATTTGTAACAGGAACTTCTGCTGTTGGAATTAAATAATAATCTTTTTCGCCACGCAGCTTGAAAAGATCTTCTTCAAACTTAGGTAATTGACCTGTTCCTACTAAACTCTCACTATTTACAATGACAGGTGGTAAAATTTCTTCGTATCCATGATCACCTGTATGTAAATCCAACATAAATGAAATTAATGCACGTTCAAGCCGTGCTCCAAGATTTTTATATACTGCAAAACGACTTCCAGTAATCTTAGCTGCACGTTCAAAATCTACAAGCCCTAAATTCTCGACAAGATCCCAATGTGCTTGTGGCTCAAAATTAAATTCAGTTGGTGTTCCAATTCGACGAATTTCAACATTATCTGCCTCTTCTGTACCTACTGGTACATCTTCATATGGAATATTTGGTGTCTTTAGCAATAAATTCTTTAATTCAGCATCAATTTCAATAACAATTGCATCTAGTGTTTTAATTTCATCACCAATACCTGCAACAGTTTCCATAATTTCAGCTGTATCTTTTCCTTCACGTTTGTATTGTCCGATTAATTTTGACGTTGTATTACGTTTATTTTTTAGTTCTTCTACTTTTTGTAATGTTTCACGACGTTTTTCATCTAACTCAGGAATAACATTTAAATACTCAACATCCATTTGACGTGCTGCAAGACGTTTCTTTGTTTCCTCTAAGTTTTCACGCACATATTTAATATCTAACATAGTATCTACTCCTTCACATTTGTTTTCTACCAATAAAACAAAAAAAGCCCCTTTTAAGGGACGTCATTGACGTGGTGCCACCCTTTTTCCAATGTTTCACGTGAAACATTGCTTCAATCGATAACGGCGATAACCGAAAAATGCTACTCACACTTGCTTCACACTTTTACTCGAAGTCTGATTCATTGAACTTTTATACCTATTCACACCACCTATAGGCTCTCTGTCATAAAAGTTTATTCAACTACTATTTCTTCTCAACGCTTTATTTGTATTACTAAAAGTATACTGTATCTATGAATAATAGTCAAATAGAAAAAAGCAATGTTTCACGTGAAACATTGCTTTTTTCTATTTGCTAAATAAACTTAAAATACTATCTTTAATATCTTCAAATATTCCTAATAAAAAGAAACTTTCATCAACTGCTGCTGTTGCATTCACATCCGCACCAAAATTTTGTTGCAACTCAGGTGTTAAAAACTTCATACCCGTTGTATCAACTGTTACACGACCTAATAATTCATTTGTTGCTATTGGAGCTGTAAATTTCTGCACACCTGCATAATATTTATCCGATACCGGTGCGAAATACGTTTCAAACGTTAAATCAGCTTGCGTTGACGAGATAATAATTGTCTCTTCTGTTTTGATTGCTACTTCATTTTCAGTACCCTTACGAACAGCAAAAGTGTTTGTCTCATTCACTATTGAATTCGGTGTTATGATTGTATAATTCTTTAATGATTGAAAGGCATAATCAAATAATTTAGCTGTTTCTGTAAAACGAGTACTACTATCTTGTGCTCCTAGTACAACACTTATGACACGGAAATCATTTTGAATTGCTGTTCCAACAAATGCTGCTTGATATTCACCTTCAGCTGATCCTGTTTTTAATCCATCTACTCCCGGGTATTCGAAAATAAGTCCTGGTAACATCCAGTTATAATTTTTCATTAATTCTGGATATTCTCCACCCTCATCAAATGTTTTTTCAGAAACTGACGTTGTATCTAAAATTTCTGGATACTCTTCCAATAGAATATAAGATAATAAAGCAACATCTCGTGCACTCATCACATTTTCTGCTGTATCATTTACTTGAACATTATGAATTTTAATATCTGCTCCTGATAAACCTGTTGATGTTGTAAATTTTGTTGCTGATAATCCTAAATCTTGAGCTTTCGCATTCATTAAATCAACAAATCCTTGTTCTGATCCTCCGATTGCTTCAGCCATTACCATAATTGGTCCATTTGCAGAATAAATTAATCCAGCTTCAAATAATTCACGGACTGTATATTTTCCACCTACTTCAAGAGAAATACCTGAATAATTTAAATCTCGTGAAACATCAGAAGCTGCTTCTGATGTTGTTAATTCTGTATCCCATGTTAATGTCGGATTCTCAGAATAAATTGCTTCTAAAACTAAATATGCTGTCATTAATTTTGTAATACTGTACACAGGCAATGCTTGATCAATATTTTGTTCATGCAATATTTGACCTGTTTCTGCATTGATAAGTAATGATGCTTTTGAATCAATTGTTACCGTTTGTTGGATTAAATCGGTTGTTTCAGCTTGTACTTGTACTATTGGGCTAATTGCTGTAACTAGCATTATTGCCACTAGAAAACTCATTATTTTTTTCATTATTATACTCCTTTTTTGTCAAAATAGCCTAAAATATTTCTATAATAAACTTTATGACCTTTTGTATCCATGTTAGCTCTACTGCAGCAACCGTTTCTTCTGATTTTACTACTATTGTTTTAACAACTGAATTATCTGTATTTTTTATGATAATATTACCAATAATTTGTTCTTTTAAAATCGGTGCTACATATGTATTTTTATTTGATGCAAAGTTTGCCTGATTTATCGGTTTAAATTCATATGTGTATTTTTCAACATCCTGATATTTTTCCGGAATTATTTTAGAAAAGTTCACTGTAAACTTATCTTTTTCTCCATTCATCACCTGAAAATCATAAATCATATCTCCATTATTTGATTTATTATTAAGTTCTGAAAACTGCATATCTAAAACAGAATTATTTAACTCTAGTGTTCTTCCATATTCCATAAGTTGCCTTGTTGATTCATAAACATCATTCATATTCATCGCACCAATCACAACCGTTATCAATGATCGTTCATTATCATGTAGCAAGGCCGCATAAGCTGCTGTTCCATCTAATCCACCAAAACCACTTTTTCCACCTAAAAAACCTGGAATCTCTTGAGTTGCACCTGGTAATAAAGGGTTACTCGTCGTCATTAAAAATTTCTCAATCTCATCTGATTCATTAAACCACATCTGACTTTGTTTAGTGATATCAGCAGTTTCAGGATATTCAACAAAGATTGCTCGCATTAATGTTGCAACGTCAATAGCACTCATTCTATTTCCACCTTCAGCAATTTTAATGCCAAAATCTACTAAATCTTCTTGTTCAAGACCCGACGAACTTACGAAGGTGCTATTACTTAATTCTAAATTTTTTGCATATGTGTTCATTATTTTAACAAATTGTTGTTCACTACCACTAATTGTTTTTGCAAGTGCCATTGTTGCTGCATTTGCAGATTGGACAAGCATTGCTTGAAATAAGTCTCGAACCGTATAACTTTCACCTTCAACAAGTGGTACATTTGTAAATGCGTACACACGTGATATTTCATCTAATTGCGCATCAATTACTACTTGCTGATCCCATTTTAATTGTCCATTTTTTATTGATTCTAAGACAATGTATGCGGTCATTAACTTAGAAACACTATATACGGGTAACACTGTATGCTCATCTTCACTATAAATAACTTCTCCTGTTACAGCATCCATCAATAACAATGCCTTTGCATTTAAATGTTGAAATGATATTTCATTTGCTGACACACATATTCCTTGTAAAAAAACTGTTATACTTATCACCAGAGCACAACTCATACGCCAGAATGTTTGTAGTCTTTGATAAGTAAAAAAGGAGGCGTAGCCCCCTTTTTTTATTCGTCTAATAATGTGAGCTGTTCACTTTCGATATCATTTTGTTCTGGCGTTTCTTCTATCTCTTCACGATCAACAAGTGCAATTGTTGCAACAGATTGAGTTAACTCTAATCGAATTAAACGAACTCCTTGTGTTGCACGTCCAATACTTGAAACTTGGTCTGTTTGTAAACGAATGATAATCCCTTCATTTGTCATAATCATTAAATCGTGTTCATCACCTTTTACAGCTTTAACTCCAACTAATCGACCATTTTTATCTGTTACATTTACGGTGATAACACCTTTACCACCACGTGATTGAAGACGATAATCACTAATTGGTGTTCGTTTTCCATATCCTCGCTCTGTAACAATCAGCACTTCTTCATCTTGTTGAATCACTTCCATGCCAACAACCTTATCTTCATCTGAGATGCGCATCACATATACACCTGCAGCTGTTCGACCCATTTCACGAACATCTGTTTCATTAAATCGAATCATTTTTCCATTTGTTGCTGCAACAATGATTTCATTTGTTCCTGTCGTTTTACGGACTGAAATTAATTCGTCACCTTCACGTAAATTGATAGCAATTTTTCCATTGGCACGAATATTTTCAAATTCACTTAATTGTGTTCGCTTTCCAACACCGCGTTGTGTCGCAAACATTAAGTATCCTTCTTCCCCAAAATCACGAATTGGAATAACAGCACTCACTACCTCATCTTTGTCAATCGGTAACAAATTGACGATTGGTAAACCACGAGCAGTACGTCCATACTCAGGTACTTGATAACCTTTTAGCCTGTAAACACGACCGGTGTTTGTAAAAAATAACAGGTATTCATGTGTATTCATCGAAATGAGATGTTCAACGAAATCATCTTCAACTGTCCCCATTCCTTTAACACCTCGTCCACCACGATTTTGTGCACGATATGTTGAGCTTGGCAATCGTTTTACATAACCTTTATTCGTGAGTGTAATGACAATATCTTCTTGAGGAATCAAATCTTCATCCTCAATATCATTGAAATCTGCTTCGATTATTTCAGTACGACGTCTATCACCAAATTTATCACGGACATCAGTCAATTCCTGACGAATAATTTCAATAACACGAATTTCGTGTTTTAAGATGTCTTCAAGGTCTTTAATCAAAACTTTTAAGTCTAAATGCTCATTATCAATTTTATCGCGTTCTAAACCTGTTAAACGCTGTAAACGCATATCTAAAATTGCTTTTGCTTGAATAACTGTTAATTCAAATGTTTCAATTAAACCAATTTGCGCATCTTCTGCTGTTTTAGAACCTCTAATTAAAGCTATCACTTCATCAATATGATCCAAGGCAATGAGTAAACCTTGTAAAATATGTGCACGTGCTTGAGCTTTCTCAAGTTCAAACTGCGTACGACGACGAATAACAACTTTTTGATGCTCAATATAATGTGTCAAAGCTTCTTTGACACCTAATACTTTTGGCTGTCCATCAACAAGGGCTAACATATTCATACCAAATGATGTTTGTAATGACGTTTGTTTGTACAAATTATTTAATACTACTTCAGGTTGAGCATCACGACTTGTTTCAATAATGATACGAATTCCTTCACGATTCGATTCATCACGTAAATCTGTGATTCCTTCAATTTTTTTATCTCTAACTAACTCAGCAATTCGTTCTATAAGTGTTGCTTTATTTAGCTGAAACGGAATTTCACTAATATGGATAATTGCTTTTCCATTTGATTGGTGAATAATTTCTGCTTTAGCACGAATTTTTAGTGATCCACGTCCCGTTTCATATGCTTTACGAATACCACTTCGTCCAATAATCATTGCTCCAGTTGGAAAATCAGGACCAGGTAAATACTGCATTAATTCATTAATATCTAATTCAGGATTATCCATCAAAGCAATTGTCGCATTAATAGTTTCAGCTAAATTATGTGGCGGAATATTTGTTGCCATACCCACGGCAATCCCTGTTGTTCCATTCACAAGTAGATTTGGAAAACGTGCTGGAAGAACAATTGGTTCACGTTCTTCTCCATCATAATTATCTTGAAAATCAATTGTATTTTTATTGATATCGCGCAAAAGTTCCATTGCAATTTTACTCATTTTTGCTTCTGTATAACGCATAGCAGCTGCGCCATCACCATCCACAGACCCGAAGTTACCATGACCATTCACAAGCATATAACGATAACTGAAATCTTGGGCCATACGTACCATCGTTTCATACACAGCAATATCACCGTGTGGGTGGTATTTCCCGATAACTTCTCCAACGATACGCGCTGATTTCTTATATGACTTATCAGCGTGAATACCGAGATCATTCATCGCAAACAAAATACGACGATGTACTGGTTTTAATCCATCGCGAACATCTGGTAAAGCACGTGAAACAATAACACTCATCGCATAATCAAGAAATGAATTTTTCATTTCGTGCGTAATATTAATCGGTTTTACATGACCGTGATTAATTTCAGACATAGGCTACCTCCTCTTAGATATCAAGATTTTTTACATATTGGGCATTCGTTTGAATAAAATCACGACGTGGTTCAACGTCATCACCCATTAACATACTAAAAACCATGTCTGCATCCATTGCATCTTCCATTGTTACTTGTAACAACGTACGAACATCTGGATCCATAGTTGTTTCCCATAATTGATCAGGATTCATTTCCCCAAGCCCTTTATACCTTTGTACGTTTGGCTTAGGTGTCACTGGAAATGTTTCTAGCGTTTGTTGTAATTGTTCATCGCTATACACATATTCAATTCGTTTCCCAGCTTGTACCTTATACAAAGGAGGCTGTGCAATGTAAATATTTCCATTTTCAATCAGTGGTCGCATAAATTTATATAAGAATGTTAGAAGTAAGGTGCGGATATGAGCACCATCGACATCAGCATCGGTCATAATTACAATTTTATGATACCGTAATTTTTCAAGGTCAAACTCCTCACCAATTCCTGTACCAAATGCTGTAATCATCATTCGAATCTCATTATTAGCAAATACTTTATCAATACGTGCTTTTTCCACATTTAAAACTTTACCTCGAAGTGGTAAAATCGCTTGGAATTCTCGGTTTCGACCAAGCTTTGCTGATCCACCTGCCGAATCCCCTTCGACTATATAAATTTCACTAGCAGCTGCATTTTTTGATGAACAATCGGCTAATTTCCCAGGCAATGCCGATACTTCTAATACATTTTTTCGACGAGTCAATTCACGAGCACGTTTTGCAGCCACACGTGCTCTTGCAGCTGTAATACCTTTTTCGATAATTTTTTGTGCTGCTTCCGGATTTTCAAGTAAAAACGTCTCAAATTTTTCAGCAAAAATGCGATCAACAATTGTTCTTACTTCACTATTCCCAAGTTTTGTTTTTGTTTGTCCTTCGAATTGCGGCCCTGGATGTTTAATCGAAATAATGCTCACTAATCCTTCACGAACATCATCACCTGTTAAATTATCATCACTATTTTTCAATAAATTATTTTTTTGTGCATAACTATTAATGACACGTGTTAATGCACGTCTAAAACCATCTTCATGTGTTCCACCTTCATGGGTGTTGATATTGTTTGTAAATGAGTACACATTTGTAGCATATCCATCATTGTATTGCAGCGCAATTTCAACAATAATATCGTCTTTCTCACCTTCAACATATACAACTGTTGGATCAATTACTTGTTTCGAACGATTTAAATATGCAACATATTCTTTGATTCCACCTTCATAGTAGAATGTTTCTTTTTTTTCTGTCCTTAAATCACATAGTGTAATCTTCAGTCCTTTATTTAAGAATGCTAATTCTCGCGTACGGTTTCGTAACGTATCATAATCGTAAACAATTGTTTCTGTAAAAATAGTTGAATCTGGCCAGAAATGAACAGTTGTTCCTGTTGTTTCACTTGTTCCTATAATTGATAAATCTGCTTCGGGTTGTCCGTAGTGGAAGCGTTCAAAATACGTTTTCCCATCACGCTGAACAGTTACCTCTAACTGTGTTGAAAGAGCATTAACAACAGATGCACCAACACCATGCAATCCTCCTGAAACTTTATAACCGCCACCGCCAAACTTTCCACCAGCGTGCAAAACAGTTAAAATCGTTTCAACAGCAGGTCTTCCTGTTTTTTCAACGATATCAACAGGTATTCCCCGTCCATTATCGATGACTGCAATTGAATTATCTTCATGAATTTCAATTGTAATTTCACTACAAAATCCAGCTAACGCTTCATCTATTGAGTTATCCACTATTTCCCATACAAGATGGTGTAATCCGCGTCCTGAAGTTGAACCAATGTACATTCCTGGTCGTTTTCGTACCGCTTCTAATCCTTCTAACACTTGAATATTACTTGCATCATAATTTTGTGTCATGTGTTCTTTCACCTACTTCTAAAAGTTGTCCATTATTCACCGTAAATACTGTATAACTAGATGTTACTTTTGTAAGTAAATCATTCATCTCTGTTGTGGTAATAAACGTTTGGACTTTATCATTAATAAAATTTAACAACTGAATTTTCCTCTGGTCATCCAGTTCACTTAAGACATCATCAAGTAATAAAATCGGATATTCTCCTTTTTTACTTGCGAGCCACTCAATTTCTGCCAATTTCAATGATAACACTGTTGTTCTTTGCTGTCCTTGTGAGCCAAATTGCTTCACATTTTTATCAGCAATAAAAAACGCAAGGTCATCTTTATGTGGTCCTACCGTTGTACTTGACAATTTCCGATCACGTTCAAAATTTTTCTTCAATAACAGTTGGTACATTTTTTGAATATCATCCTCTGTATTGAAATCACCTAAATCGTGTTGGTATTTAATCTTTATTTGTTCACGTCCATCTGTAAGTTGTCCATGAATCGGTTGTAAAATTACATTTAGGTCATCGATAAATTGTTTGCGTTGCTGATAAATAATTGCAGCTTGTAAAGCAAGTGATTCATCAATAATTTCCAAGTAAATTGCATCGATTTTTATTTGTTTTAAGTATTCATTTCTTTGTTTTAACATTTTTTGAAAATTCGCAAGTGCCAAAAAATAATTTGGTGATGCTTGTGATAATTCAATATCCAAAAAACGCCGGCGAATTGCCGGTTGACCTTTGATTAATTCAAGATCTTCAGGTGAAAACTTAATAACAGTTAATTGGCCAATATACTCATTTAATCGCTGTTGCTCAACATCATTTATTTGCATTTTTTTCCCTTGCTTACTTAGAATCATTGCAAGATTGATTGTTCGTTGCTTTTGACTAATTTCCGCTGTTATTTTCGAAAAATCTTCACCAAACATAATGAGTTCACGAAAGTTTTGACAACGGTATGATTTAGTAAATGCTAAAACATAGAGAGCTTCGATTAAACTTGTTTTCCCTTGAGCATTATCTCCTAAGAAAATGTTCATTTGCGGATGAAATGTAACAAATTGTTCTTTGTAGTTACGAAATGTTCGTAACTGTAAATTCTTTACATTCATTTTTGCAAAGGAGTTATCGTAAACGGATCGTAGCCATCAATAACGATCACATCATTCGGGTATAATTTACGCCCACGCCGATTTTCAGGTTGATCATTTACTAGAACTAGCGATTCCGCTAAATAATGCTTAGCCATTCCCCCAGACGAAATAATATCTGCAGCTTTTAAAAATTGTTGCAGTGTGATATATTCCGCATCGATTTCAACATAGTACATGTGTACACCGTCCTTTACTTATTTTTGATAACTCACAAGCTTCTTTTAAAAGTCATCATACTACTCTATTTTACCATAAATCGTGTCAAATTATGCTTTTTTCACAAAAAAAAAAGCCGTATAACGACTTTTTTTAAAGTGAGTATCCTAGTATGTGTGAACGGGTAAAAGGAGTTGTGTTACTTTTACATCATTCTTGGCACGTAAAATGAATGGACGTACTTCTCCTACAAATGAAATAGTAACCAGATCAGTATCCAAAGCTCTTAGTGCATCTAATGCATATTTAGCATTAAAAGTAATTCGTAATGGCTCACCTGTAAATAATTCAGGTGTCACTCTTTCACGAACTTGACCAATTTCTGGCGTATTTGTTGTTACTTCAATTTTATTAGCTTGAATATTTAAGTGAATAACATTATTTTCTGCTTCACGTGCTAATAGTAAAGCTCGATCGATAGCTTGATACAGTGCAGTATGGTCAACAGTTAATTCTGTTGTAAACTCGGTTGGAATTAATCGGTTTGTTTGTGGATAATTACCTTCAAGTAAACGTGATTGTAAGTATGTATCTTCCCATGTAAATAGTACTTTATTATCTCCAAAGTATAATGTAATTAATCGCTCTTCATCATCAATTGTTTTCAAAAATTCATTTAATGTTTTAGCAGGGATTACAATATCTTTATCAAATCCTGGTGCTTTAGGTAAATGAACAATTTTTTGTGCTAATCGATAACTATCTGTAGCAATACTACGTAATTCATTATTTTCAATAATGAAATGAACACCTGTTAAAATTGGACGACTTTCATTTGTTGATGCACAAAATAATGTTTGACGTACAATTGTTTTAAAAACTGTTGATGAGATAGTAAAAGAAGGTTGATCTGTAATTAATTGAATGATCGGATATTCTTCAACTGGAAGGTCATTTAATTGAAATTCACTTGTTGAAGTAGATAAACGAATAAGTCCACTATCTATTTTTTCAAGTTGAATTGTATTGTCTTGAACTTTTTTAATGATATCTAATACATATTTAGCAGGTAAAATAACAATCCCTGGCGTAATAACATCGATAATTGTTTGATCATCTTGTTTACAAGGAATATGTGTAACAATTGTTAATTCTGTATTTGAACCTGTTACAGTCATTTGTTCATGTGTAACTTCTAGTTTTAAACCGTTTAATACTGGTAAGACCGATTTGCTTGTAATAGCTTTAGAAACGGTATTAACTGCTTTAATAAAATGTTGACGTGAAATGTTAATTTTCATTGAATAACCTCCTAGAATATCTTATTTCTTTTAGATAGTAGTAGTAATAAGGGCGCAATAAAAATGTGGAAAAGCGTATTTAGCCCAAATAATACACAAAAAACAGAGACATTTTGTTGTGGATAACCTGTGGATAACCTGTGGAAAAGTGAGGGGTTTTTCCACGAACGGTGTGGAAAACTCTTAAAGTAGTTCTTTTATCTCTTCAATCATCCGCTGAGTTTCTTGTTCTGTTTTTAAGTCAGATTCAATTGTTTGAATTGAGTGCATAATAGTGGTATGATCACGACCACCAAATTCTTTTCCTATTTTTTGCAGTGATGAATCTGTGAGTAATTTTGATAAATAAACGGCAATATGTCGATATTTAACAAGTGGTTGTTTGCGTTTCTTTGATTTTAAATCATCTACTTGAATATTAAAATAGCTTGAAACAACTTTTTGTACTTTATAAATAGAAATAATAGTTTGTTGTGATTTTGAAAATCCTTTGAGTGCTTCTATTGCAAGTTCAAGAGTAATATCATTTTTGCCAAACATAGTGCTGTAAGCGACAACACGACTTAGACCTCCCTCGAGTTCACGGATATTTGAATCAAATTGAGCAGCAATATACTCAATAACGTTATTAGGGACATCTTCAATCATGTTATCAGCTGTCAATTTACGTTGTAAAATAGCCATACGTGTTTCAAGGTCTGGTACAGTAATGTCAACCATAATCCCCCATTCAAAACGAGTACGAAGACGATCAGTCAATTTAGAAATTTCACTTGGTTGTGTATCACATGTTAAGACTAATTGTTTTCCATTTTGATAAAGGTGGTTAAAAGTATGGAAAAATTCTTCTTGCATCGCCTCTTTTTTAGCAAGAAATTGAATATCGTCAACTAATAAAATATCAATATCACGATATTTATTTCGAAACTTTGTCATATTATTTTTTGAAAGATTACTAATAAAATCATTTACAAAATCCTCACAGGTTACATATAAAATACGTTTATTAGGATTTTCACTATGAATTTGATTACCAATTGCTTGCATTAGATGTGTTTTACCAAGACCTGATCCACCATAAATAAAAAGAGGATTATAACGAGATCCAGGGTCTTCAGAAACAGCAAGAGCTATATTATAAGCAAGTCGATTTCCGCCACCAACAACAAAATTTTCAAAAGTATAGTGATAGTTTAGATTAGATTCAAAATCATTATCGCTAAGCAAAGTTGGTTGTAAAAAATGATTGGTATGAGTAGGTTCTTGACGCGGTTGTTGTTTTTCTAATGGAACAATTGTTTTCATCGTCTTTTTTTCTTTTGTTGATTCGGGTATGTCACTTGAAATAATAGATTGTGTTTTTTTTATTTCATTTTCTTTTGCGACAAAACGCATATGAATTGGTGCACCAAGTACATGAATGAGTGCTTCTTGAATAATTTCTGAGAATTTATTTTTCAACCAATCACTGACAAAACTATCAAGTGTTTCAATAATAATTTCATCTTGATTGAGTGAAACTGCTTTTGTTTTGCTGAACCAATTATCAAAACTTGTTTGCGAAATTTTTTCATTTGCTTGAATATAATCGAGTGTCTGTAACCAAATATTCTGAGCTAATTCAGATTGAGCCATAGAATAAAACGCCTCCTGTATGAAATAAAATAAAGTTTTCCACATACATATATATAGGTAAATACATGTGTTTATAAGCTTTTGCACAAATTCCACAAACCACTTTTTAACACATGTAAAAATGTTTTCCACATTGTTGAAAAGTTGGTGGAAAACATTTTTGTTCCCAGATAGTCTTTTGGGGAAAAAGTAGCATGTTTTTGAAAAGTTCTTTCCTATAATACCACGCTTTTTGGACTTTTTCCACACTTTCCACATCTTTTTAAAAAAAGTTTTCCTTATTGTATGTAAAACATAAAAAATAGTGGAAAAATGATCTGTTTTTTGTTGAAATCCTATTTTATCTTTTCCACAATGTTGGGAATCTAAATTTACGCCACCCTTTTAGCTAGTCAATAAGTGATATAAATAGTTGTATTTCAGGGTTTCAACATGATGAAAGAAAAAAATAATTGCTTTTTTTATTTGTTTTGGTATAATATCAAGAGTGTAGTGTCAAGAAAAAGAACAACCCTAGGAGGTGTCACATATGAAACGTACATTTCAACCAAATAGCCGTAAACGTAGCAAAAAGCATGGTTTCCGCGCTCGTATGGCAACAGCAGCCGGACGCCGAGTATTAAAAGCTCGTCGTAATAAAGGACGTAAAGTATTATCAGCTTAAGACCACTCAACGCAGTGGTCTTTTTCTTCATTAAAAGAGTACATATGGCAACAAGAATGGTGGTGACGTGTTGAAAAAGCAATATATGATTAAAAAAAATGATACGATCCAACAAGTAATGCAGCAAGGTGAGCGTATTGGAAATCGCTATTTTCTAATTTATCGTTTAAAATCGCTAGACCAAAAAAATTATTTTGCCTTTTTAGTTGGTAAAAAAATAGGAAAAGCTCATGATCGAAATCAAATGCGTCGGTATATTAAAGCAGTTTTGCAGTCACAGTATCAAAACATGTCGCCAGGATACTATTATTTAATTTTGGCTAAAGGGGCAGCAAAAGATTTTTCAGGTGAAGAAGTAAAATTCCACTTGGAAAAACTGCTAAAAAAAACTACAATAAAGAGTGATAGACCGAAAAAGCAATAGTTTATCACCCGGGAGGATAAAAAAATGTCAAAACGTAAAGCATGGCAGCTTTTAGGGACAGTTGCCGTAATGGCACTTTTCTTAACAGCGTGTTCAACAACTGAAATTGTACCTGGATATCAGGCTGAATCATTATGGGATTATATCGTTTTACCGTTATCAAATTTCATTGTTTACTTAGGTGAATGGACAGGAAATTATGGTTGGGGTGTAATTTTAGCAACAGTGGCAATCCGTATTGTCTTAGTTCCATTAGATATTTGGACACAAAAAAGCCAACAAGGTATGCAAAAAGTGCAGCCTTTGATTAAAGAAATTCAAGATAAGTACAAGGAGTCATCAGATCCGCAAGCACAACAAAAAATGCAATATGAATTAATGCAAACAATGCAAAAGCATGGTGTAAATCCATTAGCAGGATGTTTATCGTCAATTGTTATGTTATTAGTACAAATGCCAATTTTAATGGCATTTTATCAAGCGATTATCCGTACACCTGTATTAAAAACAGGAACATTCTATTACTTAGAATTAGGAAATCCGGATCCATATTACATTTTACCGATTGTTGCAACAGTATTAATGTTAGCTTCAACGTTAATGATGATGCCAAAAGATCAACGTTCACCAAAAAACAATCCAATGGCGTTATCGATGTACTTAATGCCAGTAATGTTTTTATTTGTAATGTTAACTCTACCATCAGCGTTGTCATTATATTTATTTACAGGAAACTTATTTATGCTTATTCGTCAAATTTTATTCAAATACGTTTTACGTAAATAGTAATACGATTAAAGCACTCGCTTGAGTGCTTTTTGACTTTCTAGAAATAAATTTGCTATAATTAAAATAAAATATAAAGGGGGGATTGGATGTTCGTTTTTGAACAATGTTATGATAAAAATCAACAACACATAGAGCAGCAGCTGAATCAAAAATATAACAATCAATTGATTATTAAAAAAGTGATTACAGAGGGGAAGCGGGGGTTTTTTGGTTTTGGATCACAGCTAGCATGTACCGAATTTTTGACTGGTGAAATGATTTCAAGGCAACTTGGAGAGTATGTGCGTTTAATTGTCACTCAAATGGGGATCAGTATCGAAACATTAACTATTGAAAATCAACGACGAAAATTTATTATTAAGATTGAAACTGATAAAAATGGCTTATTAATCGGAAGAGATGGAGAGACACTTGAAGCATTACAATTGATTTTACAACAAGCATTAAAAAATCATCTCGGTGAATTTATGAGGCTATATGTTGAATTAAATATCGCTAATTATCGTGAACAAGAAATTGCAAAATTACAAAGACAGGCTAGAATTTTAGCGAGAAAAGTACACAAAGAACAACAAGCTGCACAGTTTGAACCAATGTCATCATCAGCACGAAAAATTATTCATAATGAGTTGGCACATGATCAATTTGTTCAAACACGAAGTGTCGGAAAAGAGCCTAATCGCTATGTACAAATAATTTTACGCCCTGATGTTGAACAAAGGCCGCAGCGTGAAAAATAAAAATGAGGAAGCATCCAAATAAAACAGGATGCTTTTTACGTTGAATTTCCTATTGATAATTATGTTCCACGGGAGTTAATCATGGTACAATAAGATGATAAAATAGTGAGGTGATGATATGTATTTAACAGAGACAATCACAGCAATTGCAACAGCAGTCGGTGAGAGTGCAATTGCAATTGTTCGTTTAAGTGGTGATGAGGCATTAGCAATTGCAAATTATTTATTTACAGGAAAAGATTTAACACAAGTAGAGAGCCATACAATTCATTATGGTCATATTATGGATCCAAGTACAAAACAACATATTGATGAAGTGCTTGTAAGTGTATTTAAAGCACCAAAAACTTTTACGACCGAAGATATGGTAGAAATTAATTGTCACGGTGGTAAGATGGCAACAGAACGTGTATTACGATTAGTTTTAGCAAATGGTGCAAGACTCGCCCAACCAGGAGAATTTACGAAACGTGCATTTTTAAATGGACGTATTGATTTAGCACAAGCAGAAGCTGTGATGGATGTGATCCACGCTAAAACAGAAGATGCATTACAAGTAGCAGTAGGTGGTGTAGATGGGAAAGTATCAACACTTATAAGCGATTTACGTGGTGAAATTTTGACAACACTTGCAAATATTGAAGTAAATATCGATTATCCTGAATATGATGATGCTGTTGAAATGTCGCATACAATTTTAAAGCCTAGATTAACAACTGTACAACAAGAACTCGAGCAAATTTTACGCCAAGCACAAACAGGAAAAGTAATTCGCGACGGAATTGCTACGGCAATTGTTGGTAGACCAAATGTTGGAAAATCTAGTTTACTCAATCGTTTATTGCAAGAAGAACGTGCAATCGTCACAGACATTGCAGGAACAACCCGAGATACAGTCGAAGGAACATTACGCTTAGGTCATATTATTTTAAATTTAATCGATACGGCTGGAATTCGCGAAACGGAAGATGTCGTAGAAGCGATTGGCGTTGAAAAATCGCGCCAGATGATTGAACAAGCTCAGTTGACACTCGTAGTTTTAAATAATAATGAGGTGTTAACTGATGGAGACCGTGAATTATTAGCTCTAACAGCATATAAACCAAGACTCGTTCTCATAAATAAAATGGATTTAGCTAATCAATTAGATGTTGAGCAATTAGGACTTAATAACCAAGAAATAATTAAAATTTCTGCGTTAGAAGACTGGGGATTGAATCAGTTAGAACAGAAAATCCAGGAGTTATTTTCGTTGGAAGATTTTACGACAGCACAATTAGAACAATTTGTTTCTAATGTTCGTCATATTGGATTGATTGAAAAAGCAAGTCAAAGCATACGAGCGGCATTAGAAGCTATTGAATTAGAAATGCCAATTGATTTGATAACAGTTGATATACAAGATGCGTGGGAATCATTGGGTGAAATACTTGGAACAGAAGCAAAAACGGATTTAATTGATGAGCTGTTTAGTCAGTTTTGTTTAGGGAAATAAATAGGAGAATACAAAGTTGATTTTGGTTTTGATATTTGTATTATTGTCTTTTTTTTGAGATGAAATATGGTATAATCAAACCACATTTATATATTGGGTAAAGGGGGATTTAAGGTGCAATATGCAGTAATAGATATCGGTTCAAACTCGGTGCGATGTGTTGTGTTTACATATGACGCACAATACCATCGCCTAAAAAAAATTGAGAATTTACGTGAATATCCTCAATTACTCCACTACGTGAATAATCAAAATGAATTATCAGATAAAGGAATCCACGTGTTAAGCGAAGCACTATTGACGTTCAAAAAAGTTATTGATATGCATGAAGTTACGAATATTTTTTGTGTTGCAACAGCAGCATTACGTGCTGCTACAAACCAAGTACAGATAATTGAGACAATTTCAGCAAAAACAGGAATAACAATTCAAATTATTTCCCCGGAAATGGAAGCATATTATGGCTTAATGGCAGTTCGTTTTGAGGAACCAACACTCAAAGATGCTGTACTTATTGATATGGGTGGCGGAAGTACTGAAGTAAGTTTGATGAAAGATCAAAAAATAACTGATATGAAGAGTTTTCCGTATGGAGTTGTTAATTTAACGGATACATATTTTACAACAAAGCAAGATGATGTTGATTATGCAGCTGATTGTTTAAAACATCAACTTTTTCAATGGCGATTAGAAGTTCCTTTTGTATTGGACACGAAGCTACCACTTGTATTAATTGGAGGAAGTGCTCGAAATTGTGCAAAGCTTTTCCGATTCATTAACCAGCAAAAATATGTTTCAAAACGAGTGCATATGTTAACTCAACGAGATATGCATCAAGTATACAGATTTGCAATTCAAGCTAAGAAAATTGATTTTATGAAGGTGCCACGTTTTACGATTGAACGACATCGAACTATAAAATCTTCTGCTGTTGTATTTAGAATGCTCAGCAAATTTGTTGATGCACCGGTGATATTTGTTTGTAATCATGGAGTACGTGAAGGTGTTATTTATGATTACCTTCAAAAAAATGATCTATTGTAAGTAAAGGGCGATTGTAAAATCGCTTTTTTGTTTAAAAGACAATAGAATAGGTGATGAAATCGTTAAAAAAATACCAAATTTACAAAAACATGATAAACTAAAACAGTTAGGTGAAAGGTAACACTTGTAAGAAGCGTGAAATAGAGAGATAGTGAGAGGAGTTAAAAAAATGAAACAGTATGATGTTATTGTTATTGGTGGTGGTCATGCCGGATGTGAGGCAGCTCTTGCACCAGCGAGAATGGGACTACAAACATTAATGGTTACTGGAAGTATTGAAATGATTGCCCATATGCCATGTAATCCATCAATTGGTGGACCAGCAAAAGGAATTGTTGTTCGTGAAATAGATGCCCTTGGTGGTGAGATGGGACGAAATACAGATAAAACAAATATTCAGATGAAAATGTTAAATTTATCAAAAGGACCTGCTGTTTGGTCGTTACGTGCACAAGCTGATAAGGTAGAATATCCACAGTCAATGCAAGAAACAATTTTAAATCAAGCGAACTTATCAGTACTTGAAGGGATGGTAGAGGAAATTATCGTTGTTGACAATGAAGTACATGGGATACGTTTGGAGACAGGTGATGAAATTAGTGGGAAAACAGTTGTATTGACAACTGGAACATATTTAAAATCACAAATATTAGTTGGTCATACAGCAACTGATAGCGGTCCAAGTGGTCAAAGAGCAAGTATGGGATTATCTGATAATTTACGTAAACTTGGCTTATCGTTATTCCGTTTAAAAACCGGAACACCGGCACGTGTTGCAACTTCAAGTATTGATTATACGAAAACAACGATTCAACCGGGTGATGATATACCACGTACATTTTCATTTGATACGCCAATTGATCAAGCGAAAGATCCTAAAGAACAACTACCGTGTTATTTGACATATACGGCACCTGAAACGCATACAATTATTAATGGAAATCTTGGGGAGTCAGCTATGTATTCGGGGATGGTAGAAGGAACAGGACCACGTTATTGTCCTTCTATTGAGGATAAATTAGTTCGTTTTGCAGATAAAGAACGGCACCAAATTTTCTTAGAACCAGAAAGTAAGCATACACCTGAAGTATATGTTCAAGGATTCTCAACAAGTATGCCTCATGATGTACAAGAAAAAATGTTACGTTCATTACCTGGACTTGAAAATTGTGAAATTATTCGATATGCATATGCCATTGAATATGATGCAATTGTACCAACACAGCTGTGGCCAACGTTAGAAACGAAAAAAATATCAGGCTTATTTAGTGCGGGGCAAATGAATGGGACAAGCGGATATGAAGAAGCGGCTGGTCAAGGATTATTAGCAGGTATGAATGCCGCACTAAAAGTAAAAGGTGAGGAGCCATTAGTTTTACGTCGTGACGAAGCATATATTGGTGTGCTAATTGATGATTTGGTCACAAAGGGCACAGATGAGCCGTATCGTTTATTGACATCGCGAGCAGAATATCGTTTATTACTTCGGCATGATAACGCAGACTTACGTTTACGACCTCATGGTATCCGGACAGGACTCATTGATGCTCAACGTTCATCAGCATTTAGTATGAAAGTTGCTATGATTGAAATGGAACTTGCACGTTTGAAGACATTACGTATTACACCAAAAAGGGTTATTAATGAACATTTACAAACAATTCCAACAACACCCATTCGAGATGGGATTAGTTTGTATGAATTGTTGAAACGTCCTGAAGTAGAGTATAGACATATTATGCCACTTATACCTATTCCAACACATTTAAGTCCTGAAGTCATTGAGCAAGTTGAAGTGCAAATAAAATACGAGGGATATATTACAAAAGCAATGCGACAGGCAGAGCGAGTGAAGGACTTAGAGAGCAAACGAATTCCAAAAACTATCGATTATGAATCAGTACCTAATTTGGCGAATGAAGCTCGTCAAAAACTTTCTGAAATCCGTCCATTAACAATAGGTCAAGCAAGTCGAATTAGTGGTGTAAATCCTGCAGACATATCAATTTTGATGATTTATTTAAAATCATCAAACAAATAAATTAAAATAAAAGCTGTTTTAATCATAAACAGCTTTTTTACTTGCAAAAATCGAAAAAAATGGCTATTAGATGCTTTTTTCAATAAAAAAAAATGAGTTTATTAAGTTTAAAAACAGTAAATATATAAGTAAGCGAATATACATTAGGAGTGAATAAAATGGCAATTGGGCAAAAAAAAAGACTTGGCGATTTACTAATTGATGCTGGTAAAATAACACAATATGATTTAATGCAAGCATTACAAATGCAAAAAACAGTTGGAAAAAAACTTGGTGAAGTATTAATTGATTTAGGAATGATTACCGAACAAGAAATTATTCAAGCTGTTGTTCAACAAACAGGAATTGCGGCTGTTGACCTTGGCGAGGTAGAGTTTGATCGTAAAGTTTTAAAATTAGTCCCTGAACAATTATGCGAAAAATATACCTTGATTCCATTTGGATTTCACAATCACAAAATACAAGTAGCGATGAATGATCCCTTAAATATTTATGCCCTTGATGATTTGTCAATTTCAACAGGATTTGAAATTGAGACGTTTATTAGTCCGAAAGCAACTATTCAACGGTACATACAGATTCATTATTCAAGTGAACAAGTGTTTTTGGCAGCGGAAGCACTTGCTGAAGAGCAACGTATTTTAAAGTCAACGGTAGATTTGGCAGCAGTAGAAGATAGTATGGAAGATATTAAAAATTCACCGATTGTGAAAATGGTTGACTACCTTTTCAAAAATGCGATTGAAATGCGCGCATCTGACATTCACATTGAGCCATTTGAAACGAAAGTGCGTATTCGTTATCGAATTGATGGTGTACTTCAAACGATGAATGAGCTACAAGCAGAGAGTTTAGCTGCTCTTGTTACACGAATTAAGATCATGGCTGATTTAAATATTGCGGAGAAACGTGCACCACAAGATGGTCGTATTATTACCAAAGTGAATCAGCAAGATATTGACTTACGTGTTTCAATTTTACCTGTTGTGTATGGAGAAAAAGTTGTTATTCGTATTTTAAATCGTCAAAATTTGAAAAAAAATAAAGAAGATTTAGGTATGAGTGATCAAAATTTAGAGAAACTTGAGCGCTTGATGAGGGCACCACACGGTATTGTATTAGTTACAGGTCCAACTGGTTCAGGAAAATCTACTACATTGTATACAATTTTGAGTCAATTAAATGATTCTGAAACAAATATTGTTACAATTGAAGATCCCGTTGAGTTCATGGTTGATGGATTAAATCAAGTAAATGTTAATCCGAAAGCAAATGTTACATTTGCGAGTGGGTTAAGAAGTATTTTACGACAAGATCCAGATGTTGTGATGATTGGAGAAATTCGTGATGAAGAGACAGCTCAAATTGCTGTTCGTGCAGCAATTACAGGGCATCTTGTGTTAAGCACGTTACACACTAATGATGCCCCATCAACAGTATTTCGTTTGCAAGATATGGGAGTTGCTGCTTATTTGTTGAATTCATCTATTCGAGGAATTATTGCACAGCGTCTTGTTCGTAAAATTTGTCCGCAATGTAAAATTGAACGAGTGGCTAGTAATTATGAGAAAGAACTACTCCAAATACCTAAAGAGCAAGTCACAACAGTGTATGAAGGTGAAGGGTGCGGGAATTGTAACAATATTGGTTACTTTAGTCGTTTAGGTGTGTATGAAGTCCTGGAATTTCACGAGTCAATTCGTGAAGCTATTTCACAAAAAAAATCACCTGATCAACTCCAGTCATTAGCAGTTGAAAATGGTATGTCTACATTAGCGGATGAATGCCGACGCCTTGTGTTAGAGGGACAAACGACAGTTGAAGAATTGTTAACGATTATTTTAGAGTAAAGGGATGGTGGAGTGAATGGCAAAATTTAAATATCGTGCAAAAAATCAAAATGGCGATAAAATAACTGGTGTTTATGAAGCAGCGACACAGACAGATGTTATGACTATGCTGACAAGTAACGGTTATTATCCATTAAAAGTTGAAAAAGTTATTGAGAGCCCAGAAGTGAATTTGGGGAATTTTGAAAAAGTAGGACTTGAAGATATTGCGATTTTTTGTCGTCAATTTTATACAATGTTACATGCGGGTGTTAATCTGAACGTCGCTCTAGGTATTTTAGCAGAAGAGTTACCAAATAAAAAATTGCGTGAAGCTACGATGCGAGTAACTGAAAACATTAACAAAGGTGAATCACTTTCTCAAGCGATGGCAAAAGAAGAAACAATTTTTCCAAGTTTATTTGTCAGTATGGTTGAAGTAGGAGAAGTAACCGGGAATCTAGATGCAATTATGTTAAGAATGGCAACACAGTATGTTAAAGATAATAAGTTGAATAAGAAAATTCAATCAACAATGATTTATCCGACTATTCTTGCTGTTGTAGCAACGGTCGTCGTCATTTTTTTACTCACATATATTTTGCCAACATTTTTATCAATTTTTATTGATAATGGTGTAGAAATTCCATGGACAACACAACTATTGATCGCAATAAGTGATTTTCTACTAGCAAATGCTTTGAATTTAATTGTTTTTCTTAGTGCTTTATTTGTTTTCATTAAAGTTTATGGTAAAACGAACTCAGGACAACAATTTTTTTCGCGATTGCGCTTAACTGCTCCAATTATAAAAACGCTGAATAAAAAAATTATTGTTTCACGATTCACACGAACAATGTCAGTATTAACAGCGAGTGGTATTCCAATTATGACAGCTCTTGACTTGACTGCATCAGTGATGAAAAACAAAATTATTGAAGAAAAAGTAAAAGAAATCAGTGATGATGTATCAAAGGGAACAGGCTTTGCTGAAGCCATAAAGGTGTCTGAATCATTCCCGACGATGCTAGTATCAATGGTTAAAATTGGTGAAGAAACTGGATCAATGGATGATATTTTAGAAAAGACAGCTGATTTCTATGAAGAAGAATTAGAACATCAAATTCAAGTAACAGTCGCACTCGTTGAACCGATTATGATTTTAGTTATGGCAGCTATTATTGGTTTTATTATTGTGGCTATTATGACACCAATGTTTGAAATGTATAGTGCGATGTAAGTGAGGGGACGAAAAATGGACGCAAATCAGGAGAAAAAAAGTATTTGGCAATCAGATATCAATGAAATTGTGCAACGACTGAAAGAAAAGAAAAGCAATAAAACAAAGAGTGGGGTGAAATTTAGTCCTAAAAAACGTATTGGAAAAAAACCAAATGAATTAGTTGTATTTGATATTGGAAGTAGTGTAACAAAGGTTATTGTAGGAAAATATTCCCAAGGAAATATGACGATAAAAACAAGCTTTACCCTTGCAACACCAATTGGCAGTATGAAAGATGGGGCAATTGTGAATGAAACATTAATTGCTGAAATGTTTGAACAAATTGTAAAAGAATACAAGTTGAAAGCAAAACATGCTGTCATAACGATGAATTCATCGCAAGTTATTAATCGTGATATTTTCATTCCAATTGTTGAAGGCGATGAGATTGAAACAGTTATTCGCTATGAATTGCAACAATATTTACCGATTAATTTAGATGAATATCAAATTCGTTACCTCGTAACGGATATTGTCAATGAAGAGAATAAACAACGAATCTTTGTATCTGTATTTCCAGAACGTATTTTACGTACATACTATCAAATTTTAAAAAAGGTAGATTTGCAGCCGTATTCACTTGAATTACCAATTGTAGCTTTGAGAAAGCTTGTAGCTCATAATGCGAAAATCAATGAAGTTGCACTTAATACAATGTCTACAATCGGATGGATTGATTTTGGTGAATCAACTATTAATGTCAGTGTACAACACAATAGTAATATTGATTTTACACGCTTAATTCGTAAAGATGAGTATACACTTGAGGAAGCATTGAAGTTAGAAGGGTACGAACGAGAAAAGATATATGAAATGAAACATACATTGAATGTACTTGATGAAACGTTTGCCGTTGAACATCCGATTATGAAACATTCACTCGATCAAATTGCTGGAGAAATTGAAAAGTTTATTCAATTTTATCGTAATACAAATCAAAATCGAACAATAGAGATGATTTATCTATACGGCGGTATCGGACAAATTCAAGGACTTGCACAATACCTAGAACAGGTCGTAAAAACACCAATTCAATTAGTGGAAACAGTTACGCCAATACAGCAACATTCAAAATCGGAACTCGATAATATTGCAAGCTATTTAAATGCAGTGAGTTCATTAGTTAGAGTGGAGGGGTAAGTATGCAAGATATTAACTTTTTTGATCATTATCGGCAAGAAGCAGCAGAAAAAAATACGATTATAAAGACAGCAGGAGTAGTACTAGCTGTTATATTATGTTTACTTACACTTGTGATGACTTATGAAACATGGACAGTCCAAAAAAAGATTGCGAATGTACAATCACAACTTGAAGATAGTTCTTTACAAAAAAAATTACAAGAAGCTGAATATATTGATAACCAGTTAGCAGTATTAAATGAGACAGAACAGGATTTAAATGCAATTATTAATGCTGTTGATACGCGTGATGCTAATGTGAGTCAAGCATTAGTACTGATTTCAAAAATTATGCCTAAAACAGTGACAATTGATCAAATGACTATAAATGCAACAACGGTATCGTTGAATGGTAAGGGAGTAACCCGTCAAGCAATTGCAGAATTTCAACATAACTTAAAAGAATTGACTTTATTTGTTGATGTTTATGTAAGTACAATCCAACCAGTGAGCGGAGATAGTAACGGATTTTCATTCCAAATTCAATGTCAAAGAGGTGAGCAAAATTATGAAGTTGAGTAAGCAAGAACAAATATTAATCGGTGGGATAGCCATTTTTGTGATTGGGTTCAGCTATTATCAATTTATCATCAAACCACATCATGCGAAAAATGAAGAGTTACACTCTTTTTATGCTACTATAACTGCTGAAAAAGAAGAGTATGATCAGATCATTGCAACTATGCAGGAACATAAAGATGATCATCAGAAAAAAGCAACAAGTGTCGATAAAAAAACGAAACAGTATTATTCAGCATATGAACAAGAGCAAATTATTATTGATTTAAATAATTTACTGAGCAAACAAAAATTAACGGGAGGGCTAACATTTAGCCAATTAGGGACAAGTGGTGTTGTTAGTGCTACCTCATCATTTCTAGTTCCTGGATTAGGAAGTGTTGATCAGTTATTAGAACAATACAACTTAAATAAGGAAGCCGCTGAAAATAATGAAACATTAAGTGAGAAAGTACTACCAGAACAATCAGGAAGTTCCACGAGTGAAGGGGATACAGTGGAACAAAGTGATGAAATGACAACAGATAGTACCAATACAGAAGAGGAAGAAGTTGTGACGACGTCTCAGTTTGTTCAACAAGTGACAGTTGGTATTACAGTAGATGGTCCTTATAAACAAGTGCAAGAATTTATTAAATCAATTGAAACATTTGAAAAACGAATGATTGTCAGTAATAGTGAAATTCGTGCGTTGAATGATACCAACGTATCTGCGTCATTGAGCGTTGAAATTTATATTATTCCAGATGTGATGTCAGAAATAGCTGTTTGGGGACTTACTGGTGAATATGGAAAAGATTTGCCCTTTTCAGCAACATCTAGTGTATTTACTCAAAATGGAGTCCAAGCAGATGAAAATAAACGAGATTTTGTTGTGAATGTAAAATCAGCGCATTCAGATTTATCAAGCGTTATGATTGGACGTGCGGATGATACAGAAAAAACGAGTTATTTAGTGAGTGAAAAAACGGGTGATCATAAAGCAACAATGACATTTGCGAAACGAGAAGATACATATACATACGAATATACGTTAGGTGACGAGCACTATCCTGAATCGGTAGAAGTATTCGTACCAAATTCAGAATACATTATCGTAGATTTAGTGAGTGAAGCTCGCATTGATACAAGAGATTCTACAACATTATCGATTGATATCAAAAATACAACAGATCGAAAAGTTGTAGTATTTGTCCGAAATGATGATTTAGAAGCACCGCGTATTACTGTGAATGGAGATAATGATCAAGTGATCATCGTGAAACAATAATGATGAAAACGATACAATCAGAAAAGGGTTTCTCACTTGTAGAAGTTATTTCAGCACTTGTTGTCATTGGTATTGTTGCTACCGTTTTTGTTACAGCGACAGTCATTATGATGAAAAATGAAACATATGCAAGACAATTACAGACGAATACACAAGTCGGACAAACTGTAGTTGAGCATCTTGCAAAAGAAGAAGCATTACCGATATCAAATGAATATGCAGGTATGATTGATTTGAAACAAGATAGTGGGAATAATGCAAGATACACTGGTACGTACAATAAAAAAGACGTTGTGCTTACATTTGAGAAAGAACAAGCTTTTGATCAAGAACCATCAGTTACTATGGAATTTCAAAAAATAAACGGAAGTATGCAAGTCATTGTAAATGGTTCCTACAGTACACCAATTATTTTAGCAAATGGAAAACCACTGATTCTTATGTATGATGGAAATACGAAAACATTACATATTAACAATGGCGTTTTATCATTCAATAATGTGGAACCAATCATCGAATGTAAAGGTGAGCCGTATGCAGTTAATATTGAAACAGTAAAGAAGCTACAAGTTATCGTACCAAATGAAGCATTTAAAGAAAATATTGGCGGAAGTCGCGAAATACAAGTGTTATTATCATCAGATTTTTATCAAATTGGGACACTGTACAATGTTGAAATTCAAGTAGCACCAGAAGAACCATCAAAATTTCAAACCAAAAAACAAGTATTGTTACGATAGAAATGAGGAGTACATATGCGTAAGATACAAAAGAAAAAAATGAATGAACAAGGATCAGTTTTAGTAATTGCATTATTATTCTTTGTTGTATTAACAATAATTACTGCCATGGTGAGCAATACTGTGTTTATGGCAGTGAAGTCACGAACAATGGAAAAAAATCAAGTTGAGACACTATACCGTGCTGAATCAGGATTGACACTGGCACAAATAGCACTGGAAAAAACATTTACAAGTGCGGTATCAGTTGCACAAAGTAAGGCAACATCACAACAAACATTTGATCAAGCAATGGTAGAATTTATCGGCAATAATCGTGAAAATAAATGGACACAATCAGCGACAACACTTTCATATTATAATGAAAACCATTCAACTACAGCAGTTACCACTAAACCACCGGCACTTGAGCTAGCAATCATTGATTCAAATGTATATGACGAAGCTAATAAAACTTGGCAATTTATCCTCTCATCAGCATTTCAAGACAGCACAAATATTAGCAGAAAAGTAAGTGTTGACATTCATATTAAAATTCCAGAATGGCAAGCAGGACCACAAACAGCACCACTATTAGAGCAAAATATGATTACAACTGACAGCTCTATCGACATTCAACAATCATTGAACGGAGGTGGATTGACATTTGATGGTAATATTTATGCCAATGGCGAAAAAGACGAGCCGACTGCAACCGAGTCGAATAGTAGTGAATATGAGTCTGGAATTCGTGTAAGTTCATTG
This sequence comes from uncultured Bacillota bacterium, assembly GCA_945956935.1. Lineage (GTDB taxonomy): Bacteria > Bacillota_I > Bacilli_A > Culicoidibacterales > ZOR0006 > ZOR0006. The sequence continues at coordinate 57,795 of CAMFJD010000004.1, read as the reverse complement.
TCTAATGAGCCAATTCTATTCAATCAAATGTTGACAACAGCCAATTCAGTAGTGTCGAAAGATAAAGCAGTTTTAATTGGTCAAGATGTGTATGCTAAAAATGTAGTTGTGCAAAATGATACGAGTAATACATTTGATAATATTACAACAGGGAATGATTTTGTTCTTAATGCATCATCAGGATTGACAACAATTGGAAATTACTATGGAATTAGTGATGTGAATGTTGATAGCACAACAACTAAAATGGAGTCAAGCAGTATCATCAGCAATCCACCAAGTGCGAATAGTAGTGCAGGATTGACAATTACTGATTCAGCATATATTGCTGGAACAGCATTCATCAATTTAAGCAGTCCATATCAAACAGGTGAGTCAGTTGCGGTGAATGGAAATTATCATGTGTATACATTACCAGTTCAAGATATTCAAGAAGTGTGTACGAAAGTTGATCGTGTAGAATCATGTCAACAAATTGTATATGAATATATTGAGCCACTGCAAGTTATTGTTGGTACGAAATTAACACCAATTAGTGATTTAGTATCATGGACAGTTGAACAAAAATCACAATATTTTAGCGGAATTGCATCAAAGCTTAAAAATACCGAAAATGAATTAAAGCATGGAAATATACAACTGCCCCAAAATACCTATGCTGCTGGGGCGATTGTTCGTAAAACAGCAGACAATAAAACAGAAGTTCTCACACCAAAATTTGGCAGTGAACAATTAGCTGTGCTGAAAGAGGCACAAAATACATATGCCAAAGCAGCTTATTATTTAAATTTGCCCTTTTCAGATCAGTGGATAGAGCCAACGGAACTTGATTGGAATAGTATTTATACAAATGGAAAGACTATGACGATACAAGATTTTATTCATTTTGATAAAGGAACAGAAGTTCAATCAGAAAATTTTGTGTATAACAAGGATAAAAACAAAGCAGTTGTTATTACAAACGAGACATGTAGCGTCAATGAAATTTGTCTCAAACCAGATAATAAAGGAGAAACACCTTTTTTAGTAATAACAGCAGGTGATATTATCGTTCGTGATATAGAGTCAGCAACCATCACAGGAACAGTTGTTGCACAAGGAAATGTCATGTTGAAAGATACAGTCAATCAGCTGACATGGAATAAAGGTGATATTATCGATATTATGAGTACATATGCTGAACAATTGACGGGTGTGTTTCATGATTTACCAAACTGGAATGAGTCAATGAGTGATGCAATGTATAAGCCAAAAGAGTATGTAGAATTGAAAAATTGGCAATTACTCTACTAAGAAAGGGCGTGTACGAATGATCAAGAATGAAAAAGGAATTACATTAGTAGAATTACTTGCAGCACTAGCATTAACAAGTATTGTGATTATGTTAGTGAGTCAATTTTTTTTCGTACACCTTGATAGTATGAACCATCAACAAGTCCGTGCAGATTTACAACGTGAGGCATCAAATGTATTCCAAAAATTTCAGCAATTAGGCTATAACGCACAAAACATTGTATTTGAAGAAGATGGATCATTACCAATTAAGTTTTGTAACTCATCTGGCTCGACAATGTTAAATTTAAGTGAAACTGAATTAGTACAAGGTACAACTATTATCGCACGATCAATTGAATCATTAACAGTAAAGCAGTCTGGGGCGTTGTTAGAAGTGACGGTCGAATTAGAACGATATAACCGGAAATTTCCTGTAAATTATACAGAAACAACAACAGTCCGGATGCGAAATTATGAGGAGGGATCAGTATGCAAAAGATAAAGAAAGTATGTATAAGTATAGTCGCTATTGTGATGGTTCTAATAAGTATTCAACCACTTATGGATGTTATTCAAACTTACGCATCACCAATAGTTCATGCAGTTGGAACTCACAAAGATAATCCAATTAAAGTATTGAAAATTATACCAGGGGAGTTTGTTCGTGCAAATTGGACAGGAGTACCTGTAAATAATAAAACGGGTGTTCAAGCTGTGAAACAGATCGATAATTCATATATTGAATTAGAATTAATGACGATGCCTGAATTTATTGGGAAAACAACACAATTAAATGGCTATTATGATGTCATTCAAATTGATAATATGTATGATGGATTGTTAGAAACAGACGTATCCAATATTTGGGACGGTCCAAGAGGGTATTCATATAGCCAAATAGAGGATAATAGCATCGAGTGTATGTATAACTCATGTGGAGTTGATAGTAAGACGTATTTACCAGAAAATAATTCGAATGTAGGTACAAACTACGCCGAGAATGATATAACGAAACGAAAAGCACAAGAGATAATTGATTTTGCAAACAGTGGGCAAATTGTTTATTATGATGAGACTATAGGTTCGAGAGGAAACATGGAAAATTCAAATCTAGTTCAAGTTCTCTATAGCGGTTTAAAAAAAGTGAGTAGTGCAAATTTTTACAAATATGAACCTTTGACGAATTCCACGATTGACGATCCTAAGCTACACAGTTCGGAAGGAAAGGTATCATTAGCACAAGTAGTGAGTGACTACCAAAAAAATAATATGTCACGTGTATCATTTGATGTTAAAGCACCTACGAGCAATGATGTAATGGATAAAAGAGAATTAAATTTCACAGTCGTAGCAGAAGCAGGAAAAACAAATTTGACAGCTAATTTATTTTTAGATATTGATGGAGATGGATTGTTTTCAGATAATGAAAAAGTTACAACACTAGAAAATGTTGAGGATAATTTTGATATTCAATCGTTATTGCCAGAAAATTTTTTGGGATTATTACCTTGGAAAATAGAGCTTGATACAAATGGAGTGAAGAGTTATCAAACAGGGTATGTAGAAATTACAACAACGAATCCGGATGAAGTAAGAAAAATAAATGTTTTGCAACTCACAACATACAGTGTAGATGGTACAAATGAAGGCATGTGGAAAGGTTTAGACGAGCAGAGAAAGAAAATATTAAAAGATGCAGGATATGAATTAGATATTACAATCAAAGTACTGACGCCTATAGATTGGAATAATGGTCATACGATTGAGGTAGCAGCGGATGATTTTGACTTTTTGAAATTTGATTATATTATTTTGGGAATGGATAGTGATGAGTGGAAAACATCCGCATCAGCAGATTCAGATGAAATGCAGAAGATAATAACAAAATTGGTTCATTATGCAGATGCTGGTGGAGGAATGTTGTTTACTTCTAAGACAATAGCAAACCGTACAAATGACCATTTTAGTAGATTATTGACGCAAAATTTTCGTTCTGAATTAGGTCAGTCACGCTTTTTTGATTTTACTAGAGCGAATACTGCGATAGAAGGAAATAGAGATGCTACTGTCGATTTTTCTGGGGATAGCATACCATATGAAGATATATCATCAAATGATAGTATATATGGATTTGTGAAAGCGAATAGCGTTTGGTCTCACAAGAGATACCCGACTAACGTAGCACCTACAACATTGTATCCATTCGATGTGAATGGAAGTTCACAGCAGCCAGAAGTATCTGGAGTACCAACATCTGTATATCAGTTGAATTTAGAAGATGAAAAAGTTATCCCATTGTATAATACAGATAGTGAAGGTACTGATATAAACGCATCTAAGTTAGATACAAGAAATAACTATGCAATGTATCAACGTGAAAATTTAACGTTTATGTTAGTAGGTGGAAATACCGAAACAGTAGCAGGTGGTAATTTAGAACTTATATTGAATACAATTGTTAATGCTAACCGTGTACCAAGAAATTCTGGTCCGAAGGTGATAGCTTCGGAAACACCTGAATATGTTATTAAAGATCAGAAATGGACGATACCGCTACAAGTATCAGCATCTGATCCTGATGGAGATAGCATGGAAGTGTTTGTAAAAATGGATAAAAATGGACAAATTATCTATGATAACCACAAAACTGATGTTCAATCGAATGATATTTTAGCGTATGTGTTAGGTGATACGAATACTAATATAAAAGATGTCCTCAATCTGACAATATATGCTATAGATGAGCATGGAAATAAAAGTAATGTTATTAACAGGACAATTACAACAAAACAATTTGGTTTTGTAGAATCCATCGCATTACCTGATGGTATAGAAGGATTATTAACGAATGATGATTTATCTGTTAATCGAACACTTGTTAGCTCAGCATTAGAAAAAAATAAGATTTGTTCAATTGATATTAACCTTATTGCTGAGGATGTAAAAAACATTGAAATTGCTAAGCATACAGAACATTATGAATCTGACAATGTTCAGGCTGATAGTCTAAAAAACAAACTTGTTGAAATCGGAAATACTTTCAAGTATGCATTGAACTCTAAATTACGAGAAGGTATTACAAAAATTACAAGTAATACAACTGTGAACATAGAAAATGGAAATAGTGGAAAATGTGATAATAAAGTTATTTCATATACCGCTCAAAGTGGCTTACTAGTTGATTTGAAAGAGGGAACGATTACAGTTGGTTTTGAAAATCAAGAGTGGCAAGATTTAGCATATCCTTATGTAGCAACGGTAAGTAGTAAGACGAATTACTCGCAGACACAAACAAATCAGAATGGAACACTAAGATACACACCAAGTAGAAGTGGATCATATTCAGTAAACGTAGATGTTAGCAATGTACCAGATGAATTTAAGAGTATTATTTCAACTACGCAGTATGATGCAAGTGGTGCGACAATTGGAACGGGTACGACGATGAATCTTAGTTATAAACAGCCAAAAATTAAAATACTGTATATCATGGGTGATAAACCGGCGAATGTATTACAAGGTGAAATCACGCTAGGCCTAGATACAAATCAATTTATGATTGATATACAAAACAGTAATGTAACTATTGCAAGAGATTCAGATGTTAAATTAGCAGCTGAGTTCACATTGCAAGGAAAACCAAATGAAATCAAAATATATGCACCAAATTCTACTCATGAACCAGTCCTTTCATATGCATATAGTGAACAAGATGGTCGCTCTCTATACAGCAGTGTTCCAGCAAATCAAATAAGTTGGAATCGTGAAGGAGAGTATTGGATTGGAAGGCCAAGTTCAGCGTGGAGTCAAGTAGCAACAGCAATTCGTTGGGAAGCACCAAGTGAACAGTCACCACGAAAATTTTATCTGAGTTGGTCGATGCAAGCGCAACAGCAAGCACAAACAACAACAATTAGTATCGATAGTGATGATACACAAAAAACACTATATATGAATACATATGGAGCAAGTCAAAGTGATCCGAATATTGGACAGCAAGATCAACCAGATTTATATTAAAAAGAGGATTATTTTATGATAACAATTGACCGTATTTTACAAGAAGCATTACAACATCGAGCATCAGATGTTCATATTAGTGTAGATAGACCGCCGATGGCACGTATACAGGGAGAATTATTACCCCTTGGATTCCCTGTGTTAACGAGTGAAGATACAAAGCGTTTAGTATATGAAATGTTGAATAAAGAACAAGTAGTGCAATTTGAAAAAGAACAGCAATTGGACTTTGCTTATGAGATAAAAAATGTATCTCGCTTACGTGTGAATGCATACTACCAGAAAAAAACAGTTGCGATTGCGATTCGTCCAATCGCACAACATATTCCAACATTTCAACAATTACAATTACCAGAAATACTTAGAACATTATCACAAAAACAGCGAGGTCTAATTTTAGTGACTGGACCAACAGGATCTGGAAAGTCAACAACATTGGCAGCAATGGTAAATGAAATTAACGAAACGATGCATAAACATATTATTACACTTGAGGATCCTGTAGAATTTTATCATGAACATAAACAATCTCTTGTAAACCAACGAGAAGTTGGGAAGGATGTAGGTGACTTTGCGAAAGGGCTCAAAGTTGCCTTGCGTCAAGATCCTGATGTTATTATGATCGGAGAGATGCGAGACCTTGAGACGATACAAATTGCTTTAACCGCTGCAGAAACTGGTCACCTTGTGTTTGCAACACTGCATACGTCATCAGCAGCATCAACAATTGAGCGGATTATTGATGTGTTTCCAGCGGCTCAGCAGCAACAAGTTCGTACGCAATTAGCAAATTCATTAGTAGCAGTTGTTTCACAGCGATTATTAAAATCGCACATGCAATCAGGGCGAGAAGCTGCTTTTGAAATCATGGTATGTACATCAGCAATTAGTAATCTTATTCGTTCTGAAAAAGTTCATCAAATTGATAGTATGATTCAAACAGGGCGAGAATTTGGGATGAAAACAATGCAGATGAGTTTGCATGATCTCTTAATGCAGGGGAAAATAACACCACAACAAGTACAATCATTAGAATAAGGTAATAATAAACGGAATTTATTTTTACAATTTAATCATTTGAATTGTAATAAAAAAATGATTATAAAATGAAATTAACTGGAGGAATATCAAGTGTTCAAAACATTGAAAAATCAAAAAGGTATTACATTAGTAGAATTATTAGCAGTTATGGTAATCGTAGGGATTATCGCAGCAATATCAATTCCAGCAATTGGAAACTTAATTGAAAATACACGAAAAGATGCATATATTGCAACAGGAAAAAATTTACAAGAAGCGGCACGATTAGTGGCATCACAAAATGCAGATAAATGTTCAACAGAATGTACGGTGTACTTCGCATCAGTACCATCAACGCTAGCTGATAATCAAATTGATGGATCAGCTAATATTGAAAATATTGATTCAGGATATACGGTAGCACAAGTAGTTGTAAAAAATACAGGTGGTAGCGTAACATATGAAACAACACTAACAGGTGAAGCTACAAATGATAAAGTGTACAAATTAAAACCAGATAATGTAGTTGGAAATCCTTTGAATAATCCACTAGACGTAATGACGTGGACAAGAGAATATGTTGTGCGTGCAAAATAATCAGCAATGTATTTAAAAAGAGAATAAAGGAGTAAATGAAGATGTTTCAAACGATAAAAAATCAAAAAGGTATCACATTAGTAGAATTATTAGCAGTTATGGTAATCGTAGGGATTATCGCAGCGATTTCAATTCCAGCAATTGGTAATTTAATCGAAAATACACGAAAAGATGCATATATTGCGATTGGACAAAATTTACAAGAATCAGCACGATTAGTGGCATCACAAAATGCAGATAAATGCTCTAGCTCTTGTCTTATTGACTTCAATGTAGCTACAGATACTACGAATGTTATTGCTGGAAAGAGCTATATTGAAAATTTAGACCCAGGTTATACTGGCAGTGGATCACAAGCAACAGTAACTGTAACAAATACTGGTGGAAACTTAAAGTATGAAACAGTATTAACAGGAACGGGTGATAAAACATATAAATTGAGTGGCGAGGAAAAAGATGCAATGAAATGGACTCGTGATATAGTTGTACGTGCAAATTTTGTTGAAGACGAATCTGGCAAAGAATAAAAAAACCCTTCGGGTTTTTTTTATTGTATGAACAAAGAAGGCTTTTTAATTAAAAGTTGAATATGATAGAATGAAAGAGATGAAAGCAGGAGGACAGAAGCGTGGAGTGGATTGGTTATATTTTCATTTTTTATATTGGTGCTGTGTTTGGTTCGTTTTTTCATGTCGTTGGATATCGCTCTGTTAAAGGGCTCGACTTTATCAAAGGTCGTTCGGCATGTCCTGAATGTGACACACAATTAAGCGCATTTGACTTAGCACCAATCTTTTCGTATATAGTATTGCGGGGGAAATGTCGCCATTGTCAAGCGAAAATTCCGATTATTTATTGGTTATCGGAATTGCTTATGGGAGTATTATTTGTACTGCCAGTTATTGTATATGGTTATAATGGTTTTTTAGATGGCTCAATTATTTGGGCGTGGTTATTTTCAGCAATGCTCTTTATCGTCACAGTAACAGATATCTATGAACAAATTATTCCAGATAAAATTTTATTATTTTTTGGAATTCTACTTGTGATTACGAGTTATTTTGTTCAAGGATTTTCAATTGTTCAGGGCTTAATTGGAGCAGTTGTCGGATTTGGTTTACTATATATTGTTGGCACACTTGGCCGTCTGTATTATAAACAAGATGCCCTCGGTGGAGGAGATATTAAGTTATACGCAGTTATTGGATATGTGATTGGTTGGCAACAAGTATTGGTGTCACTATTTATCGCGGCGGTACTTGGCTTAATTGGAGCGACATCGACGCGAGTAAAACAAGGAGCAATTATTCCATTTGGTCCATTTATTGCAATAGCAGCACTTATTTGTTTTTATGTTGGTGAAGCATTACTAACTTGGTATTGGGGATTATTTTAAGCAGAAAGCAATGTGCTGTAAGTACGTTGCTTTTTACTATTTATCGCTGTAAGGAAACCACACTTTTGAGGTGGAAAATACAAAGAATTATTGACAAAATGTAGATAACAATTTAAAATTAACGATGGTAGTAATATTTTTATGGCTTTGTAGCTCAGTCGGTAGAGCAAGGGACTGAAAATCCCTGTGTCGGCGGTTCGATTCCGTCCAAAGCCACCATTTGCGGGTGTAGTTTAATGGTAGAACAAGAGCCTTCCAAGCTTTTAGCGTGAGTTCGATTCTCATCACCCGCTCCATGAATAAATTTAAACAGAGCACTAAAAATTTTTTAGTGTTTTTTTCTTTGTTAAAAAAGTATTTTTAACGTGAATCGTGACGAAAAAGACTGAATTTTTTTGATTAAAGGAGTATAATATTGATACATATGTAAAAATGAGGGAATGAAAAAGGAGTTTACGATGAGTGGACAGAAAATAATTTATGTTGATGAAAATGGACAACCAATTGATCCATCACAACTACACTTATATGATATTGTTGATCCACACGCACAGCGAGCTCAACAATCACAAACACCACAGCAAGTGGTAACATCAAAAAAAACAATGGCACCAGCAACGAGAAAGAGCAGTAAGAAGAAGCGGAAGCGGAAAAAGTTAAAAAAATCATCAACAAATTCAGCTGTCAAACAACCGAAAAGACGAAAAAAACGTTTGAAATGGAAACGTATCGTGGCATTATTACTAGTCGTTTTAGTTGTGATGATGACATTGAATATTGGTGGTATGGAGATTGTGGTGATGGGGTTAGATACGTCACAAACACGTGAAGAAGAAGCGGGTCGAACAGATTCATTAATGGTTATTGGATTAGAACCATTAAAAAGGACAGCAACACTCGTATCAATTCCAAGAGATACATATACACCTATTACATGTCTCCAAAATGAATCTGATAAAATTAATCATGCCCATGCGTATGGTGGAACAAATTGTACATTAGATACGGTTGGACAATTTTTGGATATTCAAACACCCTACTATGTCAAAACGAATTTCGAAGGTGTTGTTAAAATTTTTGATGTTTTAGGTGGCGTACCAGTTACCGTGCAAGGAACATTTTGTGAGCAAGATAGTCAAGATCAACCAGATGCGTATTGTTTTACAGATGGTGAAACGAAAACATTGAATGGTGAAGAGGCACTCGCTTATGCAAGGCATCGTAAAACAGATGGTGATGAGATGCGGCAAGTACGTCAGCGGCAACTGCTAACTGCTGCTGCGAAAGAAGTTATGAAGCCAAGCAATTTATTCACAAAAATTCCAGCTTTAATTGGTGCAGTGAATGAAATGATTGATACAAACGTACCAATAACAAAATTATTACTAATGGCTCCTTGGTTTATCGTTCAACCACAAATTCAATCGATGCAAATTGAAGGCGATGGAGATATGATGGATGGTATTTGGTATATGTTACCGAATCAAGAAAGTGTTGAAGAAGCGAAGGCGGCATTGTAGTAGTGATACACACGAAGGAAGGAAATAAGAAGTGAAGAATTTAGGGCGTATTTTATTAGGTTATGCTTTATATATGTTAGGTGGAGCATTATTTTTAATGTTACCAATTGCTCATAAATCGGGAGTTGGGCTTCCATTTATCGATGCATTATTTGTTTCAGCATCAGCGATTTCAACGACAGGATTAACACCAGTTTCGGCTGCTGATTTTTCGCTCGTTGGTCAAATAGGATTGATGATCATGCTATTTGTTGGTGGACTTGGATATATGACGTTCAGTGCTTTTATTACATTGACGATTCATGGAACAATGAGTACACAGCAGCATGGTGTTTTAAAATCAGCGTTCGCATTACCAAAAGAGATGAATGTTAAACAATTTATTTTTAGTACTGGTATTTATGCATTAACAGTACAGTTGCTAGGTGCATTAGCATTATTTTTCGTTTTTCAAGGTGATTCTCGAGCGAATCCAGCGTTCAGTGCCTTATTTCATTCAATTTCAATTTTTACAACAGCTGGATTTTCAATTTACCCAAATGGTGTGGAATCATATGTTTTAAATACAGCATTTAATGTGATTACCATTGTTGTTGCTATTTTCGGATCTCTTGGATTTATTGTCGCAACTGATATTGCTAGTGTGATTCGTGGACAGCGAAAGACAATTACGTTTACAACGAAGATTATTTTAATTATGACATTTGGTATCCTCTTTATATCAACCGCACTTGTCTTCTTATTTGGTGACTATCAGATTGGGGATACATGGTGGCAAACAATTATGGTAATTATGTTTGAGAATACAAATGCGATGACAACATCGGGGTTCTCAACAATTAATTTATCGAATGTGTCAATTGGGTTTTTGATGGTCCTTATGATTATTCTAACAATCGGTGGAGCACCTTCAGGGACTGCTGGTGGGATTAAAATAACGACGGTGAGCGCTATTTTTGCTGCTGTTCGTTCATTTGCGAAAGGGAGTAAGCAAGCACTGTTAATGGGACGTTCAATTCCAGATACGCGTGTACAACAAGCTTTTTCAAATTTTGTGATTTATGTCGGAAGTTTGGCAATTGGGATCTTACTGATGTTTTTTATTGAGCCGGATATGAATCCATTGTATTTAATGTTTGAAGCTGCTAGTGCGTTAGGAACAACAGGGATGTCAGCAGGAATTACAGCCGATTTAAGTAGTTTAGCAAAACTTGTACTTATTGTGCTGATGTATATGGGACGTGTTGGAGTATTTACAGTTGCGACAGTAATTGTTGTACGCAGTCGTCAGCGTGAAAATCGCCGTTCAACATATGAAGATGTTGCTGTTTAAAATATAGACGTGTAAACATAATGGTAAAAAAACTGATATTTTAATTATTGAAAGCTAAAAAGGATAATATATAGAAAAGAGAGCGCATGCGCTCTTTTTTTTATTGTGCTACTTTTGATTTCAATAACTATTAAATGAAAAGAATAATAGTATACGTTTGAGTTGGAATCTCTTGTATACATTTCTGCGCAATAGAGATTAATTTTTTGAAAATTGCTATTTGGTTTACAGAAATTAGCGTATTTCAAAATAATGTAGATAATTAGGAAATGTGTGTAAGAGTGAAAATATGGATATACGGTCGAAAATGTCTGTAATTGCTTTGTTGAAAAATTCAATATATAGTAAGGATAGTAGATAAAAAGATACGAGGAGGAGAGATAAAATGGATATTTTGAAAGTATTAGAGAATAGGTATTCAACAAAACAATTCGATCAGAGCAAAAAGTTAGACAAAGGACAATTACAAGTAATCGAACAATTGTTACAGAAGTCCCCGTCATCAACTAATATTCAACCATGGCATTTTTTAATCACAACAACCGATGAAGGGAAAAAGCGCGTAGCCAAAGGAGCACAAGATTTTTATGCATTTAATGAATCAAAAATATTGAATGCGAGTGCAGTTATTGTTTTCGCTACACAAATTGATCCAACTCGAATGCATTTAGAGGATGTACTGAATCAAGAAGCGAGTGATGGGCGATTTATACAAGCAGAAACAAAAGAGCAGACACGAGCTGTTCGTGAGCTATTTGCGAATATGCATAAATTAGATCATAAAGACTATCAACATTGGGCAGAGAAGCAAGTGTATTTGAATCTTGGTCAATTTTTATTAGGTGTAGCGACACTAGGCTTAGATGCCATTGCGATGGAAGGAGTGAACTTGAAGGTAATAGATGAGGAATTTTCGCTGAGAGATAAAGGTTTTACAACATCAGTTGTTGTAGCAGTTGGTTATCACGAAAAGCATGATTTTAATAAAAATTTACCGAAATCACGTCTGCCAATAACAAAAGTGATTGAATATGTAGATGGGGAATAGTGTGAGTTAAAAAAGGGATACCTCCCTTTTTTGTTTGCATGTATATGAATAAATACTGTATAAAAAAATAAATGATTGTGAATCACAATAAAACACTAGCTTTTTCATGCTTTTTTTGTTTCAATCAGGTAATAGAAGTAAAGTAAAGAGGTGATTGTAAGTGAATCGAGCGTGGCGAATTTTAGTTGGCTATGGACTATATATTTTATTTGGAACAGTTGTTTTTATGCTTCCTTTTTCACAAGTATCAGGAGAAGGTCTGTCATTTGTCGATGCTTTGTTTGTAGCGGTATCGGGTATTTCAACTACAGGGCTGGCACCACTGACAATTGATAAGTTTACTTTTATCGGACAGTTTGTATTGATGACGCTTGTTTTTTTTGGTGGTATTGGATATATGACGTTTAGTGCATTTATCAGTATTTCATTGCGGGGATCAATGAGTACGAGTCAAGACAATATTTTACGACGAACTTTCGCTTTGCCAAAAGAAATGAACTTACGGCAATTTATCTTTAATATCGGTGTCTATGCATTAATTGTTCAAGCATTAGGTGCAGTAGTGCTTTATTTTGTTTTTCAAGATGATCCTCGCGTCCATCCTGTCTGGAGTGCGATTTTTCATTCAGTATCGACATTTGGTACGGCTGGTTTTTCATTATATCCGAATAGTTTTGAAAATTATGTGGGAGATATAGGCTTAAATGTATCGATTAATATCATTGCTTTGCTTGGTGCACTTGGTTTTATTGTAGCTACAGATGTGGTGAGTTTTTTGCGCGGTCAAAAAAAGACACTTACTTTTACAACAAAAATTATTTTGGCATTAATGAGTGTATTTATTATCGGTTCTACTATCATTGTGTTTTTGAGTGATGCTTTTGTCCAAGGGAATGGTTGGTTTGAAGATATCTTAATAATTACATTTCAAAATATTAATGCCATAACTACTGCTGGATATAATACGGTACCATTGGCAGATGTATCAGCAGGTTTTGCTTTTATCATGATTTTGTTGATGATTATCGGTGGTGCGCCCTCAGGTACAGCTGGTGGATTGAAACTAACGACTGTCAGTGCGACATATGCTGCAATTCGAGCTTTCATCATTGGAGATAATCAAGTGAGATTATTTCGACGATCGATTCCGTTAGTAAAGGCAAAAGTAGCATTGGCGACAACTTTTGTTTATATGTCTTTTTTATTCATTGGATTTACGATTTTATTATTTGCGGAACCTGATATTGGTTTTAAGGAGTTATTGTTTGAAGCTACTAGTGGGTTGGGGACAGTTGGTCTCACAATGGGTATTACAGGTGAATTGGGAACGATTGGAAACTTGTTTAATGTATGCTGGGCGTGTTGGGGTTTTGACTGTTATTACAACGATGGTTGTGCATTCAAGACGCCGTGAACAACTGAAAGTAGAGGATGTAGCTATTTAATTGAAAGAAAGATGAAGAAACATCATTTACAGCGATAAATGATGTTTTTTCTGCTATTTTTGCTATAATAGAAAGATAGATTAAAAATATAAATCTAGGAGTATGTAATGAAAAAAACAGGAAAATTTATCACATTTGAAGGCGGTGAAGGAGCAGGAAAATCGACTGTCATTCAAGCGGTGAAAACATATTTGATTGAAAAGGGATATGATGTGATTGTGACACGTGAACCAGGTGGAACACCAATTGCTGAGCAAATTCGTGAAGTCATTTTATCGGTCGATAACATAGCTATGGCGGCGAAAACAGAAGTTTTACTATACGCAGCAGCGCGTGCTCAACACTTAGCGGAATTTGTAGAGCCTCAATTGGCACAAGGGAAGATTGTTTTATGTGATCGTTTTGTAGATAGTTCACTTGTATATCAAGCATATGCACGTGATTTAGGTTTTGATGTAGTATATGAGTTAAATAGTTATGCAATTGGGACATGCTGGCCACAAGCAACAATTTTACTAGATGTTGAACCAAAGATTGGATTAGCACGTGTATTTAATAGTGAAGAGCGTGAAGTGAATCGACTCGATCAAGAGAGTTATGAGTTTCATATGCGTGTGTATGAAGGCTATCACGATCTGGCTAAACGATTCAGTGATCGCTTTGTCATCGTTGATGCTAATCAACATCTTGATGCTGTCATTGAGCAAACCCAGCAAGTGATTACGAAGGTTATCGAGCATGTGGAGTAAATGGGAGCAAACCCAACCGATTGCAAGTCGAATTATTGCAAATAGTTTGAAAAGAAATCGACTATCTCATGCGATTTTGTTACAGGGACAAACAGTGGCAGTGCAGCTTGAATTTGCTTTATTTATTATTCAGGCAAAATTGTGCACGAGTGAATCACACTCACGTCCGTGTGGGTACTGCGCAACATGCCAACGTATTTTACATAATACGCATCCGGATGTTTTGCGGATTGAACCAGATGGATCTACCATTAAAAAAGAGCAAATCCAGCAGTTACAACACGAACTCACTCAAACGAGTTTTGAAACTGAACAACAATTTTACGTATTAATTGGTGCTGAACTGATGACACCACAAGCAGCAAACAGTTTGCTAAAGTTTTTAGAAGAGCCGACAGGGAACCAAACAGCATTTTTATTAGTTGAAAATCAAGCGAAAGTCTTACCGACAATTCTATCGCGTGTGCAAATAGTGCAATTGCTACCACCGGATCAAAAACAACGTCGTCAAGTGCTATTACAACAAGGTATTGATGAAACGTTAATTTTTTATGCGAATGCGCTTAGTTCTGAGTACGCAAAAATCAAACAGCTCGTCCACGATAATGAATTTCAACAACTCATAGCGGATTTATTGAAATATGTAGAGCAATTAGAAAGCGAACAATACGGACCATTAATAGCCCAAATAGGCCTTGAAAAGTGGTTTTCTAAACGACAACGCGCACTTGAAATTATTCAACTTTTGGTAGCAACGTACGAAGGAGTCATTCATCATGGTGAATGGAAGGTGACAATTTGTGAACAATTACGTGAACAATTGACTCGACACCAAGCGCAACAACGCATCCAACAATTATTACAATTAGAAAGAAACATCCGAGGAAATGCACTGTTATCACTTGCTTTAACAGGTTATCACTTGGAGTTGATGAAAGGAAGTAGTAAACGATGATTGAAGTAGTAGGAATTCGCTTTAAACAAGTTGGTAAAATATATTTCTTTAGTCCCAAAGAACAACGATTAAAGAAAGGAACACCTGTGATTGTTGAAACGGCACGCGGTTTAGAATTAGGTTATGTAGTTATTTCAAATCGTGAAGTTGATCAAGCGGATGTTGTTTTACCGCTACGTACAGTAATTCGTAAAGCAACACCAAAAGATGTTGCTCAATATGAAAAAAATAAACACGATGCAAAAGCAGCAATACCGGTGTGTCAACGACTTATTACCAAGAATGCCTTGGAAATGAACTTATTAGAGGCAGAATATACATTTGAACGCGAGCGATTAATCTTTTTCTTTACAGCAGAAGGCCGTGTGGATTTCCGAGAATTAGTTAAAGATTTAGCTTCACAATTCCGAACTCGGATTGAATTACGTCAGGTTGGTGTACGTGATGAAGCGAAAATTGTTGGTGGGCTCGGTCCGTGTGGTTATGAGTTGTGCTGCTCGACTTTTTTAAGTGATTTTGCAACTGTAACGATTCGGATGGCAAAAAATCAGAATTTTTCATTAAATCCGACAAAAATATCTGGTGCATGTGGCCGTCTACTATGTTGTTTAAAATATGAAAATGAAGTATATGAAGAGATTTTAGCGAAACTTCCTGACATTGGTAGTATTGTAAATACACCAAATGGCGAAGGACGTGTTGTCGGACTGAATATTTTGAATGAATTTGTTCAAGTGGAATTATTTGAACGGAAAGCTGGACTTGCTCGTGTTGAAACATTTAGCTTTGAAGAAATAACGATTGTTAAGTCAGTCAAACGTTCGAAAAAAGAAGATCGAGAATTAGCACGAGAATTAAAATCAGTATTAGATTAGAAGGAGACAGGGATGGCATTAGAGCAAACGTTAAGAGGTGAGGGACTTCTCAGGGAAAATGAAGTGTTGAATGACTTACTAGGATTTGAAGGAATGCATATTATCCAACGAACGGATATGTTAAACTTCTCACTTGATTCAGTATTATTGGCAAATTTTGTTAGCTTGGTGAAAGGTGTTGAAACAATTGTTGATTTTGGAACAGGGAATGCACCGATTCCACTACTGTTAACACGACGAACGGATGCACAGATGATAGGAGTCGAAATCCAACCAGAAGTTGCAGACATGGCAAAACGTACAGTTAGTATTAATGGGCTAGAAGATCAAATTCGTATTTTACATGATGATTTAAATAATATGCCTGTTCATTTTGCAACTGGAGAAGTAGATGTTGTTGTGTCAAATCCACCATTTTTTAAATACGAACCATCAAGTAATACTAATAAGAATGATTATTTAACAATTGCGCGTCACGAAGTACTTGCAACGTTAGATGATATTGTTAAAAATGCAGCATATTTGCTTAATAACAATGGCTATTTTGCAATGGTACATCGACCTGACCGTTTAATTGATATTATTGAAACATTTAAAAAATATAAATTAGAACCAAAAAGAATGCAACTTATTTATCCGAAAAATGGTCGCGAAGCACATATGCTCCTTATTGAAGGAAGAAAAAATGGTCGTCCTGGATTACGAATTTTGCCACCATTTATTGTTCACGAAGAGGATGGAAGTTATTCAAAAGAGGTGCTTACTTACTTTAATCGTATTGAAAGAACAAATAAATAACATACATAAACGAAGGAGTGTTGATTATGGATATTTACGGACCTGATGGAAAACCAATGAATACACAAGCAATGATGGCTGGATTTAAGAAGCTGTCAATTATTACAATTATTATTTTTTTAGTGATTGCTGCACTATTTACATTATTTATTTTAATGCCACCGTTACATCCAAGTTTTGGATTTACACTATGGATTGGAATCTTTTTAGTAATTGGATTGGTGTGGCGTTTTAGTCGTTCCATGAAACTAAAGATGGCGGTACTTATTTTATTGGTTGTACCAATGGCTGGTCAAATTTATGCATCGCCAATTTTTCATGCTCAACAATATCGTGAATTAATCGGTGAAGTACAAGAGAAAGATTACTCAGAAAGTGTAGCGGATGTTGCTGTGACACAGTTGCCGGTAGTGGATCAAGCTTTGGCGGAAAAACTCGGGGATAAAGTACTTGGAAATGACTTAGGATTAGGAAGTCAGTTTACAATTGGTGAATATTATTTAATTGATTATGCCGGAAAATTGGCATGGGTTGCACCGCTTGAACCAATTGATTTCTTCAAATGGTTACAAAATATGGAAGGGTCTCCAGGATATATTATTGTATCAGCAACTGATCCTAACGATGTTCAATTAATTCAGAGTGTCGATAACGAACCAGTAAGAATTAAATATTCACAAGGGTCATTTTTGTTGAACAACTTACGCCGCCATGTGTATTTAAGTGGTTTTATGCAGTTTGGATTGACAGATTATTCGTTTGAAATTGATGATGCTGGACATCCATATTGGGTTGTAAGTGAGTATCAAAAAGAGATTGGTTTCTTTGGTGGGGATAATGTCAGCAGAGTTATTATTGTTAATGCACAAACGGGTGAAACGTCAGCATATGCGCCTGAAGATGCACCGGAGTGGGCGAATCGGATTTATCCGCGCCAAATGACATATAGCCAAATTAATGACTGGGGTCTCTATAAAAATGGTTTTATTAATACATTATTTGGTCGCCGTGAAATGTTACAAGTAACTGAAGGTAGCTCGTATATGTTTATTGATGGACAAAATTATTTCTATACAGGACTAACATCAGTTGGGCGTGATGAATCGACAGTTGGATTTATGCTTGTTAATACGCGTACGAAAGAGGCAACATTTTACAAAGTTTCAGGTGCAACTGAAGTAACGGCTATGCGTTCAGCAGAGGGACTAGTACAAGATTTAGGTTATACGGCAACATTCCCAATCTTGGTGAATGTACAAGGGAAACCGACGTACTTTATGACACTCAAGGATAATGAGGGTCTTGTGAAACGTTATGCATATGTAAGTGTTGAAAATTATAATAATGTTGGTGTAGGGAACACAATTAACGAGGCACAAAAAGATTATGTCCGTCAATTAACACAAGATAATCAAATTTTGACACCAAGTGACGATTTGACAACACTTACAGGTGTAGTTGAGCGGATGCAAACAATTATTGTTGATGGAGCAAGTGTGACGTATGTTAAGTTAGTTGATAATAAAACATTATATATGATTAACCCTGAACAACATCCAACAGCACCATTAACAAAAGTTGGTGACACAGTTGAATTGCAGTATGTTGAATCGGAAGCTACAGAAATAGCTGTCAATGGTTTTACAAATCAAAGTTGGTAAAAATTAAAACACGAGTCTTTTGAGCTCGTGTTTTTTCATATCCGCTAAAATAGTATAGAACCTGAAATTTTAGGAAAAAACTAAAGTCACAAAACTGTTAACGGTAACCTTTTGAAAAGGCTTGCAAAAAAGCTGCTGATTTGTGAAAATAAAAACGGAAGATGAAAGGGGAGAACGAATTATGGCAGTAACAGCATGTATTTTCGATTTAGATGGAGTAATTACTGATACAGCAGCATATCATTATTTAGCTTGGAAACAACTCGGGGAAGAATTAGGGATTGAATTTGACCATGCATTTAATGAAACATTAAAAGGAATTAGTAGAATGGACAGTTTAGAACGAATTTTGATTCTTGGTGAGAAGCAACATTTGTTTACAGAGGAAGAAAAGCAACAGCTCGCCAAGAAAAAAAATGAACACTATGTGTCATTACTTGTCGATATGGGGCCGAAGGATATTTATCCTGGAATTCAACAATTATTAGATGAACTTGTTGAACAACACATTCACATTGCACTTGCATCTGCAAGTAAAAATGCACCAATGATTTTGGAGGCACTAGGATTAACAAAGTATTTTGAGTATATTGTGAATCCGGATGATTTAACATACGGAAAACCAAATCCTGAGATTTTCTTACGAGTTGCACAAGCACTCGGTGTGAAACCATCTGAGTGCATTGGTGTCGAGGATGCACAAGCCGGGATTGAAGCAATTAAAGCAGCTGGGATGTTTGCAGTTGGAGTTGGAACTGTTGATATTTTACAGGCAGCAGGTGCAGATTACGTCGTTGAATCAACAGATATGTTGGAACTTTCAAAGATTTTACAAAAAAATAACACAAATTAACACGTAAAATTGTAAATTTTAAAAAAAGAATATCAAAAAAGTTGATTTTTGTGATAAGATTATATTGTGATTGTAAAGTAAAATCACGCTGAGTCAACGGAAGGGAATTTGTACCTTGCTCTTCTGTATTCTCAATAGTAAAAATACCGTACCTGGAGAAGCGACTGTCATTAGGATAGTCGTTTTTGTTTACTATCAAATGATATGCCAATAAAAAAACTCATGGAATTTTTCCATGAGTAAAAGTGAAAATAATTATTTTGTTGAAAGTAGTGCATCACCAGGGTGCCAACCACAAGGAACAACTTTCCCTTCTGAAACAGCTTGGAATGCTTCTAATGTACGGAAGACTTCATCAACATTACGTCCAACATCATTACTATTAATTGTTGAGTGAACTAAAATTCCTTTTGGATCGATGATGAAGAGCCCACGTAAAGCAATTCCTTCTTCAGGAATTAAAACACCATATGCTTCACTAACAACATGACTTGTATCTGCAGCCATAGGGTGGTTAATTTTCCCTAATGATGGATGATTACGCCAGGCAGCGTGAGAAAAAGTTGAATCAGTTGAAACAGCGATAACTTCTGTATTTAAAGCGACAAATTTTTCTTGTTGAGCACTTAACGCTTTAATCTCTGTTGGGCAAACAAAAGTAAAGTCTAATGGATAAAAATATAAGACAGTCCATTTACCTGCTTCAATATTTTCAGCTAGTGAAACAGTTCCAGTTGAACCATCAGCCATAATAGCGGCTAATTCAAAATCAGGTGCCATGCGACCAACACGTGCTTCTTGCACATATAATACTTCTTCAGTGTGATTACCACAGTTTGAGTTACACATAAAAAAACCTCCAAAATCGATAGATAACTCGATTATAATAATGATTGTATAATAAGTAAAGTGAAAAGGCTTAAAACGGAATGATAAAACAGCAGAGACGGAAGAAAGCTAATTATGATATAATAAGAAAAAATAGAAAAGAGAAAGGTTGGTATGCACATGCAACGACAAAAAAGTTTTAGTGATTTACGACCAACATTGTACCTAGTTCCAACGCCAATTGGTAATTTAGAAGATATGACTTTTCGGGCAATTAAAACATTACAAGAAGTTGATATGATTGCTGCTGAAGATACACGTGTGACAAAGAAGTTGTGTAATCACTTTGAAATTCAAACACCTTTGGTTAGTCTACATGAACACAATGAATGGCAAAAACGCGAGTGGATTGTAGAACAATTACAACTTGGTAAAAGTATTGCACTTGTTTCAGATGCTGGAATGCCATGTATTTCCGATCCTGGGGTACAATTAGTTGAAGCGGTATTAGCAAATGACCTACCTGTTGTACCATTACCTGGAGCGAATGCGGCCTTAACTGCCTTAATTGCATCAGGATTAACACCGCAACCATTTTATTTTTATGGTTTTTTGGCACATAAAAAAAACGAAAAGAAAAAACAATTAGCTCAATTGGCATTTATGACAGATACGCTTGTATTTTACGAATCACCACATCGTATTAAGGAAACACTGCAAGTGATGTTAGATAGCTTTGGTGATCGTCGTATTGTTTTAGCACGTGAATTAACGAAAAAATTTGAAGAGTTTTTACGTGGTTCAATAAGTGAGATTATCGAAGTTTGTGATGGTTTAAAAGGTGAAATGGTGATTATTGTTGAGGCGGGTGATGGGGCTGCTGCAGATATTTGGTGGGAAACAATTAATATTAGTCAGCACGTTGAACATTACATTGATCAAGGAATGATGACGAAAGATGCAATTAAGCAAGCAGCAGTAGATCGACAAGTTCCTAAAAAACAGGTTTATCATGAATACCATCAATTATAAAAAGATATGAGTTTCCAAAAAGTGTCTCATTGTCAGCTGATGAGTAATGCGGGATACTGAGCGCAAAGCAAAATAACGGTATATAGCGGTATACTGTGTTATAATGAAAGAAAAATTTGGAGGAATATGTAATGAATACTGTTTTAGAAACAATCCAAGCGCGTCATTCAGTACGCAGCTACCTGTCAACACCGGTTGAATCGGACAAATTACAAGCAATCATTGATGCATACCGTCAAGCACCAAATAGTATTAATGGTCAACAAACAAGTATTATTATTATTCAAGATGAGGTACGCAAAGCGAAAATGATGGAATATTCATTTGGTCAACCGTATATTGGTTAGGCCCCCATTTTTATCGTGATGTGTTTAGATTACTATCGTATTAAGTCTGCTGGAGCAACACACAATATCGAAGTAAAACCAGAATCATTAGATGCACTTGTCACTGGATTTTTTGATGGTGGCTTAGCATTACAAAATATGATGATTGCAGCACAAAGTGTTGGATTATCAACTGTTACAATTGGAGCAATTCGTGCATTTAGCGATGAAATTCGCACTGAGTTGAACTTGCCTGAACATGTGTTACCACTCGTAGGACTTGTAGTAGGTTATGCGAATACTGAAGTTTCAGTAACACCAAAGCCTCGTTTACCGCAGTCAGCGACAGTATTTTTTGAACAATATGATGACACTAACATCGTAGCTGATGTTCAGTCATATGATGAAGAAATTTTAGGTTATAATGCAACACGTGAAGGACAAAAATCAACGGCAGGATGGATAGAAAAAACAGCAGGATTCTATACAAAAAATGTGAATCCCAAATTTGTTAATCAACTAAAAAATGCTGGATTTAAGCTTGAGGAATAACAAGCGATTTATCTTGCATCAACGTCAATACATCGTTATAATTATAGTTAGCCTTGTGATTGCTTCACTAGTCAACTAGCGGGAGACAGGAGCAAGGTACTATTTGTAGAAATCAGTTCAAAAATAAAAGTCGCATAATGCGACTTTTATTTTTGCGTTATCTTGAAAGAAGTATGTAATTTTGTATTGTCGTTTCAAACAACTGATGATACAATGCAAGTAGTTGAATGATAATCATATGAATGAAAAGACAATGAAGGAAAAAGTAAGTGTGAAAACTGTTAAGAGAGTCAGTGGGTGGTGCAAACTGATACAGAAAACACATTGAAAATGGCTCCCGAGTTATTTTTGTGAGCAAAAAATGTAAGCAAAAATCGTATTTCTGGCGTTAACGGAGTAAAGTGCAATAGTCGGTAGACAATTGAACTAAGGTGGTACCGCGTAAATTTTTTACGTCCTTAGATAAGTGTTTTATCTTTGGGCGTTTTTTTATTTGAAAGTTAGGTGAGGTAAATGAAAACAATTTTCGAAGCAATTCAAACACAAGATATTCAAGCACTTCAAACATATATTGCAAGCGGACAAACGCTAGCGTGTAAGGATGCATGGGGGAAGTCACCACTTCAAGTAGCAATAGCAATCGGTAATCCGGAAATCATTCAAATACTTATTGAGCAAAAAGCAAATTTTTGTGCAGTTGATGTAACAAAATAATCAACTTTGTTCTTACATTCGAAGACGATACTATTAATATAATAAGGAGTGAAAAAATGAGTACAAAAAAACCATTTTATATTACAACACCAATTTATTATCCGAGTGATAAATTACATATTGGACATGCCTACACAACAGTGGCTGGAGATGCTATGGCTCGTTTTAAACGTTTACAAGGTTTTGATGTTCGCTATTTAACAGGGACAGATGAACATGGTCAAAAAATTCAAGAACGTGCACAACAAGCAGGTGTAACACCACAAGTGTTTGTGGATACAATTGTTGATGGTATTAAACAATTATGGGACAAATTAGATGTTCAGTATGATGATTTTATCCGTACTACTGAGACACGCCATAAAGATATTGTTCAAACAATTTTTGCTAAATTAGAAGAGCAAGGTGATATTTATAAAGGTGAGTACGAAGGGTGGTACTGTACACCATGTGAATCGTTTTTTACAGAAACACAAGTAGGTGATGAGAAAGCTTGTCCTGATTGTGGACGACCAGTACAACTTGTTAAAGAAGAGTCTTATTTCTTTAAAATGTCAAAATATGCGGATCGTTTATTGGCTTATTACGAGGATAACGCTGAATTCATCGAGCCCGTGAGTCGTAAAAATGAAATGATTAATAACTTCATCAAGCCAGGTCTTGAAGATTTAGCTGTCAGCCGAACATCATTTGATTGGGGAATTAAAGTGCCAGGGAATCCTGAACATGTTATTTACGTATGGATTGATGCACTATCAAATTATATCAGTGCCTTAGGTTATGGCAGTGATAATGAAGAATTGTTCAATCGCTATTGGCCAGCAGATGTTCACTTAATCGGAAAAGAAATCGTTCGATTCCATACAATTTATTGGCCTATTATATTAATGGCATTAGACTTACCGTTACCAAAAAAGATTTTTGCACATGGTTGGTTGTTGATGAAAGATGGAAAAATGTCAAAATCAAAAGGAAATGTTGTTGATCCAGTCATGTTAATTGATCGTTATGGATTAGATGCATTACGTTATTACTTATTACGTGAGGTACCTTTTGGTTCGGATGGATTATTTACACCTGAGGCATTTGTTGAGCGAATTAACTTTGATTTAGCAAATGATCTTGGTAATTTATTAAACCGTACAGTAGCGATGATTGATAAATATTTTGATGGAGAAATTCCAACATATGCGGGTGCGAAAACTGAGTTTGATGCATCACTTGTTGAATTTGGTCAAGTGACAATTGGAAAAGTTGAAAGTTCGCTAGAAAACATGCAATTTTCAGTAGCATTAAGTGATATTTGGTCATATGTGTCACGTACAAATAAATATATTGATGAAACAGCTCCGTGGGCGTTAGCGAAAGATGAAGAAAAACGTGAACAGTTGGAGAGCGTTATGAGTCATCTTGCAAATGCATTACGTCAAATTGCTGTGATGCTCCAACCATTTTTGACGCAAACACCAGTACGTATGTTTGAACAATTAGGAGTACATGATGAAACATTGAAACAGTGGGATTCATTAGTAAATTTCGGTGTGCTAACTGGTAAGGTGATGAAAGCAGATCCAATGTTTCCACGCCTTGATGTTGCCCAAGAAGTCGCATATATTCAAGAGCAAATGAATCCAAAAATGGCTGAAGAATTAATCATTGATAACCCAATTTCGATTGATGATTTTAATGCGGTTGAACTCACAGTTGGTCAAATTCTAGAAGCGAGTGTACACCCAGATGCGAGTCGATTATTGGTTTTTAAAGTTGATTTTGGTGATCATACGCGTCAAATTGTGTCTGGAATTGCAAAGTATTTTAATCCAGAAACATTAGTTGGACGTAAAGTCATTGCTGTGACGAATTTAAATCCAGTAGAATTACGTGGGGTACGTTCAGAAGGTATGTTACTGACAGGAGAAACAAAGAAGAAACTTGATTTGTTATCAATCAGTGACAGTATCCCAAATGGTACGCGTGTAAAATAGTAAAAAACTCAAGGTTTTCCTTGAGTTTTTTACATTATCCATAAAGAATGATATAAAGTTAAAAAATAATGTATAAATAGTGAGAAAATTTGTGAAAACATTGTATAATTTGTTTGAAAGAACTTTAAATATAGATTTTCCCTTAATAATAACATAATTTTTTGACAGAAAAGATGAATTCAAATATAATTGAGAACAACTCGAGGTGAATATTATGTTTTTTGATACGCATTGTCATTTAAATGCACCACAATTGTTAGCAGATGTCCATACAATTATTGACACAGCAGCTGAAAAAGGTGTAGATACTATTTTAGTTGTTGGTTTTGATCGTCAAACAATTATTGATGCTCTTGCACTTGCAGAGGAGTATGATCATATTTATGCAGCTGTTGGTTGGCATCCTGTTGATGCAATTGATTGCACGTCAGCCGATCTTCAGTGGATTGAGTCATTGCTAACACATCCAAAGGTAGTTGCTGTTGGTGAAATTGGTTTAGATTATCACTGGGATAAATCACCACATGATAAACAGCAATATTTACTTGAAAAACAACTAGAGCTCGCGATTAAATATGATTTGCCGGTAATTATCCATGATCGCGAAGCCCATCAGCCGATTTATGAAACACTGAAAAAATATACACAAAAAGGATTAAGAGGTGTTATGCACAGTTACTCAGCAAGTAGCGAAATGGTGAAAGCCTTTACAGATTTGGGATTTATGATATCATTAAGTGGTGTTGTAACATTTAAAAATGCAAAAACACCAAAAAAGGTTGCGAAAGAAACACCTTTGGAGCATTTATTAATTGAAACAGATGCTCCTTACTTAACTCCGCATCCCTACCGCGGAAAACGAAATGAACCAGCGTATGTGACACTCGTCGCTCAAGAAATTGCGGATTTAAAAGGCATATCAGTTGAGGAAGTAGGAGTAGTAACGGCAGCAAATGCTAAGCGTTTGTTCGGAATCGATACTTAGGAGGAATTTTATGAAAACGAAAGTAACAGAACCATCCAAGAAGGCGATTGCCATACACGGACATCATTACGTGTTGCGTGCCCTTGTATTAGTTGGATTTTTGGTTTTTGCCCTTGTAGGTTTTAGTACACCGAAAGAAGTAACAATTAGAATTGATAATACAGTACAAACAGCATATACATCAAAAGCATATGTATCACAACTTATTAGTGAGTTTATTGATCCAAATACAGAAATGATGATGAATTATGATAAAACGGCACCACTCGTTGATGAAATGGAAATTGTAATCTCAACACCTAAAACACTCACATTGCAATTAGGGAATATGACACGAACAGTGACTACATCCGCATTGCAAGTACAAGAATTGTTAGTAGAGGAAAATCTCACAGAACAAGCTGGATATTCGCTTGTGAATGCAAATGTTGAAGATTATCTTGCCAAAGGAATGATGCTTACTTTTGATTTTACAACATATACACAAGATGTTATTACAGAATCGATTGCTGCTACTGTTGAGTATGTTGAAGATGATACATTACTTGAAGGCAGTGAGGAAATGATGCAAACAGGTATTGATACAGTGATTGAACGAACATATAATGTACGCACAGTTAATGAAGCGATTGTAGAACGTACACTTGTCGATGAATCAATTATAACGCAAGGGCAACCGACTATCATTCATATCGGGACAAAACAAGCGGAAGTTGCCATCGCCAATGGAGTGAGTAATGAAACTGCAACAGAAACTCCATTGCAGCCAATAGCAACACTTGCGATGAAAATGACCTTCTATGGTTGTCAATCATGTGGTTCTGCATCAGGGGTTCCTGTTGATTCGCAAACAAAGATGTATCAAGGTATGCGGATTCTTTCTGCTGATTGGTCTATTTTACCAGCGGGATCAATTGTAAATATTCCAGGTTGGGGAAAATCAATTGTATTAGATACTGGTGTATCAGGAAATCACATTGATATGTTTATTGGAACGGATAGCGTGCCAAGCCACGGAGTTGAATATCCGACAATTGAAATCATCCGATTGGGATGGTAATTTAAAATGCTAGTAGAAATACTGGCATTTTTCTATTTTTAACATAAAAAAATGAAGTGTAAAGAAACGTTGGTTTGATGCGGATAAATGAAGATGTAAGAAACAATAAGTAGATTTCAATGATTGATTTCATATTCTAATTTTTTAATTATTCGATAATGAATGATTTTGATAAATTAGGTTGTTTACCGACAAAAACTTGCAAAAATGTAAGTTTTTGTGAAAAATAACAAAAAAAGCACGATATCAAGAGTGAAAAAAGGTCTAAATTACTTGTTTTTATGAAAATAGAACTTAAGTAAAAAAAAAGTTGCATTTATTTTTTAGATGTGATAGGGTTAGAAAAGTCGTTAAGGCGAACACTTTTTAACAATGAGTGTGAAAGTTAAAGCATGTAAAAAAGTACAGGTTTAATCCTGAGGAGGTCAGAAATTTTTATGAACAGGCAAGGACAAGAACCGTCCACCAAGCAGGGTCGTTTACGACCAATTATTTTAAGAGCTTCGCAAATGGTAGCATTAGTATTAACAATGACATTTGCAACGGTCGGTTTTCAACCAACACCTAAAGGTGTATATATCCAAATTGATGATACAGTAACGTATCAAGAAACAACACAAAGTAATGTTGCTGATGTATTAGCAATAAGTGAAATTGAAGTTGAAGAGGGATCGACACTCTCGCCAGCTGAAGAAACACTCGTGCAAGATGGAATGTATATTACAATTTCAACACCAAAAACAGTTGATGTACAAAAAGGTAGCGAAAAAACACAAATCGAAACAGCAGCGCTAACAGTTGCTGACTTAATTGTTGAACAAAATATCGATACGACAACATACAGCTTACAAGAACTTTCACCACAAGATTATTTAAAAGATAATACAACACTCGTTTTTAATCATACAGAAGTGACGCAAGAAACAATTCAAGAATTCCAACCACTTGGTGTCGAATATACAACAGATGATACGTTGTACGAAGATGAAGAAATCATTATCCAAGCTGGTATTGAGCAAGAGTTATCACGAACATATGAAATGACATATATGAATGGTGAGCTCACACAAAAAAAATTATTATCTGAAACAGTTGTTCAAAGTGGACAACCAGAAATTATTGCTCAAGGAACAAAAGTACGAGAAGTAACTACAACAGCAATGACTACTGCTGCAACTATGACAATGGAAGTGTCAGGTTACAGTATTGAAGGAAGCCAGTATTTTGATGAATGTATTGCGGCATCAGGCTATGACATTTGCCAGTCTCCGTATTATAATCATCCAGTGTATGGAACAATTCGTATCGTTGCAGCCGATACAAGTATCATTCCAATGGGAAGTATCATTGAGATTGATGGCTTTGGAAAGGCAATTGTTTTAGATACAGGAAGTTACATCAAAGGGTACCGTTTAGATTTATTATTTGCAACGGATTCTGAAGCGTATGCTTGGGGACGAAATAACGTCGGGGCTGCGCTCGTTGAATAAAAAAGATACCATTTAATGGTATCTTTTTTTTTGTAATTAGAACAAATGTATAAAACATGGTAAAATAGGAGTACATATAATTGAGGTGAATACATGGAAATTCAAGAAATAGTTGTTGTTGAAGGAAGAGATGACACGATTCGTTTACGTACATATTTTCAAATTGATACAATAGAAACAAATGGATCAGCAATTAATGAACAAACATTGCAAGTGATTCGTGAAGCACAACAAAAACGTGGAGTTATCGTGTTTACTGATCCTGATTATCCGGGTGAAAAAATTCGTAAAACGATTATGCAAGCAATTCCTGGGGTGAAGCATGCTCATTTATTGCCAGATGAATGTCGCGCAAAAAATGGAAAAGTTGGCATTGAACATGCGAAAAGGCCAGCACTTGAGCGGGCACTTCGCGAAGTCATGACCCCAAAACAACGGCAAAATGCAGTGACGTGGGAACAATTGATTCAATTAGATTTGATTGTTGGCCCACAAGCGAAAATAGATCGTGAAAAAGTAGCGAATCATTTTAATATTGGGCACGTGAATGCAAAACAGTTTTATAAACGGCTTCAAATGTTTGGGATTACAGCCCAACAAGTAGTGGAGTATTTAAGGGAGTTAGAAACAAGTGAAAGATAATAAAATGATGAAACGGATTGCGACACCATCGAATACAAAAGCAATTTTAGCGAAACATGGATTTAGTATGAAGAAGAAGTTTGGTCAAAACTTTTTAATTGACCAAAATGTATTGAGTAATATTGTGTCAAGATCAGAAGTTGGTCCAACAACAGGTGTAATCGAAATCGGTCCGGGAATTGGAGCACTGACAGAACATTTAGCACATCATGCTAAAAAAGTGATTGCATTTGAAATTGATCAAACATTACAGCCAATTTTAGCTGATACATTAGGTGGCTATGATAATGTCACAATCATCTGGCAAGATATTTTAGAAGCAGATTTAGCAGAAATATATGCACGTGAGTTTGCGGAATGTGAATCAGTGAGTGTTGTTGCTAATTTACCATATTATATTACGACACCGATTTTAACGAAGTTGATTGAAAGTCGCTTACCATTTAAAAATCTAGCTGTTATGATGCAAAAAGAAGTTGCTCAACGATTGAGTGCGAAACCTGGTACAAAAGAATATGGTTCATTATCGATTGCAATGCAATTATACGCAGATGTATCAATTATATTAAACGTGCCAAAAAATGTCTTTATTCCGGCACCGAATGTCGACTCGGCAGTTGTTCGTTTAGCGATGCTTGATAATCCGCGTGTCGAATTAGCCGATGAAGAAACATTCTTTGCCATTACTCGTGGTGCTTTTGTTCAACGACGCAAAACAATTCAAAACAATTTTAATGTGCTTTTTCAAGATAAAGAATATGTTATTTCATTATTGGAACAATGTGGAGTATCACCACAAACACGAGCTGAAGCGATTGATTTAGAAACGTTTGCTAAAATTGCTAATCAAGTTGTTTTGGATGGGAAAAAACTCGTATAAATTAAAAAGATGGGTCGACCATCTTTTTTTTTTACGATACAATAGTGAAAAAGATGAGGAGAGTTAGAGATGGAAATACGTGTAAAGGCGAACGCAAAAATAAATTTAACCCTTGATGCATTAGCAAAGAGACCAGACGGGTATCATGAAGTGGAAATGGTAATGACAACCCTTGAATTAGCAGATTACGTCACTGTAAAACCACGAT
Organism: uncultured Bacillota bacterium; assembly: GCA_945956935.1. Lineage (GTDB taxonomy): Bacteria > Bacillota_I > Bacilli_A > Culicoidibacterales > ZOR0006 > ZOR0006. Next base: position 27,548 of record CAMFJD010000004.1, on the reverse strand, counting down.
TAGACCAAGAAATAGTTATTGAAACCACATCGGGTTTAATTCCAAATGATAATCAAAATCTATGCTTTAAAGTTGCACAGTTATTACGTGATACATATGGTGTTGTTGATGGTGTCACAATCATGATTGAAAAAAATATTCCAGTAGCGGCAGGACTAGCTGGTGGAAGTGCCGATGCAGCAGCAACATTCCATGCGCTCAACGAATTATGGCAGTTACAGTTAGATGATCAAACATTAGCAAACCTAGGGGCACGTATTGGTTCTGATGTACCGTTCTGTTTATTAAATACAACTGCTTTGGCTACCGGTCGTGGTGAAAAATTGAACTTATTACCAGCTCCACCAAAGTGTTGGGTTATTTTAGCCAAACCACAAGTAGGGTTGTCAACTGCGGAAGTTTATGGAAAGTTAGATGTTACAACAACAACACATCCAAATACACAGGCAATGATTGCAGCATTAGAAACCAATGACTATAATCAAATGTGTATGTACGTAGGGAATAGCTTAGAAACTGTGAGTTTAGCATTGTGTGATCAAATTCAGCAAATAAAAGACGTTATGCAACAAAGTGGTGCTGAGGGGGTACTTATGAGTGGGAGTGGTCCTACTGTATTTGGTTTTACCCAGAGTGAAAGTCGAAAAAATAGGATTTTGAACAGTTTGAAAGGATTCTGTGAGACAGTGATTGAAACACGTATGAAAGGATAACTGATATTCCCCGAAAAAATGATGAAATACACAAAAAAAGCATGACAAATAATCAATATTTATTTATAATGTGCGTGACATTCAGATATACGGAGGGGGACTCAACTATGGAAATTACAAAAATACGTATTCGTGTCATCGAAAATGAAGGTCGAATGAAGGCAATAGCTTCTATTACACTTGATGATGCATTAGCAGTTCACGATATTCGAATAATCGAGGGAAATGAAGGATTATTTGTTGCAATGCCGTCACGTCGAACGCAATTAGGTGAATTTAGAGATGTTGTTCATCCAATTAATGCACCAACACGTAAAAAATTCGAACAGCAAATATTAGCGGAATATGAGCAAGTAATACAAGAAGAGGCGACTGTAGAACAGACTGAATGAATAAACCTACAATAAAAAGGGGTCGAACAAACGACTCTTTTTTGTGTATCGAACAATCTTCCATGGCTTTGTTGAAAAAAAACTGATTTTCAAGTACAATGAGATGTGAAGAAATTGAGGAGGATGACACATGCGTCAAGCTTTAGTATTAGCAGCTGGAAAAGGAACGAGAATGAAATCGCAACTTCCAAAAGTACTTCATGAGGTTTTGGGAAAATCAATGCTACAACATGTTATTGATAATTTACGTGCAGCAGATGTCCAACGAATTATTGTGATTATTGGTCACGGTGCAGAGTTGGTTGAACAAAAAATTGCGGGGGTTGAATTTGTGTATCAAACACAGCAACTAGGAACTGGTCATGCAGTCATGCAAGCAGAGCAATTATTAGCAGGTGATTCTGGGACAACAATGGTGATTTGTGGTGATACACCGTTGATTCAGTCTGAAACAATCGAACAAATGTTTTCACATCATGAGCAATCACAGGCAAAAACGACAGTTTTAACAACAACAATGGAGAATCCAACAGGGTATGGTCGGATTATTCGTGATGAACAACATCAATTATCATATATTGTTGAGCAAAAGGATGCGAATGAGGCAGAATTAGCAGTTTGTGAAATCAATACTGGAACGTATTGTTTTGATAATAAAGCATTATTTCATGCACTTGGACAAATCGATAATAATAATGCACAAGGTGAGTATTATTTAACTGATGTGATTAAAATTATGCGTGAAGCAAAAGAACGATTAGAGGCTTATTGTATCCAGGATAATGATGAGACATTAGGCATCAATGATCGATTAGCTTTAGCACAAGCAACAGGATTATTGAAAGAGCGCTTAAATAAAAAACATATGATTCAAGGCGTTACACTTGTTGACCCATCATCAACATATATTGGTAGTGATGTAATAATTGGTGAAGATACAATCATTTATCCAGGTTCAGTAATTCTTGGTACAACAGTCATTGGTTCAAATTGTATCATTGGACCAAATACACAGCTGACAAATACTGTGATTGGAAATGATACGCATGTAACACAATCAGTGTTGAGTGATAGCCGTGTCGGAAATGATGCAACAGTTGGACCATATGCCCATTTACGTCAACAAACAGTATGTGGTGATAATGTGCGTATCGGTAATTTTGTGGAAATGAAAAAGACACAATTTGCTGATCAAGCCAAAGCATCACACTTATCATACTTAGGTGATAGTGTTGTTGGTAAAAATGTTAATATTGGTTGCGGTGTTGTAACAGTCAACTATGATGGGCATAATAAATATCAAACACAAATTGGTGAGAATGCATTTATTGGATGTAATGCAAACTTAATCGCACCAGTGATAATTGGTGATAATGGTTATGTAGCAGCCGGATCAACAGTAACAAAAGACGTACCAACTGATGCATTGGCAGTTGCCCGTGCACGTCAAGAAAATAAGCTTGGTTACGCTAAACGATTGCGTGAACGGTTCACAACAAAAAATAAGTAAAGATAACAAAATTAAATTATGAAGAACGAAGAGTGACATACGGAGGAATTTTAATTATGGCGAGCAAATTACAAATTTTTAGTCTTTCAGCGAATCCGAAATTAGCAGCGGAAATTGCCGAAGCAGCAGGTGTTGAATTAGGGAAGTGTAAAGTATCTCATTTTGCAGATGGTGAAATTGGTATTGATATTCAAGAAACAGTACGTGGGAATCACTGTTATATTATTCAACCAACATGTAATCCAGTCAACGAACATTTAATGGAGTTATTAATTATGATTGATGCATTGAAACGTGCATCAGCAAAAACAATTAACGTGGTGATGCCGTACTATGGGTATGCTCGTCAAGACCGCAAAGCAGGTGCTCGTCAACCAATTACGGCTAAATTAGTTGCTAACTTAATTGAAGCAGCAGGGGCAACACGTGTATTAACAATGGATCTACATGCGACACAAATTCAAGGTTTCTTTGATATTCCAATCGATGATTTCCGTGCAATGCCAATTATTGCTGAGTACTTTGAAGCATTACATTTAGATAATATTGTGGTTGTATCACCCGATCATGGTGGAGCAACACGTGCACGTAAATTAGCGGAACAATTAAATGTGCCAATGGCAATTATTGATAAACGTCGTCCAAAACCAAATGTTTCTGAGGTGATGGGAATTATTGGTGATGTTCGTGGTAAAACAGCGGTTATTATTGATGACATGATTGATACAGCAGGAACAATTTGTAATGCAGTCGATGCATTATTAGAAAATGGAGCCGTTGAAGTATATACTGCATGTACACATGCAGTTCTATCTGGAGCTGCTTTTGAGCGTATTGAAAATAGCCCAATGAAAGCACTCGTAACAACAAACACAATTCCATTACGTGATGATAAATCAATTGATAAAATTATTCAATTATCAGTAGGTAATTTAATGGGAACTGCAATTCGTCATGTTTACAAAGATGAACCAGTAAGTGTTTTATTTGACATGTACAATAAATAATCAAACAATAAACAACAAGGCGTCCTCATAAAGGCGTCTTTTTGTCATCAATTAGAGGAGGAGTAGATCGTATGAAACTTTTTATTGGACTTGGAAATCCGGGAAAAGAATATGAAAATACACGTCATAATATTGGATTTATGACAATTGATGCACTTGCTAATGAGTGGAATATTGAGTTGAATAAAGAAAAATTTAAAGGTGTATACGGGATAGGAATGGTGAATGGTGAAAAAGTTTACTTGTTGAAGCCATTAACATTTATGAATGTTTCAGGTGAATGTGTGAGACCATTTATGGATTATTTTGGCATCGAAGACGATGAGATTATTGTTTTTTATGACGACATGGATACTGCAGTCGGTACAATTCGCTTACGAGCAAAAGGTGGACATGGTGGGCACAATGGCATGCGTTCACTCATTCAACATTTAGGTACAAATACATTCCCACGTATTCGTATGGGGATTAGTAAGCCAACTCGCGAAACTGTTGTAAATTATGTACTTGGTCGATTCCGTAGTGAAGAGGAAAAAGCAGTACAAATGAGTATTCATATGAGTGTTGATGCTGCGAAATATTGGCTAAGCCATAGTTTTGAAAATGTGATGAATCAATTTAATGGAAAATAATGAATACAAAGAGCACATTTAAAAAATGATCAAGAATATGAAGGGAGGCTCCTTATGTTTGCAATAACACAATTTTTACAGTCAGCACTATCATTACAAACAAAAATGACAAATAATCAGCAATTTTCAGGTGTATATCCATTAGCTCTTAAAACGATTGTTAATGCATATGCACAACAAGCACCAGTTGTAATTGTAGCAGCTACACAGTATCAAGCGCAGAAAATTTATGAGCAGTTTGCAAGCGATGATGTACAATTATTTGCAGCAGATGAATTCATTACAGCTCAAGTTATGGCCGCCAGTAAAGATTTATTGATTCAGCGTTTATTAACACTTGATGCGATCATGCGATTAACACGACCGATTATCGTGACTCATACGGCTGGTATATGCAAGCCAATTATCGCTAAACAAATGTTTGAATCGATGAGTCTTGAGTTTACACAAGGTAAATGTTGTGATTTTGATACACTACTTCAACAATTGGTTGATATTGGCTATACAAGAACGACACTTGTTGAAGAAATTGGTACATTTTCTGTTCGTGGAGGATTGATTGATATTTTTCCAGTACAATCTGAGTACCCATATCGTCTTGAGTTTTTTGACGATGAGATTGAAAGCATTCGTCAATTTGATACACAAACACAAAGAACGATGACTATAGTTGATCATTGTCGTTGTATTCCAGCAATTGAGGTGAGTGAATCGGCACCAATGTCTTCAATTTTAGATTACTTGAGTAATGCACAAATTCTTGTTGTTGAGCATCAGAAAGTTGAAGCAAACTATGCCCATATGCTTGAAGATGCCAAGAATTTACTCGAAGATGGTGTCGATATAGGTAAACTTTTTTTACCCCTACCAGAACAACTTGGAGATACATATGTGCGAGTTGGGTTGGATTTACCATATGGTGAGGTTGGTGTTGATATTGGTAGTCGTGAACTTGAGTATATAGAAGTAATGAATCGGGAAGATTTTGAGCTCGTTTTACATGACTGGCTGACTGATGATTACACAGTAATTGTTACTGTACAAGATAAAGGTGATCGGCATCACTTTGATCATCTCCACTACCATTTTGTTGATGATACGTCACAAATACAGCCAAAACAGCTCAACATTGTTGTTTCATCAAATCAATTGAGTGAAGAATATCCAGTGCAAAAAATTGCAATTTTAAGTGAACATCATATTAATCGTCAATTACAAAAAAGGCGACTAAGAAATCGTGATGTATATATGCGCAAAGCACAGAAAATTCATTCACTTGAAGAAATTCGTCAAAATGACTATGTTGTACACGAACAACATGGGATTGGTAGATACTTAGGGATAGAGACGTTGAGTAGTCAAGGAGGAACCCAAGATTATTTATTGATTGAATATCAACAAGATGGCAAACTCTATATTCCCGTTGATAAAATTCATTATATTCAAAAATATGTGGGGAGCGAGGGACATCAACCGAAGTTACACAAACTTGGGGGTAATGAATTTTCAAAAGCAAAGCAAAAAGTTGAAAAGAAAGTACAAGCAATTGCGGATAACTTGATTGCTTTATATGTGCAACGAGAAAGTCAGCCAGGATATGCATTTTCTCAAGATACACAGCAACAAATTGATTTTGAACAACAGTTTCCGTATATAGAAACAGCAGATCAGTTACGTGCAGTGCAAGAAATTAAGCAAGATATGGAACGATCAAGACCGATGGATCGCCTGTTATGTGGTGATGTTGGTTTTGGTAAAACAGAGGTAGCTTTCCGTGCAGCTTTTAAAGCAATGATAGAAGGTAAACAGGTCGTGATGTTAGCACCAACAACGATTTTGGCAAAACAACATTATGAAAGTGCTTGTGAGCGATTTAAAGATACACCATTCACCATTTCATTGCTGAGCCGTTTTGTATTGCCAAGTCATCAAAAAGTGACGATGCAAGCATTAGCTCAAGGAAGTTGTGATTTTGTCATCGGAACACACCGTTTATTAAGTAGCGATATTCGCTTTCGTGATTTGGGTTTAATTTTAATTGATGAGGAGCATCGGTTTGGTGTTGCGGATAAGGAGCGATTGAAGCAATTTCGTGACAATGTTGATGCGTTATCGTTATCAGCGACTCCGATACCAAGAACATTGCAAATGTCGTTGAGTGGTGTTAGAGAAATGTCACTATTAGAAACGGCACCGAGAAATCGCTATCCAGTTCAGACATATGTATTAGAAGAACATGATTCAATTGTTCGTGATGCAATTGAACGAGAACTAGCTAGGAATGGACAAGTTTTTTATTTGTATAATCGTGTTCGTACAATTGAAAAACGGGCGCAGCGCTTAATGCGACTCGTACCGGAAGCGCGCATCGTTTATGCTCATGGACAAATGAGTCGTGAAGAATTAGAAGAAATTATGAACGATTTTATTGCATGTAAGTATGATGTATTAGTTAGTACGACAATTATTGAAACAGGTATTGATATTCCGAATGCGAATACACTGCTAATTAGCGATGCTGATAAGATGGGATTAGCCCAATTATATCAGTTAAGGGGTAGAGTTGGTCGAAGTGATAAAATCGCTTATGCATATCTCATGTATCCAAAGCAAAAAGTATTGACAGAAATTGCACAAAAACGCCTTCATACAATTAAAGAGTTTACTGAATTAGGGAGTGGATTCAAGATTGCAATGAGAGACTTGGCAATCCGTGGGGCAGGAGATATGCTTGGAGCAAATCAAAGTGGCTTTGTAAATACAGTAGGATTTGAGCTATATAATCAACTTCTCCGTCAAGCAATTGAGCAACGTGGATTACAATTAGATAACCCGTTGTACTCTGAACAACAACAAGTAGCGAAAGCATATTTACACAGTACAATTGATTTACAGTTAGGAATTGATGCATACATACCTTTAAGTTATATAGATGATGAAGCTTTAAAAATTGAAATGTATCAACGTTTGAGCGAAATTACAAATCAACAAAAATTTGAAAAATGTGGGCAAGAATTACTTGATCGATTTGGGAAGTATCCACAACCAGTTGAAAATCTTATGTATCAATTCTTACTTCGCAATACTGCACTCGAGTTGGGTGTTGATATTATTCGTCAGCAACGGAATAAAATAATTGTGCGTTTTAATGCACGACAGAGCGAAATTATGTCTAAAACAGTCGTATATCAAGTACTACAGCCGTTTAGACGTCAGATTGTGTTAGAAGTTCCACAAGGGAGATTACAACTGAGTGTAAATCTGAATGGCATTACACACCTTGATGCAATCGCTATGATCTTAACTGTATTAAAAAATCTAGGCGCCTGAACATGATGTAACAAACAAAGGAGCAGAGGTGACATTGAGACGGGATATCAAAAAAGTAGGCATCGATAGTGGGCTGAGACCATCGCCATCAATATTTACGTTTTGTCGAGTCTCAAAGTGAGCAACACGTTAAACGCCTGAGTGTTTGAGCACGTTGAAAAAATTAAAGATGAGCAGTTTGGTATCAGTGTACAGATATACATATAGAATAATGAGAAACGGAAGTGGAAATAATGATTTATGTTGTTGGCTTAGGGCCAGGAGATTATGAACAATTACCTATAGGTGTATTACATCGTTTATTAGGTGATTTACCAGTCTATTTACGTACAGATCAGCATCCAGTCGTAGAACAGCTTGTTCAAGAAGGAATGCAGTATGAAAGTTTTGATGCAATTTATGAAAAGCATGATGATTTTCTAGCGGTGTATGAAGAAATTACGAATTTTTTGATTGAAAAAGCCGAAAAAACCGACCTTGTGTATGCAACACCAGGGCACCCTATGTTAGCAGAATTAGCAGTGCAACTTTTACTTGCACGGACAAAAGATATCACAATTGTTGGTGGGCAAAGCTTTCTTGATCCATTGTTTGCAGCTGTGAAAATAGATCCAATTGAAGGATTCCAGTTATTTGATGCACTCGCATTTAATATCGATTACTATCAACCACAACAACAAACAGTTATTGCTCAAGTTTTCGATCAATTTGTTGCATCGAATTTGAAACTTGATCTTATGGAGAAGCTTGAAGATGAAACATTAGTAACACTTGTGAGTGCTGCAGGTACAAAGCAAGAGTGGGTCAAAACAGTGCCATTGTACGAATTAGACCACGAATATGAAGGTGTTAATAATTTACTAAGTGTGTACATTCCAGCACAAAAATAACTACTTTACATAATTATCAAAACGATAAGTGGAATATGCTAGCACTTTCATAAATATTCGTGTTAGAATAAATAAATATAATATTAAGGGGGATTCAGCTATGCGTATTGATAAATATTTAAAGGTTTCACGCCTTGTGAAGCGTCGTCCATTGGCAAAACAATTATGTGATGCCAAGCGTATACAAGTAAACGGAAAAGTAGTTAAACCAGGTGTTGTTGTAAAAGTAGATGATGTCATTGAAATACGTTATGGAAATCGAATTGTTGAAGCAAAAGTAATAATGTTGAAAGATCATGTCAAAAAAGAAGATGCAGCATCGATGTATGAACTTGTAAGACAAGAAAAATTAACACAAATTGAAACGGCATTTGTGGATGATGGCGAATAAACAAAGGAATCGTACACAAGCAAACGCTAAAAAAAGACGCCGCAATTCAAAAGCAGCGAAACGACAAGTTGTCGTAGTAGTTGCTTGTCTGATTACGATGTGCTTTTGCATTTCAACACTAATACCACAGGCATTTAGCTATGTTGAAAGTAAACAAAAATTAACTGAGCAACAACTAGCGTATGAAGAAGCAAAAAATCAGCAAGCAGCACTAGAAATTGAACTAAAAAAAGCAGAAGATCCTAACTATATTCAACAATATGCACGTGAAAAATATTTTTTAAGTCATGAAGGTGAGATATTGCTTGTTTTACCAGAAGCACCCAAAATAACTGATCCAGTAGAACAGTCAGGGTTTTGGGAGCAATTTTTAGATATTTTCCGTCAAGAAACAGAAGGTGAGTAACAGGATGAAACAAGTACCGGAAGGTGCTACAATTATCGTCGGTGTTTCTGCGGGTGCAGATTCGATGACTTTGTGGCATGTACTTCACCATCAAGGATACCGTGTCATTGCATGCTATATTAATCATCATCAAAGACCGGAAGAAAATAAACACGAAATAGCAACAATTAAACAAACTGCTGACAACTGGCAGAGTGAATGTGTTATAGAGGAAATGTCATGGCAAGAATTACAAGTGCAAACAGGAAATTTTCAGCAATTTGCACGTGAAAAACGCTATAACATACTGCAGCGAGTAGCAAAAGAGTATGAAACACCATATATTGCACTTGCACATCATAGTGATGACTTAGTAGAAACGGTTTTGATGCGCCTTACTCGTGGGACATCACCCCAAGGAATTGTTCCGTTCAAAGCATACGAACAACGGAAAAATTATACGTTATTACGCCCGTTGTATGACTGGACGAAAGCAACGATCTATGAATACTGTGAAAAAGAAAAAATAGTCTATTGTAAAGATAGTTCAAATGATAAGTTGTGCTATACGAGAAATCGTTACAGGAACCAAATTATACCGCTTTTACAGCAAGAAAATCATCATCTTAGTAAACATGTTAGACAATTTGTTATGCAACTTGAACAAATTGATGATTATCTTGAGGAACAGGCACAACAAATAGTTGAAGAATGCTTTAAACAATATACAAAATATGTATGTGTGTCTATAAATATACTTAAAAATAAACCTATTGCTTTACAAAGTGCAGTGTTTAAAATAATATTAAGATATGTCTATCCGAACGAAGACTTGTACTTACGTGAATCGGTCATGACAACGCTTTTGGCTTTTTGCCAAAAGACTACCGGAAGTGAACAATTTATTTGGCAGCAGCATATATTTGAACGCAATTATACAACTATTTATATTTATCGTTTAAATACAGCTAATATCGCACCAAATAGCCAGTCTTTGGCGGCGTTTCAGCCACACTTTGGTGAGTATACAATTGTACATAGCAACCAGTTGCACAAACAGACACTGTGCCAACTACCGTATCCTCAAACTGAGTTAGAGTATATCAACATCCGATGTGCGGAAGCGACCGATAGAATACAATTTAAAAATGGCCAGCATAAAAAGGTAAGTCGGGTGTTTATTGATCATAAAATACCACGCTTTTTAAGAACCAGTTGGCCAATTGTGACATATCATAATCAAATCATTTGGATATACGGTCTTTGGCAATGCATCCCAAGTACATGGGAAGGTGTATGCGATTGTACAATGATGATTAAGGAGGAATCAGCGTTATGATGCGCGATATTGAAAAAGTTTTAATTACGCATGAAGAAATTGTTCAAAAATCACAAGAAATGGGACAACAAATTACAGGTGACTTTAAAATGTGTACGGATCAGCCACTACTTGTAGTGGGTCTATTGAAAGGATCAGTACCATTCATGAGTGAGTTGCTAAAAAGTATTGATTTAATGTTAGAAATCGATTTTATGGATGTGTCAAGTTACCACGGTGGAACACAATCAACGAATGATGTGCGTATTTTACGTGATTTAGAGACATCAGTAACGGGTCGTCATGTACTTATCATTGAAGATATTGTCGATACAGGTCAAACATTGAAAAAAGTAGTAGGTATGTTAGAGTCACGCGGTGCAGCAAGTGTAAAAGTTGCAAGCTTACTTGATAAACCGGAAGGACGTAAAGTAGTATTAGATGCTGATTACGTTGGTTTTACAATTCCAAATGAGTTTGTCGTTGGATACGGCTTAGATTACAATGAATTGTATCGAAATTTACCATTTATTGGAATTTTAAAAGCAGATGTTTATGCATAAAAAATAAAATGATGGAGTGAGGTGAAAGTATGGATATTCAGCCAAAAGATAACCAACGGAACAACAAGAAAGGTTCTATGAGTGGTTTTCAAATGTTTACCGTATGGTTGTTTTGCTTAATGGCGCTATTTGGAATTTTCTTATTCATGCGCGATTCAAGTTCAATGATTACGAAAACGAATTATACGACGTTTGTTCAAGATTTAACTGGATCGAAAATTGAAGAGTTACGTTTTGAACCTGTAACGGGAGATGCGTATTCAATTAGCTATACAAAAACTGCGGATGAAGCAGACGAAAAGACAAAAACGAAACCACGGTATGCAGTACAAGTACCATATTCAAATGAAGTAGTGAAAATGATTACTGATAATATTGAAGACGTGACAGTTATTTATTCACCATTGAATACACCAGGACCACTGCTTTCAGGGTTAATTACATTTTTACCATTCTTATTATTAGGTGGAATTATGTTTTTATTCATGAATAAGGCGGCAGGTGCTAATGGAAAAGCCATGGAATTTGGGAAAAGCCGTGCGAAACTTCAACAGGGAAGTACTGTCAAATATTCAGACGTTGCAGGATATGAAGAAGAAAAGCAAGAATTAGTTGAAGTTGTTGATTTTCTAAAACAACCTCAACGTTATCGTGAAATGGGTGCACGTATTCCGAAAGGTGTGTTACTTGTTGGTCCTCCAGGAACAGGTAAAACATTATTAGCCCGTGCAACAGCTGGTGAAGCAGGAGTACCATTCTACACGATTAGTGGATCGGATTTCTTAGAGATGTTTGTCGGAGTTGGAGCAAGTCGTGTACGTGACATGTTTAATGAAGCGAAAAAGCAAGCACCAGCAATTATTTTCATCGATGAAATTGATGCTGTTGGTCGTCAACGTGGTGCCGGTGTTGGTGGTGGACACGATGAACGTGAACAAACATTAAACCAATTACTTGTAGAAATGGATGGATTTGATCCACACGCAGGAATTGTGATTATGGCAGCAACAAACCGTCCTGACGTATTAGATCCAGCATTGTTACGTCCAGGCCGTTTTGATCGTCAAATTACAGTTAATGTACCTGATGTACACGGTCGTGAGAAAATTTTAGAAGTTCACGCAAGAAATAAGCACTTATCACCTGATGTTGATTTAGCAGCTATTGCTAAACGTACACCTGGATTTAGTGGAGCAGATCTTGAAAACTTATTAAATGAGGCAGCCTTATTAGCAGTACGTGAGAATCGTCGTCTCATTACAATGCGTGATATTGATGAGGCAACAGATCGAGTAATTGCAGGTCCAGCGAAAAAGAGCCGTAAATATTCTGAAGAAGAACGTCGTCTTGTTGCATTCCATGAAGCTGGTCATGCTGTTATTGGATTGACGCTTGATGATGCATCAATTGTCCAAAAAGTGACAATTATTCCACGTGGACAAGCTGGTGGATACAATTTAATGATTCCAAAAGAAGAGCGTTTCTTTGCCCGTAAAGGGGAGTTACTTGATCAAATTATTGGTTTCTTAGGTGGACGTGTCGCTGAAGAATTAATCTTTGGTGACGTTTCAACTGGTGCACATAATGACTTCGAACGCTCAACTGCTATTGCTCGCTCGATGGTAACAGAGTATGGAATGAGTGAACTAGGCCCAATCCAGTATGAGCGCCGAGGTGGTTCTGTATTTTTAGGACGCGATTATGGGAAAGAACAAAATTTCTCTGAACAAGTTGCATTAGATATCGATATGGAAGTACGCAAAATTATTGAGGAATGCTATGAGCGGACACGTCAAATTTTAACTGAAAACCATGATTTATTGACAAACATTGCGGAAGCATTACTTGCTGAAGAAACATTAACATATGAACAAATTTTACATATTAAAGAGCATGGTGTATTACCACCGGCAACAGAATATGTAGAACCGGTATCATTAGACTTAGAGAAGACTGAAGCAACAGGAACAACAGTAGAGACGGTTGTTTCACCAGTGGATGAAGCTGAAGCAACAGATGCGACATCGGGAAATACAAAAACACATGAGTAGCAAATAAAGCTGAAATGCAAAGGTTTTACTAATTGAAACCTTTGCATTTTTTTGTTTTATAAGAAAATGTGTGATAAACTAGACATAAGGCAACAGGGGTGCTTATTGATGAGCTGAGAGGAAGTACGTGTATTTCTAACCCTTTGAACCTGATTCTGGGTAATTCCAGCGAAGGGAGTTGACGTATAGCTTTTTGTTATGCGTGGAACTTCTCGAACAATTTTGAGGAGGTTTTTTTATTATGAAAGCACAAAAATTAGCTTTTGTAGCATTAGCACTAGCATTGGCTTTTGCATTGAATTTTATGGAGAAAAGTTTTTTAAGTTTCGGGTGGTTGAATGGTGGATCGATTATGATTTCATTGATTCCATTATGCATTGTTGCAATTCGTTATGGAGTGAAAACTGGAGTCATGGCTGGATTTGTGTATGGATTACTTAGTATTTTATTTGGTGGAACAGTTATTCATCCATTTCAAATTGTACTCGATTATTTATTAGCATTTTCTTTGATTGGTATTGTTGGCTATTTCGCTCACGATTTCAGCAATCAAAAAGGGATTATGATTGGAATAAGTTTTGCACTATTAGCAATGACGGCAAGTTTTGTAACATCGGGAGTTGTTTTTTTTGCTGAGTATGCACCAGTTGGACAATCTGCCATTGTATATTCGCTGATTTATAATTTAACTTATATTATCCCAACAGCAATAATTGCGATCACTGTTACTCCAATTATTGGGAAACAATTACAGCGTATAGTACAGCGAAATTAATGAAATAAATCAAAAGCATTCGAAATTTCATTCGAATGCTTTTTTGATGGTTATAAGTATATGTCATTGCAAGTTATTGTAATCCATATTGACAGAAGTTAGGTATGTGATATACTATATTTAGATATTTAGAAAAACATCTAAATACAAAGAGGAGTGAGGGATATGTCATTGAATTTAGCATTTAAAGCGTTAGCTGATCCAACAAGACGAGAAATTTTACAATTATTACGATCGGGTGGTATGACAGCTGGAGATATTGCTGAACAGTTTGCTATGACAAAACCGAGTATTTCACACCATTTAAAATTATTAAAGCAAGCAAATTTAATTTCAGACGAAAAACAGGGACAATTTATTGTCTATACATTAAATACGAGTGTTGTCGAAGATGCATTGACATGGATTTTTGATTTAACCAAACAGAACGCTAAGGAGTGAGTAGTGATATGAAAAAAAATAATTGGCAGGAAATGACGATATTCTTACTTGCAATCATACCATTTGGTTTTATCGGATTTGTGTATAATGATTTGCCAAATCATATTCCGACACACTGGGGAATTGATGGGAATGTGGATGCATACGGACCGAAATCAATGCAATTTGTTTTAGCAGGAATAGGCTTATTGTTATACGGATTGATGCGATTTATTCCTAAAATTGATCCGAAACGGGCGAATATTGAGCAATTTTCAAGTACATATACATTGTTACGGTTAGGGACACAAATATTTTTTACAGGATTATTAGTTGTGACAACATTAGTGGGATTGGGAGTAGAATTAGATGTTGACATGATTGTACGTGCAGGAATAAGTATTTTATTTATTGGAATTGGCAATTATTTTGGTAAAATGAAGCCAAATTATATGATTGGAATTAAAACACCATGGACATTGGCAAATGAAAATGTTTGGTTGAAAACACACCGAATGAGTGGGTATCTTTGGGTTATACTTGGAGTAGTTATGTTTTTGACATCCTTCTCAAATCATATTATTGCAGTGAGTGTCTTTATCGGATGCATCATCTTCATGATTGTGATACCGTTTATTTACTCGTACTACCTTTTTAAACGAGAAAGCAACAACAAATAGCAGAAAAAGATGGAGCGAACACTTCATCTTTTTTATTTTGGAAAAATTAAGAAAAATCAAAAAAAGAGATGGAAACGGATAAATATAGACGTATTTTCAATAAATGAATAGGTTGGTAATTTAATTTTTATATAATGTTGATTGTTATTAAACATATATGAGTAAGTAGTTTATAAAATATTATTGACGTGATAGAAATTTAGCAGTACACTTGAATTGAAAGTAAGCGGTTACAAAAGGATAAAAAATTAATTTATAGAAAAATAAATTAATTCTTTTGTAAAAAGGGGTTAACGACTTTCAATTATCTATTCTAAGGGGGAGTTATCATGTTAAATGTATACTCAGAAATTGGTCGTTTGAAAAAAGTCTTGTTACATCGACCAGGACAAGAAATTGAAAATTTGATTCCAGAATATCTTGAACGGTTATTATTTGATGATATTCCATATCTCAAAATCGCCCAAGAAGAACATGATGCATTTGCGCAAACACTTCGTGATGCGGGAACGGAAGTGTGTTATCTTGATCAGTTAGTAACTGAAGCGTTAGAGAGTGTTGCGGGATTACGCGAACAATTTATTCAACACTTTTTAGCTGAAACACATTTGCGGAGTCGACGGCAAAAACAAGCAGTGACTGAATATTTATTGGCAATGGATACAAATACAATGGTGCGGAAGATGATGGCAGGAATTCGTAAAAATGAAGTGCCAAATTTCAGAAGTTATTCATTAGGTGACTATATTGATGAAGATTATCCATTTGCAACGGATCCATTACCTAATCTTTATTTTACAAGAGATCCATTTAGTACAATTGGAAATGGAGTATCAATGAATCACATGTATTCCGTGACACGGAATCGTGAAACATTGTTCTCAGATTATATTTTCCGGTATCATCCAATGTACAACAAAGATGTACCATATTTTTATGAACGTGATGCAGCAACATCAATTGAAGGTGGCGATATCTTAGTTTTAAATGACAGCACGTTAGCAATCGGAGTATCACAACGTACTGATTCAGCATCAATTGAGGCGATTGCACGAAAACTTATTTATGAAAGTGATACAACATTTGAAAAAATTCTCGCTTTTGATATTCCAAAATCACGTGCATTTATGCATCTAGATACTGTATTCACACAAATTGATCATGATAAATTTACGATCCATCCTGGTATTATGGGGCCTCTTAGTGTGTATGAGTTAACAAAAGGAACAAAAGAAGGTCAACACCTAAAAATTACACAACAACACACGACAGTTGAAGATATCTTATCAAAAACATTGGATCGCGAAGTTGAACTAGTCTTGTGTGGTGGAGGCGATAAAATTATTGCTGGTCGGGAACAATGGAATGATGGAACAAATACGCTGGCAATTGCACCTGGTGAAGTAGTCGTATATTCACGTAATTATATTACAAATGAAATTTTACAAGATAAAGGAATCAAAACGCATATTATTCCATCGAGCGAGTTATCTCGTGGTCGTGGTGGTGCACGGTGTATGTCAATGCCACTTGAACGGGAAAAAATGAACTGGTAATGAAAAAAGCACGTACGCATTAAACAGAGTACGTGCTTACAATAAAAAATGGGAGGACATTATTATGCCAATTAATTTACGCGGAAAACACTTTTTGAAATTATTAGATTTTAGTCCAAAAGAAATCCGGTATCTTCTTGATCTTTCAAGAGATTTAAAACGGGCAAAATATGCAGGAAACGAAGTACCACATTTAAGTGGTAAAAATATCGCCCTCATTTTTGAAAAAACATCGACACGCACTCGCTGTGCATTTGAAGTAGGTGCATTAGATCAAGGTGCGCATGTCACATATTTGGGACCAACAGGATCACAAATTGGTGTGAAAGAATCAATTAAGGACACAGCACGTGTTTTAGGACGGATGTATGACGGAATTGAGTATCGAGGCTTTGCACATGAAACCGTTGAGGAATTAGCGGCGTATGCGGGAGTACCAGTATGGAATGGACTAACTGATGAATTTCATCCAACACAAATACTAGCAGACTTTTTAACGCTTGAAGAGCATAAAGGGAATTTGAAAGGATTAAAATTTGTCTTTGTAGGTGATGCACGAAATAATATGGGAAATTCACTGATGGTTGGTTGTGCGAAGATGGGAATGCATTTTGTAGCTGTTGCACCAAAAGATCTTTGGCCTGAAACAGCACTCATTGATAAATGTCAAGAAGTTGCAGAGCAAACAGGAGCGACATTGACTTTTACGGAAGATGTGATGGAAGGAACAAAAGACGCTGATGCCATTTATACGGATATTTGGGTTTCTATGGGTGAACCAGATGAAGTTTGGGAGCAACGTATCAAGTTATTAAAACCATATCAAGTAAATATGACGATGATGGAAAATGCAAAATCAGATGTAGTATTCATGCACTGTTTACCATCATATCATAGTTTAGAAACAAAAGTGGGACGTGAAATTCATGAGAAATTTGGACTCACTGAAATGGAAGTCACTGATGAAGTATTTGAAAGTAAATATTCAATTGTCTTTGATGAAGCAGAAAATCGCATGCATACCATTAAAGCAGTGATGGTAGCAACATTAGGGTTATAATTAAAATGGGAAAAAGGATTGAGTCATAAGAAAAAACAAAGGTAGTACTTTTGAGGAGGCGAATGATAATGGCCCAAGCAAAAAAGAAAGGATTTAAAATGCCAACGGCATTTACGTTATTATTTGGAATTGTTGTTGTTATCGGTATCTTAACTTATTTTGTCCCAGCAGGATCATATGAGAAAGTACCGGGTGAAACAGTATTAGTAAACATAGCAGGTGAAGAATACCAGTGGACACTTGATGAAGCAGCTACATTTTGCGGTCGTGAAGTAAGTGCTGCAGATAATGCTACCACTTTAAATTGTGAACTTGAAGGTGAGATGGTTGAAGCAGAAATCATCTTGGCCAATACAACGTGGAAAGATGCGGTTGTCCCTGAGACATATGAACGTGTGGAACAGCAACCACTTGATGCGATGCAAATTTTATTGGCACCAATTAAAGGGTTTATTCAAGCATCAGATTTAATTGTCTTCTTGCTTGTTATTGGTGCATTTATTGAAATTACAATGGTTTCTGGTGCACTAGATGCAGGTCTTGGAAATGTGATGCGTACGTTATCTGCGAAAAAACGTGAAATTTTATTAATTCCTGTTTTGATGACACTATTTGCACTTGGTGGAACAACGTATGGAATGGCAGAAGAAACGATTCCATTTTATCTAATTCTTGTCCCAATTATGATTTATGCAGGTTTTGATAGCATTACCGCAGTAGCGACGATTTTACTCGGTGCTGGGATTGGAACCTTAGCATCGACAATTAATCCATTTGCTACTGGTGTAGCATCAAGCTCAGCGGGAATCCCTTTGTTTGACGGAATTCTCTTACGTGTTGTCATGTTTGTAGTTTTACTTGGAATTGGAATTGCGTTTGTGATGCGGTATGCGAATCGTGTCAAAAAAGATATTAATCATTCAGCGCTAGGTAAAGATGTTCACGATATCCATACGATGATAACAAGCGATAGTGAACAAAAAGTAGTTGAAATGACGACACGTAGAAAATGGATTCTTGTAGTCTTCGCACTTTCTTTTATCTTGATGGTACTTGGTAATATTCCATGGTATGACTTCGGAGTAACAATTCCAGATTTTATTGCACCTTTCATGCTTGATGGAGATTTTGCGAACATGTCAGTCCTCTTCTTAGTAGCGACAATTATTATTGGTATTATTAATGGAGATAGTGAAGCACAATTTATGGATACGTTTATTGCAGGAGCAAAAGGAATGGTCAGTGTTGCATTGATCATTGGGGTTGCTCGTGGAATTACCATTGCAATGGAACAAGGGCTTATTATTGATACATTATTATTCCAAATTGAAACGATTTTACGTGGAACATCGCAAGCACTGTTCGTATCAATGGTATATGTATTAGAAATCTTACTCTCATTTTTAATTCCATCAACATCAGGGTTAGCAGCGGCAACAATGCCAATTTTAGCACCATTATCAGAGTTGCTCGATGTACAAACACATTTAGTTGTAACAGCTTATCAATCTGCATCAGGGATTGTGAATTTAATTACGCCAACTTCGGCAATTGTTATGGGAGCACTTGCTATTGGACGAGTACCGCTTGGAAAATGGTTGAAATTTGTCGCACCACTACTTGTTGTGATTTTCATTGTTTCAATTGCTTTGATGGCACTGCCAATTTGGTAATTATAGAAATATCATTGTGAAAGGATGTGTACTATGAGAATCGTCGTAGCACTCGGGGGAAATGCCTTACAGGCAGAAGGAAAACCGGCGACTGCTCAGTCACAACTTGAAGTCGTAACTGAAACAGTTCGTCATTTAGTAGATATTATTGAAGCAGGTCATGAACTCATAATTGTTCATGGGAATGGACCACAAGTTGGCCGGATAGTTATTCAAAATGAATTGGCAGATGTGACAACACCTGCAATGCCTTTCGATGTATGTGATGCTATGAGTCAAGGCATGATTGGTTATCACATTCAACAAGCTATTGAAACAGAATTTCATCAACGTGGAATGAAAAAAGATGTCGCAGCTATTGTTACACAAGTTGTTGTTGATGAATTTGATCAGGCATTTCAAGATCCAACAAAGCCAATTGGACCATTTTATACGCAAGAAGAAGCGAATAAATTATCAGTTGAAAAAGGATATGTAATGAAAGAGGATGCAGGTCGGGGTTATCGGCGAGTTGTAGCATCACCAAAGCCAGTTGAGATTGTTGAAAAACACGTTATTGAATTGTTAGTTGAGCAAGGGGTTATTCCAATTGCCTGTGGGGGTGGTGGAGTTCCAGTTGTTATGGAAAATGGCCACTACAAAGGTGTCGCAGCTGTTATCGATAAAGATTTTGCAGCTCAAACACTAGCGACAGCATTACATGCCGATATGCTTGTAATTTTAACTGCAGTTGAAAGAGTTGCTATTCATTATGGCACACCACAACAGCAAGCTGTTGATGCAATGAGTGTTGAACAAGCAAAAATGTATATTGAAGCAGGTCATTTTCCGGCAGGAAGTATGTTGCCGAAAGTGGAAGCAGCTATCCAATTTGTTCAAGAAAATCCAGGGAAAACAGCATTAATTGCTGCACTTGAGCAAGCAGATTTGGCACTGAAAGGTGAAAGTGGAACAATTGTTCATGAATAATCATGGATATTTAAATAAAGACTCTAAATGTGAGATAGACACACCCACGAGTAGATGTGTGATGGATACTCTCATTTGGAGTTTTTTTGTTTTGTTTTTGATAAAAATATTATAAAATAGCACGAACTATTCGCAAAAAACATACTTGTTTAATGAATTAATTAGAAATGACAAATACGGTTACGAAATTAGGGGATAATCGTTATAATGAATTTAAGTGTTTTTTTGAAAGAGAGGCCGATAAAATGATTGATTATATTATTAAAGCATTAGCGTTTAACAACGAAGCGCGTGTCTATATTGCACATACATCACAAACAGTAGCAGAAATGGTAAGACGCCATGACGCATTACCTGCAGCTGCAGCAGCACTTGGAAGAAGTGCAAGTGCGGGGGCAATTATGGGTGCGATGTTAAAAGGAAATCAACGATTAACATTACGTATTGAAGGAAATGGACCGATTGGAAAGATTGTGATTGATGCAAATGCTAAAGGAGAAGTTGGCGGATATTGTGATCAACCACATGTGCATTTTCATAACACACAAACTGGTAAAGTTGATGTGAAAGCAGTTGTTGGGACGCAAGGAAGTGTACGTGTTGTTAAAGATATTGGATTACGAGAATTATTTACGAGCGAGAGTGCGCTTGTAAGTGGAGAGATTGCTGAAGATTTAGCATACTATTTTACAGTTAGTGAACAAGTGCCAAGTGCGGTTGCATTAGGTGTTTATATTAATCCAGAAAATGAAGTTGAATCTGCCGGTGGATTTATTATTCAATTATTGCCTGGAGCAAGTGAAGAGACAATTGCTAAAATCGAAGCTGCTTTAGCAAAAATGCCAACAACAGTTGAGTTGCTACATGATGGTAAAACACCAGAAGATATTCTTGATTTATTAGCAGGGAATGATGCGCAAATTTTAGAGCGATTACCAGTTCGTTTTCATTGCCAATGTTCGTATGAGCGTTTTGCACGTGGAATTGTTGCACTAGGAGAAGATGAAATTCGTAATATGATTGCGGATGGAGGTGCGAGTGCACAATGTCACTTCTGTAACGAAGTGTATGAATTTGATATTGAGCAACTTGAAATTTTACTAGCAGATGCTAAAAGAAACCAAAAATAAATATGAATAAGCTGAATCAAGAGAGGTGGAATAAAAATGGAAGCGATTATGACATTAGAGGCTGTAAAAAAAGTATATGGAAAAGGTGATACACTTGTACATGCATTAGATGGTGTTGATTTAACAATTTTTGAGGGAGAAGTTGTTGTATTACTAGGGCCTTCAGGAAGTGGGAAATCGACGATGTTAAATGTTATGAGCGGGCTCGATCGAATTGACAGTGGGACAATCACGTTTCAAAATGAGATTACTAGTGCAATGAGTGATGCCCAATTAACAAAGTTACGTCGTGATAAAATTGGGTTTATTTTCCAATCGTATAACTTATTACCAAATTTAACGATTACCGAAAATGTTGAAGTAGGTCGCTACATCGCAAATGATAAATTAGATATTGATCAAATTTTAAAAAGTGTTGAAATGTATGATCATCGCAAGAAATTTCCATTCCAATTATCAGGAGGTCAGCAACAACGTATTTCAATCGCACGTGCATTGGCAAAAAATCCACAACTTATGTTCTGTGATGAGCCAACAGGTGCATTAGATGAGAATACAGGTAAAAAAGTACTCGAAGTATTACAAAAAGTAAATAAAGAATATGGAACAACGCTCATTATTGTGACACATAACCCTGGTATTGCAGCGATGGCGAACCGTGTCATTCGAATGAATAGTGGTAAAATTGTTGAACATTATGAAAATGATACACCAATTGCGGCGAGTGAGGTGCAGTGGGCATGATCCGGTTGTTTTTAAATACATTACGTAGTTTGAAAAATCATAAAATGCAGACATTCGGTCTCATGATTCTTGTGATTGTTTCAACATTGTTATATGCGATGATGACATACTCCAATGATGTGATTTATGTTGGTTCAGATACGTATTTTCAAGAACAAAATCAAGAAGATTTTAGTTTTGTACCGAGTATTAATTTAACACAAACGCAAGTAGAAGAAATTCTTAGTGATTATGATATTCCAGTTACTGAGTTGATAGCAACAGATAATATTAGCAATCTTTTTACAACGTATAAAGTTGATATGACACCGTATTTAACACAACAAGCACAAAGTTTGGCAGATGAACACAATTTCAGCATAGAGCCTCGTGTACAAAAAATGTTTACTGATACAGTGAATGATGTTGATTATCATTTTTTAGCGTTGAAAACGAATGAGCAAATCAATAAATCATACGTTGTTGAAGGTCGTTTGCCAGAGCAAGATAACGAAGTGACGATGAATGAGCCTTTTTTAAATGCAAATGGGTTGTCTATTGGTGATGAATATGAAATTAATGGAAAAACGTATACAATTACAGGGTCTGTTTATGATGTTGATCAAGTTTTTCCAATTGTTTCACTAGATTCACCACTTTATATGGCTGATCGTGATGCAATTTTACATTTTACAAATACTGAATTCGATCGCATTGAAGCACAAGCACAAACAATGTATTCAGCAGTATTTAATGATGAATCCAATATACAAGCGCAGTATGATGCACTTGTAGCAGATGATGAAGTGAAAACGTTTGAGTATATCATTAGCATTGATGAGAACCCACGAACGAGTATTTTAGAAAGTCGTGCTGAAATGAGTGCGGTGATGTCGACAATCATGTTAGCATTTTTATCAGGGATTACGGCAATCATGGTTGCATTGACAATTCGTCGCCAAATCAATAATGAAAAAGAGCAAATAGGTGTATTAAAAGCACTTGGATATCGTCGTTCAGAAATAATGGCAAGTTACTTTGTGTATGCAGTTGTTATAGGCTTTGGTGGCGCTATTATAGGTTATTGGATCGGTTATGGATTAGCATTTCCAGTATCAGATATTTTACGTTCAATGATCAATATGCCTGCGTTTGATATTCATCCACTCATGGATAGAACTGTGATAGGGATGTTTGGACCAATGGTTATTATTGGAATTGTGACATGGTTTGTCAGCTTTATTGCTCTACGACATGCACCAATTTGGTTATTAAGTCCTGGAAGTGACACACATGTGAATGGATTGGCACGCCTCATTGATAAACTTAATTTGAGTTTTAAAAATCAGTTCCGTTATTCATTGGCAAGTCGTGGATATGGCCGTTTATTTATGGTTTTCTTTGGAGCGTTTCTCTCAGGAGTACTCATAAATTTTGCATTTTTATTGATGACAATGATTGAAGATGTTACAAGTAATGCATTTGGTGCTGCTAGTTATAATAGTCAAGTACAGTATACGCAAGCATATGAGTTACCAAATGAACGTGTAGGCGAATCAGATGAACCAATTACAGTTGCAAAAGTTGATTTTGATGGTTATACGAGTGAGTCAAGCTTCTTACAATCAATTGACGCGAGTCAATCAAGTATTGAGTTGACAGGACTTCGTCCAGAAACAACGCTTAACCGCTTATTAGATAGTAGTGGACGTGATATTACTGAGAAAGTAAGTGAAGGTGTCGTTATCAATAGTTTTGTTGAGAGTGGATTTGGAATAGAAGTTGGTGATGTTGTTAAGGCAGTGACAGATAATGGTAAAACAATCGAGTTAGAAGTTGTTGGCGTTACCCATGCATTTAATGGAAACTATGCATATACAGACATTGAAACTGTTAATGCTTTACTTGGATACAATTCCACTGCATTTAATGCTGTTCAATCCTTAGATGACAAAACCAATTTAAAAAATGAAGCAGGTGTTGCGAGTGTGATGTCGTTAACAGATTTAGTTGAAAATATGACACAGCTCAATCAACAAATGACGATGATGCTCGGCATTTTCACCGGTTTTGCAGCAGGGCTTGGGCTTGTAATGATTGCACTTGTCTCTAATTTCTCAGTGGATGATAATCGCAAAGTAATCTCATTATTAAAAGTAATGGGATATAATAAAAAAGAAGTATCTTCAATTGCATTAAATATCTACACACCAGTTGTATTTTTAGCGTATGTTGTGAGTATTCCAGCAGCATTACAAGTTGTGACTGTTGTTACACAATTGATTGGTCAAGAGATTGGTGTTGGCTTACCAGTTCGTTTATCATGGCCATTTGTTGGTTTAGGGTTAGTTATTGTACTTGTTGTATACTACATATCGATTAAAATGGCGCAACGTGCGTTGAATAAAGTCTCATTACAAGAGGCACTAAAAAAATAAAGGAGGAAATTTTACGTGGCAATTTATGTAAGTAATCAAAAAAAGCGATTGAAAAAAGGACCAATTATTATTGGGATTATCGTTATCTTAGGACTACTTGTCGGTGGCGGTGTGTTTTTTATGAGTCAAAATGGGGATGAAAAAACACCAGATACACAAACAGAACAAACGCAAACAGAAGGTTCAACAACGCAATCACTTGGCACATTACCAGCTGATGCGTTTCCAATTCAGGTAACAAATGAATGAGTAAGCAAAAAAAATCAATGTATCTCAATAAAAAACGCAAACGGATAAAAAAGGGACCGGTAATTTTGGCTGGATTGTGTGCACTTTTATTGCTTGTTAGTGGTGTATCAGCGTGGCAAACGTGGAACAAAGGGGAAACGATATTACCTCTAACATCAGACGAAGAAAAGCCACAAGTTTTAGATGATAGTGATAAACAAAAAAATGAGGTTTCTGAGTATGATATTGATACACCAGCGAGTATAACAGCTATTATCAATAAACAAAGACCATTTCCAAGTGACTATGAACCAAGTGATTTAGTCGTCCCAAATATAGCAATGCGTGATAATATCTCTGGCGATGAACAATATGTACGAGCACAGGCAGCGACTGCGTTAGAGGCAATGACCAGTGCAGCAGCAAATGAAGGTATTGCACTCCTATTAGGAAGCGGATATCGTTCGTATGCCTTACAAGAGTCACTATTTGCAAGTTATGAGGAAATTTCGGGGACTGAAGCAGCTAATCAATATAGTGCACGAGCAGGGCAGAGTGAACATCAAACTGGTTTAGCTGTTGATCTTGTTGGTGATGATATGAGTTGTTATTTAGAAATATGTTTTGAGGAAACACCAACAGGTCAATGGTTGGCATCACATGCTCACGAATATGGCTTCATATTACGATTTAAAAAAGGAAAAGAAAGTATTACAGGTTATCAATATGAGCCGTGGCATTTCCGTTATGTAGGACCAGAATTAGCAAAAGCAATTCATGAAAAAAATGTAACAATGGAAGAATACTTTGATTTAGTACAAGGGTAAGCATCAAAAAGATTTTGAAATGAATAATTTGAGTCGAACCCGTTATAAAATTTTAGAAAAGAAAGGATTGACTTCTGTATTGAATAGGAGTCAGTTCTTTTCATTTTATCGCAATACACTTCTACTCATTAATTTTATTCTATAAAAACACCACACTATTTTTTACGTAAATAATGGGGTGAAGTGTAATACAATCGTTTTTGTTGCTAATATTTTTAACGAATTTACAACAGTTATTCGTTTGTGAACATGGTATAATTGATACAATTTGAAAGGAAAGCTATAAAATATCAAGTAGCTATCTATGATAGGAGAATAAAAAATGGCGTATAAAATTGGTGATATCGAAATTGATAATCCAGTTGCACTAGCACCAATGGCAGGAGTTTGTAATGCTTCGTTTCGAACATTAATTAAACGGTTTGGTGCAGGGTTGATTTATGCAGAAATGGTTAGTGATAAAGCGGTCCATTTTCGTAATGAGAAAACATTGAAAATGTTATATGTAGATCCACAAGAGCATCCAATGGCAATGCAAATTTTCGGATCAGAAAAAGATATTTTTGTTGAGGCTGCAAGATTTGTTGAGGCGAATTGTGCCAGTGATATCATCGATATTAATATGGGGTGTCCGGTGCCAAAAATTACGAAAAATGAAGCTGGAGCTAAATTGTTACAAGATGAAAATAAAGTATATGAAATTGTAAAAGCAGTTGTGGAAGCAGTTGATAAGCCGGTAACAGTGAAAATGCGTATTGGGTGGGATAGCCAATCAATTAACGTGGTGAATAATGCAAAAGCAGTTGAGGCTGCAGGTGCAAAAGCAGTTGCCGTTCATGGTCGTACAGCAAAACAAATGTATACTGGAACAGCAGATTGGGACTATATTCGTCAAGTAAAGCAGTCGGTATCGATTCCGGTACTAGGAAATGGTGATGTGAAAACACCGGAAGATGCAAAGCGAATGATGGAACAAACGGGTTGTGATGGCGTGATGATCGGTCGAGCAGCACTTGGAAATCCATGGATGATTCAACAAACAGCACACTACTTAACTACGGGTGAATTACTACCTGAACCAACAGCGCGAGAAAAAATTTCAGTGGCAAATGAGCACCTTGCAAGCCTAGTGGATTTGAAGGGTGAACGAGTTGGTTCGCGTGAAATGCGTGCACATGCTGCATGGTATATTAAAGGACTTAAAGGGAGTGCTCGTGTGAAAGATTTGATAAATCATACTGAATCAGCTGCCGAAATGGAAAAATTATTGCTGGATTATTTGCAGTATTTAGAAACTGGCGAACCAATTTTATTTTAGTGAGGGAAGATAGATGCAAAATCAAAAAGATGATTCAACAAAAGAACGGGAGCAATTATTAGCGGAATTAACAAGGCAAATGCAAGCGGAAGCATTGATGCGTGCACCGTTATGGCGTCGTGTTTTAGCATACTGGATTGATATGACTATGTATGCAGCTATATTGATTATTCCAATTTATATATTAGAATCAACAATTATGCCGAATGTAGCGGATAATTATTTTGTATTATTTGGATTAATGGCAGGAGTTTTTGCATTACTTTTTGTTGGTGAAACACTTGTTTTAAATGGGCAATCAATAGGGAAACTTGTGATGAGAATTCGCATTGTATCAGTTGATGGGACATTGATTAAACCTGGGCGTTTATTTTTGCGTGAAATGATTGGACGATTTTTATTGTTACCAATTACATTTTTACAAGTAATCGTGTATATATTCACGGGCGGTCGATTTATTCATGATCTTTTAGGAAAATCAAAAGTTGTTCGGTTAAAACCATCGAAATTTATGACCTAAATTGGAATAACAAATTGCACTATTTTCCAATACCATTTATTTGATTGAT
>CAMFJD010000003.1 GCA_945956935.1 uncultured Bacillota bacterium | reverse complement strand
GTCCGGTTCATACCCGGAAGGTCGGGAGTTCAAGTCTCTCCGCCGCTACCATTTATATTATTTTTATACGTGGACCCTTAGCTCAGCTGGTTAGAGCTATCGGCTCATAACCGATTGGTCACAGGTTCGAGTCCTGTAGGGTCCACCAACGTTTTATGAAACGTATGTATAAATACGGAGGAATACCCAAGTCCGGCTGAAGGGATCGGTCTTGAAAACCGACAGGGGAGTAACATCTCGCGGGGGTTCGAATCCCTCTTCCTCCGCCATATTTTACAAAGTTCACGCATTGCGTGTTTTTATTTAATTTCATTATTTTGCGCCCATAGCTCAGCTGGATAGAGCGTTAGATTCCGGTTCTAAAGGCCACGGGTTCGACTCCTGTTGGGCGCACCATTTAAGTCTTCTTATAAGGCTTTTTTTTATTGCTTTTTTTGTTGAGTGTAGTAGGATGAAAAGCGTATAATAAAAACAAAAGGAGGAGTAATGATTATGAACATGTATGAATCATTTTGTTTGTCATTACCTGAAACAATGTTAACGTATCCTTTTGATCAAACAACAAAAGTTTTAAAAGTAGCCAATAAAATGTTTGCTATTATCGGCAGTGAACGTGATATATCATTGAAATGTGATCCTGAACGGGCATTAGACTATCGAGAAATATATGATGGAGTTCGTCCAGGCTACCATTTAAATAAAATGCATTGGAATACTGTATCCATTTATGAAGATGTGAGTGAAGAAGATATTTTATATATGATAGTCCATTCATATGAGTCTGTAGTCGCCACATTTCCTAAAAAACAGCGAGAGCAATTACAAGTTGCCCTAAAAATATGGAAGTTACAACAGGAGGAATAGTGATGAAACCATTATTACCAGAACAAAGTAAAAGCTTATTTAAACCACTTCTTTTGAGTTATATTGTTGTCAGTATATTATTATTATGTTTTGATTTTTTACGTAACGGTTCACTGACGACGGCAACAATGGCATTGATTGTTTTTTTACTTACAGGACTAGTGGTAATTTTATTATCAAAATGGAAAGTGAAAAATAAGGCAATTCAAGAAGGTTTATTTTTGTTTTTAGCAATTACACTCATTTTTTTACTTGTAGTCGCTTACTTTATTTTAACAACGTAGCATGTTTTTGAAACTTAATCGAAAAAGAAAGAAACTTACCATTCTTCAATTGAAAGAATTCTTAAAAACGTGTATAATAAAGCCTATTAAAGTCATCTTTGCGAATCGTTGCTGAGGTGGCTGTTTTTAAGAAAGAGAAGTGACGAATTTGAGAACAAATATTCGAAATATCGCAATTATCGCCCACGTTGACCATGGGAAAACAACACTAGTAGATGCTTTGTTGAAACAAAGTAATATTTTCCATGCGAAAGAGCAAGTTGCTGAACGTGTAATGGATAGCAATGATTTAGAGCGTGAACGTGGAATCACAATCTTAGCAAAAAATACATCAATTATGTATGAAGGAACACGTATTAATATTATCGACACGCCAGGACATGCTGACTTCGGTGGAGAAGTTGAACGTGTACTTAAAATGGTGGACAGCGTTTTACTTGTTGTTGATGCATATGAAGGTGCAATGCCACAGACAAAATTCGTATTGAAAAAAGCGTTAGAATTAGGGTTAAAACCAATTGTCGTTATCAATAAAATTGATCGTCCTGATTCACGTCCACAAGTTGTTATTGATGAAGTATTTGACTTATTCGTTGAACTTGGTGCAAGTGATGAGCAATTAGATTTTGCGGTTGTGTATGCATCGGCAAAATCGGGATATGCAATGGTAGAGTTAGAAGATGAATCTGAAAACTTAAAACCACTATTTGATACAATTATTGAACGTGCCGATTCACCGACAGGTGATGAAACAGCACCATTCCAAATGTTATTAACAACAATTGATTCAGACGGATATTTAGGACGTTTAGTTGTTGGTAAAATTGAAAATGGTGTGTTACGTAAAAACATGCAAGCAACACTAATCCATAACTATACAGAAATGAAGAATGTTAAAATCGGTGCATTATACATGTATGACGGACTTGGACGTAAAGAAGTTGAAGAAGCAAGTGTGGGAGATATCGTTGCTATTCGTGGTGTTGATGCTCAAATTGGTGATTCATTAACTGATCCAAGCCACCAAGTAGCTGTTGAGTTTGTTGAGATTGATGAACCGACATTAAGTATGAATTTCATGGTAAATGATTCGCCTTTTGCAGGTCAAGAAGGAAAATTTGTAACGAGTCGTCACGTAAAAAATCGTTTGTTAAAAGAATTAGAAACAAATGTAAGTTTACGTGTTGAAGAATTATCACCAGATACATTCAAAGTAAGTGGACGTGGAGAGTTACACTTATCAATTTTAATTGAAACAATGCGTCGTGAGGGATTTGAATTCCAAGTATCGAAACCAACGGTAATTATTAAAGAAACTGAAGGAAAACGTGAAGAGCCATACGAACGTGTGACAATTGATGTGCCAGAAGAATTTGTTGGAGCAGTTATTGAAAAAATGGGTGTACGTAAAGCTGAAATCGTAAACATGATGGCTGCAGTTAATGGATATTCACGTTTAGAATTCGTCGTTCCATCACGTGGATTAATCGGATTCCGTAATGAGTTCATGACTGATACAAAAGGAAATGGAATTATGAACAGCTTTATTGAAGGATATGGTGAATTCCGTGGAGATATTCCAACACGTTCACGTGGATCATTAGTTTCTTCGGAAACAGGTGTTGCAACACAATACTCAATTGTGAGTGCTCAAGATCGTGGAGATATTTTCGTTGAACCAGCTACAAAAGTATATGCTGGAATGGTTATTGGCGTGAATGCGAAACAAAATGACCTAGATATTAATATTACAAAAGCAAAACAATTGACAAATGTTCGTAGTTCAGGTACTGATAATGCGGCTAAAATGGATTCAATTCGTAACTTAAGTTTAGAAGAGTGTCTAGATTTTATCGGAGCTGATGAGTATGTTGAAATTACTCCTGAATCAATTCGTATGCGTAAAAAATATTTAGATCCAAGTATTCGTAAACGTGCTGCACGTTACGGTGATGAGGCTGTCCAAGGGCTAAAATAATTTAAAACAAAAAAACTGTGAATGTTCACAGTTTTTTCATTTGTCTGACAATTCATAAAATCTCACAAAAATTATATGAGTGTCAATTGGGAAAATAATGAAAAAAACTGTCAAAATTCTATTTGCTTTCAATGGAAAAAGGATTGACAAAAAAACATGAGCGTAGTTATTTGCAAAAAAAAGTGCTAGCAATTACAATTGAAATCAACACTATAAAAGGGAGGAAACAAAATGTTGGTTGTTTTCGCATCAAAAACAAATAATGTTATGCGTTTTGTTGAAAAATTAAAGTTCACGAACCGTATGTGGGTTCGAACAGGAAACGAAACTGTAACACAGCCGTTTATTTTAATTACTTATACAACTGGATTTGGAGAGGTTCCTTCTGAAGTTAGTGCTTTTTTAGAGCGGCATCATCATCTCATGGAGGGAGTTGTCGCAAGTGGGAATCGTAATTGGGGCGATAATTTTGCTAAAGCAGGTCGCTTAATATCATATCAATATGAAAAACCACTGATTCATGAATTTGAATTAGCTGGATTACAACAAGATATCATTATTGTTGAAAAGGGAGTTGATCAAATTGGGTTATTTAGAGAAGAATAATTTATTGTTACAACAAGTCGATGGCTTTTTTGATTTAGCAAAAGATAAGGAAGCAATTGCTGAATTTTTAGAAGAAGTTGAAACAAAAACACGTCATTTTCGTGATGAACATACGCGATTAGAAACATTAATTGCTGAAGGGTATTATATTGATTTCTATGAGTTGTATACAAGAACAGAAATCGATTGTGTGTATGAGGTATTATCGCAAGAAGCATTTTCATTTCAGTCATTTATGGCAATTTCAAAATTTTATCGTGATTATGCATTAAAAACAGATGATCAAAAGCAATATTTAGAAACATATCAACAGCGAATTGCTGTAGTAGCGTTGACATTAGCAAATGGAGATTCTAGTAAAGCAGTTGAGTATGCAAAAGCGATGATTCAACAACGTTACCAACCAGCAACACCGACATTTTTGAATGCGGGAAAACAAAAGCGTGGAGAGTTTGTTTCATGCTTCTTATTACAAGTAGAAGATAGTTTAAATAGTATCAATTATAATTTGGCAACTGCAATGCAACTATCAAAAATTGGTGGTGGAGTAGCAATCAATCTTTCAAAACTTCGTGCACAAGGAGAGGCTATTAAACAAGTCGAAAATGCATGTAAAGGTGTTGTACCAGTCATGAAATTATTTGAAGATGCATTTAACTATGCTGATCAAATGGGACAACGAAAAGGAGCTGGGGCCGTTTATTTAAATATTTTTCATTGGGATGTCGAAGCTTTTTTAGATACGAAAAAGATTAATGCGGACGAGAAAAGTCGAATTCAAACATTATCAGTTGGGCTGATGATACCTGACAAATTTTTTGAACTTGCGAAAGCAAACGAACCATTTTATGTCTTTGCACCATTGACAGTAGAAAAAGCTTTTGGTGAATCGTTAGATGATTTTGATATTGATACACGTTATGATGAACTTGTGGCACATCCAGATGTTAAAAAGCGTGCTTTAAATGCTCGACAGTTATTAACTCAGATTGCACAAACACAATTTGAATCTGGTTATCCTTATATTGTGTATAAATCACAAGCGAATCGTATGCATGCCTTAGATGGTATTGGTGAAATTAAAATGTCAAATTTATGTACAGAAATTTTCCAACTTCAAACACCAACGATAATCACTGATTATGGACAGTCTGATGAGATAGGTTATGATATTAGTTGTAATCTTGGTTCATTAAATATTGTGAATGTTATGGAAAGTCGCTTACTTGAAGAAAGTGTCTGTAGCGCAGTTGACGCACTAACCGCTGTGAGTAATCAATCAATGATTGCGAATGCACCTGGAGTGTCTAAAGCAAATACTGATTTTCATGCAATTGGTTTAGGAGCAATGAACTTACACGGATTTTTAGCAAAAAATCAAATACCGTATGAGAGCGAATGTGCAAAAGAATTTGCACAAAGTTTTTTTATGGCAGTTAATTTTTATTCAATTAAACGAAGCATGGAATTAGCGAAGGAACATGGACAACGTTTCGCGCAATTTGAGCGTAGCCGCTATGCGGATGGAACATACTTTAAAAATTATAAGCAAATAGATTACCGACCAATAAGCGAACGAGTAAAACAGTTATTTACCGGTATTGAATTACCTGGACCAAAACAGTGGACAGATTTATGCAATGATGTTATGGAACATGGCTTATACCATGCTTATCGTTTAGCAATTGCACCTACACAGTCAATTGCGTATATTCAAAATGCAACTCCTTCGATTGCGCCGGTTGTTGAGCACGTAGAGACAAGAACATATGGAAATGCAATCACATATTACCCGATGCCATATTTAAGCAGGGATACATACTTTGCTTACAAATCGGCCTATCATATGGATATGATGAAAGTGATTGATTTAATTGCTGTTATTCAACCACATGTTGATCAAGGGATTAGCACAGTTTTATATGTAACCAATGAAACGAGTACGCGGGATTTAGCACGATTATACGTATATGCTTGGCATAAAGGCTTAAAAAGCCTTTATTATACAAGAACAAAAAATTTGACAATTGATGACTGTTTAGCATGTTCAGTTTAGGAGGGAAAAAGATGAAACCAGCAGTAAACTGGAACCGTTTAGAAGATGAATTTACTAAGGTGTTTTGGGATCAGAATGTACGTCAATTTTGGGTAGACGAAGAAATCCCACTTACAGATGATAAGTTGACATATGCACAGTTACTACCAGAAGAACGATGGACATATGAACGCATTTTAGGTGGATTAACATTATTAGATACAGAACAAGGTGATGTTGGTATGCCTTTAATAGGAAAAGCAGTTGAAAAGCAACAACAAAAGGCAGTGTTATCTTTCATGGGTGCAATGGAGCATATGCATGCAAAAAGTTATAGTAGTATTTTTTCAACATTGTGTACGATGCCACAAATCGATCATATTTTTGAATGGGTAGTAACGAATGATATTTTACAAACAAAAGTCGATGTTGTCACAAAACGATATGAAGGTATAAAAGATAGACAAAGCTTATATGAGGCAATGTCAACAAGTGTTTTTTTGGAAAGTTTTCTTTTTTATTCAGGATTTTTTTACCCACTCTACTTAGCAGGACAAGGTAAATTAATTAATAGCGGTGAAATTATTAACTTAATTATTCGAGATGAAGCAATTCATGGTATGTATACAGGGATGTTGGCACAAGGTATTTTTGATGATTTAACAGCTAAACAACAGATGGCTGCTGTTAAAAATGTTCAACTGACATTTGAACAGTTGTATGAATTAGAACAAAAATATACCCAAGAATTATATCGAGAATTGGCATTAGAGGAGGAAGTTGAGACATTTATTCGTTACAATGCAGATAAAGCAATGATGAATCTAGGTCTTAATCCGGCATTTCATGTAGATCCAAGTATGGTTAATCCATTAGTAATTAATGGGTTACGTACCGAAACAAAAAATCATGACTTTTTCTCAACAAAAGGGAATGGTTACATTAAAGCGTTAAAAGTTGAGCCATTAACAGACGAAGATTTTATCTTTTAATTTATAATAAAAAAGACACCAATATTGTGATTACAAATTGGTGTCATCTTGTTTATGATGTGTATCTCTTTGAAATTTAAAAATAATAATAAGTGCAAAGAGAATACAAAGTATTAGGTTGAAAAAGGAAATTGTTTCTGTTAAATATGTAATAAATCTATCCATAAATCATAAAGCCTTTCTAGATTAGAATCTATTTAACATTATAACATAATATGAAAAAAACACAAGTTTTATAATAAAACAATGAATTTAAATAAAAAAAACCTATAGAATACAGATAGGTATAATTGATAGTAATGTACTGTTAATGTACTAGAAAAACTTTGAAAAACAGCAAAAAAGCTAAAATACAGAATTTTAGAAAAAATTCAAGCCTTGAATTGATTTTTTTGATGGGTACAATTGAACTTATAATAAAAAATTTGTTCGGCTTTTTAGCCAATGAAAAAGGAGGCAGATTATTAGGGATGAATCCTTAGTAATCGCATGGAGTGAGTTTACAAGTTGTCGTAAAGCGTGATGGACAAAAACAATCATTTACACGTGGTAAAATTGAACAGGCAATTACGAAAGCCTATCAAGCAAGTGGTATTTCACTTGCATATGAACAATTGACAGAAGTCGTAGATTTGTTATTATCACAAATTCAAGAAACTGAACTAGATGTAGAAAAAATTCAAGATTTAGTTGAACAACAATTAATGCAAGAAAATGCAGATGTTGCCAAACGTTATATTTTATATCGTGAACAAAGAACAGCAGAGCGTAAAAAGCGTACAAAAGAAAAATTTATTCTCGATGGTATTGTTGCAGTTGAAAAAAATGATGTTAATAATGAGAATGCGAATATGTCTGCACATACACCAGCAGGTCAAATGATGACATTTGCATCTGAAACAACAAAAGAATATACGCATCATTACTTATTGGCGCCACAGTATTCGCAAGCACATCGAAGTGGGGCAATTCATATTCATGATCTCGATTATTATCCAAGCAAAACAACGACTTGTTTGCAGTACGATTTAGATGATTTATTTACTCGAGGGTTTAAAACGAAAAATGGTTCGATTCGTACACCACAGTCTGTTCATAGTTATGCGACACTTGCTACAATCATTTTTCAAACAAATCAAAATGAGCAACATGGTGGTCAAGCAATCCCGGCGTTTGATTTTTTTATGGCTCCAGGCGTATTGAAAACCTTCCATAAACAATTTGCGAATCGTGTTCATTTTTTTGCTCAATTACATGATTATCAAGACAATGAGACGCAATTACGTGCACATATTCAAACATGTGTGCCGACAATTGCAGCAACATCAGAGATGTTAATAGCACTACAAAACAAAATTGTGGTTGATGAGCAGATTGCCATTGAATTCAAAGATCTAGTACGTATCTATGAAAGTGCACTAGAACAGACGAAAAAAGAAACGTTTCAAGCAATGGAAGGTTTTATCCACAATTTGAATACGATGCACTCACGTGGTGGAAATCAAGTAGTGTTTAGTTCAATTAATTATGGAACAGATACATCTGCTGAAGGTCGACTCGTAATCGAACAAATTATGGCTGCAACACGAGAGGGATTAGGAAAGGGGGAAATCCCAGTTTTTCCAATTCAAATTTTCAAAGTAAAATCAGGTGTGAATTATAGTGAAACAGATTATGAATTAGCGATGAGTGATTTTCAAGGTGCTCTGGCAGGAGAACTTGTTTTTGAAAATCCAAACTTTGACTTATTTTTAGCAGCAGCTCAAACAACAGCAACATGTCTTTTCCCGAACTTTATGTTTTTGGATCAACCATTTAATCAGCATGAATTATGGGATGCTAATGATCCAAAACGCTGGCGTTATGAAACGGCAACTATGGGGTGTCGTACACGTGTATTTGAAAATTTACACGGTGAAAAAACATCAGTCGGGCGTGGAAATGTTTCATTTACTACGATGAATTTGCCACGATTAGCAATTGAAGCTATGAAACGCGCAAATTTAGAATTAAGTGATGCAACACAAGCTCAAATTCAGCAACAAGCAAAATATTATTTTTTAGTCGCTGTTGAACAAGAGACACACTTCATTGCAGAGCAATTACGTTCGCGTTTTATGTATCAACAAACAGCATTGGCAAAACAATTTCCATTTATGATGGCAAATGATTTATGGAAAGGTGGAACAACGCTTGGACCAAATGATCAAGTGTCAGATGTGATTTTGTCAGGAACACTAGGAATTGGATTTATTGGCGGTCATAACGCAATGGTAGCAATTTATGGTGAAGGTCATGGGAAAAATGAACAAGCCTACCAAACATTGATTGAAGCAGTTGAAAAAATGAATGAAGTTGCTCAAATGAAAAAAGCACAACACAATTTAAACTATTCAATATTAGCAACACCAGCGGAAGGATTAAGTGGCCGATTTACACGTATTGATCGTGAGAAATATGGGGAAATTCCTGGGGTGAATGATCGGGATTACTATGTAAATTCGTACCATATTGATGTTCGTGAACATATTTCAATTTTTGATAAGATTAAAAAAGAAGCACCATTTCATGCATTGACCTTAGGTGGTCATATCACGTATGTTGAATTAGATGGAGAAGCGAAGAAAAACATTGCAGCGATTGTTAAAATTGTAAAAACAATGAATGACGAAGGTGTTGGATATGGTTCAATTAACCATCCAGTTGATACGTGTCGTACATGTGACTATCATGGGATTATTTATACAACATGTCCAATGTGTGGCGGTGATTCAATTACACGAATGCGCCGAATCACAGGATATTTAACAGGTGATCTCGATGGATGGAATTCGGCAAAAAAAGCTGAGGAACGAGATCGCGTGAAACATAAATAATCTGCTAATCAGCAAGTGAAATTTCTCCTTGCTGATATTTTTTGTCTCTGAATGTGTAGGTAGATGATTGTGAGCAGCGTACCTCATGAGAGAGAACAAGGAGTTGATATATATGCACATGAGAATTTTGAGTACATATGCTGAAACGATTAGTGACGGTATTGGTTTACGCTATGCGATTTATTTTGCAGGATGTATTCATCGGTGTAGTGGTTGCCATAATCCTGAAAGCTGGCGAGCTGATCGTGGAAGAATCGTGGATGAGGTGTATTTATCAGAAATCATAGCTGAAATTCAAGCAAATCCACTACTGGATGGTATTACATTATCTGGGGGAGATCCGTTTTATGACTCGTCTCAATTAGAAAAAATTTTAAAACGTCTAAAAAAAGCGACAAACAAAAATATTTGGTGTTATACTGGATATACATATGAACAATTGATTGCTGATGAAACAATGCGTGCTTGTTTAACGTATATTGATGTATTAGTTGATGGACGGTTTGAAAAGGAACAAGCAGATCCAACTTTATATTTTCGAGGTAGTCGTAATCAAAGAATTTTGTTATTGAAAAATGGTCTTATTGTAAAAGAATTTCATTTTGAGGAGTAAATAGATGAGTAGTGAACAAAAACAATCACTTTTAACAAAAGAAACAAAAATTTTATTATCGTGTTATATTATCGAAGTTATTTTAATTTTTATCAATTTTGGATTATTGTTAGCGAGAAAGCAAGCGAGTATTCCGTTAGTATTGGCACTTTTAGCTGTATCATTATTTATGTATATTTATGCACGTAAAGTAAAGAAAAAAGCAAATGTAACAGAAAAAAAATAAGAAGAACCCATGAGGGATTCTTCTTATTTTTTTGATTCAAGTACTTTTTTGGTGTAATCAAGCCATAATTGGCGACGGCGGTAATTGTAAATAAACTCAATGATGAAAGTTGTAGTAATAATTAGTAAATCACCAGTTGTAGGTAAGAAGACAGTGAATGACCAAATGCTTGATTTGATACAAGTACTTGCACCGCTGAGAAGCGTTATAAGTACGAAAAGTCCAATTACAATAGATGAGTATGTCCAATTACGCCAATGCCAGAAATTTGGATGCATAATATTTTATTCCTTTCAAAAATAATCGTATAGGTAATCAAATTTCAAAGCAATCACGTAGTTCGATAATTGTCCCTTCAGGGGCAATGAGTTTAGCAAGTAAACTCCCTTCAACTGTATAAATGATTTGATTGTTTTTGCGTTGAAAATGTGTATACCCAGAATCAAGAATGCTTTTTACTGCTTGTGAGACGTCTTCGACATAAAAACAGAAGTGTGTTATGCCTTCACAATCCTTTTTGGAAGATTGTAAAAGTTGTTCATTCTTCCCAGTCTGTAATTCAATAAAAAAGTGAGTGAAAGCAATCCAAGTATTGAATGCTCTCGTGTGGAAATTAGCAGTTTCTTTATGAATAATACCGCCTAGAACAGTTGTATAAAAATATTTTGATTCAGCATATGTATTTGTTTGAATGCAGATATGGTGTATGTGTGTCTGTATCATATGGTGAAGCTCCTTTTGTTATTCGACTGCAGCATAGAGATTTCCAGTAATTGATTGGTATGGCCAGTCATATGGTTTATGTGCGATTTTTTGCTGGAAAGCACTGATGATTGTGACGACATCTGCAGCATCTTCATGGAAAAATTCAAGTCGAATTGTTTGGACACCTAAGAAATCTAATGCTTTAATGGCACTCACTGGTTCGGGATTATGAATAATCATTCGGCAGTGTGGTTGCGGACTTAAGCGCCATTTTTTACCAACACGATCGTGGAGTTGGTGCTCTTTTAGGCCACAGTGTGAAAGTTCACACTGCTTGTCGGCCAATTTAAATGGACATGCTTCAGTTGTCATTACTGG
Source organism: uncultured Bacillota bacterium (assembly GCA_945956935.1). Taxonomy (GTDB): domain Bacteria; phylum Bacillota_I; class Bacilli_A; order Culicoidibacterales; family ZOR0006; genus ZOR0006. Next base: position 93,681 of record CAMFJD010000003.1, on the reverse strand, counting down.
CAAATGACTGTATCCTACATATTCGCATTCTGTTTGAGTATGTGAGGTTACTTGATTAATTTCATCCAGTGTTAGCTCTGGTGAAAGGCAGATACGCTGACAGTGTTTTGTAAGTTGTTGAGCGGTTGTATGATTAAATATATTTAAGTTATAGTTAGCGATAATTTGTTCAAAGTCATCACTCAATGTGAGGCAACCAATTGTTGTTGCAACTAAACGTTTTACACCCATTTTAGCTGCGGCAGTAATCATTTTGTAGTCATGTGCACGTAGCACACGTGGAGGGACAAAAGCTAGTGTTGGTACTAGCTCAAGCGCTTGGTTGAGTGTTTTGAAATCATTGTAATAAATATCATCAACACCACAGCTGAGCGCAGCTGTCAATTGTTCGAGCGTTGATACGAGTACGGCTAATTTTTTCGTTGCTTTTGGATTAACAAGCACTGTTGTATACTCTAACTGAATCGAAGGAATGTGTTTAGGTGTCAGTTGGCGTAATTCATCTAGCTGTTCACATGCTTGTCGACGGAGCGTATTGAGCTCACTAATCGGGAATGATAGGTTTTCATCAACATGTACAGTAGCATGTGTACATGTATATACTGTTGCACCAAGTTTTTGCAATTGTTTTTGTATGCGTTCAAGTGATAATGGTGTTTGTATTGCGTGGGTACAAAGGCTTGTTGCTTGAGTTGTGACCGTATGTGTACCGTCCTGAAGTGTGAGTGTTGGTGCGGATCCAATCTGAAACTCAGCGGTCATTGTTACTGGGACTTTACGCTGAGTTTTGGCGTATGTTTGCTGTGCTTTTGCAAGTAATTTAGCGTTGGCGGTTTTATAAATAACTGTTTTTGTTGTAATTGGCTTTACCCAATCAATTTCTATGGTAGCTTGTTTGGGTGCAGTCATGACAATTTGATTATTCCAGTGAATTCGACCGACTTGTTCACCAATCGACAACCCATCCCCTTTATTTATTTCATCCTCTAAAAGAATTTTTAATCGATTTCGCTTACGATCAAATGATACGACACTTCCAAGAACTGTTCCTTTGTTTTTAGCATGAATCTCATTGATGATTTGTTGACCATTTTCACCAAGTAAATAGCCACTTGTAAAATCACGGTTAAAGAGTTGGAATAATTCAAGTTCATGTTGGGCGATATCTGTACTAATTTCTCCTAGTGCTGCTAAAGCTGCCAAACGGTATCCACGTGTTGCTAGTGCGACATATTCAGGTCGCTTCATTCGTCCTTCAATTTTGAGTGAGTAGATGCCACTATCAAATAATGTTGGCAGATGTTGAATCGTTGATAAGTCTTTTGTACTTAATAAAGAACCCTTTTTCTTGACGATACCATCGAGTGTTTCAAGACTGTATTCCATCCGACACGGCTGAGCACACCGACCACGATTTCCACTACGTCCACCAATAATTGAACTCATTAAACATTGACCAGAGTATGAAATACAAAGAGCACCGTGGACAAATGCTTCAATATCGATTCCAGTTTGAGCAATTTTAGCAATTTCCTTTGTTGGTAATTCACGGCTAACAACGACACGATTAACTGCAAGTGTCTGTAAATAATGAACATCTTCACAACTGTTAGTAGTCATTTGTGTGCTTGTATGAATTTCTAATGTAGGATAATAAGCACGAATAGTTGCCAGTAAGCCAAGATCTTGAATAATTAAGGCATCAGCACCAATATTGATAAGCCAACCGACGTAATCAAGGCATGCTTGTAATTCAACTTCTTTAATTAATGTATTGACAGCAATATATGCTTTGACCCCGTACAGGCGGCACAGCGCTAATGCTTGTGGTAATGTGTCGTAATCAAAGTTACCAGCGTATGCACGAGCACCAAAGCTAGGACCACCTAGATAAACAGCATCAGCACCATTTTGAATGGCAGCTAATAAACGTTCTTGATCGCCAGCAGGTGCTAAAATTTCAAATTGTTTCATATGTTAACCTCATTTTCAAAGTAAATATCTTATTTATTATACCATGTGGAATTTAGGGATATAATTAAATTCAGCTTTGAACTAAAAAACGCTTTTTATTCATCATCGTTTCAATAAATTGATGAGTAATCATGAGCAATATCCGAAAAAATTCAAACGAAAAAAGCTGAATTTTTTCAAGAATTTTGGTATTATAGAAATAAGTACATTTAGGGGGAATTTGAAAATGAGAGTATTGTATGTTACAGCAGAGTGTTATCCTTTTTTAAAGACAGGTGGATTAGCTGATGTTGCTTTCGCCTTACCGCAAGAGTTAAAGCATCACGCAATGGACATCCGTGTAGTTATGCCAAAATATGGGAAGATTCCATACCATTTGAAAGCACAAATGAATCATTGTTTTCATTTTTTTGTTGAGTTTGGGGAACATCGACAATATTGCGGAATTGATACGTTGTTCTACGAAGGTGTAACATACTATTTCATTGATAATGAATTTTATTTTCATCGTGATAATGCGTATGGATATAGTGATGATTGTGAGCGATTTGCTTTCTTTAATCGTGCTGTGCTCGATTGCCTATATGGTCTTCATTTTCAGCCAGATGTTATTCATTTGAACGATTGGCATACAGGTATGATTGGACCATTACTCGACGCATATTATCGTCACGATGAACGATATCGTTATGTAAAAACAGTGATGACAATTCATAATTTACAGCATCAGGGTATTTTTGCTTACGATGATATTACACGTCACTATGGACTTGCGATGCATGATCACATTGCCGAGAAGTGTCGCTGGAATGGACAACTGAATCATCTAAAAGCAGGTATTGAATTTGCGAGCGTCGTATCAACAGTAAGTCCAACGTATGCACATGAAATTCAAACTCAAGCATATGGTGAGGGTCTTGATGAATATTTACGAGCACATGCGTATAAACTTGTTGGGATTTTAAACGGTTTAAATACATCAATTTACAACCCAGAGACTGATGATGCATTAGTAGTGCCGTATAGCATTCATACGCAAGATAGAAAGAAAGAAAATAAAGTGGCATTACAATCAGAAGCAGGTGTAAATGTTGATGAATATCGACCAGTATTTGGAATGGTAACACGATTGAGTGATCAAAAAGGATTAGATTTAGTCATGGGTGCATTAGCACATTTGGTATATCGGGGCTGTCAATTTATTGTACTAGGAACTGGAGATGCACATTATGAAGCAATGTTGGCTGAATGGGCATCAACACATAGTCATGCCATTTCAGTCCGCTTGCAATTTGATGAATCGTATGCGCGACGTATCTATGCTGGTAGCGACTTTTTCCTTATGCCATCACGTTTTGAACCGTGTGGATTAAGCCAATTAATTGCTATGCGGTATGGTTCGTTACCAGTAGTAAGATCGACAGGTGGACTTGTTGACACGGTGAATCCATTACACCACGGTGCGGAATATGCTACTGGATTTGCATTTCAACACTATGATTTGGCTGGTTTAATTTATGCAATCGATCAGGCTGCTGATGTGTATTATGATCAGCAACAATTATTTATGCATATGCGAAATAATGCAATGCAAGAAAACTTTAGTTGGCAAACGATTGCAGCAAGATGCCGCATGTTATACGAACGATAAAGGAGTGATTTGAGTGATAAAGAAGAAATATTCAGGAATAGTTTTGTCTGGAATACTAATTGCTACGGTATTAACACCGACGATAAGTGTAGTCGCATGTGGTTCAGTTGAAGCGTGTCAATTGCAGCTTGAAACTCTGAAACAACAAAATAGTCAAGCTCAATTAGAGTTAGAAGCATCTAAAAATGATTTAGATGCAGCGAAACAGCGAGTTGAGCAAACACAAAACTTAATTTTTGGGATAGCGGATGAGATTACGAGTTATGATCAAACAATTAGTGCACTAGAAACAGAGATTGATCGTTTAACGCAAGAGGTTGAATTACTACAAGTCGAATTAAATGAAAAGGATTTGATTTTGCGAGAGCGTTTAGTTGATTTGCAGATGCATAATAAAGTAAATCCATACTTAGAGTTTCTTGTTAATTCAGATTCTTTAAATGATTTCATTGCTAGAAATGAAGCAATTCGTTTATTGAATGACTACGATCAAGAACTCATGAAAGCAGTCTCTGAACAACGCGAACTAGTGCGTCAACAGCGAAATGAGATTCTAACAGCACAAAATCAAACAACGGAATTACGTCTTGCTGCTGATCAACGTAAAGGAGATCAAGAGAAACTGCTGACGCAACTAGAAGTAGAGAAAGAAGCGTATAGTGAAGTTGTGATGGCTAACGAACAAAAAGTAGAGGACATCAATTTAGCAGCTGGTGTTGTCGACGAGCAATTAAATATTTTAGTGGCATTACAAGAACAGTTACGCCAAGAGCAGGAACAAGCTCAAGCAGATGCTAATAAACCATCGCAACCAGATGAAAACCAGGGTGGATCTGAAGGTGGTGATAGCGGTAGTGATTCACAGACACCGAGTCAACAAGGATTTGTATTACCGACTGCAAGAGGAACAATTTCGTGTCATTTTATGTGTACGGATTATGTAAATGATAAGGGACATTTAGGAACAGATATTGCTGCAGCAACAGGGACACCGACATATGCTATTACTGATGGGTATGTCATCTTAGTGAAAGATGAGGCAAGTAGTGGTGGATTCGGCAATATGATAGCAATCACACACTATGTCAATGGTGTAGAAATGGTATCGATTTACGGACATTTAAGTAGTATTGGTGTGAGTGTTGGTCAACGTGTGAGTACAGGTGAGTATATTGGTGCTGTAGGAAATACGGGTCAATCTACTGGACCACATTTACACTTAGAACTTCTCTATGGTATTGGGTATATGCCTGCCATGCGAGATGAACGTGCAATGTATGCAACTGATTCAGCAAACTATATTTCATATCCAGCAAGTTGGTAAGTCGGTACAATGTACCGACTTTTTTTATGAAAACATATAAATAAATTGAATAAAAAATTAAAATCTTGTTTTATTAAAAAGTGAATAGAGGCTAAAAAGTTCACAACTAAAAGGTATATGTCATATTAATATTTCTAAAATAAAAAAAAAATGTGAAAAATAGAAAAAAAGAAAATAACCTAATCTTGTCATAATTTAAAAAGCGGTATAATTAAGAAGTAACAACTAATTGTTTGATGATTCAAACAGTAAGTTGGGACAGAATTACAAGCATTAAAGGAGTAATCTCATTGATGAACTATAAAAAAATAATCGCTGGAACGGTAGCAACAATTCTTACATATACGGCATTAGGAACATATCAACCATTAACTACATATGCATGTAGTAGTGTAGAAGAGTGTCAAACACAACTTGAACAGTTACAAGCAGAAAATGAACGTGCACAACAGCAACTCAATGCATCACAGTCAATTTTCACGTCAGCACAGGAGCGAGTAGAACAGGCACAAGCGTTATTAACGAATATTGAAATTGAAATTCAAGCATATGAATCAACAATTACAAGCTTAGACAATCAGATAACGACATTGGAAACACAAATTGTAGAACTAGAGGCGTCAATCGAAGAAAAGCAAATGACTTTGCGTGCACGTTTAGCAGATATGCAATTACGTACAAAAACAAATCAATTATTGGATTTCATCGTTAACTCAGAATCTCTTAGCGATTTTATTTCTCGTGCACAGTCAATCCAACAATTAAATGCGTATGATAATGAATTAATTCAGCAAATTGAAGCCGATCAAGCGCTTATTGAAGAACATAAACAGGCAATTGAAGCAACAAAAACACAAACACAAGAATTAAAAGCTCAGGCGCAAGAACGACAAAGTGCTCAAGCAGATGTATTAGCAACATTGCAATCTGAGCGTCAAGCATTAGCTCAAGAAGTATACGGAGCGCAAGGAGCGATTGATACGTTAAATTTAAGTGAAGCAGATATTCAAGCACAACTTGAAATTTTACAAAATTATGTTGAACCATCAATAGATTCTGATTCAGGATCATCAACTGTTCCAGAAGCAAGCGGTTTTTATCGCCCAACAACTGGACCAGTAACGTTGCCATATATGTCGACAGAATATCCATACTCAAGTTCACGTCCACATTTAGGTGTTGATATTGGAGCAAGCGAAGGAACACCAGTTGTATCGGTTACTGATGGAGTCGTAATTCAAGCTACATATGGCTATAATGGTGGATATGGGAATATGGTTGTTATTTCACATAATGTGAATGGAACACCAATGGTATCAATTTATGGACACTTAAGTAGTATTAGCGTAAGCGCTGGACAGACAGTGAGTGGTGGTCAAAATGTGGGGGCAGTAGGAAATACTGGTGATTCTTTTGGTGCCCATTTACATATCGAGTTATTATCAGGAATCAATTATATGCCTGCTGATCGTAACACACGTCAACAATATACAGTCAATCCAGCAGCATATTTCTAAAATCATCAAACTGTATCGCTCGTATAGAGTGGTACAGTTTTTTTATATAAAAAAGCACGCAATGCTTTGATGGTTGAGCAAATTGCGTGCAAGATATTATTTTTGAATATTTAAAACAGTCATTTGTTGACGACTCATTGATTCAAGAGAACGTCGAATACCTTGAACACCCATACCAGAATTTTTAATTCCTGAAAATGGGAAGTGATCAGGTCCACGTTCAGAACGGCCATTAATATTGACTGTTCCAACTTGAAGTTTTTGTGCAATTGAGAAGATATCATCAATATTTGAACCAAAAATAGAAGCTTGTAGACCGAATTCTGATTCGTTTGTTAAATGAATTGCTTCATCAATTGATGCAACACGGATAATTGGTAAAACAGGTCCAAATGGTTCTTCCCAAGCAACACGCATAGCAGGTGTTACATTGTCGAGAAGTGTTGGGGATAATAGGTTTCCTTCACGAGTATTTCCAAAAAGGACAGTAGCACCTTGGTTAATAGCGTCATCGATAAGTTCTTGGACAAAATCAGCAGATTTTGTATCGATAAGTGGTGTTACCATCGCATTTGTTTCAGGTAAGCCAACCGTAACAGTTGGCATAGCAGCTTGTAATGAAGAAACAAGTTGATCGGCTAATGAGTCTAAAACGAAAATACGTTTGATCGCAGTACAGCGCTGTCCAGAATAACCGAATGCACCACTAATTAATTCACTAATAATATGTTTTTCATTGGCAAGATCAGTAATAATCGCAGCATCTTTTCCACCGAGTTCATGTACTTGTGGAATCATAGCAGCTAATCCACTAATATGGCGCCCAATTCCAACGCTTCCAGTGAATGAAATCATATTAATTGCAGGATGCTGGACAATGTAATCACCAATAACGGATCCACGACCTGTTGCTAATTGAACAAGTCCTTTCGGTAACCCAGCTTCGATTAGTGCATCAATGAGTGCAACACCACTTAAAGCACCTTGAGTAGCCGGTTTGAAAATAACACTATTCCCCATCATTAAAGCAGGAGCAATTTTTGCAGCAGCTAAATTGATAGGATAATTAAATGGTGAAATTGCAAGAACAACACCAAGTGGAACATAGTGAGAAAAAGCAATTTTACGTTGACTTCCTCCGGGAAATTGATCACCACGATACGCTTCTCCAATCATTCGAAGTGCATCATCTGCAACATAGTCGATTAAGTCTGCTGTACGAATAACCTCTTTTAGGCTATCAGCATAAGCTTTTGAAATTTCTTTTGAGACAAGTACTGCAATTTTTTCAGCATCGCGGCGTAAAATAGCTGACCAACGCTTTAATAAGTTGCTACGTGTTTCAAGTGTTGTCTGTGACCATTCTGGCCATTTATGAGTAGCAGTTGTCATCATTGTATCGATTTGTTGCGTTGAAAGTGCAGGAACACTGCCAAGCGCTTCTCCAGTAGCAGGAGCATATAATGTAATAATATCTTGAATTTGCATATAATGAACCTCCTTATATGAACAACCATCCACGATTCGAGTTTATGTTATGAATACAATGAGTAGTTGTTATAGATAAATTATAGCCCAATAGACTATAAAAAGCTGACAAACAGCACTTTCATCACAAATTTCTAATTGAAAACGTTTACTAAATAGTTTGATATTAAAAGTTATTTTAATTTTGATATAATATGATTTGTGTGTGTCCAACTACTGATATAAAGAAAAGTAAAAATAAAAAGCCTACTTGTATGTGAAACATACAGGTAGACAGCAGTGCTTAAGCAAATGGTGTTTCTTGAATTTTGATTGCTTCAGTAGGGCATCCAGCGACAGCATCTTCAAGATCCATGTGTAAATCTTCTGCAATGGCAGTAGTCCCAGTGTTTCCATCAAGAATGTTTTCTGCAAGTCCATCAGCATCGTAGTCAAAGATATCAGGTGCTACAGCGCTACAAGCACCACACGAAATACAAGCATCTTTATCAACAAATGTATATTTTGACATTGTACATTCCTCCTAAGTAATAATTTGTTTCCAAATAGTATTATAGCTATAATAGTAGAGTGATTTCAATATTTTTGGAGAAAATTAAAAAAATATTATGCTATAATAGAGAAAAAAGACATGTATACTTTAATTTTGCGAGGGAAAACATATGAATTATACATCAAGAGTACAGCGGCGACAGCAACTTGCACAGCAACAAGGAACAGATTTAGAAACAGTCGAAGCGCTGATTGATTTAGAAGTAACAAAAGAAATGCCAATAACTGTTCAAATTCCAGTTGATTCACAAGTACAATCGCGTCAACAATTACGCCAACAAAAACAAATGAATCAACTTGTTGAAGAAATTCAACCGTTTGCGGAGCAAGAAGCTGTTGCAGATACTAATTTAGAAATTTTAAAGCGTGTTCGTATAACAACCAATGAAAAACTTGAGCAAACAGTTGCGAAACAAGATATTGAATATGAACAGGCACAAACAAAATTTATTGCTGCAACCCAACAGTTACAAGCATTAATCGGTGACTTGCATCAGAAGCGCCGTGAATTACCCAAAGCAACGCAAGCAGATACGCTGAATCAACGAGTAATGTTTGATCTTGAGCTAGCACAGACACAGGAAATGCCGGTACTTGCACAGCTTCATTCGCAACTCCAACAAGATTTAGAAGATACGCAACACATTGAACAGTTGCTAGAAGAGCAACAAACTTTACCTCAACAACCAATAGAATTTGAAACAACTGAAACACTGGATCAACAACGTGAAACCGTTGTTGATCCAGAATCAATATCGAAAGAAGCGTTCAGGGAACAAGCAGAAACTCACACAATAGGGGATGATAAACTTACTAATATAAACCAAGGGGTAGTAGCGACAAGTGATCGACGTGATCGACGTGATCGACTCATCAATATTTTACTTGTTTCAACACTCATTGTTTTAACAATAGCAGTCATTATAACATTAGGAATTGGTGTTAGTTTGATCATGACTGGGAATTAATGTTAAAGCAACGATTAATTCGCTTTAAGGTGACTATGATAAATTGTGAATCTCATGTATAATAGGAGACGTGGAAAAATTGAGCTTGCCACGTCTTTTCATTTTGTTTCAAAAAAATGATGTGGATAAGAAAGGAAGTTGTTAAAATGAGCAAAGAATTGATTGTCGCAATTGATGGACCTGCCGCATCGGGAAAAGGGACACTTGCGAAAGAACTTGCCGACTATTTTCAATATATTTATGTTGATACCGGTTCGATGTACCGCGCACTAACATACAAAGCAGTTATGCAACAAATTGATGTAAACGATGAAGCAGCATTGATGGATATTTTAGCAACAACGACAATTGAACTGACAGCAGATGGAAAAACATTGCTCGATTGTGTTGATGTAAGTAACGAAATTCGTGAAAACAGCGTAAGTAGTCAAGTATCATATGTAGCAGTACACCCTAAAGTGAGGGAACGTTTAGTTGAATTACAACGTGAAATTGCAAGTAACGGAGGAGCAATTTTAGATGGACGAGATATTGGTACAGTTGTTTTACCGAATGCAGATGTTAAAATTTATTTAACTGCGAGCGTAGAGGCACGTGGCCAACGCCGTCAACTTGATAATGAAGAGCGTGGAATTGCTAGTACATTAGAAGAGGTTTGTGCAAATTTAGCATTACGAGATGAAATTGATTCAACAAGAGCGATTGCACCCTTAAAACAAGCAGATGATGCCATTTTATTGGATTCGACGAATTTAACGATTCCACAAACATATGAAGCAGCAATTCAAATTATTGAAGGTGTGCGCCAAACAAAAAATAACTGAGTATAAAAAGGAGAAAAATTATGGCTTTACCAGTAGTAGCAGTTGTTGGTCGCCCGAATGTGGGGAAATCAACTTTATTTAACCGAATTGTCGGTGAGCGTCTTTCAATTGTAGAGGATGTTCCAGGAGTAACAAGAGATCGCATTTATTCAAAAGCGGAATGGTTAACAAAAGAATTTTATTTAATTGATACAGGTGGAATTGAAATGGCTGATACACCATTTATGACACAAATCCGTGCTCAAGCTGAAATTGCAATGGATGAGGCAGATGTTATTGTATTTGTTGTCAATGGTCGTGAAGGTATGACAAGTGATGATGAGGCAATCGCGAATATTTTATATCGTAGTGATAAGCCGATTATTTTAGCTGTAAACCAAATTGATGATGTTAATATTAAAGATAATATTTATGATTTTTACGCGTTAGGTTTTGGTGAACCAATTGCCACATCAAGTATTCACGGAATTGGAGTGGGGGATGTACTAGACGCAATCATTCATTCATTTCCTGAAAAAAATTCAACGGATTATGACGAAGATACAGTGTGTTTTTCATTAATTGGCCGTCCAAATGTCGGAAAATCATCACTAACAAATGCCATTTTAGGTGAAGATCGTGTTATCGTTAGTCAAATTGCAGGGACAACACGTGATGCAGTTGATACACCATTTACGAAAGATGGAGATAAATACGTTATTATTGATACTGCTGGAATTCGTAAGCGTGGAAAAGTATACGAAAATATTGAAAAGTATAGTGTACTTCGTGCATTATCAGCAATTGAACGTAGTAATGTTGTTTTAGTTGTAATCAATGCAGAAGAAGGTATTATTGAACAAGATCGTAAAATTGCTGGATATGCACATGAAGCTGGAAAAGGTGTTGTCATCGTCGTTAATAAATGGGATGCAGTTAAAAAAGATGAGAAAACAATGCAGTTAATGATCGAAGATATTCGTGATAAATTTAAATATTTAGATTATGCACCAATTGTGTTTGTTTCTGCGTTAGAAAATAAACGTGTACATACTATTTTCCCAGAAATTCAACTAGCATTTAAAAATCAAAATCGTCGTATTGCAACGAGTGTGTTAAATGATGTTTTACAAGATGCACTTGCATTAACACCTCCGCCAGCTCATCGTGGGCACGCAGCAAAATTTTATTATGCATCGCAAGTAGCTACGGCACCACCAACATTTGTTTTCTTTGTCAATGACACTGAGCTTGTTCACTTCAGCTACCAACGGTATTTAGAGAATCGCTTACGTGCTACATTTGATTTCGAGGGAACACCAATCCACTTTATTTTACGTCAAAAAAATAACGATAAATAACATGAGGGAGGGAACATCATGAAAAAAATTGCTGTTTTAGGTGCAGGAAGTTGGGGTAGTGCACTAGCGCAAACGTTAACAGACAATGGACATGAAGCGTTGCTTTGGTGTCATCGCCAAGAAGAAGCAAATGAAATTAATACATTCCATACAGTGCGTGATTACTTACCAGAAATCGTGTTAGATGAACGTATATGTGCGTATACCGACTTGGCATACGTCTTGTCACAAGCAGAAGCAGTTTTATGTGTTGTTCCAAGCCAAGCAGTGAGAGCAGTTATGGAACAAGTAGCACAGGTGTTAGATAGTCCGAAAATTTTTATTACTGCAACAAAAGGAATCGAAAAAGATACACATAAGCGAATGTCAGAAATTATCTGCGATGTTGTAGGTGATCGAGTCCAAGCAGTTGTTGCTTTAACTGGACCAAGCCATGCAGAAGAAGTTGCAATTCGTCAATTTACAGCACTTGTAGCAGCGAGCATTGATCAAAAAGCGAGTCTCTATACACAGCATCTGTTTAATAATGAACAGTATTTGCGTGTATATCGTAGCGAGGATATCATTGGTGCAGAGCTTGGTGGTGCGTTGAAAAATATTATGGCGATTATTGTAGGGATTTTAATTGGTTTAGGATATGGAGATAATGCGAAAGCAGCGTTGATGACACGTGGATTAGCTGAAATGATTCGACTTGCACGCCAACTTGGTGCAGATCCAATGACATTTACAGGTTTAACAGGATTAGGAGATCTAATTGTTACAGCAACGAGCCATCATAGCCGTAATTTTAATGCTGGATTAAAACTTGCACATGGTGAAAACATGGAACAAGTTTTACAAGAAATTACGACGGTTGAAGGTATGAAAGCTGTTGTTTCGGCATACCAATTATCAAAGAAATATGATATTGAAATGCCATTAACGACAATGTTATACCAAGTTGTTTATGAACAAGCGAATGTTTCAACGCTTGTAGCAGAGATGCTCAAACGTGAAATGAAGGTGGAAATCTATTGACAGAATGGTTTCATGATTCATTTTATTGGGAAATCGTGGAAATATGGAATGCGAAACATGAAAATAACAACAAACGCTTGCATTTTAGAATGATAATATGATACAGTCAAAATGTGAAAAATTTAGTTTGAAATTACTTAGGAGGTTTTCAAGTTATGGTTACAAAAAAGCAATTAATCGATGATATTGCACAAGCAACAGGATTAACAAAAAAAGATGTGACTGAAGTAGTAAATGGGTTTATGGATACAGTAAAAGGTCACTTAGAAAAAGGGGAAAAAGTTTCTTTAACAGGATTTGGAACATTTGAAGTTCGTGAACGTGCTGCACGTGAAGGACGTAATCCTCAAACTGGTGAAACGATTCAAATTGCTGCGAGCAAAACACCGGCTTTCAAAGCAGGAAAAGAATTAAAAGAAGCAGTTAATGCATAATGAAAAAAGGTACAAGAAATCTTGTACCTTTTTGCTTGTTTAACTTGACCAAAGGAAAGCAAACAAGTATGATGAAACAAAGAATTATTTTACTATAGGGGGTAATGAATATGATGGAACGAAAATTAAAAATGCGTATTCAGCTAAAAGAGCTTATTCAATTAGAAATTGATCCAAATATTTTTGTTAAAGTATATGATTTAGGATATGCTATAAACATTAAAATTTATCAAAAAGAATTAGCTCATGGAACAGAATTATATGTAAATGTTGATCTTGACAAAAGTTTCTTATCAGGTATTTATGATGATTTTGAGCAAGCAATTGAAGATTATATTCGTGAAAACTTACGCTTAGGAATGGAATATCATCGTGGTGATATTCACTATTTTATTTCACTACGTAGTTATCGTCCGAAAAACTAAAAAAACCGACATAGTCGGTTTTTTTAGTTTTGTTATGCTTGAAAAATTGTAGTGAGTTGTTCAAGTAAATAGTCGAATTCAGCTTGTGTTGTTAAATGAGAAAGGCTAATTCGAACACCGCTTGTGGCACGTTGTTCACAATTTGACATTGCGTAAAGAATCCGACTTGGTAATTGTGCTTTTGCAACATCAGCAGATTTTGTTGAAATACAGATACCAGCTTCATCAAGTGTATATAAAATTGTATCTGAATTCATCCCAGTTACTGAAAAATTCATAATATATGGTGAATAATTCTTCTCAGGTGTATTAATTTTTATAAAATCATACTGTTGTAAAAACTCACGTAATTGTACATGGAACGCATTTACATATGTATGTTTTTGTTCACTTTCTTTTAAAGCGAGAGCAATAGTTAAACCAACAACCATATTTGCTGGTGTATTTGCAGTTCCCCCACGTACACCAAACTCTTGCATACCTCCAAACATCCGACGAACAAGTTTAGTGCCAGTACGACGGTATAAAAGACCACTACCTTTTAATCCATAAATTTTGTGCATTGAAATTGAAGCAAAGTCAATATCAAGATTGGCAAAAGTGTATGGAATTTTTGTGAAGGATTGAACCATGTCTAAATGAATATATGCAGTTGAATGTGTACGAATAAGTTCAATCGCTTGCTCTACAGGCTGGATACTGCCAACTTCACTGTTAACATGCATAATTGATACTAAAATAGTATCATCGCGTAAAGCAGCTTGTAAATCACTTAAACGAATGCGACAATTTTCATCTACAGGTAAGTAAGTCACTTCAAATCCATGAAATTCTTCTAAATAGCGGTATGTATCGTAAACTGAAGAGTGCTCAATCATTGTTGTGATAACATGCTTGCCTTCATTTTTTCGAGCATCGGCAACGCCTTGAATAATTAAGTTATTAGACTCTGTTGCACCTGAAGTGAAAATAATTTCTTCACTCTTAACCCCTAAAAAATTTGCTACTTCAGCACGTGCAACTGACAATTTATCGTTTGCATTTGTTCCTGCAGTATGCATTGAACCAACATTTGCATAAAATTGATGATTCATTTTTTCGAATGCTGCTAAAATTTCGCTATTGACAGGTGTCGTCGCACTATAATCAAAATAAAACATATAAAAACCTCCTAAAGTAATGACAAGAAACATTATACGCTTTTATAAATTAAAAAAAATTTAGAAAAAAATGGTAGAAAATCACAATTTTGTTTTATAATAGAAATAAGCACTTTGAAACAAAGAAAATACCTAATAAATATACAATTATTGTTATATAATACGCAATTTACAAATAAAAAATGAAATAAAAAAATGAAAGAAGGAATCTATATGTTGAAGCTTTCAAAATTTACTATTGAGAATTTTAAATCAATTCATCAACCAATCACTGTTGATTTCAATAAAACAAGTATTCATAATTATGAAGATCAATTAATTTTTTCACAATTTCAGCGCTTTGGTTTGTTTAAATTAGGGTGCTTACTTGGAACAAATAATGTCGGCAAGTCAAATATCATTCAAGCAGTGAATTTTTTACAAAAATTGGTTGTTTTAGGTGGACTTGATATAGCACATCACGAAATGCATGTGCGGGATGTGAAGAATTGGCAAGATATCGAAACACCAACAAAACTACAAATTGAATTGGTAGGGGAAATTGATACTGTATTAACAGAATTTACATATATGATTAGTTTTAATCAACAAGAAATTTTAAGTGAAGAATTAATCCGAGCGATTTACCCAAGAAAAAATAGTAAGGGACGTTCAAAAACTGTATTCAAGCGCGAAAGCAATCAAGTTACATTACAGTCAAAGGTGAAGTGTATTGATCCAACACGTGTGTTTTTACGTTATTTGATGGATACAGCTTTAGAAGATCATGGAATCAGTAATTTAAAAAACTGGTTTTACCATACTGTGATCTTAACTACAGGTTATATGAATGCTGATTTTTCTGATTTATATACAAAATATCCATCCGTAGAGATTGAACGGATTAATGATTTTTTGACAATTGTTAGTCGATTAGATCCAATGATCGAAACAGTTCGAATTAACGAAGATCGTCTCTTTGAAATTCATTCACATAATGGCAAAGTGGTCAATCACACGTTTAAAGAATTATCACCAATTGTTTCAAGCGGAACGTATAAACTGATGGCAATTCTCCCACATGCCATTCATGCAATTGAGACAGGTGCAACACTAATGATTGATGATTTAAGTAATTCGCTCGATACAAATGTCTTTCATTTCATTTTAGAGATGTTTTTACGCGATGAACTGAATCCGCAACAATCACAACTTATTTTTACTACAACTCAAGCAGAAGTACTTGATTTTGATTTACGACGAGATCAATTTTTTATTATTGATTTTGATTTCGATAAGCGTACAACGATTGTAAAAAACTTATTTGAAGATGTGAAACACAAGGGGAAATCTATACGTAATGATTTAAAGCTAAAAAATCGTTATTTACAAGGGAGTTTTAGCTATGTACCTAATGTAGAAGATCTTATTGATTTTGTTAGTAATAAAGGGCCTATAACTGATGAATAAACAATTAAACAATGTAAAGTTGATGATTATTATTCATGTACAAATCATCGGGAGAGAGTTGGAATCATGCTTACAGACATTACATGAGCAAACATTACGCGAGTGCAAATTTTTAATTATTCACGATGGTCATTGCGGTGATGCTTTGCAAGTTGCTCAAGAATTTACTAGAATTGATTCGCGATTTGATATTCAGTTACAAACAGGTTTAGGTTGTGGAAGTGCATATAATTATGGTTTGCAACATGCTTGTACATCATACGTTATGTTTATTGATGGTTGGACAAAATTTACTCATAACGAAGTGTGTACTCAATTTATTCAACGAATAGAACAAACAAAAGTAGATGCTGTTTATTCAACGCTCTGTAATCAAGCATATCAACTGATGAAACAAGTTGCAGTTGTGTATAATGCTGTATATCGTGTTGATTATTTGCGTAAACATCAAATAATCTTTCAGGAGCAAGTATGGGATGCAGAAATGGCTTTTCGCTATACATGTGAATTGAAAAAAATTCAGATTGAGCAAATTGATGAAGTTTATGTTATTCAAAATAATCATGCATTATTTAAAGAACGAAATGTAGATCATTGTTATGATATTTTTCAACATTTAGAGAAACTGTATCAACAAGCGACAGACAGCGACTTGTCACGTTTGCAAGTTGTTTTCTGTGAGCAAATCTTCTTAGTTGGATTAGTACGTTTTTGGCAGCGCTGTGGAAATGATGCAGGAGAAGCAAGGATACGAACTGAGTATTGTGTCAATTTTTATCAGAAATACTTCGATACTGATATTTCAGAGGAATTACTTCTTCCACTAGATTACTTATTTCAAGCACAGTATGGTATTGGATCACAGCAATTTGTTAATAAAATTCAAAAAAAATGGTTTTGGACGATTTGGTTAAGGTTTAGGCTACGAGCATTTCTGAAAAAAAAGGATGATTAAGAATAAGTACGTCAATTGATAAGGGCGTACTTTTCATATTTTTTTGTTTTTTTTCAAAAAAATATTGACAGAAAGGTGAATTGTAAGTATACTAAATATTGTCAAAAGATCAATCAAGGCTTTAAGACATTGGGCTATAGCCAAGCGGTAAGGCAACGGACTTTGACTCCGTCACGCGCTGGTTCGAATCCAGCTAGCCCAGCCAATTTCTACCAACATAATTTGGAGCCATAGCCAAGTGGTAAGGCGTGGGACTGCAACTCCCTGATCACCGGTTCAAATCCGGTTGGCTCCTCCAAAACACCTGCCTGGGTGGCGGAATTGGTAGACGCACGGGACTTAAAATCCCGCGGGTGGTGACACCCGTGCCGGTTCGACTCCGGCCCTAGGCACCAGTTATAAATATAGACGAGCAATGCTCGTTTTTTTTGTTTATTAACATATAGTTTATTTGTTAATTATATGTAAATAAATTGTTAATATTATCACAAAACTTTTTAAGAAGTATCATTTTATTTAATTATGTTCATGTTGTTTTCGTTTTTCTTGGACGCTATAATGAACAAGTGAAAAAAATTTTGAAAGCTAGGTGCATAAGAGATGATATTAACTATCATGGAAATTGCCTTAATAATCGTAAATATGGCACTTTTTTGTTTTACTGCATATTTAGTAATGTTGATTCTATTAGGAATTAAAACAAAAAAACGCCAATATACACTTGTAGATCCTCAAAAACGTTTTGTTGTCTTAGTGGCAGCACATAATGAAGAAGCTGTTATTGCCGGTATTGTTGATAATTTAGTTGCTAAAATGAATTATCCAAGGGAATTATACGATGTATATGTCATTGCAGATAATTGTACGGATCGAACTGCTGAAATTTCTCAAACGCACGGAGCACAGGTAATTGAACACTTCAGTCAACCGGGTGAACCAAAAGGAAAACCATATGGAATACGTTATGCGTTAGCACAACTAGGGACTCAATTAGAACAGTATGATTTAGTTGCGTTTTTTGATGCAGATAATCTTGTAGATCCTCAATTTTTTTTAGAAATGAATGCACAGTTCATGTCAGATAATACAATTAAAGTTTCTCAAAGTTATCTTGATAGTAAAAATCCTGATGATAATTATATTTCTTTAGCGTACGCCGGTGTATACTATCAAACAAATCGTTATTTTCAAGCCGCAAAAACACAACTTGGTTTATCAGCAAGTCTTGGAGGAACAGGCTTTGTTGTGGATCGGCCAACATTGCAAGAAATTGGTTGGACAGCGGACTCGTTGACAGAAGATTTAGAGTTTCAGATTCAATGCCAATTAAAAGGATACAAAGTTGCTTGGAATCACTTTACATTTATCTTTGATGAAAAACCAACAGGAGCACGCCAGTCAATTGTTCAGCGATTACGATGGACACGTGGACATTGGATGATTAAAAAACGGTATTTTAATCAGCTGTTACGACAATTTTTTCAACAAAAAACACCAGATGGTAAACGAAATTGGTCATTACTGGATAGTGCGTTGTATTTAATATTCCCAGTTGTTGGAATTGTGAGTTTTTCAGTATTTATTTTAAACTTTTTTGTATTTGATATTCGCTTATTTCCATTATTTTTAATGTTAGTCGGAGGTTTTATCTTTAGTGTGTTTACGTTGGCACATGCATTACGACAAGATACAAAACAACGACCGAAATCAAATGTTATTAAAATGTTACTTGCAACATATTGGTATACATTTACGTATATTTTTATTTGTTTTGCCGGAATTTTAACGTATAAGAAAACAGAATGGGTTAGAACAGAGCATAAAAGTGCAACATCGATAGATCACTTAATTTCATAAAATAAAACGCATACTATTTGATATGCGTTTTTATTTTGAAAAATAATCTAGATGCTATATGAATATGATTTTGTTAAAAATATGAAAAGGATATGCTATAATAGAAAAGAATTGGTTGTTTAGGAGGCAGAAGAAATGAACGACATACTAAGTAGTCCTTTTCTACAAATTATGCGTATGAGCATAGATATTGCTATCGTCTGGCTTATTTTTTATAGCATTATCCGATTGATGCAAATTAACGTACGAATGATCCAAATTTTTAAAGGTGTGGCTATTGTCATTATTTTGAAGATTATCAGTACTGTTTTTGCGTTGACAACAGTGGAATATTTAACAACACAATTTATTCAGTGGGGAGTACTGTTGATTATTATTATTTTTCAACCAGAGATTCGAAGTGCATTAGAGCATCTAGGAAGAAAAAGCTCCTTTACAAGACAGCAAATTTCAAAAAATGAAGCAGATTCAATGATTGATCAAATTGTAGGTGCAATCGATTATATGGCAAAGCGGCGTATAGGCGCTTTAATTACGATTGAACAACAGACGAGTCTTCACGAATTCATTGCTCAAGCATCATCAGTAGATGCACTTGTAACGACACCGCTCTTAACGACTATTTTCACACCAAGTACAGCACTGCATGATGGTGGAATGATTATTGTAGGTGATCGTGTTGCAGCCGCTGGTGCAATTTATCCAACAACAACGCAAGAAGGGTTACCTCAAGAAATGGGAACACGCCATCGAGCAGCAATTGGTATTAGTGAGATCAGTGATAGCATTACGATACTTGTATCTGAGGAAACTGGTGAAATTGCATTGGTAAGATATGGATTTATTGATAAAGGTATGACAAGTGAACAATTAAAAAATAAATTACGACAACAATTTAAAACAAAGCAACGAGAGGGGCAGTAGTAATGAAAGATAAGCGAAAAATTATTGTAGCTTGGTTTCAACAACAGTTGAGATACTTTCATCGTTTCTTACACCGGTTTGGTACAGTCTTTGATTCATTGTTTTCGGATAATCGATTTTTGATTGGCTTCTCTTTTTTACTAGCAGTCGGATTGTATGTGAGTATCAATTTTAGTTGGTTATTTACATCAAATGATAACCAAGGCCAAGTGATCGTAAATGTACCAGTTGTACAGATTTATGATAAAGAAAATTATGTTGTTGAAGGATTGCCAGCATTTGCAAATTTAACATTATTTGGCGATCAAACTGATATTGAAGTAGTAAAGTCGCTGAAACAATATCAAATCGAAGTGGACTTGCTCGGTTTAGGTGCTGGTGAACATACAGTTGAGTTGCGAGTGAAAAATATTGAAAATGGAGTAACAACGAGTCTAGATCCACAGCAAGCACAAATAACTATTACGCCTAAAGTAACAAAGCAGTCAAATTTATCATTTGAGTTAGTAAATGAAGCGAAATTAAATCAAGAGTATACTGTAAGAAATATGAAACTATCTCAGGATACAGTGTTGATGAAAGGGTCGCAAGCAAATATTGATCGTGTAGCAGTCGTTCAAGCATTAGTCGATGTCAGTAACTTAGAATTAGGTGATTTTAGTGGGAAAGCACAGGTCGTTGCTTTTGATGATCGTGGAAATAAACTCGATGTGACAATGGAGCCGAGAACAGTAGATGTAAGTGCGGAAGTTGTTGAATATAGTAAAATTATTTTAGTTGAACCATTGTTTAATGGATTGCTTCCGGAAAACCAAGCAGTGAAGAGTTATAAACTTAGTAAAAATTCAGTGCTTGTTTACGGACCACGAAATGTTGTGAATACATTAACATCGATTCGTATCCCATTGAATTATGCTGATTTACCAGCTGGACAGGAAGTGAATGTTGATGTTCCATTGCCTGCAGGTGTAAAACAATTGCAGCCACAGACATTGACAATTCAAGTAGAATATGGCGATACGACAACACAAACAGTATCATCAGTACCAATTAACTCACAAAACCTCAATGCAAATTATCAAATTGTCAACGAGCAAACGAGTGTAACAAAGGTTGATGTCATTGCGAGTGGAACAACTGAATTACTGAAAACATTAACACAAGAACAATTGAATGTCAGTGTTGATTTACAAGGATTAGAGCCAGGGATACATGAAGTACCACTGCAAATTACGGGACCGTCGTATTTTACATATCAGATTATACCTGATACGGTCGTAATAACAATTGAAGAAAAATAAAGAACAGTCTAAATTAAGGCTGTGTAGGAGGAATTATTAAAATGGGAAAATATTTTGGAACAGATGGTATTCGTGGTGTGGCAAATGAAGTGTTAACAGCAGAGTTAGCATTTAAATTAGGACGTGCAGTTGGACATGCATTTTTGGAAAATGAGCATAACGAAAAACCATTTGTAATTGTTGGACGTGATACACGTATTTCAGGCCATATGTTAGAGAATGCATTAGCAGCAGGATTTTTATCTGTAGGTGTTAATGTCATGAAATTAGGTGTAGTTTCAACACCAGCAGTAGCGTACTTAACAAAAGAAATGAAGGCGAATGCTGGTGCAATGATTTCGGCATCACACAATCCATTTGAGGATAATGGTATTAAATTTTTTGGTGCAAATGGATTTAAATTATCTGATGAATTAGAAGCACATATAGAAGAGTTATTAGAGAGTGATGCGACATTTGAACATCCAGTAGCCGATGGTATTGGGGAAATTATTGTGAATGAAGAAGCGGTAGAGCGTTATTTACGTTTTATAAGTAAAACAATTCATACAGATTTAGATGGACTTCATATTGCATTAGACTGTGCAAACGGGTCGGCAAGTGCATTGGCACCACGTTTATTTTCGAGTTTAGGTGCAAAAATTTCGACAATTGGGACATCACCAAATGGTATCAATATTAATGCTGAAATTGGTTCAACTCATCCCGAAAAATTGGCAGCGTTTGTCGTTGAAGTTGGTGCTGATTTTGGACTTGCCTTTGATGGTGATTGTGATCGTGTCATTGCAGTTGATGAAAAAGGGAATATTATTGATGGTGATTACATGATGTTTATCATGGGGAAAATTTTAAAAATGCAAGGTAAATTAAAAGATGATGTTGTTGTTTCAACTGTGATGAGCAACTTAGGATACTACAAGGCAACAGAACGTGAGGGTATTGCGAGTATCCAAACTGGTGTTGGTGATCGTTTTGTTGTTGAAGCAATGGTTAAAGGAGGATATACACTTGGCGGTGAGCAGTCAGGACACATTATTTTCTTAGAGCATGCAACAACTGGAGACGGAATGCTAACAGGTTTACAATTTGCCTCAATGGTAAAACAAGCAAATCGAACAGTATCAGAATTAGCATCAGAAATGCCAAAATTCCCACAGTTATTAATTAATGTTAAAGTAACTAATAAAAAGTTGATTATGGAATCACCAATTTTAGAACAAGCAATCACTGATGTTGAACTTCAAATGGCAGGTAACGGTCGTGTATTAGTTCGTCCATCTGGAACGGAAGAGCTTGTTCGCGTCATGGTTGAGGCTGAAACAGATGATATTTGTAAACAATACACAAATCAATTAGTTGAAATTGTTGAGCAGCTGAGTAAATAATAAAAAGCTATTTCCCACATAAATTGTGGGAAATAGCTTTTTTGTTATCTCTTTTTCCATCATAATTCAGAATGGTGTAAGTATTGTCTTTATTTCCAACTCTCTTGATAAAATAAAGAGAAAAACTAATAAGTAGTTGGTAGGTGTCCTAGTATTTTTTTGCTTTTCACATGAATAATGGATAACCACAATAAAGTTGATAAGCAGACAGCAAAAATAAAACTTACGAATAATGAAAAGAAAAGTTGTATACTAAGAGTGAAAATAAGCATACATGTAAGCATTATAGCTATTGTTTTAAAACGAGTCCATGTTGGTCGTAGAAGGTGAACGACACTTTGCCAATTATTTTTTGGTATGACGTAATCATTGATTAATGCAAATTGTGTTTGACAGTAAAGGAGTGGAAGCTGTGTAATACAAGCACCAATGACTGGTTGTGGTGTATCGAGTATAAAAACTGAGCATAAACTGAAGACTAATAACTGAGTGAGTGTCAGGATGAATACAATTGTTGTTTTTTGTTTGAAATCTTTAATCCAAGGAAAAGGAAGTGTATGAAAAGCATGTCGATCATGATCCATGAGTGAGTATTGGCATGCTGCTGGAGAGAAAATACCGAAAACAAGAAAAAGAATGAATGTTGCGAATATAAATTCCCAGGTTGAATTTGAAAAAGAAAACATTTTTAACCATAAGAGCACAGCAATGAGTAATAGCCATATATTTGTGAGCCATTGTGATAGAAAATGTGCTGTTTTCCATAGTTTTTTTTGATATTGAAATAACCAATGATGATTGAAACTAGGTGAAGTAATGCCTGGATTAAGGGGGACTGATGCTAATGACCAATGATTTAAACAGTAACTGATTAACAAGAGTGTGATGATGAAAATAGTGAGTTGTGAGAGATACCAATCAGGTGTGAGCCATGTCTGCAAAAAGGTAAAGGCTTGGAATGAATTAGGGTGGATACTAAAATAACTACCTAATAGAATAAAGATCCAAAATAGGGATGTCTTAACTAAATGAAAGTATTTGGTGTATTGACTTGGTATATGTTTCTGATAGGTTATTGATACATATGTGAGTAAAATAACAATGCACCAGATACTCATACTGGCACAAAATACAAATAGACTTTGTTGAATAAATGACCAAATTAGCAAAAAAGTGAGTGGAGCAAATAAGCTTGCACCATAGATAAGGCTAAATTGTGTTAGCTGTGCAGTTTTCCATGCAAATTCTGAAATTGGGAGTGGCATGTATTTATCCCAAGGAAAATTTACGATATGTTGATACATCGCCTTAGGTATTATCGCAGCAAAAAAAAGCCATGAAAGTAAGAAATACGTCGAAAAAATAATTGTACCAAAAAAACGAAAAGCAAATAAAATACCGAGACCAAATAGAGCTATCATCAGCAAGGTTTGGAGTAATTGGCGATAGAGTAATTCACTTGTTGGAATTGATTTTAAATGAGGAGGCGCTTGTTCAATCAAGATAATCTTTAGAGCAAAAATAAACTGTTTCATTAAATAATCACCTCATTATGTGTAAATACATGCCCTTGTTGGATATGTAAATGAGTAGCTGTTAGTGACTGAATAAACGTTTCATTATGACTACTTAAAATGATTGTTTGGTTAGAAGTCTTATTGATGATTAGTTGTTGAAATACATGTTGTGTCTGAACATCAAGCCCAGTTAGTGGTTCATCAAAAATAAGAAAATCAACTTGAAGTGCAAAAGCACAGCAAAAATACACTTTTTTTTGAGTACCAAGTGATAATTGTCCAAGGTTTTTAGAAAAGTATTCTTCTGATAGGTGAAAGTATTGTGCAAATGAGACAAGACGTGAGAAAAATGCTTCATCTGCACCAAAAAGTTGTGCCATTAGGTCCCAATACGTGTTTACTTGAAAGTTCTGAAAGCTTGTTATTGTTGCTGGAATAAAGAAGAATTGCTGTTTCGCTTGAAGTGATTGACTAATCAACGAATAATTATTATAGAGAATATTACCGGTTGTACATGATTTTGCACCGACTAATAATTCTAAAAAAGTTGTTTTTCCCGCTCCATTTGCACCAGTAACTGTTATGATACTACCAGGTTGGATATTTAAAGATATTGGATAGAGATAAGTTGTCTGTTGAATTGAATAGCTGAGGTCTGTAATTGTTAGCATAAAAGTATGCTCCTTTCATAACACAGTATACGAAAAAATAGTGAAAAGTGCAAAAAGTCATCTAGACAAGTTTGAAATTACAAAAAAAAATAAAAGAGAAAAAAATAGCACATAAATGGATAAAAGCATCCAAAATATGATTAAAAATATATTTTGAGTGAAAAAAAAACGTATATAAAAGAAAAAAACAAAAAAATAATGTATGGTAAAGTTGTATAGGTTTTTTGTACTATTCGCTCTATGATAGAGTACATGTGTAGACACAGGAAGTGTTAAACTGCACTGAGGAGGAGTTATTTTATGTGTGGAATTGTTGGAATGATTGGACAACTAGGAACGAAAGATATGGTGTTAAAAGGACTTGAAACATTGGAGTATCGTGGATATGATTCAGCAGGAATAGCGTTACATACAGGAGAAGAAGTAGTTGTATACCGTGAAAAGGGGCGTATTGCTGATTTAAAACAACACGTACCAACACAAGCAGATGCAACATTAGGAATTGGACATACGCGTTGGGCAACGCATGGAAGGCCATCGAAGCGTAATTCACACCCACATCAAGATAGTACAGGACGTTTAACAATAGTACATAATGGTGTAATTGAAAATGAAAAACAAATTCGTCACGAATATTTAAGTGATATTACGTTTGTGAGTGATACTGATACAGAAGTTATCGTTCACCTATTGTCTAAACTATTAGCAAAATCGGGAAATATGTCAGCTGCATTGATTGAATTACAAACAATTTTACATGGTTCGTATGCATTAGCTATTATTGATCGCGAACAGCCTGAAGTATTGTATGCTGTAAAAAACAAATCACCACTTTTAATTGGAAAAGGTGAAGGTGCAAATTATCTTGGTAGTGATGCGCTTGCAATGATTGAGCAAACAAAGCATTTTTATGAATTAAACGATGGAGAATTTGCACTCTTAACAAAACAATCAGTACAAATTTTTTCAAAAACTGGTAGTTTAGTTGATCGTGAAACGTATGAAGCTCAAATCGATGCCAATGATTTAGCCAAAGGCCCATTCAAGCATTATATGATGAAAGAAATGCATGAGCAACCAGCTGTCATTCGGCGTATTACAAAAGCATATTTGACTGATGAGAATGAAACACGAATTGAGGACGCAATTTTAACTGCGTTACGTCAAGCAAAACGACTGTTTATTTTAGCAGCAGGTACGAGCTATCATGCTGGTTTAGTTGGAAAGCAATACTTCGAAACAATGGCACAAATTCCAACAGAGGTTCATATTGCTAGTGAATTTGTGTATAATATGCCATTTATCCCAGAAGGATCATTTTTCATTTTCATATCACAAAGTGGAGAGACAGCAGATAGCCGTGCAGCATTAGTAGCAATACGTGAACGTGGATTTGAAGCACTTACAATTACAAATGTTCCAGGGTCAACATTATCACGTGAAGCAAATTATACGTTATTGTTGCATGCAGGTCCTGAAATCGCTGTGGCATCTACAAAAGCATATACAGCACAATTGACGGTACTTGCATTAACGGCAGCAGCAATTAAACAATATGCGATTGATTTAAAGCTAGAATTAGCACGTGTGGCTACAGCAATGGAACATATTTGTGAGATGAGTGAACAGTTTGAAATGTTAGCACAAAATTATTTTGCACATGGACAACATGCATTTTACATTGGCCGTCATGTCGATTATTTTGTTGCTCTTGAAGCAGCTCTGAAATTGAAAGAAATTTCATACATTCATACTGAAGGATTTGCAGCGGGTGAGTTAAAGCATGGAACAATAGCATTGATTGAAGAAGGGACACCGGTTATTGGTTTAATTTCACAACAAGCGATTGCAAATCATACACGTTCAAACTTACAAGAAGTATCAGCTCGTGGAGCACATACAGCTACTGTTGTATTTGAAAGTTTAGCTCAATCAGGAGACACAATTATTATTGATGATGTACATACATTATTAGCACCATTAGTTATGGTTGTACCAGTTCAATTTTTAGCGTATTACGCAGCTTATATTCGTGATTGTGATATTGATAAGCCACGTAACTTAGCAAAATCAGTAACAGTAGAATAAAAGAGCGCGAGACACCGGTTTTTTATATAAAAGTAATGAAAACAAAAACGAAAATCAAGAAATAAGCAGAGAAATCCATCATAAAGCCAAAAAGAGGCATTAGGGTGGATTTTGGCTTATTGCAAATTTTCGTCGGTGGAAGCGCGTTAAAACATGAGTGTGGTGAATGCAGTGGGGAAAATAGATGATTCCTTAAGTGGGAAATAGATAAAATCAATTCACAAGCTTTTATTGTAAAAATTACTAAAAATTAATTGTAACGAAAATTAAATGGATTTCATTTACGACATTTGATAGAATTACAAATGAATAATGTCAAAATGAAAGAAGGCAAAAATGTGGAAAATATCGTCAAGAAAATAAAACCTATTTTACCAGGTTTATTTATCAGTGTTGTTGTGTATATTATGAGCTTATTTTTAGCAAAATTTGTACCTGATCTTGGTGCAGGAACAATAGCAATATTTTTGGGTATTTTACTTGGAAATACTATTTTTACAGGAACACAATATAATGATGGAACAAAATTTGCAGAAAGCAACCTTTTATCGTATTCAGTTGTACTATTAGGTGGAACATTGAGCATCCAATCAATTTTACAATTAGGAATAAATGGTATCATTTATATTATTGTATTAATGGGTGTGACAATTATTGGGACAATGATGATAGGAAAGCGAATGGGCTTTTCAACAAACTTCACGTTATTAATGGCAGGTGGGAATGCCGTATGTGGTTCATCAGCAATTGCTTCAATTGCACCAGCTATTCAGGCAAGTGATGAAGATAAAGCGTTAAGTATTACATTTGTTAATATGATCGGAACGGTATTGATGGTATTATTACCAGTTATTGCAGGGATGTTGTATCAACATGAATTAACACAAACTTCAGCATTAATTGGTGGGACACTCCAATCAGTAGGTCAAGTAGTTGCAAGTGGGAGCATGGTAAGTCCTGAAGTTAAAGAACTGGCAACGATTTTCAAAATTGTTCGTGTCATTATGATTGTTGTTGTTGTTATTTGGTTTGGTAATTTAAAAGCTAAAATGGATTTACAAGAATTACAATCAGATGAAACGAATACACATCGTGATTTGGGGAAAAGAAAACCCAAAGCGAAAGTACCATGGTACGTTATCGGATTTTTTATTACTTGTGGGCTATTTACAGTTGGGATCATTTCAAATGAATTTTCACACGGAATGAAAGAAGTGAGCCATGTGTTTGAAGTTGTTGCCTTAGCAGGAATAGGATTGCGCGTGAAAATTGCGGATTTAATTGCTCAAGGAGCAAAAACTGCACTTTATGGATTAGCGATTGCGTTATTACAAATTATCGGTGCACTTTTATTAATTCAAATTTTATTCTAATAAATAATTGGGAAAAGCTCAAGCAGTACGATTGTGTATTGTTTGAGCTTTTTTATGAACATGTGAAATTCGTTTTAGATATGTAAAGACTACAAGGTACTAGGCAATTTTTGGTTAACAAGGTACAATAAAGAAAATAATTAGATTGTGAGGGATAGCATGAGGATTTTAATCGTTGATGATGAACAACAAATGTTAAAGATTTTGCAAGCGTTTTTGACGAAGGAAGGATACGAAGTTGTAAGTGCTCATGATGGTGAGATGGCACTTGATATTTTTCAAGAACATGTATTTGATCTTGTCATTCTAGATTGGATGATGCCCAAAAAAGATGGATTGAGTGTATGTAGAGAAATTAAGTCAATGTCAGACGTCAAA
Organism: uncultured Bacillota bacterium; assembly: GCA_945956935.1. Classification (GTDB taxonomy): domain Bacteria; phylum Bacillota_I; class Bacilli_A; order Culicoidibacterales; family ZOR0006; genus ZOR0006. The sequence goes on along the minus strand of CAMFJD010000003.1, from coordinate 65,106 downwards.
GTTATTATGTTAACAGCAAAAAATGAAAATGAAGACGAATTTTCTGCTCTCCAAAGTGGAGCAGATGATTATATTAAGAAACCATTTCATCCTGGAGTATTAATAGCACGTATCCAAAGGTTACTACCAAATGAGTCATTATTCAAATTTGAAGATATTGTCATTGATGAGCAAACAAAACGGATTTTAAAATCTGGTCAAGATGTCAATGCAACTAAAACAGAATATGAATTATTAAAGGCACTTGCGATTCGAAAGGGACAAATTTTAACACGACAACAACTTCTTGATTTTGTTTGGGGATATGATTATGAGGGTGATGAACGAACTGTAGATACACATATTCGGCGATTACGAGATAAAATATTGTCTGATGCAATTCGAACACATCGTGGCATTGGCTACAGTCTAGAAGTATAATAAGATGCGAACATTAAGTAGCAAACTAACACTAGGTATTTCCTTGGCAATTATTTTTATCTTCCTAACACTAATTTTACTCATACAATTTGCATTACCAAATTATTACAACTATGTTGTTCAGGAGCGACTTGAATCAGATACACAATTATTACTGGTAGCAGATCAAACACAGTTGAAAACGGTAATTCAGCGGCTCGAGAGTGGAAGAGATGTTACGATTGTATCACATCCACTTAATCATAGTGCAACACAGATTAATGAGAGTATTTTGCAACAACTCCAGGAAAAGCAAGTATTATTGAACGAACAAATTATTGATGAGCAATTACTTGATCGCTTAAATCAAACTGATACGAAAGTGGTAACAAAAACAATTGCACAAGATAAATTGAAAACGAATTTCTTTTTAAATTATATTGAGAGAGATGGGCAAATATTAGTGCTTGTTGCTTCAACGGCAATTTTTTCTGAAGTTGCCGGAATTGTAAATCAATTAAATGTGTATATGTTGTTAATTTCTTTAACGGTTATTTTAGTCGTTGTTTGGATTTGGTCACAGCGTGTGACATTACCGTTGAAAGAGCTCGAGACAACAGCGAGAAAGATTGCTTGTTCAGATTTTCAAACAGTTGAAATTTATACAAATGATGAAATTGAAGAATTAGCAAAAGCTATTAATCAAATGAGTCAAGAGTTGTCAAAAACACACCAAAAGTTATTGGAACGAAATCAAAATTTGAAAGCATTTAGTTCTAATATTTCCCATGAAATAAAAACTCCACTCGCATTGATTAAAGCATATGCATATGGCATAGAAGAAGGTTTAGACGATGGTACATATGCACAAATTATTTCGGAACAAGCAGATGCTATTACCATTTTATTGGAGCGTTTGTTGACCCTAGCAAAACTTGAAAAAGATCCATTAGAATGGCAAGCATATAATTTTGTTGATCAGTTTGAAGCAGTTATGCAAAAATATGAAGTGAATCCGTATCATCATGACGTACAACTGAAAATTACAATTGATAAACGGGTAAGGCAGCTACGGGTTGTTGCAGATAAACAAAAAATGGAAATGGTATTAAATAATTTAATAAGTAATGCTTTTAAATACACAGCAAACAAACAAATTGAAGTCGTTATCAAGTATCAAAAACGTGCTATTGTTTTTGCGATTAAAAATGGTCTTTCACCTGAAACTGACTTGAACTTTGATAAAATTTGGGAACCATTTTATGTGGTTGAGGGATCACGAAATAAGATGTTGACAGGAACTGGTTTAGGATTATCAATTGTTAAAGCAATTTTAGATGCACACTATATGCGGTATGAATTAAATCATTACAAAGAGCAATTGGAATTTGTGATGTATTTGTTGAAAGAGTAATTGGTATTTTCATGATTTTAACCTATTTGTCAAATTATTGTCACATAAATCACCTATAATAAAGCATGTAAGGCGAACAGTTATAACTCGTATCAGTTGGCTTTACTGTAAAATACAACTATTTTTGCCCAAAATGGCTTGTGTTTTTACATCGTATTTACCTAAATTATTTTATTTCTTGCCCAGATAAAATAATTGTTATTTCATGAAAAACTCTTTCCGAAAACAAACAAATTGGTAGATAAACTACCGTAAATAGTTAAATAAAAAAGCAGTGTTGCCCGCACTGCTTTTTTATTTAATTTGATTGATCTTCAATCTTTTCAATCCAGTTTAAATTGACATAACGGTAAGTGGTTACATCGTTTTGTGTTTCTTGACGAATGAAATTTGCACGTTCAAAAAGGCGCTGTGCAGCTATATTATTATTTGAAACACGAGCGACAAGATAATGGATATTTTTACTACATGCAAACTGACGAAAAGCAATGATTGCTTCAGCTCCGTAATTGTGACCACGATATTCTTGGAATATTTCAATTGAGATTTCGAGTGTTTGTTCGTCAAGGCGCTTTTTCACACCGGTATCACCAATGATTTCATGGGTATTCTTTAAGAAAATAAGCCATGGGCCAAGTCCATCTAAACGAGGGTTTTCATTGAGCTGCTCAGTAAAAGTTTGAATGTGAGCACCATGTTTTGTTAAATCAAAATAATCAAAAAATGTCGAATTCACAGAAACAAGTTCTAGTCTTGGTGATTGTGTACGCATAAAAGATACTCCTTTTCTTATAAATAACAGATATCAGTGTTATTATACTGATTTTTTTGGTAAGAAGATAGCGTGATTTGTCTCAAAACCTAGTCGCAAAGGGATTTTTATATTATAATGTGGAGTGATGTGTCTTTGATTGAAAAATAAAGTTAGGTTGTGAGAAGAAAATGAAGGTAACAGTTCATGGAACAGAAATAAATTATCTTGTAGAAGGATCAGGGAGTGATGTTATTTTATTACATGGATGGGGGCAGAATATTGCTATGATGCAACCAATTCATGATCATTTAAAGCAATTCCATCGAGTGTGGACAATTGATTTTCCGGGATTTGGTGAAAGTCCCGAACCGCCGAGTGCTTGGGATGTATATGAATATGCAAAAATGTTGGAGTCATTTATTCAGTATTTTGATATCCAAACTCCGACATTAATGGGGCACTCTTTTGGTGGACGAATTTCAATCATTTATGCAGGACAGCAACATCCTGTACATAAAGTTGTTTTATTTGATGCTGCAGGAGTAAAGCCAAAACGTGGATTTGACTATTATGCCCGTGTATATAGTTATAAGCTTGGGAAAAAAATCATGAGTATACCAGGTTTTGATAAGATGAAAGCTAAATATCAAGCGAGTGCTGGAAGCAGTGATTATCAAAATGCATCTGTGATTATGAAGCAAGTATTATCAAAAGTAGTCAATGAAGATTTACAGTATTTGATGCCAAAAATCCAAGTGCCTGTGCTACTCATTTGGGGTGAACTTGATGATGCAACACCTGTGAGTGACGCAAAAATTATGGAAACAAAGATACCAAATGCCGGGCTTGTTGTTTTGCCAGGCGTAGGACATTATGCGTATTTAGAGCGACTGCCACAAGTATTAGCAATTTTAGATAGTTTTTTAAATCATTAGGAAAAAGAATGGAGAAAATAAATGATAGTTGTTGATTTACCAGCGGTTATGTTTATGATTGCTTTAATTATTGCATTCGTTGCAATTAGTGTATATAGTGTGTTAAAAATTCAAGACGGATTACATATGTTACAACAAAATGTGTATGATTTTAAACGATACAGTAGTTGGATGAACAACCATGTCAATCGTGTATTGCCATGGGTAGAGTTTGCACCATTAGTTCCTGTCATAATTATTGCTTTTTGGCAAGTAAGTACTTTAGTTATATGGATAGCAGTAGTAATTACTATTAGTGTACAAAGTTATTTAGCTTTCAAACTTCGTAATCAACGTAAAAAAAATACGAAAAAGCCACTTGTTTTGACTGCGCGTGTGAAACGATTGATTATGACAATAATATTTATTCATCTTATAATCATTATTACAACGCTTGGATTTGTGTTTGTAGCAGGTAATATGGCAATTATTCCACTTGTATTACTCGTATTAACAGCAAGTGAGTATTATCTAGTATTATTAGCTAATACAATCAATAAACCAGTTGAATCTGCTATTCGAAATCGCTTTATTAATGAGGCACGTCAAATAGTTAAAGATAGTAAACATTTAACGGTGATTGGAATTACCGGTAGTTATGGGAAAACAAGTGCCAAGAATATTGTTGCAACATTATTGGGAGACGAACGACAAGTATTGATGACTCCAGAAAGTTATAATACACCGATGGGTCTAACGATTACAGCACGGACATTATTGAAGCCAATCCATGATGTTTTCATTGCTGAAATGGGTGCTTATAAACTGGGAGAAATTCGTGAGCTTTGTGAAATCGTTTATCCCAAACATGGTATTTTAACATCAATTGGTCCGCAACATTTAGAATCATTTGGCTCAATTGAGAATGTTCAACGCACAAAATTTGAATTGATTGAATCATTGCCAAGTGATGGATTAGCAATTTTAAATCGTGATGATGAGTTGATTCGTACGTATAATATTCAAAATAATTGTCAACAGATTTGGTATGGAATTGAACAAGAAGACGTGTTATATCGTGCGAGTGATATTCAATTTGATACAACAGGAATGTCTTTTACTGTGACACAAACACAAACAGGTGAAAATGCGATATTCACAACAAAATTGTTGGGCCGTCATAACATTTATAATCTATTAGCGGCTGTTGCACTCGGCCATCAAATGGGTCTATCATTTGATATACTTCAGAAATCAACACGAAAAGTACAACCAGTAGCACATCGTTTAGAAATGAAAAAGCAAGGAAATATTACAATTATTGACGATGCTTTCAATGCTAATCCGGTAGGTACGAAAATGGCATTAGAAGTATTAGGGCGTATGCCAGGGCATCGAGTGGTTATTACACCAGGAATGATTGAATTAGGCGAGCAACAAGCACAATTGAACTTTTTGTACGGTACGTATATGAAAGAAACAACAGACGTAGTCATTTTGGTGGGACCAAAGCAAACAGAACCAATTCAATCAGGCCTTGCAAGTGTTCATTATCCAACTGATAATATTTATGTTGTTCAAAATATTTACGAAGCATTTGAAACGATGCGACGTATCGTTGGCACACAAAAAGCATTTGTTTTGTTGGCAAATGATTTGCCAGATTCATTTAATGAATAGAAAGGGTGATTGGTCATGAGAGATGAGTTTCTGGATTTTATCAAAGAAGTACAGGCAACTGCACATATTGGCCAGCAATATTCAACGGATCCGTATGCACTTGATAATTACAAATTATTAGCTCAATCAGCACAGCGGATGTTAGCTAGTTATACAGAAAATGCTATTGAACCACGAGATGTATACATTGATTTTGAATATCCAACACCACAACCAGCTGTACGAACGTTAGTTGTAAATGATGATAATAAAATTTTATTTGTTCAAGAACGTGATAGTGGTTATTGGTCATTGCCCGGTGGATGGGTCGATGTAAACAGTACACCAAGTGAAGCAGCCGTAAAAGAAATTTTTGAAGAATCTGGCTATGTATGTGAATTAGAACGACTTGTTGCAGTATTTGATCGTAATCGATACTTGGAAGTTCAATCAATATATGATGTACTATGTTTTTATTTCATAGGTAAAATCGTGGGCGGAGCACCGAAGCCAAATCATGAAACAGTATCTGTTGAGTGGTTTGAACTCAATGATTTACCACCATTATCAAGAAAAAACACATATGCAGAAATTATTTGTGCACATGATATTTGGCAAAAAAAACAAGAGACATATTGTGAGTAGAAACAAAGGAGAATGAATGATGAAAATTCGTGTAGGAGTATTTTTTGGTGGCGAGAGTGTAGAACATGAAGTTTCAGTTATCTCAGCGAACCAAGCAATGGCAGCAATTGATACAGAGCGATATGAAGTTATACCTGTTTATATTACGAAAAATCGTGAATGGTATACTGGCGAAGTATTGAGTGATGTTGCGAACTATAAAGATGAGAAGCAATTATTAAGTCAGGCAACACGTGTAAATTTGATCCAAGATAAAGGAAATTATTACTTATATACTTTTCCATTTAAAGCATTCAGAAATAAGCCAATAGCACAGCTTGACGTGGCATTCCCAGTGATTCATGGGACAAATGGTGAAGACGGTTCCTTACAAGGATATTTTGAAATGTTGGGGTTACCGTATGTAGGTTGTAATGTTGGGGCAGCAGCCGTTGGACAAGATAAAGTGTATATGAAAAATATTTTACGTGATGCAGGAGTTCCAATTACACCCTATGTATGGTTTTATACGAATCGTTGGTTCAATGAGCAAACAAGTGTCATCGATGATGTCGAAACAAAAATTGGCTATCCTGTCATTGTTAAGCCTGCAAATCTTGGTTCAAGTGTCGGTATTTCATTAGCGAAAAATCAAGATGAATTAATTGATGCGATTGAAGAAGCTTGTCAATATGATGATAAAGTATTAGTCGAATCGATTGTACAAAACCTAGTTGAAATGAATTGTTCTGTGCTTGGAGATTTTGAGCACGCAAAACCTTCTGTACTTGAAGAAGTCATGGGAAGCGATGAATTTCTAAGTTATAAAGATAAATATCAAGGTGGCTCTGGTGCTAAAGGTGTTAAAGCTGGAGTAAAGACACAAACAACTGGAACTAAATCACAAGGAATGGCATCGACAAATCGCATTATTCCTGCGCGTATCAGTGATGAAGAAACTGCTACAATTCAACGATTAGCAGTAGAAACATTTAAATCATTAAATAGTAGTGGAGTAGCACGTATTGACTTTTTAATGGATGGGAATACACGGAATATTTATGTCAATGAAATTAATACAATTCCTGGTTCGTTAGCATTTTATTTATGGCAACATACAGGTGTTGATTTTACGCAGTTAACGACTGAATTATTGACATTAGCATTGAAGCGTGAACGTCGTCGCCAACAAAAAACATTTTCATATGATACAAACTTATTAGCAAATTATTCTGCATCATCAGGAAGTAAAGGTACAAAATAAAGTATAAAAGACCATTGACAATATCAATGGTCTTTTATATAATCAATATATTAGAATATACGAATATAAGGAAAAGGTGATATTTATGAATAACACAGCTACATACGAACAAATTGAACGATTAAGTGAGATTTATAAACAAGTGAGTCATCCCGTTCGATTGCAAATAGTACTATTCTTACAACAGGGACCAGCATGTGTAAGTGAATTATGTGAGGTGAGCGGGATAAGTCAGTCAGCTACAAGTCAGCATTTGAAGCAATTGCGAACAGCTAGACTCATTAAACAAGACCGAAGAGCTCAGCAAATATATTATTCATTGGCAGATAGACATATTCAAATCTTACTTTCGAATGGGCTAGATCATGTGAAAGGAGCGGGTTGTGATGAAACACATACACGGTAATACTAAAAAAGATCATATTCACGAGCATGATTGCCATGATCATGACCATAAACATAGCCATTCAATACTTGGTGGCCATAATCATCACGATGAACATACAAGTGAAAAAAACTTATGGATTGCATTCGGTTTAAATATTATTTTCGTGTTGATTGAAGTAGTTGGTGGACTATGGACGGGAAGTACCGCTATTTTATCAGATGCACTTCATGATTTAGGTGATAGCATTGCACTTGGTTTATCGGCGTGGATGCAACGAATATCAACGAAAAAAGCACCGATAAAATATAATTTTGGTTGGAAACGATTGCCGGTACTTGCTGCATTGTTAAATATTGTTGTACTAACATGCAGTACAGTTTTTATTGTGAGTGAAGCATTACCAAGATTATTTTCGCCTGAGCCTGTTCATAGTGTCGGGATGGTTTGGATTGCAATTGTAGGTATTATTGCTAATGGACTTGCTGTTTGGCGAATGCAGGGATCAAAAAAGATTCTAGATCGGACAGTTATGTTACATTTGTTAGAGGACTTACTTGGCTGGGTGGCAGTACTCATCGTAGGAGGTGTTATTGCATTTACTGATTGGTACTGGATGGATCCGTTACTTTCATTAGTTATTAGTGCTATTATGTTTAAAAACATTGTGAAAAATGCACGAATTGTGTGTGCAATTATCATGGGGGTTACATTGGATGAACAGCAAAAAATACAGATAGAAATGGAATTAATGGCATTGAATAAAGATATTCAAACAATTGAAAAATTTCAACTTTGGTCACTTGATGGTGAAGAGCAAGTTGCTTGTTTACAACTCCGGATAAGACCATTAGCTGATAACCAAGCTATTATTAAACAAATAAGAACATATTTAGTGACACAGTCAATTTATGAAAGTACGATTGAGTGTATTGAATATAGGGAATAAACATGGTTAAATTATTTTCGTTGATTCATTCATATTATTTAATGGAAAACACTTTTAACTTTTGAGTTCTAATCGTAGTTAAGGTTGAAATTTTGTTATAATGAAAGTGTTATAATGTAATAGGAGTGGAGCTGAAAATTACATGAAGAGAGATCAAAAGCAATCAGTTATGAAGTTATGTGTACGAATAAGCATACTGTTTGGGTGTTTAATTTGTTTATTTAGTGCTTATTATATAACGGATTATTATGTAAGTGTTTTGAAAGAAAATCAGGTAATACTCGAACAACAACAACAACAGTTACTCAAACAAATTGAAAAGGAAAATCAAGTAGTTAATGAATGGCAGCATATTTTGAAAGGTGATGTTCAAGGGTGAGTCACAAACATTTAAAGAAAGAGCCATTTGTATTGATGGCAATTGTATTATCTACATTACTAGTAGCAACAAGTTATTTTTGTATCAATGTTATTGTAGAACAAAAAAAAGTCATGATATTGACAGAAGATATCAATACACTACAAAAAAAATATGATGAGCTAGTTGTTCAAGGAGATACGTTAGAACAACAATTTAAAGATAAACTTGCTCAACAACAAGTACTCGCTCAGAAAACAGCATTTTTAACGTTTGATGATGGACCGGGTGAAAATACTGAAGCAATTTTGGCAATTTTAGCACGTTATGATGTTCAAGCAACTTTTTTTGTTCCAGGGTACATGGTTGAGTCGTATCCTGAGCAAATGAAGGCGATTGTATCTGCAGGACATCAAATTGGCTCACATAGCTATTCACATAATTATCGTGAAATTTATGCGAGTTTAGATAATTTCAAAGCAGATTTTTTGAAATCAAATGATGTTATTAAACAGTATACTGGAAAAGATGTTACGCTATTTCGTCATCCAGGTGGCTCTAGTAATCAAGCAGGAAATGCAGAGGTTGTGTCTGCCACACGGCAATGGTTGACAGAAATAGGGGTGAATTATATTGATTGGAATGTAGATTCAATGGATGCATCTGGACAGCACGTTGCTGCGAATTTGATAAAAAAAGCAACACTTGAACAATCAGAGTATCAACAAGCACCTGTAATTTTGTTACATGATACTGTAGCAAAAGGTACAACTGTTGAAGCATTACCACAAATTATCGAAGGGTTACAACAGCAAGGTTTTGTTCTAACGGCATTACCGGACGGAGCAGATTTTGTACAGCATCGAAAACCATCATAATGTAGAGTGTTTTTATTGCTTTTTATCTGAGAAAAAGCTACAGTGAAATGGACAAATATGAGTGAGGTGTGTATATGAAACAATTTTATTTTCATATTGCTGCAATTCGTTGGGGTATTGATGATTCTGGACAACCAATCATTACGGATGTAAGAGGAAGTTACCAACTTAATACAGACTTTCTTGTTGAAAAACCACGTGCTGTCATTGAACGATTAATTTTGAACGAACAACGCATTGTCTTAAAGCATTACAATACACAGTGGGAACGTGGTGTAGAGGTGAAGAGTTTTTGTGCGAATGGCATATGTTCGCTTCGAATTGATTATGCTCCGAACCTTGATGATTATTTTCCAGCAGATTTCCCAAGTTATACATAAAAATCCACAGTTTAATCAGTTAAACTGTGGATTTTTTTATTGTGATTGCAATTGTTTGAGGAGCGTTAAAGTTGCATCAGTGTCGAGCTTTGCTTTAACATTACGAGCAATGTTTACACATACTCCCTGTGGATCGATGATGAATGTTGAACGTTGAATACCGCGAACTTGTTTTCCATACATCATTTTTTGTTGCATCACACCGAATTGTTCACAAACTGTTTCATCAGGATCGGCAAGGAGTAAAAATGAAAGTCCTTTTGTTTCACAAAATTTTTGATGACGTTTGACAGTATCACGGCTAATTCCAACAATAGTAGCATTGATTTTCTCGAATTCACGAAGAGATGCCTGATAGTTTTCTGCTTGTAATGAACATCCAGCTGTTAAATCACGTGGATAGAAATATAAGACAACATATTTTCCACGATAATCACTTAATGTATGAAGTTGCTCATCTTGTCCGTAAAGTGTAAAATTTGGTGCAAGTGTGTTTAGTTCAATCATAATTATTCCTCCATTTTAATTATGTCTTTATCATACCAGAAAAAGGTGTGATTAGGAAAAAAAATGCTTGAAAGGGTATGAGGAAAGCATGTTTAATTGTATAATATAATTATCTATTTATGAAAGAAGGTATTTTAATTATGGCAACAGCACATATTCGTGCCGAAAAGGGCGATTTTGCAGAAACTATTTTACTTCCAGGAGATCCATTACGAGCGAAATACATCGCCGAACATTTCTTGGATAATGTTGTACAAGTAAATGATGTTCGCGGAATGTTAGGATATACGGGAACATATAATGGGAAGCGTGTTTCTGTTATGGGATCAGGAATGGGAATGCCATCAATTGGTATTTATGCACATGAGTTAATAACACAATTTGGTGTAAAAAATTTAATCCGTATTGGATCATGTGGATCATATCAAGAAGACGTACATGTACGTGATATTATTATTGGACAAGCAACATCAACGAATTCAAACTGGCAAAGTCAATATAATTTACCTGGAACATTTGCACCAGTTGCAGACTGGGGATTATTGCGTGCAGCAGTAGATCAAGCAGATAGCTTAGGTGTGCGTTACCATGTTGGAAATATTTTATCAAGTGATATTTTCTACAATGCACAGCCTGACGCATGGAAAAAGTGGGCACAAATGGGTGTACTAGGTGTTGAAATGGAAGCTGCAGCATTGTACATGACAGCAACGCATTTAGGTGCAAAAGCACTTTGTATTTTAACTGTGTCTGATTCATTGGTAACATGGGAAGAAACAACAGCGGAAGAGCGCGAAAAAACATTTACTGATATGATGAAAATTGCGCTTGAAATTGCATAGAAAAAAAAGCAGGTATCACTTGAATGAATCCTGCTTTTTATTTTGGTGATTTTTATAATAATGGGGCCATTAAGCGAGCAACTGATTCAAAAATATGACGATACCAGGCACGTTTTTCCCAAAGTTCTTTAGTAATTTCAAGTGAATTATCGAGGTCTTTTGCAACTGTTGCGGTTAAGTCAATAACTGCTTTGTGGCGATAATAGAGAGCCATATCTTCAAAGTTGATCTCAAGTGCTCGGCGATCAAAATTTGTTGACCCACACATTGCAAATATATCATCAATAATAAAAATTTTACTGTGTTGAAAGCAATTTTTCAGCTTGAAAACACGTACATTTGCTTGCAATAATTCATTGATATAACTTTCACTAGCGGTATAAACAAAGCGCTTATCTGGATTTTGTGGGATAACAATGCGAACATCAACTCCAGAAGTTGCAGCTGTTTTTAAAACGGCAATTAATTCATCAGGAGGTACAAGGTAGGGACTAGTAATCCAAATACGGCTTGTCGCTGAAGAGGCGAGTTTAAATAATACAGCTTTCACTTGTTGTTGTTTAGCATCAGGTCCATCAGTAATAAGTTTCACATATCCAGAATTATTTACTCCTTGAATATCAGGGAAAAATGTTTCGATTCGTTTTGTAAATACTGATTCTTCAGTTGAATAATACCAATCTTGAATAAAAGCCGTTTGAATACTTTTAACGGCATCACCAGTAAGTTTGACATGTGTATCACGCCAGTTTTGTGTGCGAATATTTCCATAGACGTACTCATTACCGATATTAAAACCACCGACAAAACCGACTTTCCCGTCGATAACAGCAAACTTTCTGTGATTTCGCCAATTGGCAGAAGAATCCATTAAGAGCGCCTTAGGACGGCCAAAAAAAGAGACTTTTACACCACTTTTAACGAGCGTTTGAAGTGATTTTTCTTTAATTGTTCCCATACTTCCTCCTGCATCAATTAAAAAGCGTACGTTGATACCTTCACGAGCTTTTCGCATCATAGCATCATAAATTGGTTGGGAAACTTCATCATCACGCACAATGAAAAATTCCATATGAACATGATCTTTAGCAGAGTCAATCATTCGAATCAGTTCTGCATAAAAATGTTCTCCAATGAGTACTTCTGTTTGTGTATTATGATAAAAAGGTCTCGGTGTGACGCGTTCAATGAATGCAATTTGGCTGCGTTCAATGTCGTTATCGATGTGTATTTTCTCATGTAAAGGTGTTAAATTTTTATCAAGATCTGCAAATTTTGCATCAGTAACAAGTTTTAACTTGAATGATTTAATGCGGTTTGTTGTACGACCAAAGAGAAAGTAAATAACAATTCCGACTCCAGGTAGCAAGGCAGTTAAAAGAATCCATGCCCATTTAGTTGAAGTGTCTATATTTTCATCTAAGAAAATATAGAGAAAAACAGTGAATGAAAGAATACCGGCTAAAATAGTTAAAAATAAGTAGATGAGAGCTAATTGTCCACTTTGATAAAGTGTATAACAAGTAATTGAAATAAAAGATGCCAATACAATATAAAAAGCGATTGTATTGAACCAACTCTTATTGTTTTTCCATGGCTTACGTCGTTTGCTCATAGTATAAGAAACCTTCCTTTTCAATTTTGTCCTTTGCAATCATTACCGAAAATCGGTAAAATAAGAAAGGATATTCATTAAAATGTCGATGCTGTATAGAGGATGAAAGTGTAGCAAAAAGATGCAATACATTGTTGAATGTACCATTTTTAACTGATAAATACAATGAAATTGCTGTAAAAACGAAACCAAAACGTAGTAATTAGATTAAAAAGGAGTGTGTGATATAGAGTGGGACTTGACTTACAACAATGGAAACTGATAATGACACGGTATCAAATTGCGATTGAAGAATTAAAAAGTGATCTGAATATCATTGATATGGATTGGAAAATTCGTTTAGGATATTCACCGATAGAACATTTAAAAGTACGGGTCAAATCAATTGAATCAATTCAAAAAAAATTACAAAAAAAATCTTTGGATGAAACAGTAGATAATATTACGACAAAGTTACATGATATCGCTGGTGCAAGAATTGTTACGAATTTTGAGGGAGATGTATACTTAATTTTACAACATCTGCAACATCGTGATGATTATCGAATTATGAAAGTAAAAGATTATATCCAAAAACCTAAACCATCGGGATATCGTAGTGTTCATGTACTTGCTGAAATAGAAGTAGTTTTGCATGAGCGTGTTGTTTGGATTCCAGTTGAAATTCAAATCCGTACGCTATCAATGGATTTTTGGGCTGCGACTGAACATAAGCTACAATACAAATACCAAAATGGGAGTATTCCTCAACAAGCAATCGATGCATTGAAGCAAACAGCACTTGTAGCAACACAACTTGATAGCGAGATGTCGGTCATCCGTCAACAAATTGTATCACATGAACAAAATAAGGAGGCATAATCGTGTTAAAAGGAAAAGAAAAAAAGCATTTATATAAACAACGATTTCGAAAGCAACCGGCATTACAAGTATACGAAATAGCAGTATTTAATCAATCAATTCATTATTTTTTGACGAATGCTCAAACTGATTTGCCGGTACTTGTTTGTCTTCCAGGATTATATGAAGTAAAGGAAAATTTAGCAGCATTTGCATTAGCATTTGGAAAAAAATATCGTGTTTTGGTTATTGATTGGCTTGGACATGGGGATTCAAGTAATGATGAATTGTACTGGACATTAGAAGGGCAAGTGAGCTTTTTTGAGCAACTTTGCCAGCAATTACGAGCAAAATACCCAATTGAGGCGTTTATTGGTCAATCGTTTGGTGCAACATTATTGCTTATGCATGCAAATTTAGTTTCCGAAGAGAAACTTGTTCTAACCAATTTAACGCATTTACGAACGAATAAAACAGAAACACTCTATACCCAAATGATTGAAAATGGAAAACAGTCACCATATATTGTGAAAACACAAGCTGATTTCGAACAATTGATGTACTTGTATTTCTCAGAACCAACGTTATTAAAGCATTATGATTTTAAAACATGGATGAAAACGATTTGTGAACAAAGCGAGAAATTTGAACTGGCAATAACAAGCTGGTATGAACAATACAGTCTATTTTTTTCCGAAAGTTTTCTTACGCATGTACAGGCGAAAAATACATTACTTATGTGGGGAATGGATGATCCTTTATATGATATAAAGAAGGGGAAGATTGTTAAATGGACAATTCCACAGTCGAAAATTGTTTTCGTTGAACAAGCAGGGCATTTACCATTGAGCGAACAGCCGCTTCAATGTGCAAAATTCGTTGAACAATTTTTAAATGGAGAAATCGAACAGGAGTATAGTCATGAACATTAAATTTGAGTGTGTGACGAAGAAAGTGTATCATAAAACAATTTTATCTCGGTGTTCATTTATGATTGAAACAACAGGAATTGTTGGATTACTTGGACCAAACAGTTTAGAAACAACAACTATTTTACGTTTGATTGCAGGGACAATGCAACCAAATAACGGTAAAATTGTGTTGAATCACACACCACTTCACTATAGTCATCGGCAAGAAATTGCTTATTTAGAACATTTGCGGATGTTTCCAAGTGACAGTAATATTGCAACAGTATTATTCATGTATCAGCAACTATTTTCCGATTTTGATCATCAAAAATGTCAAATCTTGTGTGAACAATTAATGATTGATTTGCAGTGGCCATTAAGCAGTTTAACAAGAGGGATGGAAGCAAGTGTCCTTATTGCTCTTACTTTGAGTAGGAAGGCAAAATTGTATTTGTTGAATGAACCATTTGCAGGCATTGATTTTGTAAGTAGAGAACGGATTGTACGTATTTTACAAACGTATCGTCAACAAGATGCGACAGTTATTATTAGTACAAATCATATTGAATTAGCTGATCAAATATTTGAACATGTCATTTTTTTTGATGGTGGTCGGATGTATCGTGAGTATAATTTGACACAATGGCAAAGTAAAGGGGATACTACTATTATTGATAAGTATCGGGAGGTGTATGAATGAAAACACTGTTAGAAATGCAATTGGAAGTCAACAAACCATTTTTTTATGGAAGTGCCATGTATTTAATCTTGACGATTTTACTGAGTAGTATTTTTTCATTTTTGAAAGATACAACCGTTATCTTTGTATTAGGAAGTTTATTTGCATTTTTATTGCTATGTCCAATATTGCTTTTTCCTGTTATGATGATTCGAATGATTCGCTTTTTACATCGAATTGGCTCACACTTTCAAGTTGATCATCTTTTTGGAAAATTGACATGCTTCTTTATGCTTATGTATATGAGCATTGCGGGAGTTACAACAATATTAGTTAGTATTGCGGTACATAGGTTACCATTATTTACATCTTATGTTCAAATGTTTGATTTTCAAATAGGTGAAAATATTGTGTATTGGGTACTGGCTTTTTGCTTGACAGTGTTGACATCATTAGGAATGACCTGGATTGTGACAATTGTTTATATGCTTTTTCGTTCTCAGTTTATGAGCCATTTAAGTTGGTGGTGGAAATTATGTATCCTTGTAGGAATTGCGATTGCTTTTTTTCTGGTTGTGAGCTGGATATTTCAAATGATTGCAGCTATTTTTCCAAGCATTCCGATTGTTCCACTTTCATTGACACCACTAGATGAGCAAGCGGAATATTTATCGATTTCAGCAGTTCAAGTACTCTTGCAACTATTTTATGTATATGTGCTCATTAAAGTGAGTGCATACATCTATTTAGGGATGTATGAAAGTGAATATTAAGCGAATTTCATCTTGAAGCTATTTAAACTTTCTAGAAAAAGTCGTACAATGAAAAAAACAGTGAAAAGAGGAAATTGATATGAAAGCAAAAACATTAATTTTAGTTGTTGAAGGAATAGATAACCATACTCAAGTTGAATTATTAACCGCGGCTTTACACAGTGTTGTTGGTGTAACGAAAGCAAGTGTATCAGATAGCTTGCAAACAGTAACAGTGACATATGACGATGACACCCTACATTCGGGACAACAAATTTTAGATGCTATTACTAAAGTAGGAGTTGTTGTATTGTAATGATTGTTGGAATCGGAGTTGATAGCGTTGAACTAGAACGAATGACGGAGCGATTAGCAAAAAAAATATTGACAGAACAAGAGCAAAGGATCTTTATGACAAAAATGACATTGCTGCATAAACAACAATTTTTAGCTGGTCGTTTTGCAGCAAAAGAAGCATACGCCAAAGCATGTGGGACAGGAATTGGTGAAGTGAAGTTCCAAGATTTAAGTATTTTAAATGATGACTTAGGGGCACCTTTTGTGTATTTGCATGGTCAAACTCAGGCGAATCGGAAGGTTCATCTATCATTAACACACGATACGATTCACGCGACGGCTTTTGTTATTATTGAAGAATAAAAAGGAGTGAATACGATATGAAATCAGCGATTCACCGTGATACATGGCTAGAAATTGATATCACAGCAATTCAATCAAATATTAAAAATATCAAAAAATATTACGCAAAAGAAAAGCATGTTTTTGCAGTAGTAAAAGCAGATGCATACCATCATGGTGCGGTTGCGGTTGCACAAGCTGCTTTAATAGCAGGGGTTCATGGACTTTGTGTGTCCAATCTAGATGAAGGCATTGAATTGCGTGAAGCAGGGATCCAAGCACCAATTCTAGTTGTTGGTAAAATTGCACCTCACTATTTGGCGGTTGCTCAAAAGTATATGTTACAGGTGACAGTTTCTGATTGGCAATGGTTAGAGCAAGCGTTGGCTTATAGTGGAAAACCGGTACAAGTTCATTTGAAGTATGATAGTGGAATGAATCGCTTAGGCGTGAAGACACACGAGGAAATGCAAAAATTGTTGATGACATTATCAAATCATGAAAGTTTTGAAATTGTTGGTTTATTTACTCATTTTGCAACGAGTGATGATTCGGACGAAACAGCGATGCGTGAACAATATACTAAATTTATAGCATTACTTGATACAATTGGAATGAATTTCCAGTATATTCATGCGAGTAATTCTTACGGAACAATTCGTTTAGCAGATGATGAGCGTACAAATAGTGTTCGTCTAGGTATTCTTATGTACGGATGCGCAGATGAACCATTAGACTTGCCGTTTACACTTCAACCAGCAATGGGACTGTATAGCCGGTTATTGGAAGTGAAACAAGTGCGTGCTGGTGAGAAAGTGGGGTATGGATTTACTTATACTTGCACAGAAGATGGTTATATTGGTATTGTACCAATCGGTTATGCTGATGGATGGTGGCGTAAAAATCAGGGACGATATGTTTTTATCCAAGGATATATGTGTGAAATTATTGGTCGTATTTGTATGGATCAATTAATGGTGCGGCTACCAAAGTTGTTTGCAGTCATGAGCTTAGTAGAATTATTTGGTCCACATATTCCA
This sequence comes from uncultured Bacillota bacterium, assembly GCA_945956935.1. Taxonomy (GTDB): domain Bacteria; phylum Bacillota_I; class Bacilli_A; order Culicoidibacterales; family ZOR0006; genus ZOR0006. The sequence goes on along the minus strand of CAMFJD010000003.1, from coordinate 47,303 downwards.
ATTCAAACAGTAGCAAAAGAACTTGGAACAATTTCGTATGAAGTCATGTGTGGCATCGATATGCGAGTACCAAAAGTATTTAAGAATACGACAGAGAAGTAAGGAGTTTGATTATGCAAATAGAGTATAATTCAGGTGGAGCAAACAAAAGCACACTAGGGTGTTGGTTATGGGCGATTTTGATAATAATGTTAATTTTCGGTGGAATATCTTTATTCTTCAATATTATATTTAGCCTTCCACCATTTATCATTGTTTTGATAATAGCATATATTGTGTATAGCCGTTATCAGAAGCAAAAACGCCGGCAAATGCAACAAGAACAATTTGAGCAACAATTTGGTCAATTTTATGAACAGCAAGACACAGCTAAACGTGCACAACAACAAAGTGAATCGGTTATTGATGCTGATTATCGTGTTGTTGATGATTCGGATATTCAATCAAAAGAGTAGTGCGATTACACTGCTCTTTTTCAAAGGAGAGCATAAGGATGACAGAACAATTATACCAAGAAGTCGCAAAACAACTACAGATACCAATTCAAGCAGTTATGACAACACTACAGCTACTTGATGAAGGGAATACGGTGCCATTTATTGCCCGTTATCGAAAAGAACAGACGGGATCACTAGATGAGACACAAATTCGTAATATTGCTAAGCAGTGGCAAAGTATACAGCAGTTGGAAAAACGTCGTGAGCAAATTATTCGTTTAATTGATGAGCAAGGAATGTTAACTCATCAATTGAAAAAGGAACTGATTGCCGCGCGTAAAATGACAGAACTTGATGATTTATATTTACCATTTCAACAAAAGCGTCAAACAAAAGCGACGGCAGCAATTGCTCTTGGATTAGAACCATTTGCCAAAAGTGTATTATCTGGACAGTACACATATGAACAATTAGCAACTATGGCACAACAATTTTATCGTGATGAGCTCATAACCACACAACAAGTATTTGAGCAAACAGGATTTATTTTGGCGCAGTGGTTTAGTGAACGGATTTTTATTCGACAAGCTGTACGTCAGCATTTTCAGCGATATGGATTTATTGTGAGTAAACAGAAGTCAAGAAGCGTTGACGAAAAACAAACATTTAAAATGTACTATGCATATGAAATGAAAGTAGCTCATGTACAAAATCATCAAGTCCTGGCTTTGAATCGCGGTGAAAAGCTCGGTATTTTACAAGTAAAACTCGCCGCTGACTTGGTAAAAGTAACAGCATATGTCATGGCATATCTCATGACTAAATTAGATGACTCGCTTTGTCAATACATTGAAAAATGTTATCAAGATGCATATAAACGATTAATTTTCCCAAGCATTGAACGTGAGATTCGTCAAGAACTCACACAGCGAGCATCAACCCAAGCAATTACTGTCTTTAGTCAAAATATTCAACAATTACTCTTACAGCCACCATTGAAAGGTAGAATTATTTTAGGATTAGATCCTGCTTATCGAACAGGCTGCAAATTAGCAGTAATCGATGCACAAGGAGCACTTGAACACATTGCAGTCGTTTATCCACACCAATCAGCAAAACAAAAAGAAGCTGCTCAAAAAGTACTGAATCAAATAATTGATGCGTATGGAGTCACACTTATTGCGATTGGAAATGGAACAGCAAGTCGAGAGAGTGAAGAATTTATTGCCGAACTTTTGAAAAAGCGACAAGATGATGTTGCATATTTACTTGTAAGTGAAGCTGGTGCAAGTGTCTATTCGGCAAGTAAGCAAGCGATTGCTGAGTTTCCAGACTTACAAGTTGAACAAAGAAGCGCGGTATCAATTGCTAGACGTGTACTTGATCCATTAGCAGAATTAATTAAAATTGATCCACAGTCACTTGGAGTAGGTCAATACCAACATGATCTTCCTAGCAATCAATTGCAAGATGAATTACAGGCAGTAGTTGAAAGTGCAGTAAATAAAGTGGGGGTTGAACTTAATACAGCGAGTGTTCAATTGCTAACAGCAGTATCTGGATTAAATGCAACAGTAGCGAAACAAATTATCCAGTATAGAGATACAAACGGTGCATTTACAAGTCGAGAGCAATTAAAAAACGTTCCACGTTTAGGTGCTAAAACATTTGAACAGGCAGCAGGGTTTTTACGTATTCAACAAGGGATACATCCATTTGATACAACACCGATTCATCCAGAAAGTTATCCAGTAGCAATGAAAATTTTACAGGAACTTGGCTTTGAGACGACTTCACTAGGAAGTAGTGCACTAGAAGAGAAAATTGCAAGTGTTAAGGTAGAAGCATTGAGTGATGCAATCAATGCTAGTCACATTATCGTTTCCGATATTTTGGCGGCATTGTGCGCACCTAACCGTGATCCGCGTGACGAGTATCCACAACCATTGTTGAGAAAAGATGTGTTGAAATTTTCCGATTTAGAAGTGGGAATGATACTAGAGGGAACAGTTCGCAATATTGTTGATTTTGGCGCTTTTGTAGACATTGGTGTAAAAGTAGATGGTTTGATTCATAAATCCAAATTTGGCAAACGAATTCAGCATCCACTTGAAGTTGTATCGATTAATGATATTGTTCAAGTAGAGATAATTGAAATAGATGAAATCCGACAAACGATAAGCTTACAATATATGATATAATAATGTTATATCAATAAAATAAGAGGGAAGATGAATATGATTCGATATTTTATTTGTGATTTAGATGGGACATTAATTCGTAATCGTCAAGTGAGTGAAGAAGATAAACAAGCGATTGCTACTTTTATATCAAATGGTGGACAATTTATCATTGCTACTGGGCGAGCTGATTTTGAAATAGAATTATTTGCTCAACAAGAAGGAATTGGTCCAGTCAGTCATCGAATTAGTTGTAATGGTGCACATATTCATAGTGAAAGTGGTGAGTGTTTATTTGAGAAACGTTTATCAGTCGAAGCGAATCAGTTTATGCAACAACAGTTACAGTTACTCACAGAGCAGTTAACAACGATTGAGGCGAATGATGGAGAGATGGTTTATTATCATGGGAATAAAGATGTCCATGATCGCTACAAAGATGGTCATGTGTTCGAGCAGTCAGATGTTGTAGCGCAATTTGGGGAAACTATTTTCCCGATTAAATATTTTATTCAAGGTAGCGAACAAGCAATTACACAACTTGTTGAACAAATCAATGTGATAATGCCTGGAGAATTTGAACTTTTTAACGATGGTCATGAAATAAATATTGGACCAGTTGCTATTTCAAAAGGAACTGCAGTTGCCAAATTTTTAGCGCATATGCAAATTACACCAAATGAAATTGCTGTGATTGGTGATGCGGCTAATGATGTATCAATGTTTGAACAAACACCATATAGTTTTACATTTCATCATGCAGCACCAAAAATTCAAGCAAAAGCGGATTATGTTGTGGAAAGTGTAGCCGAGGCAGTAGCAGCTATTGCTAAAATAAATGAAACAAAATAAAAAAGTAGGTATGATAACTATGTGTCATGCCTACTTTTTAATATATCTAAAAATTGGAGTTCAGTGATGATGTGTATTGTTTGCCTTGCAGAGTGTGACCGATTGTGTTGCAATGCAAAGGCAAGCTTATGTGACATACCTTTGTTATGTTGCCAATGTTGATAGTCACGTTCACTAATGACGAGGATATCAGTATAACTTGAAATATCACGTTGGTGAATAGCGCCAACATTTACACAAGCAACAATTGCTTGTTGTCTTGAAAGTGAATGAAATCGTCCAGAAAAAACGAGTGTTTGATGATAGAATGGATGTGTTTGGTCAAATTCAGTTGTTTCGGGTTGGATAACACGAAGTTGACTTTGCTTTTTTTTGGGAATGATCGTAGTGAATTGTTTTGTATACGCTGTTTGAAAATATGTATCAAAGTCGGTGATTGAAGTGAAATGAAATTGCTGAAATAATTTTATAATAATTTCAGCACAAACACGTGAGTCATCTTTTGGATCGTGATGATTGAGCTGAAATCCGAATTCAGTAGCTAAATCATTGAGTTTATGACTTGATAAGTGAGGCCATGCTTTACGCGCCATTTGTACGCTACAGCTATATTGAAATACTGGAATTGGTAAATCGTATGTTTGCAACAATGCTGATAGGACACCAAAATCAAAAGGAGCATTGTGTGCAATTGCAAAATCACATTCTTCAAAGTAGGGCATAATTTCGGCGGCTAACATGCCAAAGGTAGGTTCATGCATGACCATTTCTGGAAAAATGTGATGAATAGCAATATTTTTTTCGTGGAACGCAATATGGTTGGGACGAATAAGCCATGACCGAGATTCTATAATTGTACCATTGTGTACTTTTGTAATTCCGAGTGCGCACGCACTATTTCGATAGTGATTAGCTGTTTCAAAGTCAATTGTAATAAATGTGGCCATGGATGGGAATCCTTTCTACAAATAAATACTTGTTTTTATTATAACATAGGCAAAAATAAAAAGGCATATGCCTTTTTATTTTTAAGATTCGAGGCGTTGATTCGCTTCACGTAAGAGAAAACGTACCATATCCGCTTGATAAGTTTTTTGTCCACGTAATTGCTTACGAATGTGCTTGATAAAAGAGTCATATGCATCATGATCATGTAAAATAATAAACTCATTTAAATTATCTACAAATTCAATTTCTTCAACCCAAATATGGTAGTCATCGACCATAACTTTTAGTGCTTTTACCCCGTTTTCAAAGCTTTCTAAAAGAGCGAAAAAAGCATAAACTGGTTTGAGCTTATTTTCATCATTAAATGATGAGTGATGTGTAAACAATGTTTTTTCAGTAAAATGTCCCATAAACAAAACCCCTTTTTTAATTTTTAAATCATTAGATTCAATTATAACGAAAAAAAACTACTTTGCAAAGGGTTCACATTTAAAAAAGAAGAATTTTCTAGTATAATAGAAGTTAAGAAAAGAAAGGATATGGTGATAATGAAAGACTTAACACAGCTTACCCATGTCATAATTGATGAATTTTTAAAAGCAGATATTGCAATTGCTGCGGATGAACGCATGTATCTTGATAAATGTGGATTTTCTCATATTACACTCAATGAGTTTCGTTTGTTAGGTTTAATACAGCGAACTGCTGAACCAACAATGAGTACACTCGCAAAGACACTAGGTATTACGATGGGAACATTAACATCAGTTGTATCACGTTTAGAGCGGAAAGGTTTCTTACAACGTGAACGACAACAGCATGATAAACGTGTCATTTTTGTTAAACTGAATGAACAAGGAATTGAAGCTGCGCAAGCATACACAAATTTCTTTCGTGATCGTTTAAAAGAGGCACAACCATATTTTAACGAAGCAGAAGTGATAGCAATCTTAAAATATTTTCGTTATCAATACGATAAACAAGTCTAAAATAGAATAGTAAAAATATTTTTGGAAAATACCTTGAATATCAAACTATTTTCCGTTACAATAAATCAAGAAGCGAAAATAGAAATTTGAAAGGAAACGATAGATATGACAACATTTGAACAAGTAGCAGAAATTTTAGTAGATCAATTAGGAGTAGAAATGGATCAAGTAACTCCACAAGCACGTATTCAAGAAGATTTAGAAGCAGATTCATTAGCAGTTATGGAAGTTGTTATGGAAGCAGAAGAACAATTTGGAATTGAAATTCCAGAAGAAGAATTAATGAACATGAAGACAGTTCAAAACATTGTTGACTTTGTTGAAGCAAATAAATAAAAATATCTAACAGTCTGGTATGAATATAACAGGCTGTTTTTTTATATAAAATATCATGACATATTCTTTGGTAAGTTTAAAAAATAACAGAAAATAGTTGCACTTTTTGGAAAAAAAGTTATGATAAAAATAATAAAGCAAAAAAATGGAGGAAGAAAAAAATGAGTATACCGAAAGTATTAACGATTGCTGGTTCAGATAGCAGTGGAGGTGCAGGAATTCAAGCTGATTTAAAAACATTTCAGGAACGTGATGTATATGGAATGTCGGCATTAACAATTATTGTAGCGATGGATCCAAGCAATCAATGGAGTCACCAAGTATTTCCAATTGGACTTGATGTAATCCAGGCACAAATTAATACAATTGTGCAAGGAATAGGTGTACAAGCAACGAAAACAGGAATGTTAGCCACAGTTGAAATTATTGAACTTGTTGTTGAAAATATTAAAAAATATGCATTGCAAAATATTGTAGTTGATCCTGTGCTTGTTTGTAAAGGTGCTGATCAACCACTTTTTCCAGAAGTAGCACAGGCATTACGCGAGCATCTTGTCCCATTGGCAACAGTTGTCACACCAAACTTATTTGAAGCGGCTCAACTAGCTCAAATGCCACCGATTGAAACAATTGAGCAAATGGAGGATGCTGCCCGTATTATTCACGCGAGTGGTGCAAAATATGTCGTTGTAAAAGGTGGAAAGCATGATTTAGATGGAAAGGCAATAGATGTTGTTTTTGATGGTGAAACTATGACACACCTTGTTGCCCCACGTGCACATACAACGTATACACATGGAGCAGGTTGTACATTTTCAGCGGCAATTTGTGCGGAATTAGCCAAGGGAGAAACACCATTAGCGGCGATTCACATAGCAAAAACTTTCATTACTGCAGCTATTGAAGAAGGATTCGCATTAAATCAATATGTAGGTCCGACAAAACATAGCGCATTACGTCATAAAATTTAATGAAAAAAAGGGAAAGTATCAACATTTTAAGCGATACTTTCTTTTTTTGTGTTATAATTGAGCATATTCTTATGAAAGGGGGATAGGTACATGGAATGGGTAATTGGATTAGTAGTTTTAGGGATTATTTTAGCAACAATTGAGATATTTATTCCAGGTATTGGTGCATTTGCACTACTAAGTTTTTTAAGTTTTGTTGCAGCAACGATCGTTTTAATGATTACAGCCAATAATATTGCTGTGTCTATTTTATCCATTGGTATTTTGATTCTTTTACTAGTTGCTTTTATTGCTTTTACTAGGAGAGCCAAAGATATTTTTTTGCGTACAGAGGTGTCTGGTCAACCAAGTCAATCATTGACACACTTGTTAGATAGTGAGGCAGTTGCCTATACCGTATTACGACCGGGTGGAACAATTGAGCAAAATGGGGAATTGTACGATGCTATTGCACAGGGGAATATTATTCAGAAAGGTGATCGCGTGAAAATTGTGCGTGTGAATCATCGGAAATTATTTGTGCGTTCGGTACGTGAGTTAGAAGAAGAGAGGGAAGGATGATTATGATGGGAACGGAAGTATTATTTTTTATTATTCCAATGATATTGGTATTTATATTATTAATTATTTTATTAACAGTTGTACCGGTTGGATTATGGATTACAGCACGCTTTTCAAGTGTCAATGTCTCAATTGCAACATTAATTGGGATGCGATTCCGACGTGTAGCACCGGCACGAATTATTAATCCGTTAATTAAGGCAACTAAAGCGGGACTAGAGTTAGAAATTGACAAATTAGAAGCACATTATTTAGCAGGTGGAAATGTAGATACAGTTGTTAATGCTTTAATTGCAGCACAGCGGGCAGATATTCCACTCGAATTTGAGCAAGCTGTTGCAATTGATTTAGCAGGACGAAATGTACTTGAAGCTGTACAAATGAGTGTAAATCCAAAAGTGATTGAAACACCGTTAATTTCTGCAGTGGCAAAAGATGGAATTGAAGTTATGGTAAAAGCTAAAGTAACAGTTCGGGCAAATATTGAGCGTCTCGTAGGTGGAGCGGGCGAAGAAACAATTATTGCTCGTGTAGGCGAGGGTGTAGTTACGACGGTAGGTTCGAGTGCTGCTCATAAGTCTGTGCTTGAAAATCCAGATTCAATTTCGCAAACGGTATTAGAAAAAGGCTTGGATTCTGGGACATCATTTGAAATTTTATCAATTGATATTGCTGATATTGATGTAGGACGTAATATTGGTGCTAAGTTACAGGCTGATCAAGCAGAAGCTGATAAACAAATTGCACAAGCGAAAGCAGAAGAAAAGCGTGCGATGGCAATTGCTTATGAACAAGAAATGAAAGCGAAAGTTGTTGAAATGAAAGCGAAAGTTGTTGAAGCAGAGTCTGAAGTGCCACAAGCGATAGCCCAAGCTTTCCGAAATGGAAATTTAGGAATTAATGACTACTATCAATTGCAAAATATTCAAGCAGATACAAGTATGCGTGAAAGTATTGCTCAAGTCGAACATGCAACGACAACAATTACGGATTCGAAATAATGGGTAAGTCGTTATTAGATAAAGTTGATAGTTTTTTATCAGAATTAATTCCAATTTCAAATGAAGAATTTAGCAAACCAACAATACCTTTGAATAATATATTTAGACAAAATAAAAGAAATGATGAACAACAATTCGTCGATTCAGTTGAATGTGAGACTATTGATTATAGTGACAATCATCAAATAGTAGCGATTCAAAATGAGCCAATGCCTGAACAGAGAGAGAAACCTGTTAGTCCTACTAGAGTGCAATCAGAAGTCACAGGAATTGTTATGAATCAAATGAATATACGTAACAGTATTGTAATGAGTGAAATTTTAGCAAAACCTGTTGCATTAAGAAATAATAGGAAACGATAAACAAAAAGGAGTCCTTGATATGAATATCAGGACTCCTTTTTTGATTTAGTATTTAAATATATTACTTAAATATGGACTGAAGAACGGCCAAGAAAAGGGCGCAAGGCGATTGGTTGTTGTTCGTGTAACATCACCACTTCCCTCATTGTCTGGAACAGATGATGGTTCTTGACAGACACCGTCGATAAGTTCTTGACCTTCTGGACATTCAGGTGTTTCAACAGGTTTGCATTCATTACCTACGAGTTGTTGATCTTCAGGACACGTGATAGGCTGACAGTCATTACCTACGAGTTGTTGACCTTCTGGACATGTGATAGGTTGACATTTATTGTTAACAAGTTCCTGACCAGTTGGACAAGTTTCGGGAGTCAGTGCTGGATTTTTTGCAGTAGACATGCCACTTGTAGTATCGTTATTCTCAAGTGTAGTTACAAATCCAAATTGAGTATACTGCTTTAAAGAGTCAACTGTATTGCTGTATGTTAGGGAATCACCTCGGTATAATTCCACTTGTTCACCACTAGCAGTAATACCATAAACGATATAGATAACTTTTCCAACAGATTCTTGATAACGTTTGAGTACTTCTTCATCAGTTGTCGAAAATTGTGGTGTGACCGCTGGCCAAGTCATTACAATATTCTGTCCTGATACGCTTAGATTAGCGCTAGGTGATGACAATGATATTTCAACAGCTTGACCAACAGTTGTTGGTTCAGTACCTTTAAAGAACCAAGCTATTTCTGTTTCTTCAGCAGGTGTCCCATCTGCAGCGAGTACAGTTGGCCATGTATTTTTTAGAACGGTTTTTGATACAACTTCAGAAGAAGTTGGGAATGACGTTCCATATGTTCCAAATGTACTCATCATTGAACGGAAGATAGAGCTAACGATTGGTGCATTGGCAAATTTATTGTAATATTCAGCTGAGACAGTATCGTATCCACCCCATACAGCCATCGTATATTCAGGTGTATATCCAACAAACCAGTGATCTTTATCAGCATTGTTTGGTAGTCCGAGTGAATCAATTGTTTCTTGAGCATACGTTGTCGTTCCTGTTTTAGCTGCTACACTCATTCCTGATATACTTCCACGCCCTGCAAGTCCAGCGTTTGTTGAATAAAGAAGCATATTATTCATAATTTCTGCTGTTCCTGCACTCATGACTTGTTCGTTTGTAGCGGTGTGTTCATAGAGGACATTCCCGTTATTGTCAGTAATTTTTGTGACAAAATAAGGTTCATTGTATTTACCACCATTTCCAAAGGTAGCGTAAGCACCAGCCATTTGTAATGGTGTTACTTCTTTACCGCCACCAAGTGCGTAAGCTTCGTGAAGCGGCTCGCCGAAATCAATTCCTAATTTCTTGATGAATTGATCTGCATATGCGGCACCAACTTCTTGAAAAGCCTTAACAGCAGTGACGTTTCGTGAATCAGCAATGGCTTCAGTCATAGACATATCGCCTTTATAGCTAAAGTCATAATTGTAAAATTTTACACCATCAGAATATTGATATTCTTCATCTGTAAAGAGTTGATGAGATGACCATTTATAACGCTCAATACCTGGTCCATAATCGAGTAGTGGTTTGATTGTTGAACCGGGTTGTCTTCCACCTTCAGTAGCGAAATTGAATCCAAATGATGAGTTTTGTCCACGGCCTCCACCAATAGCATAGACTTGACCCGTTTGGGTATCACTAAAGACAAAAGCTGCTTGATATTGATCATCTGGGAATTCAATCAATCCAGAATCAAGTAAATCATTGGCATAATCTTGCATGTTTGTGTCAAGATTTGTATAGATGTTGAGCTGCTGTGTTGTTGGATCGAAATCTGTTTTTTCTAAAATTTCATCAGTTACAGCAGACATATATGTATAGTAGGCACTTGAATTTGAATATTCACTTTCTTGGAGTAGGTCAGCAAGGGGCATTTGTTTTGCAGTAGAAGCATCTGCTTCAGTAATATAACCGTGACGAACCATAAGCGTTAATACTGTTTGGTAACGTTCTGTTGCTGTTTGAATATCCAAGTATGGATTATGATAGCTTGGCAATTGTGGGATACCAGCTAACATGGCAGCTTCAGGAAGTGTGAGTTCAGAAACAGATTTGTTAAAATAATAACGTGCTGCGGAACCGACACCATATACAGGTCCAAAATTGATTGTGTTGACGTAAGCTTCGAAAATTTCTTCTTTTGACATTTTTTGTTCAAGTTCTAGAGCGAGAATTGCCTCATAAATTTTACGTTCATATGTTTGTTCAGAAGAAAGGGTGGTAGATTTTAGTAGCTGTTGTGTAATCGTACTTCCACCACCGACAATATCATTAGCAATAATGTTACTGACAAGTGACGCTGCAATTCGTTTTACATCGACACCGTTATGGACAAAAAAGTTGGCATCTTCGGTTGCAACAACAGCATCAATATACACGTCAGCGAGTTGATTGTATTCAATAGGTTCATAGTACGTTCCTTTGAAATTCGCAACTATTTCACCGTTTTTATCATACATGACAGAAGACTGAACCTCTTTTAAGGCGTTGATATCAATTGTAGGTCTCGTGTCAATAAAATGATTTAAGATTACAAATCCTGTTGCAACACCGATTAAAAAGAGGACACCAAGTGTTCCGATAAATACACGCCAATTAAAAAACTTAAATTTACGTGTTGTTTTCTTCTTTTTAGTTTGTTGAGTTTTTTTTGCACTTCGAGAGGGCATTTGATTTTGGGTCATTTTATTCACCACCTAAGAAAAATAAATTTGTTGAACTGTTGTTAAATAGTTAAGGGTAGGGTACCCAATGCTTCGAATTTCAGTTCCTTCAGATTCAAAGCATGTGAGTGGAATAGATTTGCGTCCATCGGTTTCTTTAGCAAGCCAAAAACGAATGACAATATCGGCATCGAGTAAAAAAGTACGTTCTAGAGCCGAGAAACGGACAATTACAAAGCAAATTCCACCAAGTTTTTTTATATGTACCATATGCTGAATTTGGTGATTATGAAAATTTGTCAGTGGAAATGCGGTTTTTAGGCGAGTTTCCTTTGCTTCAAAATCGAGATAGTGACCGTTATAAAGGCCGTTGTAATCAGTTGTTGATGGAGTTTGAAAGTAAGCCTCTTTAATTACAGCAGCAGATCGTTTAGGATAATGCACATGAACAATATTAATTGGGGTTGGTTTCTTATGAATTACTGCAAGACCACGAGCGAGATAATATTCATTTGCAATATTTAATTCTTGCTCAAGTGACATTCCGCGTTTAGCAAAATCAACCGTTTTCTTTTTTAATTGCTTATCAGAAGTCTTCTTTTCTATAAGAGCACTTTGATAAGATTTTCCATTTGGATAGCGTATCATTTTAATCACCATGACTAGTATACTATAAAAGCGAAATAAAAGGAAAGTGAAGCAAGCATCAGTTTTGGGAAAAGATAGGTATGATAACGAATGAATACTTGCGATACTGAGAATAATTTTGTTACAATAATAAATAGAAAGTAATGCTCATTAAAAAATAGAATGAGTTATTATAAAATATAATCAAAGATAGGGGATTGCACATGTCGCAATTATCAAAATTAACACAAGCTGAAATTTTAGAAAAAGATTTTCGAACTGAACTTCGTGGTTATAGCCAAAGTGAAGTAGATGAGTATTTAGATCAAATTATTCAAGATTATGTTGCTTTCGAGAAGGAAATTGCACGCTTGCGTAAAGAAAATGAGGCACTACATCGTGATTTAAATAATGCTTTGCAACGCGTTCAAAAAACGCCAGCCACACTCCCAGGACAACAGCCGACACGTACGGAATCAAGTCAATTTACCAATTATGATGTAATCAAGCGTGTTGCGCAGTTAGAGCGTCAGGTTGCACAAATTGAAAAAACGTTAGCTACACCATCGTTAAAATCGCAACAAGAAATACTTGATCAAGAAGAAGGACAACATCAATCAAGTATGGCTTTTGAAGCTTCGCAACCATTGACAGAAGAAGAAATTGAAAAAACGTTACAATTTACATTTACAAAGTAAAAGAAGTCTGTATAATAGTAACAGTACTGAGATAATCGCTGTACTTTTTAGAAGTGTAGAGGAAAGTCCATGCTCACACAAACTGTGATGTTTGTAGTGTTCGTGCTTAGTGAAGACATAAGCTAAGGCAAAGTTAGATTTGACGGCAACGAAATAACCTAAGGTAAAATACTATGGTCGAGTAGTTATAAAGTGCCACAGAGACGAGCGTTTTACGAAAGTGAAACGATGAAACGTTGGTAAACCCCGCGAGTGAGAAACCCAAAATTTGGTAGGGGAGTCCGCCTCAAAGGAACTCAGAACGGCGAGGGGATTAGTAGAAATACTAAAGATAAATGATTATCGCTACAGGTACGAGGTGATAGCCGATTGGAGTACAGTAGGACAGAACATGGCTTATGAGGTACAACTAGACATAAGACTCAGTTATGAGCAAGCATCAACATTTGTTGATGCTTTTTTTTACTGCCAAATGGAATTGTTAAAGTCTTTGGGTCGGGTGATTTTGAGAGTGTTGTGAATCACTTTAAGTTATACTCAATCGAATTTTGATTTGAATATTAAATGAGAACAAAGATACTAAATTTGTAAGAAATGGCAAGTAAGTACACCGAGTAAACATCGATAGAAGTATGAAGGCTATAGGACTCTTAAGTGATAATAATAAAAGGTGATAATAAATTATCAAAACAATGATAAAAAATTAAATGAAAATAATTTATTATTGTGCAATTAACAAAAAAGGAAAGTGTTTTCTTGTTAAAAAACCTTAAATTATACTTTATTTTTTAAAAACAAACGCTTTTTTTTGCTTTTTACCGTTTACAAAGGGTATTTATCTTCATATAATTCAAATCAATACCACAACCGAACAACATTCTAGCAAAAAGGAGAGAACGTGTAGGGATGGTAAAATTTGAAATATAAGGGGTTTAATTATATGAAAAATACGAAGAAATTATTTGCCGTGACAACATCATTAGCACTAACTGTTTCGTTAGCAGCCTGCGGTAGTACATCAAATAGTGGTAGTGGAACAGGGGATTCTGGTACATCACAACCAATGAAATTAGCTGTTCAAAATGACTTTACTAAAATTAACAATTTGACAGAATCGACATCATCAGAATTAGGGATTGCACAAAATGTTATGGAAGGCCTTGTTCGATATAGCCAAGATGGAAAAGAAATTGAACCAGGAATGGCAGAAAAATGGGAAATCAGTGATGATCAATTAACGTACACATTTCATTTGCGTGACACAGAATGGTCAAATGGAACGGCAGTAACGGCAGATGACTTTGTATTCGCATGGAACACAGTAGCAGATCCAGCAACAGCTGCAAGTTACGCATCATTTATGACGTATATTGACGGTGGAACAGGGGCGGGAACACCTGATTATGTTGGTCCACTAAGTGTGAATGCAGTGGACGATAAAACATTAGAGGTGAAATTATCAGAACCAACACCATTCTTCTTATCTTTATTGACATTCCCGACATTCTTTCCAGTAAATGAAGAATTTTACACAAGTGTAGGTGCTGATAAATACGGAACATCACCAGACACATTGTTATCAAATGGTCCATTTGAATTAACAACGTGGGATCGTGATCAACAGTTAGTGTTCAGTAAGAATGATAAGTACTGGGAAGCAGATGTTGTCGAAGTTCCATCGGTAACTTTCCAAGTCGTAGGAGATGAATCGACACGTATTCAATTGTTCGAAACAGGGGAATTAACTCGTATGGGTGTATCAGGTGATTACTATGACCAGTATAAAGATAATGAAAACTTTTATACTGATGAAGATACAACTATTTGGTATTTGACATTAAATGTTGATAATAACAATACGAATCCAATTGTTGCGAATAAAAATTTCCGTCAAGCATTATCATATGCCATTGATCGTGAACTTGTGACATCACAAGTATATAAAAATGGATCGTTTCCAGCGAATTATATTGTGACAAAAGGATTAGTTGCCAATGGTGGTACTGACTTCCGTGATGAATCATTCGCAGGTAAATTCGACTCAACACAAAATAAAGATAAGGCAGTAGAATTATTCCAAAAAGCATTAAGTGAAACAAATCAAGATAGTGCAAAAATTGAAATTTCGTTTGTTGAATCACCACGAAATACACGTTTAATGGAAGTATTGCAAGCAACGCTTCAAGAAGTATTGCCTGGATTAACAGTTGAATTGCGTAAATTACCATCAGCAAGTTATTACGATCAATTAGCAGCTGGAGATTATCAAATCGCTTGGGCAGGATGGGGACCTGATTATGCTGATCCATCAACAATGTTATCAATTTTCACGTCAACTGATAGTCATAACTATGGGAAATATAACAATCCAGAATATGACGCATTATATGCTGAAGGTTTAGCATTATCTGGAAGTGATGAGGTGAAAGCACGTTTTGAAAAATTTGCTGAAGCAGAAAAAGTATTGATTGATGATCAACCAATCATTCCTATAATGCAATCAGCCTCTTCATATGTAACACAACCTGGTGTATCTGATATTGTAGATTCGGCATTTGGCGGAAATACAGGGTTTTATAAATGGGCATCATATGTAACTGAATAAATAATTTATAATTGTCAAAAAGTTTTTATTCTTCTTTGTTAAAAGTACCTTCTTCAATATAAAAAAACACAGTGAAATATCTGTGTTTTTTTCTTTTCACAGAAATAAAAAATTATTATCACGCAAAAAACTCATCATAAGAAACGAAAATGAAGAATTTTTTATGAAAAAATACTAAAAATGTCGGCTATTTCACGTTTTTGTCAAAAAAAGCGAATTTTAGCCTTTACAAATTAATTTCTAACTAATATAATTCAAAACAATACTACAAAAGTTTTGAAGGCAAACTATTGTAGTCGAAAGAAAGAAGAACACAAGGGGGCAATTTATATGAAGAACTTAAAGCGCATTTTTGCTGTTACGACAACAGCAGCATTAACTGTATCACTCGCAGCATGTGGTGGAGCAACTGATGGTGGGACGGCAGAAGGATCACAACCAATTACATTACCTGTTGTATCAGACTTTACAAAATTAAACAATTTGACTGAGTCAACTTCATCAGAATTAGGTATTTTACAAAACTCTATGGAAGGGTTAGTTCGTTACAATGCGGAAGGAACTATTATTGAGCCTGCAATTGCAAAAGATTGGTCGGTAAGTGATGATCAATTAACGTATACTTTTAATTTACGTGATGCACAATGGTCAGATGGAACACCGGTAACAGCAGATGATTTTGTTTTTGCATGGAATACAGTTGCTAAGCCAGAAACAGCAGCAGGATATGCATCATTTATGTCATATATTGAGGGTGGATCAGGTGCCGGAACAACTGATTATGCTGGACCATTAAATGTTACTGCAGTAGATGATAAAACATTAGAAGTAAAATTAGCGGAACCAACACCATTCTTCTTATCATTATTGTCATTCCCAACATTTTTCCCAGTGAATGAAGCGTTTTATACGAGTGTAGGTGCGGATAAATATGGAACATCTGCAGATACATTATTATCAAATGGTCCATTCACAATTACAGCTTGGGATAAAGACCAACAATTAGTTTTAACAAAAAATGATACATATTGGGATGCTGAAACAGTAAGCTTGCCATCAGTAACATTCCGTGTTGTTCAAGATGAAGCAACTACAGTACAGTTATTTGAATCAGGTGAATTAACACGCATGAATGTATCAGGAGATTATTATGACCGCTATAAAGATAACGCCGGATTTGGAACGGTAAAAGATTTATCAATCTGGTATCTTTCTGTAAACCAAAATAACAATAATACAAATCCAATGTTGCAAAATGCTGATTTCCGTAAAGCGTTATCAACTGCAATTGATCGTGATGTTATTGCAAATCAAGTGTACAAAAACGGATCATTCCCAGCAAATTATTTAATTACACAAGGTGTAGTAGCTGATGACAATGGAGTTGATTTCCGCGAGCAATCATTTGCTGGTCAATTTTCAACAACGGCAGATGCAGCAAAAGCACAAGAGTACTTAGATGCGGCATATGCAGCAACAGGGCAAAATTCAGCAACAGTTGAAATTTCATTTGTTGAGTCACCACGTAACACGCGTTTAATGGAAGTGTTACAATCACAAATTCAAACAGCATTACCAAGTGTAACAGTTGAATTACGTAAAATTCCATCGGCAAGCTACTTTGATCAATTAGCAGCAGGTGACTTTGAAATGGCATGGCAAGGATGGGGACCAGACTACGCAGATCCATCAACAATGATGGTAATTGCCGAATCAACAGATAGCCACAATTATGGAAAATATTCAAATCCAGCAGCAGATGCATTATATGCAGAAGGTATGGCACTAAATGCTGAGGGACAAATGACTGAGCGTATGGAAAAATTTGCTGAAATGGAAAAATTAGTGATTGAAGAAGATCAAGCGATGATTCCATTAATGCAATCAGGACGTGCATTTGTACAACAAGAAGGTTTAACTGGGATTGTATACTCAGCTTATGGAGGAAACACAGGATTCTTCAAATGGGCTGATTATGTACCAGGAAACTAATATAACAGTTTAATAATCGTGGAGCTCTCTAAAAAAGAGCTCTCTTTTTATTTTTTGTGGCAGTAAGCTCACCTTCAACAGGAGCTTGCATGTATTGGTGATAATTTATTGCTAGGAAATAGAAAACCTACTAGAGTATCGTAGTGTTTAAGTGGTATAATGAAGTAGAAGAGAATGATGTGAGAGGAAAAGGAGATATTATGCCGACGATAGGACAGCAACTCCAACAAGCTCGAGAAGCAAAATCAATTACCATTGAACAAGCTGCAAGTGAAACGAAAATTAATCAACAATTTTTGTGTGCATTAGAAGCAGATAATTATGAAGAGTTTAATGAAGAATTTTATATCAAACAATATATCAGGACCTATGCATATTACCTAGGTTTGAACGCACGGATATTAATTGATCATGTTGATGAAAATGATTATGAGGAAAAAGGTGAAATTCATGTTTCACAGTTGCTTTTTGAACAGAAAAAGCGTGCAACTGAGCGAACGCAAAGGCAATATAAAGTAATAGATGTTTTGCAGCGCTTTTTTATGGTGTTTATTATTTTGGTTGTACTTATCTCGTTATGGGTTATTAGTACAACTCTTATGCCAAAACGAGAATTTCATCGACAAGGGGAACTTGGCATTGTTAACAATGAACGATAAAAACAAAAAACTTGTCATTTTGAAAAAAAGATGTTAGAATTTATTTGTCGATACGACATAAAACGTCAGCAAGTTTTAAAAGGAAAAAGCGTTGATTTTATGCGTATAATAAAATGAATGAATAAATTGATACAAATACAAGTTAATAAAGGAGATGGAATAGGAATGAGTAATGATCGTAAACAAGCACTTGATGCGGCGATGAAACAAATTGAAAAACAATTCGGAAAAGGTGCAGTTATGAAGTTAGGGGATCACGCACATCAAAAAGTTGAGTGTGTATCTTCGGGATCAATTATGTTAGATGTCGCACTTGGTACTGGTGGATTTCCAAAAGGGCGTATTATTGAAGTATACGGACCAGAGAGTTCGGGTAAAACAACAGTTGCCTTACATGCAATTGCTGAAGTACAAAAAGCAGGGGGAACAGCAGCTTTTATCGATGCAGAACATGCATTAGACCCGGTGTATGCAGCAAACCTTGGAGTGAATATTGAAGAGTTAATTTTATCGCAACCAGATACTGGCGAGCAAGCACTCGAAATTACAGAAGCACTTGTTCGTAGTGGTGCAATTGATATGGTAGTTGTCGATTCAGTCGCAGCCCTTGTACCACGTGCTGAGATTGAAGGAGAGATGGGTGATTCACACGTTGGATTACAAGCACGTTTAATGTCTCAGGCACTACGGAAATTAGCAGGTGTTATTAGCAAGTCGAATACAATTGCTTTATTTATTAATCAGTTACGTGAAAAAGTAGGGGTTATGTATGGAAATCCAGAAACAACACCTGGAGGACGTGCGTTGAAATTCTATTCATCTGTGCGCTTAGAAGTACGTAAAGGCGAGGCTTTAAAAGATGGATCTGATATCATTGGGTCAAAAGCAAAAGTCAAAGTTGTAAAAAATAAAGTGGCACCACCATTTAAAATTGCTGAGATTGATATTATGTATGGTCAAGGGGTATCAAAAATAGGTGAACTCGTTGATTTAGGTGTAGAACTTGGTTTAGTTGAAAAAGCTGGATCATGGTATGCTTATGAAGGTGAACGTATTGGTCAGGGGCGTGAAAATGCGAAAGCATATTTTGCGAATGATGAGGCTAAAGCACAACGATTAGAGCATAATATTCGTGTAGGCTGTGGATTGATTGAAGATGAATCAATTGCGATTGAGTCAGAAAATGAAAAAACAGAGAAGTAAAAATGGCGTTTGCAGTTTGCAAACGCTTTTTATTTTTGTAAAAAATACGAAAACGGTCCCGTATCACAATAAAAAAACTTAAAGAATAGAAAATGTGACTATAATAACAAGCCGTTTAGTTGACTTTTAGATATAGGAATAATAGAATAAATTTAGACAACTTTTTATTTATCAAATCAGAATGTGTAGGCAGATAATAATGCAGATACATCAGTATTTTTCGACTATATAAAAGTTTCATATTTTCAATGGAGGTTTAACAACATGAATTCAGAATTTGTATTAATGATCTCCATTTTGTTTATCGCTCTTATCGTTGCGGTAGTGAGTTACTTTATCGGAGTAAAACTTGGATTAAAACGCAAAGAAGCAGAATTTGAACGCATTGGACAAACAGCTCGTTCAATTATTGATGATGCAAAAAAAGAAGCAACTACAACAAAAAAAGAGCTCTTATTGGAAGCAAAACAAGAAACACAACGTTTAAAATTGGAGGCTGATCGCGTCGTAAAAGATCGTCGTGAAGAGGCATTAGAACATGAAAAACGCATGCGGTTACGTGAGGAAGGGATTGAGCGACGTGCCCATGCATTGGATAGTCGTGAACAAACACTTGAAGAGCGTGATAGCAACTTAGTGAGTAAACAACAGCAAATCCAAGAGTTAGAAAACAAAGTGGAGCAAATGTACCAAGTACAAGAGGAACGCTTAGAAGAAATTGCAGGATATACGAAACAGCAAGCAAAGCAAGAGATTTTCCAACAAGTGGAAGAAGAAACTGCGCATGAAATGATAGCTTATATTAAAGAACGTGAACTTGAGGCAAAACAAACTGCGGATCGCAATGCAAAAAATTTAATTTCTACAGCGATTCAACGATATGCGGCAGAAGTTGTGAGTGAGCGAACAGTTTCTGTTGTCAACTTGCCAAATGACGAAATGAAAGGACGAATTATTGGGCGTGAAGGACGAAATATTCGTACTTTAGAAACACTAACAGGTGTTGATTTGATTATTGATGATACACCAGAAGCAGTCGTCTTGTCATGTTTTGATCCAGTTCGTCGTGAAATTGCGAAACGGACACTTGTAACTCTAGTAGAGGATGGACGTATTCACCCAGGCCGTATTGAAGAAATTGTTGAAAAATCACGACGTGATGTCAATGAGTTTATTCGCGAACAAGGGGAACATGCTGTATTTGAAACAGTTGTCGGAACTGTACATCCAGATTTAGTGAAAATATTAGGGAAATTACAATTCCGTACGAGTTACGGTCAGAATGTGTTACAACATTCAATAGAAGTTGCCTTTATTGCAGGCTTATTAGCAGGTGAATTAGGTGAGGATGTAACGATGGCAAGACGTGCTGGGCTTTTCCATGATATCGGAAAAGCTATTGATCATGAACTTGAAGGCAGTCATGTTGAGTTAGGGATGGAACTAGCAAAGCGATATGGAGAACCAGAATTCGTTATTAATGCAATAGGATCACACCACGGGGATATCGAACCAACTTCGGTGATTTCAGTACTTGTTGCAGCGGCAGATGCTTTGAGCGCAAGTCGTCCAGGAGCACGACGTGAATCACTTGAAAACTATGTGAAACGTCTTGAAAACTTAGAAGGTATCGCAAATGATTTTCCAGGTGTGGAAAAATCGTTTGCGATTCAAGCAGGTCGTGAAATTCGAATTGTTGTGCAACCGAATGCGGTTGATGATACATCAGCTTATAAAATTGCACGGAGTGTGAAAGAGCGTATTGAAAATGAGCTTGAATATCCTGGAACAATTAAAGTAACAGTTGTTCGTGAAATGAGAGCAGTTGAGGTTGCTAAATAAAATAGAGGCCATAAGGATATTCCTTATGGTCTTTTAATTTTTAAAAATTCGCTGAATTTACTACGCAAGCTATTAGGAAAATAAGCAGGGATATGGTAAAATAAATGCTAGTACACTTGAAGAAGTGAAACATAAATAGAGAAGAGTGATCATGAGCATGCGAGTGTTATTTATTGGTGATGTTTACGGTTCGCCAGGTCGTGAAATGGTAGAATTACATTTACATAAATTAAAACAAACATATAAACCACAAGTAGTCATAGCAAATGGTGAAAATAGTGCCCATGGTAAAGGAATTACTGAAAAGATTTATCGACGTTTTTTAGAGTTAGGTGTGAATGTTGTTACGATGGGGAACCA
Source organism: uncultured Bacillota bacterium (assembly GCA_945956935.1). Classification (GTDB taxonomy): domain Bacteria; phylum Bacillota_I; class Bacilli_A; order Culicoidibacterales; family ZOR0006; genus ZOR0006. The sequence goes on along the minus strand of CAMFJD010000003.1, from coordinate 25,947 downwards.
CACTTTTGATAATCGAGACATTTTTAATTTTATCGACACTGTAAAATATTTAGTGAGACCCGGTAATATGTATAAAAATGCACCAGGAAAAGATTACGTTATTTACCAATGTAATCAAACAAAAATTGCTGTAATTAATTTACAAGGAAAAACATTTATGCAAACTCATTCGTGTCCATTTGAGAGAATTGATGAGTTATTGCTGGAAGTGAAACCGCAAGCTGATGTTATTTTCGTTGATTTTCATGCTGAAACCACAAGTGAAAAAATTGCTATGTCTTGGTATTTAGATGGTCGTGTATCAGCTGTTGTTGGTACACATACACATGTCCAAACAAATGATGGGCGTATTTTACCAAAAGGAACAGCACATTTAAGTGATGTTGGAATGACCGGACCAAGAGATGGAGTAATTGGGGTCACACGTGAAACGATTTTAGCTCGTTTTACAACAGGGATGTCAGAACGTTTTACGGTTGCAAGTGGTCCAAGACAATTATCCTATGTCATTATTGAGATTGATGATAAGACGGGAAAAGCGACAAATATTCAGTGGGATATTATTACAGAAGAAACAAAACTTTATTAATAAACGTACTGTATTGAAGTAATTGAAGGAAAAAAGTAAAGGAAGTTGAATATGGAAACAAAAAAAGACTATAGTAAATATTTTAAAGGAACAGCACCATCATTAAAAGAAGCCAAAAAAAGAAGTAAGGCAGCTCCGCAAGTTATTACTGATGCATTTGAAATTCCAACTGATATGATTGCAGCCGGAAAAGGAAAAAGCTTCTTCATTCGTACATATGGATGTCAAATGAATGAACATGATGAAGAAGTAATGGCAGGAATATTTGAACAAATGGGGTATGAGCGTACAGATGTGATGGAGACTGCCGATATCGTATTATTAAATACATGTGCGGTGCGTGAAAATGCTGAAAACAAAGTATTCGGTATTTTAGGGCATTTAAAAGCATTAAAGCGTGAACGTCCTGAAATGATACTTGGTGTATGTGGCTGTATGACGCAAGAAGAAGAAGTTATTAACCGTATTTTACAAAAACATCAACATGTTGATATGATTTTTGGAACGCATAACATTCATCGTTTACCACAAATTTTACGTGATGCATTGATGAATAAAGAAATGGTTGTTGAAGTCTGGTCAAAAGAGGGAGACATTATTGAAAATTTACCAAAGACACGAAATGGTAATTTAAAGGCATGGGTAAATATTGCTTATGGTTGTGATAAATTCTGTACATACTGTATCATACCATATACACGTGGAAAAGAGCGTAGTCGTCAACCAGAAGATATTTTAAATGAGGTCCGTGAGTTAGCTGAATTAGGATATCAAGAGGTTACACTACTTGGTCAAAATGTAAATAGCTATGGAAAAGATTTAGATATTACCTACCGTTTCTCTGATTTATTAGCAGATGTCCAAAAAATTAATATTCCACGTGTACGATTTACAACGAGTCATCCGTGGGATTTTACTGACGAAATGGTAGCCGTACTCGCTTCAGGTGGGAATTTGATGCCACATGTACATTTGCCTGTTCAAGCAGGAAGTAGCAGTGTTTTAAAGCTGATGGGACGGCAATATAACAAAGAAACATATACAGAATTATATAATAAAATTCGTACACAAATTCCAGGTGTTGCAGTAACAACAGATATTATTGTTGGGTTTCCAAATGAAACAGATGAACAGTTTGATGAAACGCTACAATTATGTCAAGAATTACAGTACGATGGAGCATATACATTTATTTATTCTCCACGTGAAGGAACTCCAGCGGCAAAAATGATCGATAATATTGATGAAGAAACGAAAAAAGCACGTTTACAACGTTTGAATGCCATCGTAAATGAGCATGCGTTACAACATAATCAAGCATATTTAGATACAGTACAGTATGTGTTAGTTGAAGGAACGAGTCAAAAAAATGATGCAGTACTTTCGGGATATACAGAATCATTGAAATTAGTAAATTTCGAAGGTCCTGAATCACTTATTGGACAGATTGTTCCAGTTAAAATCACGGATATTCGTACATGGTCTTTAAATGGAACATATATTGGTGAATAATGATGACAACTAATGAGCAAACACTGGCAGCATGGGAAGATGTCGTTCAGACTGTTATTGCTTCATCACTAGTTCAAGCATTCCAACAAGCTGAACAAAAAATGGTGAATCACGATAAAATTCATGCTTTACAATCACAGATAAAATTAGAGCGTAAAGCACTTGTTAATGCTAAGCATTATCAAAAGCAAGCTGCACTTGATATACATGAGCAAAATATTATAAATCTTGAAAATGAATTAGACGCTATTCCACTTTGGAATCAATATCGAGAATTACAGCGTGAAATCAATGATTTGTTACAAACGATTATTACTGATGTAGAAATAAATTTATAACAAAGCAAGCAACCATACAGTTTTAGTGTATGGTTGCTTGCTTTTAATTTAGTATTTTCAATAATGTATTGTGAAAAACAAGTATATCTATAGTGATTACTGGATAGAAGGAGCATATATTACGTTGTTGTTAAGCATATAGGCGTTGAATATGTAATAGGTAGACGAATATACATATCGGAAGAATAAGCAGATTGTTGGATATATGCATAGTAATTGAGTCGGTTTTTTCATACATTTGAAAAGATAAAATTCACGTGTAATAAATTGAAACAATACTAGTAAAAGAAGGCTGAATACGATATTATTGAAGTATAAGAAACGTATGTATTGTCATGATGTGTTTAAGTAAATTATCGAGAAAGGAGCATACTAAAAATTTCATAGTTGAACAAATATTCACCGATATTAAAGGTGATTTTGATGCGTGGAATTTTTAGTAGAAACTGCATATGGAAAAAGTATATACAAAAATAATTGTGGGAATTGATCAGTCAAAGCAGTCATATCGAGCATTTCAACGTGCGGCGAGATTAGCGAAAGAACATCCTGATAGTGAACTGTATTTATTAGCTGTATTGCCACCTAATGCGAATAATTTACAATCACCAAAGTTTGTCGAAGATGGATTTGATGATTGGACAATGAGTGTGGATTCAAAACCATTAAGCCGACAAATAGCTGAAATGCTCGCAGCATATGAACAAGAAGCATATGAACTAGGAGTAAAATTGGTTGATTATCAAATTCAAGTTGGCGGTGAGCCCAAACTAGAATTAATTCAGCAAGTGATACATCCTGAAACATCAGTAATTGTTGTCGGTGCCACAACGAAATCCACTTTTCAAAAACTAGTTTTAGGATCAGTATCTTCATATATCGTCAAAAATACTCCGTGTGATATCTATATTATTCGTTAATAAAAGAGCCACTTTTGTTTATCGATTATCAAATGATAGAAATGGATACACCTAAATTTAACATGTGATGAATGAAAAAACGAAAATGAATTGTCGAAGTCCGATAAATTTGTTAAAATGGTGGTTGAGAGTAAAAAGTGGAAGGAGTTGAAGCAAATGGCATTAGAAAATATTTGGTGGCTTGTATTTGGAATTTTCATCGGGCTTGCTGGTGGTTACTTTGGGACACGTTTTTGGATGCAAAAACAAATGGAAAAAAATCCACCTGTAAATGAAATTGTTGTAACAGAGATGATGAAGCAAATGGGGCGTATGCCTTCTAAAAAGCAAGTTGCAGCAGTTATGCGTACAATGCAATCACAAAATACAACAGCGACAAAAGGTCCAAATGCTTTCGATAAATTAACAGCAAAATTTTCGAAGAAAAAATAAAAAAAGCACCCTTAGGTGCTTTTTCTTTTTCCATATGAGAAAAGAGGGAATTGAATGGAAAATAAAGTAAGGGAAATATACTATCGACTTGATCAGCAATTCAAAACACAGGCACATCTTTTACCTATTGAAATAAATTCACGATTTCAACGAACGTTGGGTCAGTACTGCTATTGTTCTAAGACGAATCGACGCTGGTTTCGATTTCAATCTGCACTCATAAAAGATTCACAACTTTTACATCAAGTTGCTACACACGAATATATTCATTATTATTTAGATACACAACATAGGATTTATGGACATGGTAAGGAATTCAAAGGAATGTGTCGATTGCTAGGTATATCTCAGAAAGCAACATTTGAAGTTTCACCAGACTTTCATCGTGCGAAGTATCAAATTATTTGTCAGAATTGTAATATGATGCTAGGGACGAGGTATCGGATAACGCAACAATTTGCAAATAAAATTGCGCAAAGCCGATGCAAACAATGCCAAGGTAAAGTGGTTATTTATCAAGTTGAAATTGAATCGCATAATTGAGAAAAACATCAATAATTAATTGTACATCGTCATAATTGCGGAGAAAAATAGTATTATGTGTCGTATTGGGGAAAGTAAAGAAAACAGAGTGCGGCGTGAGTGAGTGAAGTTCAGCCGACATATATGTAGGGTTTTGTCGGTCGTCTAATCCATGTAAGTAAAGCACAGGACATTGGATATGTTGTACGCTTGATGCTACATCAAGTTTTTGAAAATTGATATTATACAGATGATTTGCACCACTAAAAAATGTTTGCCAATCGTTTGTAGATAACCAAGTTTGTTTACGATAAAGAAAATGCGATGCAAGCGTTTCGTCGAGCCGATTATATGGAGCACTTGCAATTATGAATTGAATACGTGAATCAATCGCAGCGGTTTGTAGTGCAACTGCTGCACCAAGAGAATGTCCAAACAATCCAAGAATAGCATCGTGCTCAAGTTTAGGGATTAATAAATCGACGAGTAATTTCATATCTTGGCGTTCAAAAATACCAAAACTGACAAAAGTCTTATTATTTTTACCATGATGCCTCCCATCGACAATAATTACATTGAAATCACATTTTAAAAAGAGTGGAACAAGGTTTAGTGATTCAACCTGATTCCCATAATATCCGTGTAGTAGAATGATATAGTGCTTGCTTTTTTTGTGTGTAAAAAAAATCTGCCCACGAATACGGTAACCGAAACTTGAATCAAAATAAAAAGCTTTTTTGGTGATGTGTTGTAAATAAGGCAAGTCATATAAAGATTTATGTGGTAAGTTACGTGCTGATTGGATACCATAATTAAATGGAACAGGAGCAAACACGAGTTTGGGAAGTGTATAAGACAAAAAATATTGTTTCATTTTTAATGGCCTCCTTAATTATTACAAGAGTTTGTATCTTTTATTATACCTCTTTCTCACTGAAAAAACAGTGTATATCTATGTTGAAAAGTGTATATTAAATGAATATGAAGCGAAAGTATTGGTTTTATTTTTTAGAGTGCTATAATAATAAAAATAACAACTTTATGTGGGGAGTGACAACTATGAACACTGAATTCTTATTAATTGTATTTACTATTTTCCTTATTCTTGCTTTATATACTGTTTGGGAGTATAATGGCTTAATTAGTTATCGTGGTCGTATTGACAATGCTTGGAATCATCTAGAGGAGCTTCTGCGCTCTCGCCGGAGTATTTTACAACGCTTTCTCAATGAAAATATACAAGTGCCAACGGAATTGAAAACAGCGCTGCAACAATCAATTCAAGATGCGACAGTAGCTAATACAGTATCAGAAACATTGGTAATTGAGAAAAGGATTACACAACAGCTCAGCGAAATATTTGAAACAGCAGAATTTTTTGCTGATAGCAATTATGGAAATGCATTAAGAACGTTACATACGATTGACCAACGCTTTACGTTAGCTCAAATGTTGTATAATGATATTGTACTTCAGTATCATCATAAGCTTGAAAGTTTTCCAACTAATATGATTGCAAGTGTCTTTAACTTTGCAACAGAACCGTTGAGTGAATGATAATTTGAATAGCAGCAGTTATGCATCTTGATTAATGGAGAAACAAACGTTAATCAAGATGCATTTTTGTGTAGGTCATAGTCATAGTCAGAGAGAGAGTTTTTTTATTGAGTGAAATGTGATAAAATGAAAAGATGTATAAAGAGGTGAAGAGAATGAACAAACCAATCGGTATTATCGATTCAGGTTTTGGTGGGATGAGCGTCGTACGGGCATTGTTAGTTCAACAGCCTATGCTGGATTTTGTTTATTTAGGTGACCAAGCAAGATGCCCATATGGTGAAAGGACAACTGAAGAACTGACAGTATTTACGACCGAAATGATTCATTATTTAGTAGAACATTATCAAGTACAAGCCATTGTTATTGCGTGTAATACGATTTCTGCGAATTGTTTACCGGAAATTCGTGCTAGATTTATGATTCCAATCATCAGTATTGTTGAATGTGGTATTGAACTCGTGCAACAATATGACTATCAACAATTGGCAATCATTGCGACGACAAAAACAATTAATTCACATATGTATCAAAATGCACTCGATTCATATAATTGTTTTGCATTAGCAACACCGCCATTTGCTTTGTATGTAGAAACACAACAGTATGATGAATCTAATATTTCACAGGTATTACAGCCATTAAAAGGTGAATGTATTCAGGCAATTTTACTAGGATGTACGCATTATCCATTTTTGTCTGAATCAATTCAGAATGTTTTACCAGGATGTGTGTTGCTAGATCCTGCACTAACAGTTAGGGAGCACTTACCGACCAATGTTACAAAAAGTGGATATCAGCGTATACTCACAACAGGGAGTGTTACTCACTTTCAACAATTGTTGACTAAATTAGTTCCCGAGTTTATGTTCAATGTTGAACATGTTGAACTACATTAAAAAAGTATGTACGGTTTCGATTGACAAAATGAGCTCCCCCCATTATTTGGATTCAAATAATGGGGGGAGCTCATTTTTAGTTTGTTAAAGTTGGTAGCCATTGTAAGAATGCTTCAACAATTATAATTTGTTGTTGTTCAGCAGAAATTGTTGCGATACCATCATCAGTTTGTGGTCCATATAGCCCAAATTGAGCATGATTACCACCATCAATCATAACTTGTGTTGTTTGTGTTGAAAATTTGGATAAGGCATCTGCTCTTTTTTGTTCATTGACAAGTCCATCATTACTCGCCCAAATATTGAGCATCGGAAAATTAGTCGTTGAAAAATCAGCTGTAGGGTATGCACCTAGGAAGAATAATCCGTTAATTGTTTCGGATGAAAGTGAGGTGTTGATTGGATCAATTTGCATTGAGGCAGATGCACCTCCAAGTGAATGACCGCCAAGTACCCAATTTTTGACAGTAGGAAAATGTGTAATAATATCTTGATATACATTTCCATGGAATAAAGCAAGATTAAAAGGCATTTGAGGAATAATAACAGGATAACCTTCACTTGCTAATGTACTTGCAATCTGACTATAGGCATAGGAAGTCACACGTGCACCAGGGTATAAGATAATACCTTGTGTTTTTTTATTTGTTGTTGGGAAAAATACGAGCCATTCGTTGTCATGGGTTGTTGAAAAACTGACTGAATTAGGCAATGTGCTCAACACTGTGTTAGCTGTATTAGAGGGTGTTGCATATGTTTTTGTCCATTGCCAAAAAGAACCGATTATCAGTGTAAATAGTAAACAGATGCTTAAAAATATGATGAGTGCAAAGCGCTGACTAACAGGGCGATGTTTAAAGTGCGTATTCATGAAAATACCTCTCTTTCATTAAAAAATAAATATATAGCAAGTTATGGGAGACAAATAAGCTACTATAACTTTTACAAATGTCTATCTTATAGTATATCATTTTATAGTAAATAAATTTGTTAAAAAACTATCAATGATCATGATGGATTTATATGTATATACTAGGGATTTTTAAGGAAATAGTATGAGAAAATACCCTGTTTTTTTTCGGTGAATTCCAGTGAATTGACTATTAAATTACAAGTAAATATGTTAGGATAATGAGTGATATGAACAAGAGGAGAGAGAAAGCATGGCAGAAAAACATGTATTTAGTACCGCATTAGGTGGGCGCACGCTTACAGTAGAAATCGGACAGTTAGCAAAACAGGCAGACGGAGCAGTATTAGTCCGTTATGAAGATACAGTCGTACTTTCAACGGTTGTTGCAAGTAAAGACCCAAAAGATTTAGATTTCTTTCCGTTAATGGTTGTATATGATGAGCGTTTGTATGCTGCTGGAAAAATTCCGGGTGGATTCATTAAACGTGAAGGAAGACCAAGCGAAAATGCTATCTTAGCAGGGCGTTTAATTGATCGTCCAATTCGTCCATTATTTGCGGAAGGGTTCCGTAATGATGTGCAAATCGTCAATACAGTGATGAGTGCAAATGTAGATAATTCACCGGAAATGGCAGCAATGTTTGGATCATCGTTAGCATTAACTGTGTCAGATATTCCATTTGAAGGTCCAATTGCCGGTGTTCGTGTCGGTTTGATTGATGATGTATTCGTAGTTAATCCAACACGTGCGCAAATGGAACAAAGTCAAATTGATTTAACGGTTGCTGGAACTATGGATGCTATTAATATGGTTGAAGCTGGAGCAAATCAAGTGCCAGAAGCAATTATGTTGGAAGCAATTATGTTTGGACATGCACAAATTCAAAAGTTAATTGCCTTCCAAAATGAAATTCGTACAGCGATTGGAAAAGAAAAACGTGAAGTTGTTTTATATGAAATTCCAACAGACATTCAAGAAACAGTTACACGAATGGTTGGATCACAACTTATAGCAGCGGCAAGTATTCCTGGTAAACAAGATCGTTATGCTGCAATTGATGCATTACAAGCAGAAGTAGTTGCTCATTATGAAATGCAGGAAGTAGAAACAAAAGTAATCAAACAAGCAAAAGAAGTTGTAAATGAAATTGTGAAAAATGAAGTTCGTCGTTTAATCACAGAAGACAAGGTTCGTCCTGATGGTCGGACGATTGATGAAATTCGTCCGCTATCAGCTGAAACAGATTTATTACCTTTGACACATGGAACAGCTTTATTTACACGTGGTGAAACACAAACATTAAGCGTTGTAACACTGGGAGCAGCAGGGGAGCATCAAGTATTAGATGGTTTAGATGGTGAAGAGACAAAACGCTTTATGCATCACTATAATTTCCCGCCATTTTCAGTTGGAGAAACAGGACGTATGGGTGCCCCAGGACGCCGTGAAATTGGTCATGGTGCTTTAGGTGAACGTGCATTAAGTTATGTTTTACCAGATGAAACAACATTTCCGTACACAATTCGTGTTGTATCAGAGGTGTTAGAGTCAAATGGATCAACATCACAAGCGAGTATTTGTTCATCAACAATGGCATTAATGGCAGCTGGTGTACCAATTGTTGCGCCTGTAGCTGGTATTGCAATGGGATTGATTAGTGATGGAACAAACTACACTGTTTTAACAGATATTCAAGGACTCGAAGATCATTTAGGTGATATGGACTTTAAAGTAGCAGGAACAGCTAACGGTGTTACAGCATTGCAAATGGATATCAAAATTAAAGGAATTACACGTGAGATTTTAGCAGAAGCATTGGAGCAAGCATACAAAGGTCGTATGCATATTTTAGAGACGCTTGTTGCAACTATCCCACAACCACGTGAAGATGTAGCAGCAACCGCACCGAAGGTAGCAGCAATGCAAATTAAAGTACCACAGATTCGCACGGTTATTGGAACTGGTGGAAAACAAATTAATCAAATCATTGAAGAAACAGGCGTGAAAATTGATATTGAAGAAGATGGTCGAGTATTCATCTATAGTGATAGTCGTGAAATGATTAATAAAGCACAAAAAATCATTGAAGATTTAACACGTGAAGTTGAATTAAACGCTATTTATGAGGCGAAAGTTGTACGTGTTGAAAAATTCGGGGCATTTGTTGAGTTATTCCCAGGAAAAGATGCTTTAGTACACATTTCACAATTAGCACATGAACGTGTTGAAAAAACCGAAGATGTTGTAAAAATTGGTGATATTGTGAAAGTAAAAGTTACCGAAATTGATCAACAAGGTCGTGCAAATGCTTCAATAAAAATATTGTTACCAAAACCTGAAAAAGTAGAACAAGAAGCAGAATAAAATGAAAAGCCCGTATATTGCTATATGGGCTTTTCATTTTTGGGAAAAGTATGAAATTTGAGTTAGTGTCATGAAGTAAAGCCTATATCATTGTGCTATATAGATGAAATTATCGAAAAAATGATAAAAGTAGTCGCTTTTTTATCGATTATCGTGTACAATGAAATAGTATGAAAAATGAATTTTGCTTAAGTACTTAGTATTTTATTTTGTATTCAGGGGGAAGTTCAGACATATTGGGTTGACAACAGCCATTTTATCGTTGGAAACAGCTATTGAAAAAAGTTGTCGAATTTGTTTTATACTAAAGGAGTATTTATTCATGGAAAACCAAACAAACATTCAAGTAGGCGACATCATTGATGGAGAAGTAGTACGTATTGAGCAATACGGAGCATTCGTTCGCGTTGCTGACCGTCGTAACGGATTAGTACATATTTCACAATTAGCAGATGAGTTCGTTAAAAACGTAGCTGATTATGTACAAGTTGGGGATGTAATTACTGTAAAAGTAATCAGCATTGACGAAAACGGACGTATCAGCTTATCTCGCAAAGATGTAGATGCTGAATAAAATCGTTTAAAAAGCCTTTGGGCTTTTTTTTTATTGCTATAAAAAATAAAAAAGTAAAAGGTCTGAAATAAGTTATGGAAATAGGGTATACTCAAATTAAATCAAAATAAAGGAGGATATAGCATGGATATTCGTGTTATTGCTATGGATGTCGATGGGACATTATTGAATAGTCAGAAGTGTTTGAGTGAAAAGACAAAGGCAGCGTTATTGCAAGTACAAAAAAAAGGCATACGATTGATTTTAGCTTCTGGGAGGCCGACAACTGGTTTGATGCAGTTGGCACATGAATTGAAAATGGATCAATACGAGGGATTATTGGTGAGTTTTAATGGTGCAAAAATTGTCGACGTAAAAACTGGTGACGTTTTATTAAATGAAACGATGAGCATTGAAGATGGTCAAGCGGTGTTAGAGCATGTAAAACAATTTAAGGTGAAAGCAATGATTGATTATGGTGACTATTTATATGTAAATGATGTGTTTGATTGCTTTATTAGACATGATGATACTGATATTAATATTATTCAGTATGAGGCACGTGGTGGGAATTTTCATCTCTGTGAAAAAGAGGATTTAGCAGCATTTGCGAATTATCGATTGAACAAAATTCTTATTGCCGGCGATAGTGATTATTTGAAAAGATATGCAGAGCAGATAGCACAACCGTTTAAGAAGAAGCTTAATGCAGTTTTTACAGCCCCATTTTATTTTGAATTTACTGCACAAGGTATTGATAAAGCAAAAGCATTGGATACGATTTTTGGACAGCTTGGTTATACACGAGAAATGTTACTCGCTTTTGGTGATGGAGAAAATGATATTACTATGTTGGAGTATGCAGGTATTGGTGTGGCAATGGGTAATGCAGGATCAACAGTGAAAATGACTGCTGATGAAATTACTAATTCAAATGATGAAGATGGTATTGTGAAGATGGTAGAAAAATATTTTTTTATCTAGAAATAAAAACGGTTATAATCACGGTGTGAATGAATCAGTTGAGGGAAAGAGTCCGATGTGGAAGTAAGAATAAAGTATATTTTAAAAATTTTTATATTTTATGTAAACGCTTGCATAAATTTTTGTGAAAAAAATCACAAAAATGCTTGAAACAATGAAAGCGTTATGCTACAATTTCACTTGTAAATAAAAAAGTGAAAAAAATCACAATTGAATTTTGGAGGAGTCGTAACATGGCAACGAAAAAGACGCAAGTTACTGAAGAAGTAGCAGTGCCTACAGTAAGCCCAGCACAACAAGAAGTGAATACACTTGTTGAGAAAGCATTAGTGGCATTAGACAAATTTTATGGATTAAACCAAGAACAAGTTGATTATATTGTTGCAAAGGCTTCAGTAGCAGCATTAGATAAACATGGGGATTTAGCAATGCACGCTGTAAAAGAAACAGGGCGTGGTGTATTCGAAGATAAAGCAATTAAAAACTTATTTGCATGTGAGCACGTTGTAAACAATATGCGTCACTTAAAAACAGTTGGAATTATTCATGAAGATCAATCAACAGGAATTACGGAAATCGCTGAGCCAGTTGGAGTTGTTTGTGGTATTGTACCGACAACAAATCCAACATCAACAGCAATTTTCAAGGCATTAATTGCTTTAAAAACACGTAATCCTATTGTATTTGCATTTCATCCATCAGCGCAACAATGTTCAGCTGCAGCAGCGAAGATTGTATATGATGCAGCAGTAGCTGCGGGAGCGCCTGAAGATTGTATTCAATGGATTGAAACACCTTCAATGGAAGGAACATCAGCATTGATGAATCATAATGGGGTATCAACAATTTTAGCAACAGGTGGAAACGCAATGGTGCGTGCAGCATACTCATGTGGAAAACCTGCGTTAGGAGTTGGTGCTGGGAATGTACCGGCTTATGTTGAAAAAACAGCAAATATTCGTCAAGCGGTGAATGATATCGTGATGTCAAAAGCATTTGATAACGGAATGATTTGTGCGTCGGAACAAGCAGCAATCATTGATCAAGAAATTTATGATCAAACAATTGAAGAATTTAAAAAATATGGTGTGTATTTTGTTAATGCAAAAGAAAAAGCATTATTAGAAGATTTTGCATTTGGATGTAAGGCAAATGACAAATCATGTTCAGGAGCAAAACTAAATGCAAACATCGTTGGTAAACCAGCAACTTGGATTGCAGAACAAGCAGGATTTAATGTACCAGCAAATACAGTTATCTTAGCAGGTGAGTGTAAAGAAGTTGGTCCAAATGAGCCATTAACTCGTGAAAAATTATCACCAATTCTAGCAGTGTTAAAATCAACGTCAACTGATGAAGGAATGAAAATGGCTGAACAGATGGTTGAATTCCACGGATTAGGTCACTCAGCGGCAATCCATACTTCAGATGAAAATCTGGCAAAAGAATTCGGATTACGTGTAAAAGCAATTCGTGTCATTTGGAATTCACCTTCAACATTTGGTGGAATTGGAAATGTTTATAATGCTTTCATGCCATCATTAACATTAGGATGTGGTTCTTATGGTGGGAACTCAGTATCAAATAACGTTGGTGCTGTGAATTTATTAAATATCAAACGAGTGGGGAGACGTAATAACAATATGCAATGGTTCAAAGTACCGCAAAAGATTTATTTCGAACAAAACTCAATTGAATACTTAAAACAAATGCAAGACGTGACAAAAGTGATGATTGTTACTGACCGTTCAATGGTTGATTTAGGATATGTAAAACGCATTACTGATCAATTAGATCGTCGTCGTAACCATGTACACGTACAATTATTCACAGATGTTGAACCAGACCCAAGCTTGGAGACAGTTCATAAAGGTGTAGAATTAATGCGTTCATTCCAACCAGATACAATCATTGCATTAGGTGGGGGATCACCGATGGATGCTGCTAAAGGAATGTGGTTGTTCTATGAGCACCCTGAAGTAGACTTCAATGATTTAAAACAAAAATTTATGGATATCCGTAAACGTGCATTCCGCTACCCAGAATTAGGGAAAAAAGCGAAATTAGTTTGTGTTCCAACAACATCTGGAACAGGTTCTGAAGTTACACCGTTTGCTGTAATTACTGATAAAAAAGCAAATAAAAAATATCCATTAGCTGACTACGCATTGACGCCAACAGTAGCAATTATTGATCCTGCGTTCACAATGAACTTACCAGCATCAATTACTGCCGATACAGGATTAGATGTGTTAACACATGCAATTGAAGCTTTCGTTTCAACAGTTGCAAATGACTATACTGATGGATTAGCATTACAAGCAATTAAATTAGTGTTCAAATATTTACCAAGCGCAGTGAAGAATGGAGCGAAAGATCCAGAAGCACGCGAAAAAATGCATAATGCATCAGCAATTGCTGGTATGGCATTCTCAAATGCACTTTTAGGTATTAATCACTCGTTAGCACATAAAATTGGTGGAGAATACCACGTACCACACGGTCGTGCAAATGCGATTTTAATGCCACATGTTATCCGTTATAACGGAACACAACCGCAAAAGCCAGCAACATGGCCAAAATATAATTATTATAAAGCAAATGAAAAATATCAAGAAATTGCACAAATGTTAGGATTACCAGCATCAACTCCAGAAGAAGGTGTTGAGAGCTTTGCATTAGCATGTGAACGTTTAATTGCAGAAGTAAATGTACCATTAAACTTTGCATCTCAAGGAATTGATAAAGGGACATATGAAGCAAATTTAGAAAAAATTGCGATGTATGCATATGAAGATCAATGTTCACCAGCAAATCCACGTTTACCATTAGTGGCAGATATGATGGAAATCTTACGTACAGCGTATGACTATAAAGCTGAAGAAACGAAATAATTTATGAAAAAACATCTCCTTTCGGAGATGTTTTTTTGCTTTTTGCAAAATAAAAGCACCTGTTTGTTTTCAATAGCAATATTTTCTAGTATAATGAAAGTACTGGGACGAACAATTCACTTTTGTCCAACAACGGTAAAAATAAGCAGGAATCGCAACATATACAAGGAGGAATAAAATGGCAACGATAAAAATTGTCGCGCTTGGTGGCCAAGCCGAAAACGGAAAAAATTTATATGTCATTGAAGTTGATGAACAAATTTTCGTCATCGATGCAGGATTGAAATATCCTGAAGAAACAATGTTAGGGATTGATAAAATTGTCGCAAACTTTGATTACTTAATTGAAAACAAAAAGCGCGTAAAGGGTGTTTTCTTAACGCACGCACATGAAGATCATATCGGTGCATTACCGAGCTTACTTGCGCAACACCCATTTCCAATTTATGGAACAAAATTAACACTCGCAATTGCCGAAGACTTATTACGTCAAGAAAAAGTGCGCTATACTGGACGGAAGCAAACAATTAACAGCCAAACTGAATTGAAATTTAGTAAAGATGTGACAGTACGTTTCTTCAAGACAACACATAGTATCCCTGATTCAGTAGGAATCGCAATTAACACACATGATGGGGCTATTGTTTTCACAAGTGACTTTGTTTTTGATCAAAGTGCGGGTATTCGTTATGCAACTGATTTAGCAACATTAGGTGCAATTGGACAACAAGGCGTACTAGCATTAATGCAAGTAAGTCGTGGAGTTGAAACACCTGGGTATGCAGCAAATGAACAAACATTTCGTAAAGAATTAACAGATATTTTTGACTCATGTGAACAACGCATTATCATTTCAGCATATGCGACAGATATTCGTCGTGTACAAGAAATTATTGATACTGCTGTTGAATTCGGACGTAAAATATTTATTGCTGGTGTCCGTGCACAACGAATGATAGATATTTCATTGAAACTTGGATATTTAGATATGCCAAATGGTACTTTGGTAGGTGCAAAGGATTTAAACAAATATCGTGAAAAATTAACTGTTATTGTGGCAGGAAATAGTGGATTACCATTTAATTTATTATATCGTATGTCTACACATGCCGATAAAATGATTCAAATAGACGAGGAAGATTTGGTTGTTTTAGCAACACCACCAGTACCAGGAACAGAAATTGTGGCTGCCCAAGCAGGTGATGCAATTTTCAAAACAGGTGCAAAAGTAGTGAGTATAGATAAAAAAAGTTTAGCAAGTACAATAGCGGCGCAAGAAGATTTGAAAATGATGATTAATTTTATGAAGCCAAAATATGTGTATCCAACGAGTGGAGAATATCGTCACTTAGTTGAGCATGCTGATTTGGCGACGCAGGTAGGGATTCCTTATGAGCGGACAATTATTCGTGATAATGGGGAGTTTGCCGTATTTACTGATAGTGAGCTTGTCGAAACGCTTGATCGTATTGTTGCTGAAGATGTACTCATTGATGGAACAGTTGCCGGTGATGTTGGAAGTGTTGTTTTACGGGATCGTGAACAACTATCGCAAGATGGTGTTGTATTAGTTATGGTAACAGTAAGTAAGAGTAAGAAGAAAGTTGTTTCTGGACCTGAAATTGTAACACGTGGCTTTATTTACATCAAAGAATCACAAGATTTAATGGATGCTATGTACGAACTTGTAAATGAACGTTTAGATGCATGTATTAGTGAGCATGGCATTGAGTGGTCGTTATTGAAGCAAACAATTCGTGAAGGTCTAGGGAAGTATGTCTTTAAACAAACAAAACGTCGCCCAATGATTATTCCAGTCATTATGGAAGTGAAATAAAAGAGCGGTTTCCGCTCTTTTTTCATAGGAAATGACAAAAGAAAGGAGTGTAGATATGACGCCAACAAGACGACCCCAGACATCAAAACGGAAAACGTCGATGAAAAAAACGTCTCAAACACAACAAAAAAAGTCAATGATAAAGAAGAAATCAGCTAAAAAAAAACAGACACAATTATCAATTCCAAAACATATTTGGTATGAAACAGTCGGGGTCTTTTTAATTTTATTAGCCTGTATTACAATAGGAAAATTTGGATGGATAGGTATTGAATTGTTTTCTTGGAGTGGATATTTGTTTGGCTTGTTTGCACCAATATTTTGGCTAGCTATGGCGATGATTGGTTGTTTAATTATCTGGTATCAAGAACAATTACATTTTTCATTGAATTGGTTCGCAGGGATAAGTATTTTCATTGTTGGACAAGTGTGCATGAGTGCTTTGAATGTAGAGGTAATTGAACTAGGAGTATCGCTTACCAATGTTCAAACTCTTCAGGAACAAGGGTGGATAACATTATTAGATTTAGGTGGCGGAGTAATTGGGACCACAGTTGCCCAAATGAGCATACAGTTGATTGGACGAGTAGGAACACTCTTATTAAGTGGAATGATAATTATTTTATTTAGTTTGTTTATACGTCAAAAATCGTTGGCAGAATCCGTTGCAAAAACATTTGATCAAACGAAGAAAACAGTAGATAAGGCACAAAATCAAATGAATATGTGGCAACAAAATCGTGGAAAAAAGCAAGAGACGCATACTTTTTATGATGTTGAAGCAGTAGAAAAGAAACAAACAAGTCCACTATTCCCAGATGATTTTTTTACTGATCATAGGCCTACTGCTAAACATGCTGTTGAAACGAAAGCACCTCTTATGGAAGAAAATGAAAATATGGAAGGGCTAGAAGTACATATTGCTAAAACTGAAACCATAATTGAGCGAGAGTTTGATGAACAAGGAGTAAGCGGAAAGCATAGAGAATCATCGGCATATGAACTTCCACCAATTACATTGCTAAAAGATGTACCAGCAACTGATTTGAGTCAAATGAAAGAAACAATTGAGGAGCATGTTGACCGGCTCCACCAATTATTTACTAGTTTTAAAATTGGGATTACAATCAGTGCTGTTAATATTGGTCCAGCAATAACCCAATATGAAATCCAACCAGATCCTGGTGTCAAAGTGAGTAGGATTGTAAATCTTTCTAGTGATATTGCCCTCAGTTTAGCGGCAAAAGATGTTCGGATTGTGGCACCGATTCCTGGAAAAGCAGCAATTGGTATAGAAGTTCCAAATCCGGTTGTGGCGATGGTTTCATTGAAACAAACATTAACAACAACATATGATCGACCTGAAAATCGTTTGTTAGTTGCTCTTGGAAAAGATATTTCCGGGGAAACAGTGACTGCACAACTCGATAAAATGCCACATTTACTCGTAGCTGGATCAACCGGAAGTGGAAAATCAGTATGTATTAATGGTATTATTACGAGTATATTAATGCGAACAAAACCTGAGGAAGTGAAATTATTATTAATTGATCCAAAAAAGGTTGAGTTAAGTTATTTTAACCACATTCCACATTTATTGGCACCTGTTGTGACAGATCCCAAAAAAGCAGCGTTTGCACTAAGAAAAATTGTTCAAGAGATGGAAGAACGATATGAATTATTTGCTCAAAATGGCGTGCGAAATATTGAAGGGTACAATAAGCAAGCTGAGAGTGGGAGTGAGTTACCATTTATTGTTGTCATTATTGATGAATTGGCAGACTTAATGTTGGTGGCTTCAAAAGATGTCGAAGAGTCAATTATGCGAATTACGCAAATGGCACGTGCGGCGGGTATTCATCTTATCGTTGCGACTCAGCGACCATCGGTGGACGTCATTACAGGTGTGATTAAAGCAAATATTCCATCGCGTATTGCATTTGCTGTTTCATCGCAAATTGATTCGCGAACAATTCTTGATATGAGTGGAGCAGAAGCACTTGTTGGTAAAGGAGATATGCTCTTTTTTCCGAGCGGTGAAAGTAAACCGTTACGTGTGCAGGGTGCATATGTGAGCGAACAGGAAGTTATGGATGTTGTTGATTTTATTAAAGCACAGCAACCGACTATTCAATATGATGAACAGTTACTAGCTATTGCACAGGCGACAAATTTGGAAGCAGAATTAGAAAATACTGGTGATAGTGACACACTTTTACCTGAGGTCATTCAATTTGTCATCGAACAACAAAAAGCATCGACATCACTTATTCAACGAAGATTTAAGGTTGGTTATAATCGCGCGGCACGATTAATGGAAATGATGGAAGCAAAGGGAATTATTGGTCCAAATGAGGGAACAAAGCCAAGGCAAGTGTTACAACTAAACGATTAAAAAATGTGAATAGTATAGCACCTAGGGCATGAAGGGGGCAATGGGCATGAGAAAAATCGTTGTAAAAATATTGATAATTGTTGGTATTTGTGTGGTTTGTATGTATATAAGTCAAAAGATAATAGTGAGTGATTTAGTGATACCAAGTGTCGGGTTTATCGCAGATACGGATGGATTGTATGGACAATCATTTAGCAACATTGTATGGAATGGTATTCAAGATCTGCGCGAATTCCATATGGTTCGTTTAGACTATAGTGTGACTGAGTCAGAAAGTCAGCGTGTAGAAAATATTAATAAACAAGCGAAGAAAAATGACATTGTTATTGTGCCAGGTATGAACTTTTCAGAGGCTATTGTAGAATCTGCTAAAGAAAATCCTGAAACAGGCTATATTTTCTTAGATGGTGAGCTTGATGAAATGTTACCAAATATTATTGCGATTGATTTTCGTGAAGAACAAGCAGGTTATTTAGCAGGTGTTATTGCTGCAATTACAACTAAGACAAATACAATTGGTTTTCTTGGTGGTGAACAGATTGATCCAGTAAAAAAATTTGAATTAGGTTATGTTCAAGGAGCAAAAGCTATTCAGAACGATATTGAAGTTGTAATCGATTATACGAATAGCTTTGTAGATGATGTACAAAGTTATGAAAAAGCGAAAAGATTATATGAAAAAAATTGTGACATTGTTTTTGGTGCGAATGGAAAGAGTAACCAACAAGTAATTGAAGTAGCTAAAGAATTGGTAAAAAGTGGTCAAAAGGTTTGGGTTATTGGTGTTGATAGTGATCAATATGAACAGGGGATATATACTACTGATGGGCAATCTGTAGTTTTAACATCTGCTGTCAAACATTTTGATCGTGCAATAGCTGAAGTAGTTGCGAATATTTTAGATGGTACAGCTCAATTTGGTCAAATGAACATCTTAGATATTACGACTCAGTCAGTTGGTGTTACGAAAATAAACCCCAATTTTTCATTTCAAGGAAATATTGAGAGAGTATCCGATATTGAACAAAAACTTGCAACAGGTGAAATCCAAATAATCGATGAAATAACTAAAGATGAAAATATGAAATAGATAATTTAGAAGATAGCAAATTTGGTACAATTCCTAAAAATATGGGTATAATAAAAATTTGTTTGGAAATAGTAACCGTCAATATGAATGAAAAGTAATAAACGATGTGTAAATCTTTATCGAAAAGTGAAAAAAGTAAAGTTTAATTCGTGAAAATTATGATAAAATTAGTAAATATCACCAAAAAAAGCTTGGAAAACGCTTGCTAGTAGATTGTTCTTTAATAAAACGTTTGATTTTAAAATAACTTGTAGTACAATATAGCAGAAGAACAAATTATTTGGAGGTACTCTCATGAAGAAATTATTAGCATTAACTTCTTTAGCTCTAGTATTTACATTAGGGTTAACAGCTTGTGGAAGCTCAACAACAGACGGTGAATCTGATTTACCGGTAGCATCAGTCGGTTTAGTAACTGATACAGGTGGAATCAATGACAAATCATTTAACCAAGGATCTTGGGAAGGTGTTGAGGCATTCAAGGCTGCAAATGAAGGTGTGAAAACAGGATACATTGAAACAAAACAAGATAGTGATATTCAACCAAACTTAGATACGTCAGCCGCACAAAATCAAGTAGTTGTTGCACCTGGATTTAAGTTTTCAGAGGGAATGGCTGTGTCTGCACAAGCGAATCCAAATACGAAATATATTATTTTAGATGCAACACCAACAGTAAATGAAGAAGAAATTTCTTTAGATAATGTTGCATCAATCTTATTCCGTGAAGAACAAGCTGGATACCTTGCAGGTGTAGTAGCAGCTTCAACAACACAAAAAGATACAATTGGATTTATCGGTGGAGTACCTCTTCCGGCAGTTATGAACTTTGCGGCTGGATATATTCAAGGAGCGAAAGCTGTAAACCCAGATATTAAAGTAGATGTTCAATATGCAAATAGTTTTACTGATACAACAATTGGAAAACAAAAAGCAGCAGCAATGTATGCAAGTGGAATGGATATCATTTTCGTAGCAGCAGGTGGAGTTGGAACAGGTGTTATTGAGCAAGCAAAAGAATTAGTGACTCAAGGAACAGATGCTTGGGTAATTGGTGTTGATCGTGATCAGTATGAAGATGGACTATACGAAGATGGAAAATCTGTTGTATTAACATCAGCAGTGAAACATGTAGGGATTGCTGTAAATGAAACGTTGGAAGCAATCAAAGAAGGAACGGCAGCATTTGGACAAGTACAAGTACTTGGAATTAATGAAGATGCAGTAGGTTTACCTACAGAAAACCCAAACATTACTGATCAAGCAGTATTAGATTTAGTTGGTAAAACAACAGAATCGATGAAGTCAGGTGAAATCAGTGTGCAAACAAGTACTGATTTCCCAGTTCAAGAGGCAAAAATTTACTAGTTGTTTGTAATGAAACAAGTACAATGAAAACACTTGCTTAGGCAAGTGTTTTTTTTTAAGGTATGAAGTTGATTCGGTAAATATTTAGTTTGTTTTCATGGTAATTGAAAACATATGAAATATATATGTAGATATTCATTTGAAATACGTTTTATTTTTTGAGTAATTCAAAATCGAATGAGACAGATAAAGCATGTTTAAATATTTAGAATTCTTAATGAAAATAAAGGTCTTGAGTTTAAAAGCGAATAGAAAAATGGTATGATGAAATCAGAATTTTTATAATACGTGGAAAGGATGTTTTGAAATGGAGTACGTAATTGAGATGCTAGACATCCGTAAAGAATTTGGTGGTTTTGTCGCTAATGATAACATCACTTTACAGTTACGCCCGCAAGAAATACACGCCTTATTAGGTGAAAATGGGGCAGGTAAATCAACACTGATGAGTGTTCTTTTTGGACTGTATTCGCCAGATGGTGGAGAAATTCGTGTACGTGGAGAAAAAGTGAATATTACCAATCCAAATCTTGCTAATGAATTAGGTATTGGAATGGTGCATCAACACTTTAAACTCGTGCACAACTTTACGGTGACAGAAAATATTATTTTAGGTATGGAGCAAGTAAAGAATGGTAAAATTGATTTGAAGACAGCAGCGCAAGAAATAGCGGAGTTATCTGAAAAATACAATTTAAATGTTGATCCAAATGCTAAAATTGAAGATATTAGTGTTGGTATGCAACAACGGGTTGAAATTTTAAAAATGTTGTATCGTCATGCTGATATTCTTATTTTTGATGAACCTACTGCAGTATTAACACCACAAGAAATCACGGAATTAATGAGTATAATGAAGCGGCTTGTCAGAGAAGGAAAATCAATTATTGTAATTACGCATAAACTGGCAGAGATTAAGGAAGTTGCTGATCGTTGTACAGTTATCCGCCGTGGGAAATATATTGATACCGTTAATGTTGCAGATGTGAATGAAAATCAATTAGCAGAATTGATGGTTGGACGTGAAGTGAACTTCATTGTTGAAAAAGGTCCATCAAATCCTGGAGCTGATATTTTAAGTATTGAAAACTTAACAGTCAAAGATGCTCGTGGACTTCATGCTGTTGATGGGCTAAATTTAACAATTCAAGAAGGTGAGATTCTTGGAATTGCCGGAATTGATGGAAATGGTCAAGAAGAGCTTGTCGAAGCAATTGCCGGATTGCGTAAGATTTATGCCGGAAATATCACACTGAATGGAAAAAATATTACGAAACTACCCGTAAGAAAACGGACACAAACAGGAATTGGGCACATTCCTGCCGACCGTCATAAACATGGATTAATTTTAGACTTTACTTTATCGGAAAATATGGTGCTGCAAAATTATTATGAACAACCGTATTCCAAATACGGAATTTTAAATGATAAAGCGATTATGGATTATGCGACAGGTTTAACAGATGAATTTGATGTTCGTAGTGCTCATGGGATTCACTCATCAGCACGATCAATGTCAGGTGGAAATCAACAAAAAGCAATTATTGCTCGCGAAGTTGATCGCTCACCAAAATTGTTAATTGCATCACAACCAACACGTGGTTTAGATGTTGGAGCAATTGAATTCATTCATAGTAAACTTATCGAAGAACGCGATAAAAATCGTGCAGTTTTATTGATTTCATTTGAATTAGACGAGATTTTGAATGTATCAGATCGCATCGCAGTTATTTGTGAAGGAAAAATTGTTGCAGTTTTGGATGCTAAGGATACAAATGAACGAGAACTTGGATATTTAATGGCTGGTGGACAGTATGAAGGAGGAGTAAACCATGGATAAGCTTATAGCACGTATTAATTGGCGGAAAGTGTTAATCCCCATGTTGTCAATCCTATCGGCTTTTGTGATTGGTGCGCTTATTATCATTGCATCAGGAAGAAACCCAATTGAGGCGTTTGGTGCACTATTTAGTGGTGTATTTGGAAATCAGTACTATATGGGAGAGTGGTTGTTCCGGACAGTACCAATTATTTTAACTGGTTTAGCCGTTGCTTTTGCTTTTCGTACCGGTTTATTTAATATTGGTGCACCAGGACAATTGGCAATAGGTGGACTTGTTGCAGTTATTATTGGGATTCATGTGGAATTACCAGCACTATTACATACAACATTAATGATTGTCGCAGGTGGTGCAGCAGGGTTTGTTTGGGGGTTTATTCCAGGTATTTTAAAAGCACGATATCGAGTACACGAAGTAGTTGTTTCAATTATGTTAAATTATACAGCTCTATATCTTGTAAACTATTGGATTTTGAATTTTATTCCGAATCCAATGAATCCTGCTCAATCAATGGCAATGCAATCAACTGCAACATTAAAAGTGCCATTTTTTACTGAAATACTAGCATTTTTATTTCCCAATTCACGTATAAACTTTGGTATTTTTATTGCTATTATTGCATGTATTGTATTTTCATTCATCATTAATAAAACAACATTTGGATACGAATTACGAGCAGTTGGTTTAAATCCAAGTGGAGCACAGTATGCCGGAATGAAAGTGAATCGTAATATTGCGTTATCAATGGCAATAGCTGGAGTATTTGCAGGGGTTGCAGGTGCGATTTATATGATCTCATTAGGTAAGATAGATGTTGAACAAGGATTAACTGGTTATTATGCAATCGGATTTGATGGAATTGCGGTTGCTTTGCTCGGAAATAGTACTGGTGTTGGAGTGTTTTTCTCAGCACTCTTATTAGGGGGATTAAAGGCAGGCGCTGCTTCAATGCAAGCATTTGCACAAGTCCCTGCTGAAATTGTTGAAATTATTAGTTCATTGATTCTTTTATTTGTTGCATCAGGTTATTTATTTGAACGTTTCGCCGATCAATGGACACTCAAACGGATAAAAAAACAACGACAACAGAAAGTAGAGGTGAGTAAATAATGGATATTATGGGATTAATTATTAACGTGCTTTTATTTGCTTCACCACTTATCATCGTTGCTATGGGTGGATTATTTAGTGAACGAAGTGGTGTTGTTAACATCGGTTTAGAAGGATTAATGATTGTTGGTGCATTTGTCACAACTGCAACATCGTTAATTTTACAAGACATGGGACTTAGCTTTCTTGTCTCGGTATTGATTGGTATTGGCTTGTCAGTCATTGCAGGTGCAGTATTTTCATTAATTCATGCTTATGCATCGATTTCATTGCGTGCAAATCAGACAATTAGTGGAATTGCTTTAAATATGTTAGCATTAGGTTTCACCATGTATCTGACACAAATTATTTTCCAAGGGAAAGAGACTGAATCAATTGGTATTGGACAAAACGCAGCATCATTTCTTATTCCAGGTTTAAAAGACATTCCGGTAATTGGTGGATTATTTGACTGGCGTGTGATGCTTGTCGCAGTTGTTGTTGTTGTTACATGGTATGTGATTTATAAACGACCATTTGGTTTGCGTTTACGTGCATGTGGAGAACATCCGGGTGCGGCGGATTCAATGGGGATTAACGTTGCAAAAATGAGATATCAAGCTGTGATGATTTCGGGTATGTTAGCTGCCGTAGGTGGAGCATTACAAATGTTAGCGTTCGCTGGAAAATTTGCTCCATATACAATTAATGGTGCAGGATTTATGGCATTAGCTATTTTAGTCTTTGGGCAATGGCGTCCGTTTAGTGTTATGACAGCAGGGTTATTCTTTGGGTTGTTACGTGTAATTGGTGTAACAGGAAACAGCCTATTCCCAGGTGTACCAATTCCAGAACAAGTATACTTTGCATTACCGTATATTTTTGTTGTAGTTGCACTTGTTCTGTTTTCAAGAAATGCAATGGCACCAAAGGCATTGGGTATACCTTACGACAAAAGTAGTCGATAATAAAAAAGTGTTCAACGAGAATGTTGGACGCTTTTTTTTATTTCATGAAAAATAGCAAGGATTATTATTAGAAACAAAATTTTAAAGTATATGAGTAGGCATTTTAAGATATTCATTTTATAGTAAAAAGAAAGGAGGGGGAAATATGAAGGACACTACAGCATACTTATGGCGATTTCTACATTATGGAGCAATTGCTTTGTTGATTATAGGAATGGTTATAAGTATTGTCGTTACTGATACAAGTGTAATTAGAATTATTATTGTTTATAGTGCAAGATTTGGCATGCTCGCCTTAGCTTTGACAGTAGCGATGAAAAATGTAAGTCAAGTCCATAAGTGGGGAGAGAACGACTTTGTTGATGTATTAAAAAAACAGATGCGATGGCAAAGAGAACAAGGGTTAATTGCATTTCATGCATTTGCACTACATGTAGTGGCAACGACTGTTTTAGTTTTGTATCACGGACAATTTACTTTGAATGAGTATGGATATATTCTTTTTAGTGCACTAATTCCTTGCGCTGTTTTAGTGTATTTATTTTTGACGAGTTTTCGACCGATACAAAAAAGAGTACGTGGATGGAAACGCACGCATACTATTATTTGGATAATATTTGGTACGGTTTTAGCTCATGAGTATTTAGTTAGTCAAATGATACAGATTACAACAATACTAGCAACCGTTATAGCTATTGGTTCAACAGTATATGGACTAATAGTACACCCTATAAATCAACGAATAAAGAGACAAGTGATGATGATAATCATTGGTTTCATTTTAATGGCGGTTGTTTTGGGGATGAGTCCTTTTGTACGTAGTACGTGGTACGATGTCAAGAAATTGGACCAAAAAAATTAAAAATTCTTACAGTTACAGA
>CAMFJD010000002.1 GCA_945956935.1 uncultured Bacillota bacterium | reverse complement strand
TCAATCCTTACTTGTTTAAAATTTTATAGTGTCCTAATTTTTGGGTTCACCGCACTTCCTTTTTATAAAAGGTAGCATCTTTTTTTATTTATTGTATATAGAAACATTATTATTCAAAATAAAACCCAGCTGCATTATTAGTCAACTGGGTTCATATGAATTCTAGCATATTACACATTAAATACGTACATCTTCATCATTATATATGACTTGAGAATAATCACCTAAGTCAATCCCTTTTACACCTCTTGGGTTGTAGTAAGCGAGCATTTGCAACGCATGAAGTGCTTGTTCAATATCATTTTCTCTTTTGAGTTGCTGAGCGATCGCTAGAACTTTCTGTTCATATCGATAGCCTTGTTTTCCGCCGCAGCGCAAATAGAACTCTAAACAAAAAGGAACTAAATCAATAATCGACATCGTTCGATAGTCAACTGCTTGCAAGTGTGTATATTTCGTCTGTTTCACTTGTTACTCTCGCTTTTTTTCGCTTGTTTTCGAATAAATTTTAATAAAATACCACTAAATACTGTCACTGATAACAATACGCCTGCAGCAAGTATTGCTGCAGCTACTGTCCATCCTAAAAGCTCTAAATCTGTCATTACTATTTATCATCCTTTGATTGTATCACTGATTTCACTGTCGTTTCTGGCGTCGGTTCAGTTGGCGTACTTTTCACTGTCGTTTCACGTGTCGGTGGTGTTGGGGGTGCTGGTTGAGTCATTGTTTTTAACTTGTTCAAAAAACGTTGACGTTGATAATCAACTTTTTCACCTACATCACGAAAATCAATCTCGTTAATATACTCACTTGCTTGGCCAAGTTTTTCACTGACGAAATCTTTTGCTTGATTTGCTGATTCCGTAATTTGTTCATAATTTTTTTGTTTTACTAAGACTGCCTCATATGCTTCATTTAAAGTTTCATATTGTGTTGCTAATATCATTACTTGCTCACGTAAATTAGTTACTTCCTCTTGTAGTCGTGCAACTTGTTCTTGTACAGTTATTTCATTCATTATAATAAACTCCTCTCAATATTTTTATTCACTATATTTACTATATCTTCATTATTTTCTGATTCTTCTTTTCCATTCTAACAAAATTTGATATTTTTGTGAATAGGAGTATTTTTGCTTTTAAAACAGAATATGATACAATGGGAGCGTGAAAACATAATTCAATTATGTTTAGAGAATAAGGAGTGTTTTTTATGTCTTGTTTAGGTAATATTATTTGGCTTTGTTTAGCAGGATTACCCGGTGCTTTTGCTTGGTTTTTCTTTGGAATTATTTGGAGTATCACCATTATCGGTATTCCCATCGGACATCAATGTTTTAAAATGGCTCGTTTACAACTTGCACCATTCGGCAAAGAAGTTATTGAAGTTGAAACAAGCTCTCTTCATTTCATATTTAATGTTTTGTGGTTCATTTTATGTGGTTGGGAGCTTGTACTCATCAATTTAATTTCTGCTGCTGCTTTTGCAATTACCATTATCGGTATTCCATTTGCACTACAATCTTTAAAACTAGCTAAACTATCACTCTCGCCTTTTGGAAAACGTATCATCTAATCACAAATTGTTATAATCTGAGCAAACAAAAACTATCTTTTTGTTTGCTTTTTCACTTTCTTTTATTTTTTTCTTGAAAAATATATGAAAATTCGATACACTGTATCACAATGAAAAGAAAGGAAATTTTTCTCTTTATGATGTACAAAAAATATCTCCCACTTATTATCCAGAAGACACTTTTATTTTTCAGCATTATGATTTTTGTATCAATATTTCAAACTATTTTTGGAAGTGAAAATTCCCTCGTTGGCGTGAGTACAGCTATTCTTGTCCTAATTTTTATGGATCGAAATTTACTTGTCCATCCTATTCGAAACCTATTTCTTATGCTCACAGTAAACCTTACGTTCGGAATAGTTTCATACATTATTCCTTTATATCCATTCATTGGCTTATTTATTAATTTCAGTATTCTATTTGTGTTAGCCTATTTTTTAAGCTATGAATTAAGAAAACCTCTCGTCATGATGGTTGGTTTACATTATACCTTTCTACTAACAACACCCATCCCTCTAGACGGTTTGCCACTTCGTCTACTCGCATTAATAAGTGGTCCATTTATTATACTTGCTGTCCAATGGTTTAGTAATAAAAATAAACTGCAAAAAAGTTCCCAATCTTTTTTCTTAGATATCTCAACAGCATTTCACGACATACTCCATAATGATACACAAAACACACAACTGAATTTCCAAGCAACATTACCTCTTTTCGGCCAAATAAAGCAAATAACATATAATTCATTTCGATCTACGCATTTTCCAAATGATTATCAACAATCAATTATAACAATCATTTCACAACTAGAGTATGCTAGCCAACTCCTTACCAAAAAAAGGGCACACGTTACACCCGAAATTGCCCATACTTTTTCAAAACAACTGACAATATTATTGACTAATACACACGATGAACACCATACAGATTTAAATATGTATATGACACAGAGCAATGTCTCACTCATTAAACAACTCACCGCAATCTTAGAATCAATTGCTACTGCTCTCTCAGTCTATCATTCAAGTGATCCTAGTGCAAAAGGAGCCCAAATGACTCAAGAATGGAAGTCAGCAACCCTTATGCGTAAAACATTAAAATTACGAAATATTCGCGTGCGTTATGCATTACGACTTGCACTATTAGTATCATTTACTATGTTTATTACTGCCATTTTTGAATTATCATATGGACGCTGGATTCTCTATACTGTTTTTGCTATCACACAACCGTATAGTGAATATGTTATTGAACGTTCAAAAAAACGAGCAATTGGCACATTAATCGGTAGTGCAATACTCCTATTCATCTTTAGTTTTATCCACAATGATACCATTATTTTGTTCATTATGTTAGTAATTGGTTATCTTCAAAGTTATATCACTGATTATCGAAATATTGTTATGTTTGTCACAGTTTCTGCTGTTGCTTCAAGTGCACTAGCTGCTGCTGATCCGAATGCAGTCATTTTCACGCGAATACTGTTTATCGCTATTGGTATCGTATTTGCACTTATTGCAAATATGTTCATTTTAAAAACTTCCTATTCTGATGAAATTGAAAAATTAGAATTACTTCAATACGATATTGAACATTATGCGGGTGCACAACTATTTAAATACAGTGCTAAAACAACAATTAGTTACCTATACTCACTTTCTCCACTAATTGAATATCGTATTCAATCAGTTCCACGTTCGCATATCACTCCACGATTTGAGTTATACTCAAATCAACTTCGTCTTTTTCAACAACTCACTTCGAGTATAGAAAATCATCCAAATTTACTTAAAAAAATTCAAACTATTTTCATTGATACTCCAGATAATCAAACACAAGTTGAGCAGTTATCCTATTTACGTGCTACTACTCGTACAGCAACAGAATTCTATCTTGTTTCAATTAGTTTGCAAATCATAAAAAACGCACAAATTACACATGAATACTATTCTTTTACTTAAAAAACTCACTTAGTTGGAATAACAATTCCAACTAAGTGAGTTTTTTCTTATGTTATATTCTAGCATTAGCAATTCCAAAATAACTATAAAATTTATACTACTCCGTTCACAAATGCAATAATTTCTTCCGCTGTTTTACGATTTTTACTGATAAATGTATCTACAACTGAACCATCTTTAAAAGCGATAAAGCTTGGAATTCCAAAAATATCGTATTCTACTGCTTGATCTATAAATTCATCACGATTCACGTAATAAAATTTTGCATCTGCACAAGCTGCTTCAATTTCAGGTAATTGAGGGGCTAATACGATACAATCTCCACACCATTGTGCAGAAAAAATATAAATTACTACACCTGTTTGGTTTTTACATGCTTCAAATTCTTCAATTGTTTCAATCGTTTTCATCTCTCATTCTCTCCTATCTTGGTAATAAATTAGTGAAGCGCTCCTCACTGAATGCTGTTATTAATTCAATCACTAATTTTTTGGCTGCTTGATAGTCACGACTATCAATAATTGATGAACTACAGTGAATGTACCGTGCAGGTAAACAAATTGAAATTGTCGGAACTCCGGTTTCATGTAAGTGAAAATTCCCCGCATCTGTTCCACCAGGTGAAATAAAGAATTGGTGATTAATATTATGTGTTTCACATACTTCTAACACATAATCAAGCATTGGTTGTGGCATCACCATTGTACGATCATGAATACGAATTAATACACCTTCTCCAAGTTGTCCAAACTGTGTCTTATCACCTGTAGCATCATTGGCTGGTGATACATCTACAACAATAGCAAAATCTGGATTTGTTAATGCTGCTGCTGTTTTAGCTCCACGTAATCCAACTTCTTCTTGAACAGTTGCTCCACAAATTAACGTATGAGCCAATGATGTATCTTTAAAATGTTCCATAACTTCTAAAGCCATACCACATCCTAAGCGATTATCCCACGCTTTTGCTAAGAAACGCTCACCACCTGCTAACGGTGTAAATGCCCCATCCATAATAACTTGATCTCCTGGACGAACTCCAAAGCTTGTGGCTTCTTCTTTTGATTGTGCACCAATATCAATTAACATTTGTTTCACATCCATTGGTTTAGCCATTTGCTCTGCTGTGAGCAAATGAGTTGGAATCGAGCCAATTGTTCCTGCTAAAATACCCGTACGTGTATACACACTCACACGATGTCCAAGCATTGTTTGGTTCCACCATCCACCAATTGTTTGAAAACGTAACATACCATTTTCAGTAATTTGTGTGACCATGAAGCCAACTTCATCCATATGACCTGCAACAACGACACGTAATGGTTGTTCACTTGTCCCTTCTTTCACACCAAAAATACTTCCTAAACGATCACGGATAATTGTATCTGTATATTGTTCTAGCTGTGATTGCATAAATTGGCGAACTTCATGTTCAAACCCCGATGTCCCTGGTAATTCTGTTAAAGTTTTATATAGCTCTTGCTCTTTGCTTGTTAACATTTTCACGCCTTCTTTCACCTAATTAATATCTCTTTTATTATAGTAGAAAAACTAGAAAAAACCAAATAAAATCATTTGGTTTTAAAAATTTAATTGCTCATGGTGGTGTGTAAAGATCAAAGCTTTATTTAATATTCTAATTAATTGATCATCACTTTCACGAGTACATAATACGCGTTCGACATGGTTTGGAAATTGAAATTCAATTCGCAATGGATGATGCTCTAATAATTCGTATGCGGTATCCTCATTTAAAATCATTGCTTGAATTTCATAATTATATAAAGCATCGGTAATTGATGTGCGATCTTCATAACAACGAATCTCACCAACATCATCATGATATCGCTCAATATACGCACGGGTATAGGACTGACTCAACACTCCAATTGTCAATTGTGATAAATGCGATTTTGATAATTTTGGATAATCTGGAGTTGTCACTAACACTGGTGCTGTATGCGTAAACGGTAATGATAATGCAAACCCTTGAAAAAATTCATATTCTTGTTTTCGATTTCCTGGCATGAACAAGCCAAATGATAAATCTGCAATATTCTTCTCAAGCGATTCAAGTACACTTGAACGTTGTTCTGATTTATAATACACGGGCTCACAAGTAATATCAAGCACTTGCTCTAAATAATGAGTTAAGCGCACTGCTAATCCAGTATAGCATTGTAAATTTTCATTATAGCGAGATAATTTCCCATGCTTTCTTTGTAATAGTACACGAATTCGATGATTTCTAACTAAAAAATCCTTTTCTTCTTCAGTCAACATCGATTGGATTCGTTTTTTGACACTTTGCATATTTTGGGTTTGTTTTTTAAATTCACTTTGTCCACCTGCTCGTAAATATTTACGAATAATAGGTATCAATTTAACAGCATCACTCTTATTATTAATAGCAATCCCTCTCGTGACATTACTGTTTTCTTGTCGATATGCAGGTACGGACATTTGTTGTAAATCACGTAATTTTAAAAAGCAGCACGCTGTTATAATCCCTTGGATTTCATTTGTTTTCAACGCTTGTATGGCATGATCTAGTATTGGATATGTCACTAAGTTTTGATCAAGTCCAAATGATTTTTTGGCTTCTGAGTATAGCTCAATTGGAATGCCAATTCGCAGTGCTGATTTTTCAATACCATACGTGTCTGTTAATGTTCTCACCGATAAAATGAGGGGAGAAATCTCGAATGGAACGAATGAAAATAACGCTTCGTTGTTTGTTACTACTATTGAAGCGACATTGATTAAACAATCAAATTGCGCTAAATCAATACTATACTTCAATTTAGAATCAACTGCATGCAGCTCAATTTCCAATCCTAAAAATTCCGTCAAAAATTGAAAATAATATTGTTCTTCTTCGCTAAGCATGTCAAAATAACCAATTTTCAACGGTTTTCTTTGTACATTTTGTAATACTAATCGTTCATCACTTGTAATAATAGGTAAACTTTCAATTGTTGGTGTCAATGTCATTTCAATACGATTACGACCATTACTTTTCGCAACATATGCCATTTCATCTGCCCGTGCCAATGCTTCTTCAAATGACATTTGTGATTGCTGATAATGTGCAATTCCAATTGATGCGCTTATACTCATTTTTCGCACAATTAACTGTTCTTCATCACAACATGTAAAAGGCTGCTGACACAATCTTAATAGTTCCTTTGCATGATTATATGCCTGTTTATGAGTTGCAGATTCCAGTAAGACGATGAATTCATCCCCACCGATGCGATAAATATGACTGATTTCTGGAAACGCTACTGTAATGTACCTTGCCATCTTAACAATTGCTTCATCCCCACACTGATGACCATACGTATCATTAATCAATTTCAAATGATCTAAATCAATCACAATGACAATTGCTTGCTTCAGCAAACCACTCGTCACTGCTTGTTGTAATGCACGGCGATTTTGTAAACCAGTAAGAAAATCAGTATATGCTAATTTTTGTAAACGTACGAGTTCCGCCTGCATGTCTTGTTGCTCTTGCCCTATACTCATGTAATATTCATTCCTAGCCCTTCACTTATTATATCATAACTCTATTATTTATTATTGTAACAAAAATAGCTATAATTACAACAAAATAGCAAAAAAAAACAACACATTAGTGTTGCTTTTTCAATTATTTTACATGGTTTACTAAATGATACATTTTCTTACCACGGCGAATAACTGTAAACTTACTTTCAATTCCATTTGCAGGGTCAATGATATACTCAGTATCTTGTTGTTTTTCACCATTAATCATAATTGCTCCATTATTCGTGAATTCTCGACCTTCACGTTTTGATTTTACAACACCAGTCTCAACTAATAAATCAACAATGTTCATTGCTTCAGTAATTGTTGTTGATGGTACATCTTTAAATCCTTGTGCAATTTCAGCCGCTGTTAATGCTTGAATATTTCCGCTGAATAAAGCTTGAGAAATCGCAATAGCTTGATCTAATGCCGCCTGTCCATGAATCAAACGTGTCATCTCTGATGCCAATGCTTTTTGCGCTTCACGTAAATGTGGGTGTTCCTTTGCACTTACTTCTAACGTTTCAATTACTTCACGATCTAAAAACGTAAAGAATTTTAAATATTTTAACACATCAGCGTCTGATGTATTAATCCAAAATTGGTAAAATTCATATGGCGATGTTTTTTCAGCATCTAACCAAATTGCCCCACTTTCAGTTTTCCCAAATTTTGTCCCATCTGCTTTCGTAACTAACGGAATTGTAAATCCAAAAGCTTTTGCTCCACTTCCTTGGCGTTTACGAATGAGCTCTAATCCCGACGTAATATTTCCCCATTGGTCACTTCCGCCAATTTGCATCCGACAATTATGATGTTCATATAGATGATCAAAATCCATCGCCTGTAAGATTGTGTATGTAAATTCAGTATATGAAATCCCTGTCTCTAGGCGCGAAGAAACAATATCTTTAGCCAACATGTAATTAACATTGAAGCTCTTTCCAAAATCACGTAAAAATTCAACAATACTTACATTTGCAGTCCAGTCGTAATTATTGACCATTTTTGCACCATTTTCAGCATCAAAGTCAAATAAGCGACACATTTGTGCTTGTAAACACTGTACATTTTTTGCAATTGTTTCGACTGTCTGTAATTGCCGTTCCGCTGCTTTCCCACTTGGATCACCAATCATTCCTGTAGCACCACCAACTAAAATAATTGGCTTATGTCCATGTTGTTGAAAACGGCGTAATGTCAAAAATGGTAATAAGTGCCCAATATGCATACTATCTCCAGTAGGATCGACACCACAATACAATGAAATTTTCTCATTCTCTAGTACTTCTTTAATCCCTGTTTCATCAGTTTGTTGATGAATAATGCCACGCCATGCTAACTCTTCTAATAATGTCATTGCCATCTTTAATTCCTCCATTTATCTTTGTTTGAAAATAAAAAAACGCCCCTACAATTCCTTGTAGGGACGATAAAATCGCGGTACCACCCTGCTTATAGTCTTAAAACTATCACTCTATGCCTAAATAACGGTTGGCTTCCGGTTTTAGTTGCTACACCTAAAACAGCTCCGGATTGGTAATTCACTTTTTTTGGTACACCTATTCACACCAACCACAGGTTCTCTTTGCTACTACAAAATAAGCTACTAAAATCGTTCAACGCTTTTTCTTTTCAATTGAATGTCTTCAGTTTAGCACCTTATTTTTTTACTGTCAATATTTTTTTAATTTTTATTGTTCAGTCATAAAAAAACAAGTGAGTATACCTCACTTGTTTTACTTATTTTTTCGTTGAACCACGCCAAATAATTTCGTGTGCTTCAGTGAAATTTTTCTTTTCTAGTTCTTCATTACGCATAATTTTTGTTAACAAGCGCATTGAAAATACACCAATTTTGTAAATTGGATATGACACAGATGTTAAACCTGGACGTACCATTTGTGATGTTTTTGTATTTGAGAAACTGATAATTTCCAATTGTTCTGGAATCTGAATCCCTAAATCTAACGCTGCATTCATAAAAGCAATTGCTGCAGAATCACTTGTTGATGCAATAGCATCTGGTTTTTTCGTTGCTAAATATTCTTTCGCAAACGCATAGTTTTCTTCATAGCTTCGATATACTCGTAAAATATTTTCCTCTTTGATAGGCTTGTTACTTTCACTGAAAGCTCGCATATATCCATGTTTTTGTACTTCTAAAGCTGATGTATAATTACGTGTACAAAAAAGTACATCTTCATGCCCAGCGTCTAAAAAGTACTTTGTTACGTCATAAAATGCTTGTTCATAGTTGATTGAAACACATGCTAACACATCACTATCTGTTGCTGATGCAAACACAACAACAGGTACTGGAGAATTTTCAATCATTTCTTGAATTTCATCTGTAATATAGTCAAACATTACTAAAATTCCATCAACTTGATTTGATAATAAATCTTCCCAATACGTTTTAAATAAATCTAAATCTGATGCATATGACTTAATTAATGTTGAATACTTATACATCTCCATATTAGCTGTATCCAAAATACCACTTAGCATTTCAGCAACCGATAAACGCCCAATTTCCGGTACTAAAACACCCACAGTTGTCGAACGCTTCCGTGCTAATCCACGTGCAACTTCATTTGGACGGTAATTTAATCGTTCAATAACTTCTAATACCACTTGTTCTTTTTCAGGTGCAACTTTAGCACTTTTATTTAAAACACGTGATACTGTTGCTAACGATACTCCTGCTTCGCGCGCAACATCATAAATAGTAATTTTCTTATTTTTCATGACAACACCTCTCTCACTTTCCTACAGTTTCATTATACCGTTTTTGAAAACGATTGCAACAAATTAACATCAATTTAATGAAAAATTTTCAAAGTTTTTGAAAAGAAGGCCAGATTTCATTTTACTTTACCTCGTTTTTACTGTTTTAACACATTTTCAATATTTAACATGAATTGCCCAAATTCATCAAAATCCAGTTGTTGCTGTGCATCCGATAAAGCGGTGCTCGGTAATGGATGTACTTCAATCATAATTCCATTAGCACCTGCTGCTATAGCTGCTTTAGCTAGTGGTAGCATAATGTCTTTGCGACCAGCAGCATGCGTTACATCAACAAAAATTGGTAAATGTGTTTTTTGTTTCATTAATGGAACAGCCGAGATGTCAAGCGTATTTCGCGTTGCATTCTCATATGTACGAATACCGCGTTCACAAAGAATCACTTGTTTATTACCTTGAGCCATAATATATTCTGCGGCATACATCCATTCTTCGACTGTTGCACTCATCCCACGTTTCAATAATACTGGTTTTTCTTGTTGTCCTGCTGCTTTTAACAATGAGAAATTTTGCATATTACGCGTACCTATCTGCACAATATCTAAGTATGGTAAGGCTTCTTGTAAGGATAATTCATCCATAATTTCCGTAACTACAACCAAATCGTATTCCTTGGCAATACGATAGAACATTTTCAAGCCATCTAAACCTAATCCTTGAAAATCATATGGTGATGTCCGTGGTTTATATGCCCCACCACGCATTACATGAACACCTTGTTTCACAAGTTCTTTTGCGACTAGACGCACTTGTTGTTCACTCTCAATAGCACAAGGACCTGCGATCATAACTGGTGTTTCACCACCGAAAATAACTTCTCCAATCTGTACAATTGTATCTGGTGTTGTTTCATTTCTTGTCACTAACAATTTATTTTCTTGATCTTGTTCTTGGATTGATAATGCTACCTTGAAAATTTCTTTAAATATTTGAATCACTGTTTCATCATTCAAAGGGCCCTCATTTTGTTCAACCAACCATAATAATAATTGTTGCTCTCGAACAGGATCAAATTTATTCGTTGTCCCTGCCTGACTTTTTACTTCACCAATTTTCTTTGCTACCTCTGCCCGCTTATTTAATAGGTGTAAAATTTCCAAACTTATTTGATCGATTTCAGTACGTAATTGTGCTAATGTTTCCACGCTATTCACCTTTCCTTTCAATGATTCTATCATATCAATGTCACATTTTTTTCGCAAAAGAAATACATATTTCTAATCAAATTTTTTGCAAAAAAATAAAAAAGCACCAACTTTTGTTGTTGCTCTTTTAAAATATTATTCAGCTTG
The DNA here is from genome assembly GCA_945956935.1 of uncultured Bacillota bacterium. Classification (GTDB taxonomy): domain Bacteria; phylum Bacillota_I; class Bacilli_A; order Culicoidibacterales; family ZOR0006; genus ZOR0006. The sequence continues at coordinate 134,285 of CAMFJD010000002.1, read as the reverse complement.
TCCAACACGTGTTTTAAATTCGTTTACTTTTTTAGTAAGTGTTTCACGTAAATCTTCTTCACTTGGCACATCAGTAGCAACCTCTTCTGTTGATTCAACTACTTCATTACTTCCTTCTTCTGTTACATCTTCTACCTCTTGAACTGGTTCAACAACTGTCTCGACAGTATCAGAAATTGGTTTCACTACTGGAGATGTACTTGCTAACTCTTCAACTGTTTGTGTTTCACCTAAGTTCTCAGCTGATTGTTTAATTTTATTAGCAATTTCAGCACGTTTTTCTTCCATTGATTGACGTACATCATTGAAATCGATATGCTCTAAATGATCTTTTGCTCCATCTAATGATATTGCTGCTTTTTCTTTCAATTCTTCGGCTTTCTCTAACGCTTTTTCTTTTAATTCCTCGGCTTTCTCTAACGCTTTTTCTTTGATTTCATCTGGCGTCATTGTTTTTAGCTCTTCTGCCTTCTCAGCTAAATTTTCACGTGTTTCTTTTCCAGATTTTGGTGCTAATAAAACTCCTGCAACTGCTCCTGCTGCTGCTCCTAAAACCGCTCCGAATAAAAATTTCCCTTTGTTTGCCATAATTACATACTTCCTTTCTCGTCTTCATTATCATTATTAATAATATCGGCTTTTTCTGTTTTCGTATCACTACTGAAGAAACTTCCAAAGACACTTCCTAACTGACTTGATACTTGACCAAGCATCTCATTTGCTTGTTGATACTTTACAGTAACATCATCAGTGATTTCTTTCGTATCACTCACAATCCCCTGAACATCATCAAGCATTACATTTGTTTTTTCTAGTGTTACATTTAAATTTTTAATGACTGGTAATAAGCCCATTAATAGCTTTACAAGGTACACTATAAAAAAGAAAACTGCCCCTAAAATTAAAACATACATAATCCATACTAATTGGGCTAAATCAATTGTCATCAGTTCACCACCTCGTCTCTTGCTCTTAAGATAAAGATAGCAATCTACATTGTATAAGTCAAGAAATTTGTTGAAAATGAATACGTTTTTACATTTTATTTTATTGAATAATCATCTTGTTTTCTAAAATCAGCTCATCATTCATGTCGAATAAACAATGTCCCAAAATTTGACTATCAATAAAAATATGACATAACTTCTCAAAACAATTGTCTCTACTCTCATATTTTCACAAAAAAGCTGTTTTCTAAGCAAAATATTCGCTTAGAAAACAGCTCATTTCCTTATCCTACTAGTGCTTTATAGTGCGGAATTAACTGATTAATATTCCCTGCACCCATAAATACAATAACTGCATGCTCATGTTTTTTCAAAATCGATAATTGGCTCTCATCAAACAAGTGTCCTTGTGGAATCAATTGAACCAAATCTTCTGCACTAACACTTCCTTTTGCCTCACGAGCTGATGCAAAAATTTCACTCACATAGACGTGATCCGCTTGTGAAAGAATTTCTGCAAACTCATCTAAAAAGGCTGCTGTCCTCGAATATGTATGTGGTTGAAATGCAATAACAAGCTCACGATCAGGATATTTCTGCTTCAAAGCTTGGATTGTTACGTTAATTTCTGTTGGATGATGTGCATAATCATCGACAACTATTTGTGTCCCTACACTTGCAATATTGAAGCGACGTTGTACACCATGGAATTGTTGCAAGCTCACTTCGATTTGTTCTGCAGTAAAACCTTCTAATATTGCAACCGTAATAACTGCCAGTGAATTTAGAATCATATGGTCACCAAAGAAAGGGAGCGAAAACGTTCCAACATTTTCCCCTTTCAACGATACTGTAAATGTCACTCCTTCAACAGTTTTCATCACATCAAACGCTCGAACATCATTTCTTTCACCTAATCCATAAAAATAGATTGGTGTCTTAGATTGCAATAAGCGTGTATTTTCATCATCACCACAGGCAACTACTGCTTTCGTTGCCAAATCTGCATAGGCATTAAACGCATCTAACACATCTGCTAGATCTTTAAAATAATCAGGATGATCATGTTCAATATTTGTGATCACTGCATAATCTGGTTGATAATGTAAAAAGTGTCGCCGATATTCACATGATTCAAACAAGAAAAAACGAGCGCTTTCTTGTGCTTTTCCCGTACCGTCACCAATCAAAAATGCGGTTGGTGCTGCATCAGAAAACACTTGGGCAAATAGCCCTGTAGTAGTCGTTTTTCCATGTGTTCCTGCAATTCCGACACTTGTCATTTGACGTGTTAAATCACCTAAAAAATCATAGTAAGTAATGATCTCAGCTTGGATTGCTTGCGCTTTTGCTACTTCAACATTATTTTCAGTATTGAATGCATTTCCTTGAATAATTGTCCATTCATGTGTAATGTTTTCAGCTGCGAAAGGTAACAAACAGATATTTCGTTCATCTAAACCTTTTTGTGTAAATAAATACTCAACCGTGTCTGAACCTTGTACTTCATGACCAAGGTCGTGCAAAATGCTCGCTAACGCACTCATCCCTGATCCCTTGATTCCGATAAAATGATATCGTGCCATAAATTACTGCACACTTTCTACATAGTATGTAAAGAATCCCATACCCACTGGAGCATCAGCTGGTAAAACCATGATTCCTTTTTCTTGCGGTGCATTTGGTAGTGCTAATTCACGCATTGCACAAATCATACCATTTGAATCAACTGTTCGTAATTGAGCTGGTACAATTTGTAATCCTGATGGCATGATTGCACCAACAACAGCAACAGGAACTTTTTGTCCTAGTGCTACATTTGGTGCTCCACAAACAATTTGCTCTATTTTTGAACCGATGTTTACTTGACAAATACTTAAATGATCACTTTTCGGATGTGCTTCAAACCCCACAACTTCTCCAATAACAAAGTTTGGTTCATATGCATTACTTGGAAACGCATCAAAACCTGCGGCAACAATAATCGCCTCAGCATCGCGACCTGTTTTTGCATCATCTAAATATACGCCTGTTTGTGTTAATGTCATCTTTTGGCTTGCATTAAAAATATTGTAACCTACGATTACTCCTGCTTCATCAATAATTTGAGCAACATCTCCACGGCGTTCATATGTAAAATTATCACTTACACGATCAAAATTTACAAGTAAGACATCGCCAATACCTGCTTGATTATATATAATATTCATCTTCATCATCCTTTTCAATTCACACTTTTTCATTCACTCATTTGTGATGAGTCCTTTTCATTTTATCATAAATACTACCGACTCACCACCGTAAAATATTCTTTGATTTCAATGCACCAAAAGGGCTATTCATGTCCCATACCTTTTTATATTAGTGTATATTATCGTTTTAAACAAAATTACTCTGTCTCGAAGTGTTGTGGAATTGTAATGATTAATTGTTCCGCTAAATTCCGAGACATATTGCTTATTTGTGTTAATAAGATAATTTGTGCTAACTGCGTTTCATATGCATTTACATTCCCTAGTTGCTCATTTGCTTGCTTTAACTGCTGTTCAATATACTCTAGTGCATTTTGATGTTGAACTCGTGTTAATTCCATCACTTGATCATAAAAAGCAAAAAAGTGCGCTTCAATATCTGCCTCAACGACCATACGACTATTCAGTGGCTGTAATGCTGTTTTAATATCTGTTAACGATAAAGTTCCTTTTAATTGAAAAATTAAATTCATCATCATAATTTGTGTTTTATTGTATTTTTTATTTTTGGTCGGTGGGAATAATTTTGCTTTCGCATAATTATTCACCATTGTTTTTGTTAAAACTTTTTCTTTATCTGCCTGATCTGCATACTGGCTCATAAATAATTGGATAACTTGATCCATATATAAATCTAGTTCTGGAATGGATTCACTCATTAATTGTTCAAATGGTAATAAATCATGATTTAATTTCATTTTTCCTGCTCCTCTTCGCCCTATCTATATAATCGTTTATATAATGCTTTACTTTCTATTATACGTGAAAAAAGATCACTTGACAATGTCGGTATTCCGAATTAAGATATAAATATATCAATAAGTAGTTTTAAAAACTACATGAAAGGAGTCTTATATATGTCACGTTTATTACGCGAACCAATCAATAGTTTAACACATCTTGGGGGAGCACTTTTTGGCTTGTTAGCTTTAGGAATTATGCTCGGAAAACAACTTGCTTTAGAACCTTTTGGACTAGCTACACTTGCTATTATTTGCTTTGGTACGAGCCTCATCTTATTATATGGTACATCTGGTATTTATCATGCTATTTTCGGAACAACAGATAAAATCCAACAGTGGCGTCGCTTAGATCACTCAATGATTTTCGTATTAATCGCTGGATCATATGCTCCTTTTTGCTTAATTACGTTAAACAATTCTGCTGGTTGGGGATTATTTTTCACTGTTACGAGCCTTGCTGTACTTGGTATCATTTTCAAACTCACATGGTTTAATTGTCCTCGTTGGCTATCGACGGCTATCTATATTATTATGGGCTGGTCAGTTCTCTTTATGGTACAACCACTCATTCAATCATTACCATCAATCGCTTTGATTTTACTTGTTACTGGTGGTGTGTTCTATACAATTGGTGGTATTATTTATGCTGTAAAACCAAAATTCCTCGAATTTCCACACCTTGGCTTCCATGAAATTTTTCATATATTTACCTTGTTAGGAAGTTTCTGTCACTTCTTATGTGTGTATTTCTTTGTTATTTAAATATAAAAACACCCCATTATGCAGTGCACCCCATTATTTGGACACAAATAATGGGGTGTTTTTTATATGACAAAATGAACGAAATAACAACAATAAGTCCTTGTATACAGAATAAATAAAAAGAACGTTAGTTAGTTAGTTATTTACTGAAAGGAAACAATGAATATGCATTAAGATTTTTTATAACGCCTCAAAGACCTATCATAATCCAAACTGAAACAAAAATTGGAACCAGCTACATGAAAAAACAACGAATACAAACGTAGCTATTCGGAGATGTTTTATGACCACAAAAACACATTCGAAATACGCTAAAATTGAGCGAACACCATTGAAGCATATGTTGAGTATCATAATAGCAAACACCTTTCATAAAAATAAAAAGATTGACTTCTGTTCAACATAGAAATCAATCCTTTTATTTTTAAACTTATACTGTCTCAAGTATTGGGTTCATCACATTTTATTATTCTACAATACTAATTGTAATATTTCCACGTCCCCATGATAATGCTTCAGCATCAGTCATAAATAAGAAATCTAAACGATTTCCGATAATATAACCACCCGTATCTAGAACGATTGCGCGTCCAAAGCCATTAACATCAATAATTGTTCCAAGTGGCAATACACTCGGATCAGCCGCCACAATATGGATTGCACCATACGTTGGATGCTGATACATGCTTGATCCGTTTAAATTATAACCAGATGCCGTATAGCATGCTACTGATTGACAACTTCCTTCAATACTATATCCAGACATTTCCATTGTCATCATTGTTTGCGCCGTATTCGTAACAGTACTTTCTGTTGTTGATTTTACTGCTGTTTCAGTATCAGCTTGTGCTACTGTTTGTACTTCCGTGGGATGCTGTTTTGTTCCTTGAGCAATAATTTGTTCTTGTCCTTCAACTAAAACAACTTCGGATTGTAATTCTCTTGTTACTTCACTACCGTTGAGATACGATACTGCATATGTCTTTTGAATTTCACGATCAATTCCATCTTGGATAACTTTTTCTTCATCGACATATAAATTAGCATCTTCAACATAAGTTGTGATATATGGTTGTGTTTCTGTTATGATATCCTCATTACTTGTTGTCTCATTAAAAATGATTGTTGTCCCTTCTTGGACGTAATCTTTTGGTGAAAATGTTTGTAAAAGACTTTTTTCTGTATCAATATGTTGCTCTTCAATTAATTCTTCAATTGTTAAAGCAGTTGTTTCAATAGTTTCCGTTTGTGCGCCTATTTGTAATGTAATTGTCTTTGGTGTCGAGATTGTAATATACATTCCATCTTCAATGGCTGTTTCTTCTCCAGGTGCTACAATTGAACCCATCTCAATTGCAACATCTTGTGTTGTTAAAACCTCCGCAACCGTCTGTGCTTGTGTTTCTTGATAAACAACAGTATCGTCGATTTGGATATATACACCATTTGGTGCAGGTTGAAAGCCAACAGCTGCGAATGCACATGTCACAGCAACTACTGCGAGTTGTGATGTTCGTAACACGACAGAGCGTACTCCCGTTCGTGAGCTCAGCTTTTTTCCTTGCGTATTCATAAAATTTCTACCTCCTAAATGTTAGTTATGCTAACATTCATTTGCTTGATTTTTTCACCAAATTCGCAATCACCGTAAAGCGATTGACATAAAATTAACATATTTCGACTAAAATGCCAAATATTTTTCATGCAAAACAAGTAAAAAAAGTGAAAAATGACTTTTTATTATAATGAAATAAAATATGTAAGCGTATAAGGCATGCTTTTTCAAAAGATATTTTGATTTTAAAAGTAAAAATATTATTTTTATCGAAAAATAGCTTTGAAAAGGCTTTTTAGATAGTTTTATCAACAATAAAGTCATATAAAGCGCATATTTCATTTAGTTTTTTGTACAATTCACACAAATATTTGATAAACGACGCTTTTACTTCTTCAGAAATCTTGATTGTGTTCAAGTTTTATTAGAGCGAATATGTTAAAATCCCCTTGATTCATGATCTTTTTTAGTGTCTAGGTGGCTTTATCGCTTAATCTATGTTACATTAAAATCATGAGCTATTTTCTATGATCATAAAATTCCTTTATTGGATTACCTTATGATACACTAAAATAAAATTTATCTTATTCATTAATATAAAGGAGTTTTTTATGAATACACACATTGATATTGTTCAATCAGCGCAAGAACGTAAAGAAATTGGTATGAAGCGATATGGTATACTCAATTACCCAGACTCACTCCATCGAGAATTTATCTTACTACGTGGTCTTGGATGCGGCTGGGAACGTTGCACGTTCTGTGATTACTGTGCCGACAAAGATACCGATGCTCAAAAGAACTATCAACTCAACAAATCAGTCCTTGCCAATGTTACGGGCCAATTTCGCTGTTTACAAATTGTCTCAAGTGGCAGTTTTTCTGAGCTTGATTTTCAGACAATAACAGCTATTCAATCCACTGTCATTGAAAAGAACATAAATTATTTAATTTTAGAAACACATACAATGTATGAACGTCAACTCCCAAATATTCGGGCATTGTTTCCAACAGCAAACGTTGAGTTTATCGTTGGTGCCGAAACTTTTGATATTGAGCTTCGTTACAAGCTGAATAAAGGGCAGGGAAATCGCACTGTGGAAGATTACACGAAACATTACGAATGGACAAATCTCCTCTTTGGTTTTGAAGAGGAAAATGGTTTATCGCGTTTAGAACATGATGTAACTCTGGCAATGAAACATTTTAAACGTTTTACCATTTGTATGTTCTGTGATAACGACACACCAATAAAGCGCGATCCAAAGTTAGTTGATGAGTTTTATAAATCAGAATTGTTCTCTTTTTTAACAACTGATCCAACTGCTCGCTTCAAATGCGAAATTTTAGATGATTGTGATATACGTGCTCCACACTCCACAGATGGTGTCGGTGGTGTCCTCATGGATATATAATTCCTGATATAGTTTATATAAAAAAGCTGAGATGCGGTGAACCCAAAAATTAGGATAGTATAATTTAAACAAGTAAGGATTGATTTCTGTATTGAACAGGAGTCAGTCCTTTTAATTTTACCGAAATACGTTTGGTATTATAATACTCAATATATGTTTCAATTGCCAGCTTTAAATCGTCTAATGTTTGAAATGTATCCTCATATCCATAAAACATTTCATTTTTCAATATACTAAAGAAATTTTCTATCGGTGAGTTATCTAAACAATTTCCTTTTCGAGACATCGATTGGATAATGCCACGTTGTTGCAGTGCTTCACGATATGGACGCATTTGGTATTGCCACCCTTGATCTGATTGGAAGATTAAATGATCTAACTTTGGATACTTTTCAAAAGCATCATTCAACATTGTCATCGTTTGTTCAAATTTTGGTGATGTTGAAATGGCGACAGACACAATATCCCGACAATGGATATCAATAATTGCTGATACGTACAGCTTCCCAGCTGCAATCTTAAATTCACTCACATCTGTTGCCCAAATTTGATTTGGTTGTGTTGTTGTAAATTGTCGACTGTAGTAAGTAGTATTTCTTTGTGTATCCACAACTTTCTTCAATAATTGATTTTTATATGTTCCATTGAAATCACCTCTGTATGAACTATAGCATTTCTTTGATTTCGGTTGTTTCCCATATAATTTGAGTTCACTCATGATGCGTTTCACGCGTTTATGATTGACTAGAAAGCCACGATTTTTCAACTCAAGCGTGATCCGACGATATCCGTAACAGCTTTTATTTTCAACAAAAATAGCTTTGATTGTTTCGTTCAGTTTTTTTGCTTCTTCACTTATTGTTCGTTTCAGTTGATAGTAAAACGTTGATTTGCTTATTTGAATCACTCTCAGCACCATCAATACTGGATATTTCTGCCGTAATTCAGCTCCAATCGCTACTTTTTCGGCGATTGTGGGTTTCGTTTCTGAATGACGGCATCCAACTTTTTTAAATAATCAACTTCCAATTCTAAATATAAATTTTTGTTCTCTAAATATTTAATTTTTTCTGCATCTGTCATGTCTTCGTATTTCTTTGTTGGTTTTTTCATAGTAGGTGGTCTCCCTTTTCTTTTCTCCACTATAACATATCCATCCCTTTTATACTGCTTTATCCAGTTAGATAACATGCCAGGACTGGCTAAATCATATGTAATCGCTGTTCCATAGAGTGTTTTTCTTTCAATCAATACTTCATCAATAATTTGCTTTTTCAATTCTTTATCATAGTATGTTTTTGAGTTATTATTCAAAATATCAATTCCATGCTTATACAGTAATTTCATTAAATATTTAACATTACTGTTATTTATTTGATATTCTAGCGCTATTTGACTCGTTGATTTTCCAAACTTATATTGTGTATACATTTCAATTCGTTGTTCTCTTGTTAATTTTGCCATACAAAAGCACCCCATCATTTGTGTCCAAATAATGGGGTGCACCGCAACTCAGCTTTTTTACATTCTTATTTTTTAAAAAATGCCTCAATATCTGTTACTGTTTTTATAATATCCTTTGAAAGATTTTCACAACCATTTGCGGTAACAAGCAAATCATCTTCAATGCGAATACCAATCCCTTCCTCTTCGATATAGAGACCTGGTTCATTCGTAATAACCATCCCGGCTTCAAGTGGTACATGCTGCAAAGCAACATCATGTGTGTCTAGTCCAAGATGGTGACCAATTGAATGAATATAATAATCATGAATTTGCTCTATATTATCTATCAATCCAATATTCAAACAACCATTTGCAAGCACCTCAATTGCAACATCATTCAATGCTTGTAAGGTTACTCCTGGTTTCGTTGCTTGTTCTACTGCCTTCATAGCTGATAAAACAATTTCATAAATCATTTGTTGTCGTTTTGTAAATTTACCATTTACCGGAAATGTCCGTGAAATATCTGCATTATAATAATTCACTTGTGCACCAAGGTCAAATAAAATCAAATCTTCTCTTCCTAGTTGATCATTATTTTTATTATAATGTAAAATCGTAGCATTTTTACCAGTTGCACAAATAGTTGGAAACGCAAAATCACTCACACCTGCTTGCTTTAATGTAAAATCAAAGTATGCCTCAATCTCGTTTTCGGTTTTACCAGGTAATAATGCCCGTACCATTACCTCAATACCTTGCTTAGTCACTGAAATCGCCTTACGAATTTCATCGATTTCTGCATCTGATTTTACCATTCGAAGTTTCGCAATCATTTCCCAGGCATTTTCAATCTTGACAGCAGGATATTGTTTTTGTAATTGTTGAGCAAATACTAACGCAACACTCTCACTTCCACCCCATTGCTGTCTCTCAAGATCGAGATAACAAATTTTAAATTTGCGACGATCGAATACTCGACTTAAAACACTTGTAAATTCATCGAGATAGTACGTTGTTTGGATGCCACTTTTTTGAGTGACTTCTTCTGCCGTCACTGTTGCTCCAATCCAACGAGCAAGTTGTGGATTTTCACGCTCAATAAAAATATATTCCTCTATTTTTGAATCCGTTTTTATTCCCATAAAAATAAGTTTCGGTGCGTCAATTCCTGTTAAATAATAAAAATTCCGATTTGGTGTGAACTTGTATTGTTCATCGGCACTCTTATACGGTGCTTCCCCAGCAAAAAGAATTGTTACGCTTTCCATTTGTATTTGTTCAAAATATTGTGCTCTTCTTCCTACATAATGTTGTTGTACCATACTAATTATCCCCTTTCAGTGACTGCCAATTCAGCCAGAAAATCCCTTCCGCACACATACAAGCAAGCCAAATGATAAAAAACAGAAGGATTTCTGAATTATTTGTCATCGTCCATAGTGTCATCAACAATCGAATTGCAGATATACTGATGAGACTATTTCCAATGATTATTCCAAAAACAGTCATCAAAATTCTCTTACTCATCAATTATCCCCCCACTTAGGACTTGTTACATGTACAAATATACTTTTCATTATAACAAGGGTTTACATAAAAAACTAGTTGTTTATCACAACTTTACCCCTTAATAAAAAAACCCCCACAAACGTGAGGGCTTGAAGAATTATTCCATTCCTAGATATTCTTCAATATTTGACTTGATAACTGATACACGTGGTCCGTAGATTACTTGTACACCGTTTCCGCTTTTTACAAGTCCTGCAGCTCCAGTACCTTTTAACATTTTATCATCAACTTTTGTAGCATCTTTTACTGTTACACGCAAACGTGTTGCACAGCTATCAAGGTCAGAAATATTTTCTTTTCCACCAAGACCAGCTACAATTGTTGCTGATAACTCATCACCTGATCCAGCTGTTGATTTAGCTTCACCTTTAGCAGCATTCATATCTGCACGAGTGTATAATTTTGCTTCTTCTCCGGCTTCTTCGCGACCAGGAGTTTTTAAATCAAACTTCAAGATGAAGAAACGGAATAAGAAGAAGTATAATACTGCATAAACAGCACCAACAACTACGATCCAGTAGTAACTTGTTGCTTCAGCACCTGGAAGCACTCCATATAATACGAAGTCAAGTAATCCTCCAGAGAATGTCATACCAACACCAACATTTAATATGTGCATTAACATGAATGATAGTCCGGCTAATACTGAGTGAACTCCGTAGTAAAGTGCTGGTGCTAAGAATAAGAACGTAAACTCAAGTGGTTCTGTAATCCCTGTTAAGAATGACGTCAACGCTGCTGAGAATAATAATCCTTTTACATCTTCTTTATTTTCAGGACGAGCAGTTACATACATAGCATACGCTGCTGCTGGAAGACCAAACATCATGAATGGGAATTTACCAGCCATAAAGCGTGTTGCTTCAGATGAGAATTGAGTTGTTGTTGGATCAGCTAACTGAGCAAAGAAAATATTTTGTGCTCCGTATACAACTGTTCCTGCAACTTCCATTGATCCACCTACAGCTGTTTGCCAGAATGGTAAGTAGAATACATGGTGTAATCCAAATGGGATTAAAGCACGTTCAATGTACCCGTATACAAATGTTCCAAGGTATCCTGATACTTCTACGAAGTTTCCAATTGCTGTAATTCCACTGAAAATAAATGGCCATACAAATGTCATAATTAAACCAACACCTACAGCAAAAATTGCTGAAATAATTGGAATGAAACGCGTTCCACCAAAGAATGACAATGCCGATGGCAATTCAATTTTATAGAATTTGTTGTGTAATACTGAAACCATGATCCCGATGATCATACCACCAAATACACCTAACTCTAATGATGGTAATCCAAGAACCATTTTAGTTGCCCCAGCCGCTAAATCAGTTACAATTGCACCATCAACAACAGAAATTTGTCCAGTTGTTAATAAAGTTGCTGAAATCGTTGCTTGCATTACTAAGAAAGCAATTGCCCCAGATAAAGCTGCCGTTGCTTTTTCTGCTTTTGCCATTCCTAATGCGATTGCAATTGCGAATATCAATGGTAAGTTACCGAAGATTACATCCCCTGCTGAACTTACAATTGTTAAAAATGTATTTAAACCTGTTCCAGGTCCTAATACTGACGTCCACCCGTACGCTTCAATTAACGTTGTGTTCGTGAACGAACCACCAATCCCTAAAAAGAGACCAGCTACTGGTAAGATTGCAATCGGTAACATGAACGAACGTCCAACACGTTGCAATACTCCAAAGATTGAATTTTCTTTTTGCATTGTAAAAACTCCTTCCACTTTTTGTTTCAAATGCACTTCTTATTCTAGCTATTTTCAAATCATTTTGCAATTGAAAACGTTATATTTTTTATTTCTTTTCTTTCTTCAATCTATTTCCAACATAAATAAAAGCATCTCATGTTGTTTTCATCTCCTGAAATGGTTGAATTGTCTATTATGTCTATTTTTTCAAAGCCTATCTCCTCTAAAAGCATTTGATATATATCTTTTGAAAATGTTTTTTGGTGATGTAATTCATCAAAACGTTGATACAAACCTATTTCATTTTCAACAAAAAATGTTAGTTCATGCTCCACTTCACCTTCCGCAAGTACAAAACTATTCCATATATAGCAAAAATTTTCGCCAAAATAATTTTCACTAAAATCGCTGAATAGCGTCATGATCTTTTCAATTGTATGTACATCAAATACAAGGAGTCCTCCTGGTTTTAATGCACTATAACAGTTTTGTATCGTTGTTTTAACATCTACGATATCTGTAACATAATTCAGCGAATCACATAAAATCGAAATGCAATCTACACTTTTTTCAGCAAAAGTCATTTCAACCATATCAGATTCAATCCATTGAATGTGCTGATTTGACATAGTAGCTTTTTCTTGTGCAATCGTTAACATTTCGATAGATAGATCCACGCCTACTGTTTGCTCAAAATGTTGTGCTAACGAAATCGTCGCACTTCCTGTCCCACAACCAAGATCTACATACGTTCCTTGTGATGTGTTATTTTTTTGCAATTGAGATAGAATAAATGCTACCCATTTATCATAAGGAACATCACTCATTAATTCATCATAAAAAGTTGCAAATTGTCCATAACTAATCATGTATTCTCCTCCTCTATTTTCTTATAGCTTTTTCTAGCATTTCTTCAAGTGCTTGCGAATCATGATGAATAGTTAATCCTTGATTTCGCAAATGGTTATTAGTCTTTACAACTGCATAATACGCTGCTAATTTAATGTCAGTTTTGGCGAGTTCTCTTGCTTGTTCTACACCAGCAAAGTTCCGATTTGGTTCAATATAATCAGCGACAAAAATACACATAGCTATCTCATCCATATTTGGATGACCTGTCGTATGGTATTTCACAGCATCGATCACCACTGTATCAGTCACCAGCAATTCAGTCTGAATTATATGCGAACCTACAAATGCATGTGCCACTTGAGGAATAAATGGTTCATTGGGAAAATACTGTTCCATCATTACTTGTAACTGGTATTTGGGCATCGCTTTTGCATAATCATGTAGTAAGGCAGCAGCATGGCATTGTAGTTCATTTAGACCATGTTGCCTTGCTAAAGTAATTGCAGTCTCAACAACACCCATTGTATGTATGAAACGTTTATATGGCATATTTTTTGCCACAAGCATATGAATAGCTGTTAATCCATATAATCGATGCTCAAGCATGTAACGTACAACACGTTCATCAAGGTACTGATACCCACCTAGTTGACGTGCAGCAGTTGAACTCATCACTTGTTCTTCCCAATCCAGTAATATAATAGGATACTTACTCTCAATCGTGTGACCAGTTCGCTTAAAAGCAACAAAATGTACTTCAGATAACAAATATTCTAGTTCTTTCCAACGACTAAGGCCCTCAACGTTATCAGCACCAATTAAAAAATAAAATTCTGTATTCGGATATTGGTCACGTAATTGTTGAATCGTTTCATATGTGTAAGAAACGGTTTTACGCTGTAATTCTAAATCTTGAATCAAAAATGTTGGTTCATCTGCCAATGCGAGTCTCAACATTGCCAAACGGTGTTCACTACTCGTTAACTGCTCACGATATTTATGTGGTGGCACATTTACTGGAATAAACCAGACTTGATCAAGATTTAATTGTTGTTTCGCATGTTTTGCCATAGACACATGCGTTGTATGAATCGGATCAAAAGTTCCACCTAATATTCCTATTTTCATCGGTGCTTTCGAAATAATACTCTTCATTTCTGTTGCTCCTTTCTATCATATATACTGAGTCGATCTAACAATTCCCTTACCAGAAAAAACTCTAGATTATGTTCAAATGTAGTTCGCTAGCAAGTAAAAATTGTGAAAAAAGCTTGTTTCAACCATATAAGGTAAAACAAGCGTCAGTTCAGTTTATTTTTTTGGCAGTTGGATCGTTGGTTTTGTCGCTGATGGACGGTATAGAACGATTGTTTTTCCAATTAGTTGAACGAGTGCAGCATGTGTTTGCTCAGCTAACTCTTGCGCCGCTTCTTGCTTTGTTCCGCTGAAATTCTGTAAAATACTTACTTTAATTAATTCGTGTGCTTCTAGAGCATCACCGATAGTATGTACCATATTTGGAGTAATTCCATCTTTTCCAATTTGGAATATTGGTTTAATTGTTTGTGCCTTCGCACGTAAAAAACGATTTTGTTTTCCTGTTAAGTTCATTTTTTATCTCCTCTTGAATTTGGATTGCTAATTGCTGATATTCAGCAATTTCGCAATCCCAAAAATATTCTTGTGCTAAAATAGCTTGATGGATAAGCATTGCCAATCCATTTTGATCACATGTATCTACTGTATACCGTAAATCATAATAATACTGTGCCTGTTTTAGCCAATCAAAATCTTGATTCGTCGCCTGAACAACATAATCATATGCCGCAACTTCTATTTCTGCCTGTAGTAAACTAATCACTCGATCAGCAGTTCCGACAAAGTGACAATTATCAAGTGTACGATTCGCTACAGTAATTTTTGTCTGTAATTGTTGCAGTCCATAGTAAACTGCCCGAGCAGCACCACCAGCTCCTATAATTAAAATCCGTTTGTTGCGCCAGTCACTTTGATTAATTGAACGTAAAAACCCTAGCCAATCCGTATTATAAGCAACAATCTGTTCCCCTTTACAGACGAGTGTATTCGCTGCCTGAATGACCTGGACGTGTTCATCTAATTCTGTAGCTAATTCAATCCCCTTTGCTTTATGGGGAATTGTAACATTACAACCAGAAAATTGTTGGCAATCGATACGCATGAATTGTTTTTGATCAACAATTTCATACGTCCCTTCTACACCTAGATATTCCATAATTT
Source organism: uncultured Bacillota bacterium (assembly GCA_945956935.1). Lineage (GTDB taxonomy): Bacteria > Bacillota_I > Bacilli_A > Culicoidibacterales > ZOR0006 > ZOR0006. Next base: position 118,774 of record CAMFJD010000002.1, on the reverse strand, counting down.
TTTTATGAATTATTGGCGAAAGTGAATATTGAATTTGATACCCAAATAAAGCAAATTGCTTCATTAGATCAATGCCTCACGTACAAATACTGCAACACCTATCGGTGCATGTAATGCTACAGTAATTTTTGTCATCGGTAATACTGTAACCCAACCAAGCCCTGAAATGACTAAATCTACTTTTTCATTTGCACGCAAATGAAATTCATGACGCATTAAGCGACTTTTTGCTACAGGTTGTAATAGTTCTCCTGCATGTTGTTCAAATAATTCATCTGCACGTGAAAGTTTTGTACGATGAATATTGACATCATTTGCCATATATACAGTAAAGTTATTCTTACCGCCAACGCGATAATCAACACGAGCAAGACCACCTAAGAAAAGCGTCTGTTCTTGATGTAACTGATATGTCTTTGCTTTAATCTCTTTTTTGGGACTAATCAGCATTAATGCATCACGATCGACATGATGAGCCATTTGATCGCGATTAATTACACCTGGTGTGTCAATAATTGCCGACGTTTCATCAAACGGAATTTCAATAATATCTAATGTTGTTCCTGGATAATTTGAAACAGTAACAATATCTTTTGTTTCATTCGCAAAACGTTTTAATAAAGCATTGATAAACGTCGATTTTCCTACATTCGTACAACCAATCACATAGACATTTCGACCTTCACGATATTCATGAATTAAATCTGTCACTTCATCAATACCATTACCTTTACTTGCGCTCATTAAAGCGACATCAACTGGTACAAGCCCCATAGCACGTGCTTCCTTTTGCATCCAATGTTTTAATTTGCTTTGTTTTAACGAATGTGGTAACACATCAACTTTATTTCCAACTAATAGCACGGGATTCCCATTTACAAATCGATTAATACCATTAATCCAACTTCCGTTGAAATCAAAAATATCTACAACCATAACTACTAATGCGTCACGATCACCGATACCGTGTAATAAACGTAAGAAATCATCATCATTTAATTCAACATCATTTAATTCGTTATAGTGTTTAATACGAAAACACCGTCGGCAAATGACTGCTTCATCTTTTGAACTTGCTAATACTTTTGCTGGTACAAAACCGGCTAAAGTCTGGTCTTCACTTTGAATAACTGCACCACAGCCGATACAACGTAAATCATCCATTTTTTTGTCCTCTTCTTTCTTTGGGCTTATAATTAACTATTTCACCATTATTTTTAGGAACCATTCTACTCCACGCATGAAACGGATACCCATTGGTTCATTAGCATCAATTGGATTCACTAAAACGGTGTACATACCCATTTTATTTCCACCATAAATATCTGTTGTCAATCGATCACCGAGCATGAGTGTTTCCTCAGGTAACTGGTTATGTTTTTCTAAAATTGTTTGGTAAATACGTGGATTTGGTTTGCCTGCCTTATAATAATACTCTAAACCGAGCGGTTGAGCAAATTCTTTTACACGTTTTTCACTTTTATTATTTGAAACAATAATAATTTTAATATTGTTTTCGGATAACTCAGTTAACCACTCCACTAACTGCTTTGGAGCTTCAATTGCACCATCAGCCACTAATGTATTATCAAGATCACTGAAAATCATTGTGATTCCTTGTTTTTTTAACCTAGCGACCGTTAATTCACTATAATACATATACTCTGTATCTGCCTTAAACTGCTTCAACATTCTTTTCTATCTCCTCATCAAAAAAAGTAGCAGCTGCTACTTATTTTTTTCGATATTTTCTCCGTCGACCTGATTGAATATAAATACTTTTTGGTTTTCTACTTTTCACAATCAAAAGCACAATACTTACAAGTGTTACACCTACTCCAATAAAAATAGTACTTGCTACTAACATTGGACTCTCTAAGAATTGTGTCAGTCTCTGACCGACTATTGACATTTGCGTTGAAACATCACTTGTTTCCGATGAGCTTACTTGGTTTGTCTCAAGTTGATTTGTCGTTGATTCCTGCAAAGTATCTGTTTCTAGCTGACTTTCGAGTTCATGGCTCGTTGCTACATATGTAGCACACTGTTCAACAACTTGTCCTTGAGGTACTGCTTGACAATATATATCTTGAGATGCTGTTATATTCCGTGTTACAGTCCCACTATCAAATTCTGCTTTACTGGCAAATAAATCCGCTCGTGCTTCATAAGCAACTGGAAACCACTGATTTTCATCAAGAAACTCTTGATTTACGAGCACATCATTTTGATATATGTTTATATAAATACGCTGTTCACAGCGATTTCTTATACCAAAACGAGTATTATTCTCAACAACAAATCCCACCTCGACACAAGTGAGTGCTGTCTCTGATTCTACCGCATTCACTGGTATTTGGAAATAGAGGCAATAAATAAGTATTGTGAATAGAATTCCTAATTTCCTCACCTTCAATCACACCTTCATTCATTTGTTCACATTCATTTTAACAAAAAAAACAAATCAAAACAAACAAAAAGTGGTTTCCCCACTTTTTGTTTGTTTTTGTCCAATATTATAGTAATGGTAACATATGCATAATCATCGTCGAAGACTGCTCAACTGCAATTGGTAAAAATTGATCAAATGAAATATTTGACTCTTTTCCAGCAACATCACTTATTGATCGAACAATAACTAACGGTTGTTGGAAAATATGACATACTTGTGCAATTGCACAAGCTTCCATCTCGATGGCACTTAAATAATTTTGTTTTGATTGAATCATTTCAATTTGATCTATTCGTCCAATAAACGAATCACCTGTACCAATAATACCTGTTACGGCATGAAAAGAAGTTGTTGATAAAGCATTATGCGCTGCTTGGATTAACTTTACATCACTCAAATAGCTTTCCGGCATCTGTGGAACTTGCCCATATACATAACCGAAATGTGTCGCATCAACATCATGATATGTTGTTTTTTCAGCGATAATAATATCACCAACTGATAACGACTGATCAACACCTCCTGCACTCCCAGTATTGATAACTGCACTTACTTGAAAATGATTTAGTAACAATGTTGTTGAAACAGCAGCATTTACTTTCCCAATACCACTACGTAACAACACAATATCTTTTCCTGCAAGCTCTCCAAGATAAAACTCAAAGCCTGCGATTATTTCTGTTGTGCAATTCATAATTTGTGCTCGTAACACTTGTACTTCTTCTTCCATAGCTGCAATAATTGCAATTCGCATTTGGTTCATTTGTTAATCCCCACTACTTTATTGTTTTAATTTCAATTGTTAATGTTGCACCATTTGGTAACGCTACCTCTACAACATCACCAATTGTTTTTCCAATTAATGCTACCGCCATTGGTGAATCATTTGAAATTTTCCCATCTAGTGGATCCGCTTCAGCACTTCCAACTATTGTTACTTCTTCAATATCCGTCTCACCAACCTCAACAAACTCAACTGTTGACCCAAAGCCAACAACATCATTCGATGTTTTTTCGACTATTTCAGCATTGCGTAACATATTCTCTAGTTGTAAAATACGTGCCTCTACTTGTGCTTGTTCATCTTTAGCAGCATCATACTCTGAATTCTCTGACAAATCACCAAACGAACGTGCAACTTGTAATTTTTCAATCACTTCAGGACGTTTCGTTTGGATAGTATATTCTAATTCTTGTTCTAACTGCAATTTCCCCTCTGCAGTCATCTGATATTTTTTCTCTTGCATGGTTTCTTCACCTCTAAATATTATCAATAGTTAAAGCGTAAAAAAGAGTTCAAAGAAACCCTTTTCATTTTGCACGCTCTTGCGCTATAGTTCAATAGTTTACACTATATCGTATCTTTTTTCAAATATATTCTAATCTTTTTATTATTTTTGATCCAAAATGCTTTGAATTTTTGTACTAATTAAATCAATTGCAACAAAATTACTTCCACCTTCTGGTAAAATAATATCCGCAAAACGTTTTGAAGGTTCAACAAATTGGTTATGCATTGGACGAACTGTTCCTAAATACTGATCAACAACTGATTCAAATGTACGACCGCGTTCAGCAATGTCACGTTTTAAACGACGAATAAAGCGAATATCTGCATCTGTATCTACAAAAATCTTAATATCCATCAAATCACGTAATCGTTCATCTTCCAATACTAAAATCCCTTCTAAAATTATTATTTGCGTTGGATGCATAACTTCCGTTTCACTACTACGTGTATGTTCTTTAAGCTCATAAATTGGTTTTGCAATTGTTTCACCTGCCAATAATAACTGCAAATGATTCGCGAGTAATGCATTATCTAATGACAGTGGATGATCATAATTAGTTTGCATACGTTCTTCCATTGTTAATGCACTTTGATCATTATAATAATCATCATGACGAATTAACGTCACTGATGATGTGTGGCCAAAATTTTCAATAATTTTATCCGCTACTGTTGTTTTACCTGACGCTGAACCGCCAGCGATTCCAATAATTACCGGTGTAATATGTTGATTATTCATTATTTATCGTACCTTTCGCATCATATCATTTGGATTCACGTGGTGTGGAACTTTCAATTGAATAATTTGTAATGGATGTCTAGCCGCATCTAATTCATTACCTTCTTCATCATGAATATATTCAACTGTCATTGTCACATTATCAATATTCGGTCCGAAAAATTCAATTTCATCACCAGGTTTAAAATAATTTCGTTGCTGGATAATCGCAATTTTTGTTGTTGGATCATAACTTTGTACAACACCAATAAATTCCTTAGTAGGGTGCTCATCACGATGGTCGAACAATTGTTCTTTATATGAAGGAATTCCTTCGAAAAAGGCCGGTGCTGTTTCACGATTTGCACACTTTTCAAGTTCTGCAATAAAATCTGGTGTAATGGTGAAATTATCTGGATCAGCGCAATACCGATCAATTACTTTTCGATACACACTCACAACAGTTGCTACATAATGAATTGACTTCATACGTCCTTCCACTTTTAAGCTATCGACACCCAATTCTATCATCTCTGGAATTGAAGTAATTAAACTTAAGTCTTTGGGGCTCATTGCAAACTGTGCTTCACCTTCCGTTGTTAAAGATATTAATGAACCATCTGTTTGCTCTTGAACAAGATCGTATTCCCATCGACAGCTTTGGCAGCAACCACCACGATTTGAATCGCGCGCTGTCATGTGATTTGATAATGTACAGCGTCCTGAATATGCAATACACATTGCTCCATGAACAAAAACTTCTATTTCTGTATCAACGTTCGCAATAATATCTGCAATTTCTTGTTTTGTCGCTTCACGAGCAAGTACCAAGCGCTCCAATCCTTGCTCTTGCCAAAATTGAGCTGCTTTATAGTTAATCAATGATTGTTGTGTACTCAGGTGTACTTCTAATTTAGGAGCAATTTGTTGACATGTTTCAATAATATATGGGTCAGCAACGATAATACCACGTACACCTACTGATTCTAACGACTGTAAATACTCAGTAAGTCCATCCATATTTTCATTATGACAAAAAATATTTGTTGTCACATAGATACATGCTCCATACTGTTTGGCAAATGCAACACCTTCGGCAATGTCAGTAATCGTAAAATTCCCTGCATTTGAACGTAAGCTAAACTCTTGCCCACCGATGAACACAGCATCTGCGCCATACATAACTGCTACTTTTAATTTTTCTAAATTTCCTGCCGGGGCTAAGAGCTCTGGCTTTTTCACAATGACACGTTTGCCATTAATGATTTTTGATACTTCACGTTTTGCCATAATATCCCTCCTAGTACACCGTAGGCTTGAAGAAAAAGCCTTTATTTAATGGGCGATAATTTGGTTGAATTTGTTCGATTTGTTGAATAAATTCACGTTTTTTTACTTTGTATGCTTGTGAGTCATTTTGATACAATTCAATTGCCTGAGCGTATAATGCTGTTACAGTGTTAATATAGGTAATACTTTTTCCTAAACCTTCTATTTTCAATGCCGGTATTTTTGCATCAATAAAACTTTCGAGTTCATCAATCATACAAACATCACCTGCGCTTAAGATGTGTGTTCCATGATAATCTTCAAAAATTGGGTACTTACTTTCACGCTCATCATCAACTAATAGTAAACGCTCTTGCTGTTTTAAATGTTCAGCTTCTTGACGCTCTAAGTATTGAAAATAGTTCTCCAATAAAGTACGACGTGATTGAAACATACAAAGTGCACCATGAATTTGAATCTCTAATTCAATCTGTGCAACTTCTTGCATTTCTAATACTGAATCTAGAGTAATTTCTTTCGCTAAAACTGCTCTATTTGCTCCCTTTCGTCCCCAGTAATTGACACTGTACCAATTAGTCCCTAGTGTTTCCGTCGACCATTGAAGCGGAATTGTCAATTCAAGTTCTTTTGCAAACATCAAAACACTAGGATCACCAAATATAATACCATCTGGATTTATTTGTTGTAATTGCTGTAAATATCCATACACGCTTTCTAAGTGTTCATTGTGAAAAATTGCTGTCATTGAGACATATACCCTTTTGTGTCGTTCGTGTGCAAAATGACAGAGTTGCTGAATATCTGCAGCAGTAAACTGTCCTGCTAATCGAAGCCCATAGCGTTGCTCTCCGACTACAATCGCATCTGCACCATTTTCAAGTAAATACTGTGCATGTGACACATCAATTGGTGTCACAACTAATTCTGGTTTAAACATGGGTCTCACCCTTTCTTACTGTAATAATTAATCCATCACCTACTCGTTCAAGGTGCGAGTCATATTCTGGGTGATTTAAAATCCATTCATTATATTGGCGAATTTTATTGATCATTTGACGCGTACGACGGTTACGAATACGTTCTGTTGTTTCAACCAATCCGTGATATAAAACATTATCCGTAATAATTACTTTTTTAGCATACGGAGCAAATTTTTCAAACATTTGTAAATTTTTTCCCTTTGCGGCATCAATAAACAGTGCATCAAATTGTTTTTCAGCATAGTCAGCTTCAAAATCCCACTCTAATGCATCGTGTAAATGCAGATGTACTCTATTTGTCAGTTTCGCTGCTGCAACATTTTGTTGCGCTTGTTCAAATCGCTCAATATCACGCTCGACGCTCACAACGGTTGCATCTAATTGTACAGCCATTTGAATAGCCGAATAGCCAATCGCTGAGCCTATTTCTAAAATAGATGTCACTTCGTGTTGTTTTAAGGTTTGAATTAAAAACGTCAAACTTTCTGAGTCAATAATTGGCACTTGATTGTCAATTGCATATTGTTCCATATGTGCAATAACGTCTATATAAGTCTTCATTATTGTCTTCCTTTCAATATTACTTAAAAGCAAAGGCGCCACAAGGCGCCATATCTTCTCGTACTTCTAGAAATTCATTTTCCATACTGTCAAGTATGATACTTCCTTTTACATTTAAAGTCAATCATTTTACTGTTTTTTTAAAAACATCTAAACGTTTGCAAATATCTCATCTGTTTTGACATTCTGAGTCATCGATATATGTAAAAAAGCCGCCTATAAATAGACAGCTTATTCATCAATACACCCTAAATATTGTGTTCGTAATGCTAAATGCTCTTCGTATGTTTTCGCATAATACACAGTACCATCACTACACACATCTGCTAAAAAATACAAATATTCGTTTTCTTTATAGTCAAGTACCGATTCAATTGCCATTGCACTTGGGTTCCCAACTGGTCCAATTGGCAGGCCAGTAATAACATATGTATTGTACGGTGATTCCGTCTGCAACTCAGCAATTGTAAAATTAAGTGCAACTTTACCAACAGCATACGCTACTGTTACATCACTCCCAAGTGTCATTTGTTCATCTAAACGATTCATAAATACACCTGTAACCATTTGACGATCTGCAAATTCACTTGCCTCACGTTCGACAATTGATGCCAATGTTAGCACTTCATGCAAAGAGAGTGGAAATTTTTCAATTTGCGATTTATACGGTTCAAGAATTATCCCAGTTTGATCCAACAAACGTGTAATAACACTTTGTACGCTACTATCTACTTGCACAAAATATGTATTTGCTGCCAAATATCCTTCCAACGGATGTTTAATCCCTTCTGCAAATATTTGGTCTGATAAAAACCAATATTCAGACACAAGTGTTTTCAACCATTCCTTATCATCTACCTGCGATAACACATCTTCTGGCTGCATGTCAAGGACCGCAGCAATTTGCATAGCCACCTCAGGAATAGTCGCACCTTCCACGAATGTTAACACGCGTTCATTTGAATCACGACCATCTGTCAAAATATCACCGATTTCAAAAATTGGCATTTGTGTTGTAAATACATAGATACCCTCTGGTATAGTCGTTCGCTTTGTAAATTGTGACCATAACTTCAAACCATCACTACTCCGAATAATCCCCATCGTTTCTAATTCAACAGCAACAGCTTCAATTGTTGTTTCTTCGCTTACAATATAACGTTTTTGTGTTGAGTTAAATAAAGAGATTGGTCCAAAGATAAAAAAAACAGTTGTTGCAACAAGCGCAATAGCGACAAAAACTGTCGCTACTATACTCGCTATAATTTTATTCTTCTTCATCTAAACTATCGAGATAATCGTTAATACGATCTTCAATCATTGCTAATTCAGCAGGGTGTACTGTTGTTGGATCGATTGGATCTAAAGCTCCATCCATTCCATCTTCTGGATTGTATGTCGCAACCATTAAAATTTCTTCTTCATCTTCATCAGCATCGATTGGATAATACACAACATAATGTGATCCATACTCTTTCGCTTCAAATGTCATCAAAATCTCACATTCAATTTCTTGGCCATTTTCATCAGTTACGATTAAAATTCGTTCATCCATACGTCTGTTATTCCTCCAGTCATTTATTTTAGTAAATTTTCAATTGCTTGTGACACGAGCTCATCAAATTCAACTTTTAATTGTTTTAATTGTTCGACTGCTTCATCCGCAGTCATTGATTGTGGTGCTTCTTCGATTGTTTGCTCTACTGCCTCATCAAATTCTGCCTTTAATGTTGCTAACTCTTGAGCAATCGCTTCGGCCGAAATTGCTTCTTCAATTTCCTCTTCACGTTCAGGTGTTAAAAGTGCTTCAACATCAACATTTTCATCCATCATAGCACGTTCTTCATCAGTAACATCTTCATTTTCCTCTTCTTCTAAAAATGTCGCTACTAACTCTTCAATCATGTCCCATTCTTCATCTGTTGAAACGGGTAATAGTTTCCCATCTGTCCCTACTTCTGGATCAAAACTTGCCGCGTACAATGGTAGATTCCCATCTTCATCTTCTTCAACACCAAAAGGATAGTAAATAACATAGCTTTTTCCAAAGTCTGCTGAATCAAATGTAAAAAGCACCTCACATAATACTTCTGTTCCATTTTCATCAATAATTGTTAACAATTCTTTTTCCATTCTATGATCCTCCTAGAGACTATCTAAGTAACTTTTTAAAATAACAACTGCTGCCATTTTATCAATTACTTGTTTTCGTTTTTTCCGTGATAAATCAGCTTCAATTAACATGCGTTCAGCCTGTATTGATGACAAACGTTCATCCCAAAATACAATTGGCAAATTCGTCTGCTTACCTAGTAAATCAGCAAATATTTGTGTTCGCTCACCTGCATGTCCAATAGTCCCATTCATATTTTTGGGCATACCGATAACAATGCGTTCAGGTTGTAGCTGGACAATATGCGTCATAACAGCTGCGATAGCTGCTTCGTAATCTTCACTACGAAAGCGTACTGTTTCAACTCCTTGTGCTGTCCAGCCCATTACATCACTTACAGCAACACCAACTGTTTTCGTTCCTACATCTAATCCTAAAACTCGCATCTTATTCTCCTAAGTAATTTTTCAATAACTCTTCGATAATTTCGTCACGGTTTAACTTACGGATTAAATTACGTGCATCTTGATGTCTAGGAATGTAGGCAGGATCTCCAGATAATAAATACCCTACCACCTGATTGACAGGATTATACCCTTTGTCTTTCAAAGCAGCGAACACTTGTTCTAAAATATAACGAACTTCTTGGCTACGTAATTCATCAAAATTATATTTTTGCGTTAAATCAATACTCATGATTTTTCACCTTCGTTCTTTCGTCTAATTATAGGCCACTAACATACGTGTGTACAAATGAAATAGCAGCATCAATTGATTGGGCATCTTTAGCACCAGCTTGTGCCATATCAGGGCGTCCGCCACCTTTTCCACCACACATCGTTGCAACCTCTTTGATAAGCTGTCCTGCATGTGCGCCTTTTGCAACCGCTTGTTTCGTTGCTCCAGCACAAATGTTTACACGGCCATCATAATCTGATAATAACACAACAACTCCAGTTGTCAATTGTTGTTTAAATTGATCGACAAGATCACGTAATTCACTCATATCTAACCCCGTAATTTTCACTGCCAACACTTCAAATTCACCAACAGTCTGAACTTGATCCATTAATTGTCCTGCTTCTGCTTGTGCAAATTTCGATTTTAGCGCTTCCAATTCACGTCCTGTTTCTTTAGCATCCAATAACACTTGTTGCACACGTTGTTCTACTTGCTCTACATTATTTACTTTAACAAGTTGTGCAACTGCTTGCAACTTTTGTGCTTGCGCTTGTGTGTAAAGATATGCACCTTTCCCTGTCACAGCTTCAATACGGCGTACTCCCGAACCAATTCCTGATTCAGATACAAGTTTAAACATTCCGATTTCTGCTGTATTGTGTACGTGACATCCCCCACACAATTCAATTGAATACGTTCCAGCTTTCACGACACGAACAACATCCCCGTACTTTTCACCAAATAATGCCATCGCTCCAGCTTCTTTTGCTTGTGCAATGTTCATTTCTGAAATTTCCATTGGCAATGCCTGCCAAATTGCTTCATTCACTTTTTGCTCAACTAATGCTAATTCTTCTGTTGTCACCGCAGCAATATGTGTGAAGTCAAAACGTAACATGTCTGCTTTCACTAATGATCCAGCTTGATTAACATGACTCCCAAGCACTTCTTTTAATGCTTTATGTAAAAGATGTGTTGCAGTGTGGTTCTTCACTGTCGCTAAACGAAGCTCTGTCGTAACAGTTACTTGAACAACTTCATCTACCTCTAATGTTCCATCAATAACTTCGACCGTATGTAAAGCTTGCCCGTTTGGAGCTTTTTTCGTATCTACTACTTTTACTTGAACAGTCCCATTTGTTAACGTTCCTGTATCTCCAATTTGTCCGCCGCTTTCAGCATAGAAGCTTGTTTGCGATAAAATTACTTGTCCATTCTCACCCGCTCGTAAGTGGTTCACTGTTTCACCATTTTGAAGTAATAACGTAACTTTTCCTTCAGTTATTAATGTATCATATCCAACAAACACTGTTGGTGTTGTAAAATTACGTAGTACCGGATTTTGTGATTGCATTGAATCCATTTCTTCGCGAGCATTACGTGCACGTGTACGTTGCGCCTCCATAGCCGCTTCAAAACCTTCGATGTCAACAGTAAATCCATGATCAGCAGCATATTCTTGTGTTAATTCAATTGGAAATCCATATGTATCATATAATTTAAATGCATCTGTTCCATTGATTGTATTTTTAGTTGATTTTTCAACAAATGTTGCTAAAATTGCCAAGCCTTCATTTAACGTTTCTAAGAAACGCTCTTCTTCATTTGTAATAACTTTTTGAACAAAATCAATATGTTCATTAATGTATGGATAGAAGTCTTCCATTACTTGTGCAACTGTTGGGACTAATTGTGCCATAAATGGTTTTTCTAACCCTAGTTTTTTGGCCCAACGTACAGCACGACGGATAAGACGACGTAAAATGTATCCACGTCCTTCATTTGATGGTAATGCTCCATCTGCTACTGCAAATGTGACTGTACGAATGTGATCGGCAATAATTTTAAACGCAATATCATGTGTTACATCTACACGATATTTTTGTCCGCTTAACACTTCTACCTGATGAATAATCGGCATAAATAAATCTGTATCATAATTTGTTGGTACATCTTGAATAATCGATGCCATACGTTCAAGACCCATACCGGTATCAATATTTTTTGCTGGTAACTCTGGGTATTCTGAGCGATCAAGACCTATTGTTGAATTAAATTGTGAAAATACAACATTCCATACTTCAAGGTAACGTTCATTTTCTCCACCTGGATACATTTCTTCTTCTGGTGTATCTAAATCATATTCAGCACCACGATCATAAAAAATTTCTGTATTTGGTCCACAAGGTCCTTCACCAATTTCCCAAAAATTATCTTCTAAACGTACGATATGACTTGGATCAACACCTAGTTCAATCCAAAGTGCATATGTTTGTTCATCAGCTGGGTGAATTGTTACATACAGCAATTCTTTATCAAAAGCGTACCATTCTGGGCTTGTTAATAATTCCCATGCCCAACGAACGGCATCTTCACGGAAATAATCACCAATTGAGAAGTTTCCTAACATTTCAAAAAATGTATGGTGTCGTGCTGTCAAACCAACATTTTCAATATCATTTGTACGAATTGATTTTTGTGCATTCGTAATACGTGGTGAATTTGGCACTTCACTTCCATCAAAATATTTTTTCAGGGCCGCAACACCACTATTAATCCATAACAACGTTGGATCTTCATGTGGGACAAGTGATGCACTTGGCTCAATCATGTGTCCTTTCGATGCAAAGAAATCTAAATACATACGACGAATTTGTGAACTCGTTAATTTTTTCATATTTTGTTTCAGCTCCTATAAATAATCTTTGAAATCTTTCTTATTTTATCATAATTTACCAATCCATGCGATATCATTCACTGCGTTTTTTGGTTTTTTCATCTTAAGGTGCTACTTTTGTGATTCGAAATTGGTAGAAAGAATAAAAAGCCAGTGCACCCTCCCCTCCCAAATGCCATGAGGCATTCTGGAAGGGGCTTCTATTTCATTTGACTGAAATAGACTTCTCTTCTACTGAACACAGATGAATAAAGTGGTGAAAATGTAACCAAATCCATAAGACGGCATGATTATGCTGTCGCCACCTCGTACAACGCTCTATAAGTAGACAAAGTGCATTGAGTTCTTCGCTCAAGTAATGGGACTTTTGCCACGACTTGAGACTATGCCTTCGCAGACATGGATTTTGCGTATTCCTTAATAAAATACCGTGCGCCAATGTTATAGGACGCATTTAAATCACAGTTGTAGTGTTTGCCAGTCTTAAATACACAAAGACTGGCATTTTTTTGTTGCATTCTACTTCGCCGCTTCCATCGAAGGCTAACTTTGAAGTGTGACCTGCATTCACAAAGACATAGCGACAACGAAGCGCATGCGCTTTTGTCATTAACTTCGCTTGAATGGTGCGATAACGCCACATTAAGAGCTTATGCGCTGTCTGGCGTTGACGTTTGCCACCTTTGAAGTCTAAATTATTCGAAAACAAGACAATCGACATTGTGAGCCTCAATGACCTTACTAATTTGGGTGCCTGTATCATTGACGATTTGTGTGTTATAGCCATTGATTTTCGCCCAAATTTTAGGCATGGGCGCCTTTTTACCACTTTGTGACTGTTTGTTGCGTAGCCGTTTAATTAACGTATGCATCCGGTCTTTTTCTACTGGTTGATTAATGAAATATCGACTAGTGATAGTGCCGTCTGCTTTTATGACGCTACAAACAGCTGAATGATTAATGCCTAAATCAATCACTAAGATTGTCTGTTCTGCCAAGTTCGTTTTGTTTAATTGAATTGATTGTTCGTATGAAAATTGCAGAAAGTATTTTCATCCTTTTTTTACCAGTGTCGGTGATGATTCCACACCTGTTTGTTTTGACAGGTAATTAAAATCAGTTTGCTTTAATTTGACGTCAGCCCATACCCAATCATTGTGTTTAAAGATTTTGACAAGCATCATTGGACCCTCATATTTATTGAACATGTTGCCTTTGTATAAAGCAGGATGCTTGAAGTGCTTCAATGGCAACCGTGGTGGTTGCTTTTTAAAACGTTTCCCGCTTGAAATGGCATTGTATCGCTCTTGTTCATAATTCGCTAAATCACTTCGAAAAGAAGAAACAATGCCAATTGCATCGCTGATAGCACTTCTGCGTAAATAGGATGGAAATTTATAAAACTTGGTATCGAAATCATATTTTGGTTCCGGATTTGCTTTTGTTTAATGGATATATTTTTCAGCTGTATTGATGCGTTGTTTTGCAGTCAACTCAGCAAGCGCATCCCATTTATTTGAAATAACTGAAATAAGATACATCAACGCTTTGCGATAGATTTGAATCGTTGCATCGAACTGTTTATTTGCGGATTGAATTTCTGCTTGATATGATTGCATAATTTTCATAAAATCCCACCTCCCACTTTGAAGTAATTTGTGTTACAATTTTAACATGGTTACATTTAGTTGTAAATGAATGGAGTGTGAATTTTTATGCATTATAATAAGAATCGACATAGCTATTATAGACTTTCATATCACTTAGTTGTAGTTACAAAATACCGCCATAAAGTGATTGACGAAGCAATAAAAAAACGGCTTATCGCCATTTTTACCGAAATCCTCGAAGAGCGGTGGGGCTGCCAACTTGTTGAAATCAATACAGATGAAGACCACCTCCACGTGTTATTTGATGCACCGCCGCAAGTACAGCTGTCTAAATTGGTGAATAATTTAAAAACAGTTAGCAGTCGACTCATTCGTAAAGAATTTTCAGAACAATTAGCGCCATATTATTGGAAGCCGTATTTCTGGAGTAACAGTTATCTTATTTTATCGACAGGTGGTGCAACAATTGACATTATAAAAAAATACATTGAAGACCAAGGACAATAAAATTATGCGAACCTAACCCCTCCTAAACGATTCTCATCGCTATAGAAGGGGTTAGGTTCGCTTTTTTGTTCAAACAAAAAACTGAATCTTTCTATTTTGGCAAACTATAACATCGGTCCCAAAATCGGCTGTTCCATAAAGTCAAAGGGACTTACTCCTTCCATATCATACTCACCTAATTCGGTCAATTCATAACCCACTTGTTCTTTCACTTGCTTCGCTTTTTCCGATTGATGCACAAGTAATTCTTTCAATAGTGTTCGCCGCGATCGCTCGCTTTGCTGATACACTGCTTGTGTGAGTGCTTGCTCATCTCCACAAAGAATCAACGATTTCTTTGCCCGTGTCATTCCTGTATACAACAGTTTACGATATAACATCATATGATATGATTGACTCATTGGCATCAGAACAATAGGAAATTCACTCCCTTGTGATTTATGTACTGAGATACAATACGCTAATTGTAATTTATCAAAATGCTCACTTGGATAATCAATGTTCTCTCCATCTACATTTAAAATAAAGTAGGGGTCTTTTCCTTTTAGCACCACAATTGATTCAATAATTGCCACATCGCCATTATAAATATTCAAATCAGGCAAGTTTTTCAATTGCAGCACTTTATCACCTTCACGAAATGTCATTGTACCAAACTGATGCTCTTTTTTAAAATCAGATTCCGGATTTAACAATTGTTGCAAATACGTATTTAACGCAATAATCCCCACAGAACCTTTATACATTGGTGCTAATACCTGTACATCTAAAAGATCATATCCTTTATCAATTGCATTTTTCATAATTTTACCGATAACATCTGGCAACTGTGCACTTGGACTTTGAATGAATGTGTAATCATTTGCCTTCGTAAAAAATTGTGGGGTCACATGACCTTCACGAACTGCTTGCGCCAAATCAATAATTTTCGAACCATCTGCTTGACGGAAAATCGTTTGTAATTGATGTGTTGCAAATTGTTCACTTGCAATTAAATCGTGTAATACATTCCCGGCACCTACTGATGGGAGCTGATCACTATCGCCAACGAAAACAAGATGTTGTAAATTAGGAAGTGCTTTCAACAAAGAATGCAACACCCAGATATCTAACATTGACGTTTCATCAATGATAACAAACTCAATCATATCCAATGGATTTTCATCGTTAAAATGAAACGTATTACTATGTAAATCATATCGCAAAAAGCGATGTATCGTCATTGCTTCATATCCTGTTGCCGATTTCATCCGTTTAGCCGCTTTTCCTGTTGGTGCCAGCAATACAATCGGAAATTCACTCGCTTTTTCATAATTATCAATATTCGAATCAATTTGGTAACTATGGCACATTGCATCAATCATACCTTGTATAACTGTTGTTTTTCCCGTTCCAGGCCCACCAGTCAAAATACTAACTGGCACTTGCAATGCTTGTAAAATAGCTTGTTTTTGCTGGCTTGCATATGTTATTCCTAATCGTTGTTCACATTGATGAACATAGCGCTCAACATCATTCTCTGGTGGCGTTGCAATTAATCTTTTATTCAATTGTAGGAGATAGTCTGCAATTTTTTGCTCTGTTTGCATAAATAGCGGTAATACATACTCATTTTCATCGAGTTGAATCAATTTTTGTTGGTGAACTAATGTCGTTAATTCACTTTCAATCGCGGCTGTTACATTTGTTGGCAATTGTAGTAATCGAATCACTTCAGAAAAAATTTCTGTTCGGATTACGTATGTATGACCATTTTGTTGACAAAACTCCTGAATTGTTGCTTGAATTGCTGCCAATAACCGGCGTTGATCAAGTGGTTCAAATCCAAGTGAAAAAGCAATACGATCAGCAATTTTAAATCCAATCCGTGGTACTTTTTCAATTAAAACATATGGATTTGTTCGTACTATCCCAATTGCTTCCATACCTAAAATACGATACACACTTTGTGCTTGACGAATCGACAACCCATGTTCTGTCAAAAATACAATCACTTGTTCACTCCCAGAATGTTCAACAAGTTGATCATAAAATTGTTCTGCTTTTTTCGCATTCCAACCTTTAATCGGTAAATCATCCAATAATTCAATATTCAGTAACACTTCTGTGACCAGATTTTCGCCGAGACATTCCACAAGCTGCTCGGCGGTTTTTTTTCCAATTCCTTTAAATAGTTCACTCGATAAATACTGAATAAGTGCATCTCTCGTTTGTCTTTGTACTTTTGACACTTCATTCGCACTGAATTGTTCACCATACGTTGGGTTTTGAACAATTGAACCGTGCCAACGATACTGTTGGTTTTGTTTTAACGTCAATGGAAATGCTCCAACAATAGCTATATCTTTTTGATTGAATTGTTTAAGTGATTCACTTGTTTGTTCAATATGAACAATAACGATTTGATAGCCATTTTCTTCGTTCGAAAACCGAATATGTTCAACTGTTCCTTCGACCCATGTTTCCACGTATATTCCCTCACTTTACTGACTAAGTTATATTGTCCAAATCTCTGGTGTAATCGGTGTTGTTACCATTTTAAATAATAACTCACCCGTTGCTCGACTATCATCTAATGCATTGTGCGCATGTCTTAAGTCAATGTCATAATATTCTGCTAGCACTTCAAGTTTATGCTTATTGCTCGGTGTTTTCACGTGTTCTTTCGCGTATGTTAATGTACAAAATATCTGTAATGGTTGACAAGTTAAATTGTATGCCTTACATTCGTTTGCTAAGACACGCAAATCGAATTTCGCATTATGTGCAACAACTAAGCTTTGTTCAAAATATGGTCGTAATAACGGCCACATTTCAGCAAATGTTGGCTTGGAAGCTACGTCAGCAGAACTAATTCCGTGGATACGTTGCGCACCCGGTTCAATACTTACACCTGGATTGAATAATTGATAAATTTCAACTATTTTCTGACCATCTTCATATACAATGACCCCTAGTGAGACAGCACGATTTTGTTTAAATCCTGTCGTTTCAAAATCAAATACTGTTATTTTTTGCATATCTTTTCCTCACTTTCTTTTTTTTTACAAAAAATCCATCTAATTATTGTTTCATTCTATCACATTTATTGAAAATACAGTATACTTGTTGTAATCAAAAGTAAAAAGGGGGATTTATTCTATGGAAAATTTTCAGTTATCATTACCAACTCAATTAATTTTTGGTGCCGGTGTTGTAAAAAATCATCTATCAACACTGTTAAAAGATAAACAGCATGTATTACTTGTTTATGGGGGCGGCAGTATTCACAAAAATGGACTCTATCAATTAGTTACACAAACACTAGAAGCCGCTCATATTCAATTCACACCATTTCAAGGTATCCAACCGAATCCACGAGTCGAAACAGTCAATGCGGCTATCACATGCGCACGCGAACAGATGTGTGATTTTGTACTTGCCATTGGCGGTGGTAGTGTTATCGATGCAGCCAAACTTATTGCTGTCGGTATTGATTATCCTCACAATGCTTGGGATATTGTTTTAGGGAAGCACACCCCAACTTCAGCCATTCCAATCGGTGTCATTTTAACCCTTGCTGCAACGGGTTCTGAAACAAATAGTGGATCAGTCATTACAAATTGGACAACACAAGAAAAACGTGGTTGGGGATCACCGCTTGCACTACCAGTTTTTGCTTTGCTTGATCCAAGCAATACAATTAGCGTCCCGAGCAATCATACACTTTATGGAATTGTCGATATTATGAGCCATTTATTTGAACAATATTTCCGTGCACATCCTGATGCAGTCTCAAATCCATATCAAGAAGCCTTAATTGAAGCTACATTGCGACAAGTGATTCAAACTGCTCCTTTAGTCATGAAAGATTTAACAAACTATTCTGCCCGTGAAACACTCATGATTTGTGGCACATATGCACTCAACGGCGTATTACGAATTGGCTCAACAGGTGACTGGGCATCACATCAAATTGAGCACGCACTGTCTGCTTGCTTTGATATTCCACATGGTGCTGGGTTAGCCATTGTTTTTCCGCATTGGTTTGATTATGTTCTTCATGCAGATCCAATGAAAAACGCCCCACTAATTGCTAAAATGGCCGTTGAAGTATTTCAAGTAACACCACAACATACAACATTAGAAACAGCTCTTGCAGGTGTCCATGCTTTACGGGAATTTTGGGCGAGTTTAGGTGCTCCAAGCACGATGCAAGATATATCAATTGATATCACTCCTAAAATGGAAGAACTTATTGAAAAAACACTACTAGGTCGATCAACTATTGGAAATTTCCAACAATTAGATTCCAATGCTTTAAAAATTATTTTCCAATCACTTGCTTAATATAACTTGTAACTATAAGGAGGAATTTTATTATGAAAGCTCGTTTATTACATGTATCTGGGTCTGTTCAAGGAGTAGGATTACGTATTTATTGTGTATCTCTTGCAAATGAATTAGGGCTCACTGGTTTTGCCAAAAACTTGGATAATGGTTCTGTTGAAATTTGGATTGAAGGTCCGGATGCTAACCTCGATGCTTTTATCCATCGGCTCAAAATCGGTAATGGCTTTTCACGAGTTGATCACTTAGTCAGTTCTAATGAAGCCCCTAAATACTACCAACGCTTTTCATTTTATTGATTTTTGAAAATATGATAGAGTAATTATAGTATATTATTTAAAAATGAAAGGATAGTTTCTATGTACACTTTTTATTATTATCCAAAATGTAGCACATGCCAAAAAGCAAAAAAATGGCTTGATGCACAGAATATTCCATACACACCTATACTTATACACGAACAACCGCCAACTCCTGCTGAATTAGGCGAGATTTGGCAAAACTCACATGTACCATTAAAAAAACTTTTTAATACTAGTGGGATGAAATATCGTGAACTGAATTTAAAAACAGTATTACCCTCACTATCTGAAGCGGAGCAACTTGAATTACTATCCTCTGATGGTATGCTGATTAAACGTCCATTGCTTGTTCAAAAAAGCACAGTACTCATCGGCTTTAAAGTTGATATTTGGGAAAAAACACTGCACAGCTAACACAGTTTTATATGTTAATAAAAACAAACACAAGAGCAAATTGTGTTTGTTTTTATTAACTAGACCATTCGTGACGTATTTATTCTAGAAAGGAAACTCACACTATGAATCAGACTGTACTTATTACTGGTGCCTCAAGTGGACTTGGCGCTGACTTCATCCCACATTTTATTTCCGATGGTTATCATGTCATTCTCACTGCTAGAAGCTATGAACAAATGCAGCAATTGACTCAATATTACAATCCTGAAAGTTATACAATTATCATTCAAGATTTACAAATACCACATGCTGCTGCTCAACTATATGAGAAAGTAAAGCAAAGAGGTCTTACAATTGATATTTTAATAAATAACGCTGGATTTGGGCTGCTCGGGGATTTTCATACACTAGACTTACAACAACAACTTGCTATGATGCAAGTAAATATGACTTCACTGGTCGAATTAACTTATTTATGTCTTGGTGATATGGAGAATAAGCAAGCAGGTAAAATTTTAAATGTTGCTTCTGTTGCTGCTTATTTACCAGGACCAAAAATGGCTATTTACTATGCAACTAAAGCATTTGTACTCTCTTTCTCACAAGCACTCTGTGAAGAATATGCTAACACGCCTATTCAAATTAGCATATTAGCACCCGGAGCAACTAAAACAAATTTTGCCAAAGTAGCTCATGTCGAAAAAACAAAAATGTTTGCACGACCAATGAAATCATCTGTTGTCGTATCAATTGCCTATCATCAATTTATGAAAGGAAAACATATAATCATTCCAGGAACCATTAACAAATTAATTATTGGAGCAACTAAAATACTTCCACGTCACTTGCTTGCTAAAGTAGCCAAAACCATCACGAGAATATAAATGTCTAACACCGATTTCATCTATAAAAGTAATGAAAATAAAAACGAAAATTTGAAATAAGCAGAGGAGTCCATCATGCACCCAAAGTGAGGTATTATGGTAACTGTTGTCGTTTTCAAATTTTCATAGGTAGCAACACATTAAAAACCTGCGTATCTTGGTGCTACAATCACAACATAAATAAGTGGCTACTACAAACAAAAAACAAGCAAATATTTCAACGGTGTATCCGCTATTCTTCTTTCATTAATATTTTTGGAGCCAAGTAATTGATACCAATTGCACCAATCGGTGCTGTTAATAATACACTTAAAATTGCTATAGCTTGCATTTGCTCCCCACCAGCAACTCCATATTGAAGCGGAACACCCGCCTTTGCTGATTGAACTGTCGCCTTCGGCAAATAAGCGATTGCACAAAACGATCGTTCTTGCCAAGTCAAATTCGTACCAATTAAGGCTATAAAAACACCAATTGAACGCATTGTCAACGAAATAATCAACATAATTGTTCCATTGACAAAAAAATCTCCCACAAGAAATGGGTCAATTGCTGCACCGACAAAAACAAATAATAATCCTTTCCCATATTTCCACAACTGTTGCATCTGTGTTTGAATAACGATAGCTTTTGCTTCAAAATCAAAACGCAAAAAGAACCCTAACATCATAATGGCTAATAATGAATTAAACAGTGGCTCATGTGTGACAGTTTCAAATACCCTCATCCCATATGCAACTGTAAAAGATACAGCAACAAGTAGGATTGGATTATGCATTCGCTTCAGTATTGGATGTAGTAATTTTGCTGCTAAAAAGGCAGTACTGATTGTCACAATTAACATAATCGGTATTTGTAGTAGCTGTTGAATAACATCGGTAGTTCCACCGCTCGCACGCTGTGTATACATCGTTAAAAACATCGTAAATAAAGTAATTGCAATTGTATCATCAGCTGATGCACCAACAAGTAACATTTGTGGTATCGATTTATTCGTGCCTATTTTACGTCTAACTAAATCGACCATTGCTGGAATTAAAACCGCAGGACTTACAGCTGCAATAATAAATCCTAAAATTGCACCTTGAATAAAATCAAAATGAAATAACCACATGGCGACAAAGGCAATCGTAAAACCTTCAATTGTCGCTGGAATACTACTCAACAACACTGCTGGACGACCAATTTGACGCATTTGTTGCCAACTTATTCCAAGCCCTGCTATAAATAATACAATCACAAGAGCTAAATCTTTAAAAAAGCTCGCCTGATTCAAAGTAACTTCTGGTATAATGTTAAGGCATGCTGGTCCGATACATAGACCAAACACCATCATGCCTAACAAACCTGGTAATTTACACCATTGAGAAATTTTATCAAAATAATATGCACCAATAAGCATTAAAATGATACTACTACTTAACACTATATACATCATATAACACCTCTCCCCTCTCATCTTTTACTCTTCTACTTGAAAGGATAGTTTCATGAACGAACAATACTGGGAACAATTTTTACACATTAAAACAAATGGAGATCAAGCACTATTCCCAACAGATATAAGTATCCATCGTTATGAGGCAACCCCATATACCGATTTTGAACTCCTATTCGATCATTTCGAATTTCAAACAAATGCATATGTTATTGATTTCGGCTGTGGAAAGGGACGCTTAAATTTCTTTCTAGCTGCCAAAAACATTCCTAATCATGGTGTTGAAATTGATCGTTATTTATTGACAACAGCACAGCAGAACAAAAATAATTTTGCAAAACATTTCATAATTCACCCCACATTTTCATGTGAATGGGCACAATCATATGACATCCAACAGCACATGAATACCTTTTATTTTTTCAATCCTTTTGATCTACGTACGTTTCAACAGGTCATCACGAATATCATACATTCTTATTGGTTAAATATACGACAAATCGAACTTATTTTATATTATCCAAGCACTACGTATGAAAACTTCCTCGATGATTGTACTCCGTTTGAAAAACAAAAAATAATTCGTTGTTCTCAAACAAATTCAAGACATTGTTTTCTTATTTATTCGCTTGCAGCATAACATCTTTTACCTTTTGTGTTTTTATTCGTACATTTTCCACAAAAAAACTGATCACCCCACAACAAAAAGTTGTAGAAGTCATCAGCATTATCTGCGGTTTTGCTTGCTGCATGGGAGTACCTCATTTCCAAGATTCATTCTACTCCTAAACTAATTATTTGTCAAATCGCTGTCAGCATCAACAAAAAACACGATTCCAAGTAAACTGAAACCTATAAGATAGATAAATGTAAACAAACATCCTATCCTATAGGTTTTTTTGTATATAAAAAAATCACTATGTCAAAAAAGTAAGTGCAAACGAAATGCATTCATTTTTTATCCCTCAAAAGTTAGAATAGAAGCCAACACGAATGATTTTTGAAATGGCTAGATTCGATATAGCTATACGGAGAGCAGATCGCGTTCAGTCAGCATCAAGTCGTTGGATGAGAAACTATTAGGATTGAAAAGCTACCTGGACCAGACAACATTAAGTGGGCATTCTTCGGAGCGGGCGTGTTTCCTTCAGGATACTATCGCTATTTTAGTGATGCCACAATAACAGCTCGAAAAATACGACAAAACCAGGATGAAGCAAAAAAAATCATTCGCAAAGCGATGAAGTATTGTGGTCGAGCGAAAGGCTCACGTCAAATCACGATGTATTTAGACCGTAGTCAAAATTTTGAGAGTATGCGTTGAAAGACGATTCAGCGAATCATGGGAAAATCGACAAGTATATTCGTTAGTACCATACCGTTGAATTAAAAAAAGATGACTCCTGCAGAGTACAGAAATCATCTTTTAACTGTTTCGTTCATAATATGTTATGGTTTTTTCTAACTGTCCTTGATGTATCAGTTTACAGAGGAACCGTGCTTTTTTATTAGAACAAGTCTAACATCATTTGATTACTATCTGGCATTCCTTTCAATACATCCATCGTCGTCAGTTTTGCAATCAAGGTTTTCGATACTTTTCCACGACTTTGTAGATCTTCTTTGGAAGTAAACGATCGCTCTTGTCGTGCCGTAATAATTGCCTCAGCTACGTTATTACCCAGTCCATCAATAGTTTTAAATGGTGGAATCAATGTATCATCTTCGATAATAAAATTATAAGCATCTGATTTTTCAATATCAATGTTTTTGAAATGATAACCACGTTCACACATTTCTAGTGCTACCTCTAAAACCGTCATCAATGATTTTTCTTTTGTACTCGCCTCTAGTCCTTTAGAACTAATTTCATCAATTCGCGAACGAATAAAGTTTTTCCCTTTTATCATCGCTTCAATATCAAAATCACTTGCACGAACTGAAAAATAGGCTGCATAGAAGTACAATGGATAGTGTACTTTAAACCAAGCAATTCGTACTGCCATCAATACATATGCAGTTGCATGTGCCTTTGGGAACATATACTTTATTTGTTTACATGACCAAATATACCAATCAGGAACTTTATAATTTTTCATTTCTTCTTCGTATTCTTCAGTCAATCCTTTTCCTTTACGTACATCTTCCATAATACTAAATGCACGTGAAGGCTCTAACCCTGCATACATTAAATATACCATTATATCATCTCGACAACCAATGACGTCTTTTAATGTACACGTTTTATCGTTTACGAGTGTCTGAGCATTGTTCAACCATACATCGGTTCCGTGTGAAAGTCCCGAAATTTGAACGAGCTCAGCAAAAGTGGATGGTTTTGTATCTACAAGCATTTGCCGAACAAATTTCGTCCCAAATTCTGGTACTCCAAATGTCCCAACATCTGAATTAATTTGTTCCGGTGTCACTCCTAATGCCTCTGTCCCTGCAAATAACGAATATACTTTTGGATCATCTGTTGGTATCGTCTGTGGATCAATACCACTTAAATCTTGGAGCATACGAATAACAGTTGGGTCATCATGACCGAGAATATCGAGTTTTAATAAGTTATCATGAATAGCATGGAAATCAAAATGAGTTGTTTTCCAAGGGCTATTGACATCATCCGCCGGATACTGAATTGGTGTAATATCAAAAATATCCATATAATCAGGGACAACAATAATCCCTCCCGGATGCTGACCAGTTGTACGTTTCACACCAGCACATCCTTGTACGAGACGATCAATCTCAGCACCTTTTAATTTCATTCCTTTATCACTCTCATATCCACGAACATAACCAAATGCCGTTTTTTCAGCAACGGTACCTATTGTTCCAGCACGATACACTTTGTCTTCTCCAAACAATACTTTTGTATAATTATGAGCTTGAGCTTGGTAATCACCTGAGAAGTTTAAATCAATATCAGGGACTTTATCCCCTTTAAAACCAAGGAATGTTTCAAAGGGAATATCATGCCCATCTTTACTCAATTCATGTTGACAATTTGGACACGTTTTATCGGGCATGTCATAACCACAGCCGTATTCTCCTCCATGAAACTCACTATATTTACACTTAGGACAACGATAGTGTGGTGGTAATGGATTTACTTCTGTAATATCCATCATCGTCGCCACAAATGACGATCCGACCGATCCACGTGAACCAACAAGGTATCCATCATCAAGTGATTTTTTTACAAGTTGATGTGAGATAAAATAAATCACAGCAAAACCATTTCCGATAAT
This sequence comes from uncultured Bacillota bacterium, assembly GCA_945956935.1. Lineage (GTDB taxonomy): Bacteria > Bacillota_I > Bacilli_A > Culicoidibacterales > ZOR0006 > ZOR0006. The sequence goes on along the minus strand of CAMFJD010000002.1, from coordinate 93,288 downwards.
ACTTTTTAATTCTTTTTCAAGTCTCGCAATAATTAATTCCGGTAAATCATCACCATACAAACTTTTGGCTTTATCGTATGACATATTCCGTACATCATCATTTGCTGTATCCATATGCGGTGTAAATAACTCATCTTTAATTACTTGAATTGGACTAAACTGCTGAAAAAGCTGATTAGGTGCATCAATGACAATTCGTTGACGAACTTCTGGTGCTAAAAACGAAAAACAATCAAGCATTTCTTGAGTTGTTCGGAAATACATCGCTGGTATTTGTGTAATTTCACGTCTTGCGAGCGGATGAACACCAACTTGTGATTGTACATAAATGTCACGTAGCATCCATTCATCTTCATTTAAATGATGTACATCACCACTTGCAATGCATGGTTTTCCTAATTCATCGGCAATTTGAATATGCCACTTAATAATTTGCTCAAGGCTTTCGTTGTCCGCAACATTGTCCGTTTGTACAAGATGTTGATAATTTTGAGGTGGTTGAACCTCAATATAATCATAAAATGTTGCTACTTCTTTCGCTTCTTCATATGAACCAATCAATAATGTTTTAAATAACTCACTTGAATCACAACTCGACCCCACAAGCAGATTTTCACGATACTGGTTAAACACACTTTTTGGAATTCTTGGACCTGCATGATAGTAAGTCGTATTCGCATAAGAGACCACCTTAAATAAATTTGCAAGTCCTGCTTCATTTTTGGCAAAGACAACTGCATGGTATGGTCTTCCCCCTTTATACGCAAAGGCTGGGTCGATTAATTCATGAATCGCTTCAATACTTGTGATACCGGCAGTTTTCAAGTCACGCATCATAAACAAAAATACTTCACCCGTTGCTTGTGCATCGTAAATTGCACGATGATGATTATCAAGTACAACCCCAAATTTACGAGTCAAAAATTTCAACCCATGACGTTTCATTTCTGTATAGAGATTTCTTGATAACTCAAGTGTATCAATCACTGTATTTTCTAATGGTCCTAAATCATATGTTCGATACGCGGCCTTGAGGAAACTAGCATCAAACGTTGCATTATGTGCAACTAAAACACTATCACCACACCAAGTTTTAAAGTCACGAACAACTTGTTCGACATCAGGTGCAGTTTGAACATCACGCTCACTAATATTTGTTAATTCCATCGTTTTTGCTGAGAGTGGTTGGTGAGGATTAGCAAAGCTTTGAAATTTATCAATTATTTGGCCATCATGTACTTTTACAGCCCCAATTTCAATAATTTTTTCAAAGGTTGCTGATAAACCAGTTGTCTCAAGATCGAAAACAACAAAAGTTTGTGCTGAGAGCTCACCTGTTTTTTCATTCATAACAATTGGGGTAAAGTCATTAACAATATTTAATTCAACTCCATACAAAATTTGAATATTTTTATTTTTTCCAGAAGCATAATAAGCATCTGGAAACGACTGCACACCATTATGATCCGTAATCGCAATCGCTTTATGTCCAAATGCAATCGCTTGTTTCACTAAATCTTTTGCACTCACTACCCCATCAAGTGTACTCATTTGTGTATGAGCATGAAACTCAATCCGTTTATGTTCCACTGTATCTTGGCGACCAAGTTTTTCAATCACCTCAAAACTTTTGACCATCATGACAAGTTCATGATTCATGAATGTATCAACATCAATCGGTCCACCTGCTTTAATCCATGTCCCTTTTTTGATTGGCTCTTCTCCCTCATTTAACCAAGCCTTCAAATATAGTGAATCAGTGTAATCCGTAATTTTAGCAGTCATAATTTTTTTACCGCTTCTCGTTTCACGTACATCTACATCAAATACATAACCTTCAATAACTGTAAAGCCATCCGGTTCTTGAATCGTTTTCAGCAATTGTGATTGTCCCTTTAATTGCTGTTTCCCATATTGCGGTTTACGTCTTGGTTGTCCGGTTTGCACCTCTGTTTTTTGTTTTGGAGCAACTGCTTCAATTTTAAACTCCTCTTGTTGCATTTGTTGCACTACAGCGAATTTTTGAGTATCAACAAAAAACGAAAGTACTTGTGGCATTCCGACTTGCTGATAAAATTGCTCAATGACAGGCTGAAAACGTTGACTTTTTTGAACTGTCACTTCATCAATAACTGATACCTTCAAATGATTTTCATCACATACTTCAATTGTTGCTTCTTGTAATGCTCTTGCAATCATTGCAGCCGATTGGCTAATTTTTTGACATGCAAGGGGCCAATATTCATAAATATTCGCTATATCGTACGTCTGGGGTTCGATGATTAATACACTTTCATACGGAAATCGTTCTTGCATAGCTGTTATCAGTTGTACATAAATATCACTAGCAAGTGGTGTACATGTTTGCAAATGAAATTGCCACTGCTGCTGATTTGTATTAACAACCAGTCGTTGTAGCTGTACATCTTCCAAGACCAGATGTGATAATTGTAATTGTTCTAAAAAAATGGCGAGTTTATTGTTCACCAGTTCATCACGCTCTTTTCTTTCTTTTTTGGTTCTTTGTGGGTTTTATTATATCATGACTTGACTAAAATTACTTCTATAACTAAAAAGCATGTAGTATGGAAAAATTCCTACTACACGCTTTCGCCACATGTTGTAATGATTATTTTGTTACTAAAGTAATTGCTTCAGCAATAGTCACTTCAACTGCTTCATTTGTTGCACGGTTCTTCAATTCTACAAGTCCTTCGCTAACTCCACGCCCTACAACAATGCGGTACGGTGCTCCAACAAGATCAGCATCTGAAAATTTCACACCTGCGCGCTCATCACGATCATCAAATAAAACGTTAAGTCCCGCCTGTTGCAATTGCTCGTAGATTTCCAAGGCAGCTTCAACTTGTGCCGTTTGCTTCATAACAACTGGAATAACATGTACATCAAATGGTGCTAATTGGCTCGGCCACACAACACCTAGTTCATCGTGGTTTTGTTCAATTGCTGCCATTACGACTCGCGAAACACCAATACCATAACACCCCATAATCACCGGTTGTTTTCGCCCATTTTCATCTAAAAAGTTCGCATTCATCGCTTCTGAGTACTTCGTTCCTAATTTAAAAATGTGCCCTACTTCGATTCCTTTTGCATGTTTCGCAACTGAACCATCCGGTAATTGTGAACCTTCAGCAACATCAATCACTTCACTATTTGCAGCAAAATCTGTTGTATCAGAATAAATAATTGTGTCTTCACCAATTGCTGATAACACCATAAATTCTGCTGATTCACTTCCACCAATTGCTCCACTATCTGCCTCTACTTTACGAAAGTTTAAACCACAACGTGTGAAAATGTTTTGATATGCTTGTGCGACCTTATCATACCACTCATCCAAATTATCTTGTGATGCATGGAATGTATACAAATCTTTCATCACAAATTCACGACCACGCATCAATCCAAAACGCGGACGTTGCTCATCACGGTATTTCGTTTGAATTTGATAGAGTGCTAATGGTAATTTCTTGTATGAATTAATATAGTCACGTGTAACTGATGTAATAACTTCTTCGTGAGTCGGACCTAAGCAAAATTGACGGTCGTGACGATCTTTCAAACGCATCATTTCAGCACCATAATCATCCCAGCGACCACTTTCTTGCCATAATTCAGCTGGTTGTAGTGCTGGCATCAATAATTCTGAACATCCAATCGCATTTAACTCTTCACGTACAATCATCTCAACATTTTTTAATACGCGTAAACCTAAAGGTAGGTATGTGTAAATCCCTGCTGCATTTTGCTTCACATATCCTCCACGTAATAAATATTGATGACTCACTGTTTCAGCATCTGCTGGCACTTCCCGTAATGTTGGGACAAACAATAAACTTTGACGCATCTTTGTTTCCTACTTTCTTCAATAATTTACAATAAACGCAATATGTCATTAAATGTGACATAAATAATCAAACTAAATAATAACACAATTCCGACTAAGTTTAAATAAAATTCAAACTTTGCATTGGCTTTTTTCTTCGTAATTGCCTCATAAAAAACAAAGACAAGTCGTCCACCATCTAGAGCTGGTAATGGTAATAAATTTAAAAACCCAATATTTACACTTAAAAAAGCTGTCCAACGCAGTAATCCCATAACTCCTGCACTTTCTGTCACTTTTGAAGTCATTACAGCAATACCAATCGGACCTGATAAATCACTGACACCAGCAGCACCGCTTACTAACATACTAAGTGACTGAAATAAGCTCATAACATCTTGATATAGTCCCTCAAAACTACTTTGAATAACTAAAAATGGATTATGACTCATTGAACGATAAACTCCTAATTGCCCAACTGTTTGTGTGACTACGTCACCATCTTCATTCATTACTTCTCGATCAACTGAATCAATTTTCGCTTCTACTACATGATTTTCTCCATCACGAACATACTCAATTTCCACAATTTCACCAGGTTTTTGTTGAGCTAACTCAGCAATCTCTTGATAACTTTCAACACTCTCACCACCGAAACGGATTACTTCATCACCCTTTTGCAAACCTGCTCGCTCTGCTGGAGAACTTGCGACGATTTCACCAAGAATTGGGTCATTTACTGGCGTTCCACCAATAGCAAAAATAGCAAATAAAAGCAATAAAGCTAAAATGAAGTTCATAGCTGGTCCAGCAAAAATTGTTAAAAACTTCTGCCAAGGTGTTTTCCCACCAAAGCGACGATTTTCTGGCGCAAGCTGTAAAACATCACCCTTTTCAACTAAATATACACAATCACTTACTGGCCACTGTGTCAGCGTTTGTTCCTGCATATCTGTAGAATTCTTCACGACTATACCTGTAAAACTCATATTTCCACTTAAATCAAGCGTTTTTGTTTTTACAACTATTGCTTGTTCGCTAGCTACACGCTCATCATATTCATCTAAATGAAAATGAGTAATCTGTCCTGAATCATTTAATTCAATAGCGACTTCAGTATCAGTGTTGACTCCAATGTCATCACCATCTTCACCAGCCATTGCCACATATCCACCAATTGGCAATAAACGAATGGAATAGGCTGTTTCGCCTATTTTTTTAGACCAAATTTTCGGACCCATCCCAATAGCAAATTCACGACACAAAATTCCTGCACGTTTCGCAAAAATAAAATGTCCAAACTCATGAATTAAGACTATAAGTCCTAAAATAAATACAAAGATAATAATATTCAGTAGTACTGACATCTTGTCTTTCCTCCTAATCTTTTAAATGCTGTGCTAACCCACGCACACGATCACGTGTCATTCTATCAACATGTTGGATTGTTGCCAAATCTGGATGTTGAATCGTTTCGTGCTCATCCATAGCCATTTGGATTAATCGTTCAATATCTAAGAAGCAAATCATTCCATCTAAAAAGAGTGAAACTGCGGTTTCATTTGCTGCGTTCATAACAGTTGGCAATGTTCCTTTTTCACGACCAGCACGGTATGCAAGAGCTAAACACGGATATCGTTCAAAATCTGCTTTCGCAAAGTGAAGTTGTCCAATATCCGCAAGTGATAACCTACTGGCATTGTGCAAGACGGCACGATCTGGATATGTCAGTGCGTATTGAATTGGCATTCGCATATCTGGAGTCCCAAGTTGAGCCATAACACTTGTATCACAAAACTCTACCATCGAATGAATAATACTTTCACGGTGCATTAATACTTCAATGTCATCATATTCGATATCAAACAACCAATGTGCTTCAATCACTTCTAAACCTTTATTCATCATTGTTGCTGAATCAATTGTTATTTTCGCTCCCATTGCCCAGTTTGGATGGTTTAATGCCTCAGTTACACTTACATCTTGAAGTTCTGCTCTCGTACGATCTCGAAAACTTCCACCTGAAGCAGTTAAAATCAATTTTTCAATATTCTTTTGCCGCTCTCCATGTAGACATTGGTGTATAGCTGCATGTTCACTATCAATTGGTAATATTGTAACCCCATGCTCTTTTGCAGCTGACATAACTAAATGTCCAGCAGTGACGAGAGTTTCCTTATTAGCTAATGCAATCGTTTTTTTCGCTTCAATCGCTGCAAGTGTAGGTGCTAATCCAACACTCCCTACAACCGCATTAACAAAAATTGTTGATTCTTCTAATGTTGCCACATGAATCAGTCCATTTTCGCCACTCACAAATGTCACATGTGGATATTGCTTTGATAGTGTTGGTATTTGTTCGCATTCTTGTACACACATAACTTGTGGTGTAAAGATTGTTAGTATTTCGTGTACAACTGCTATATTTTTCCCCACAGCAACCCCTACTAAAGTAAATAGCTCTGGGTGGTTCTTTATTACATCAAGTGTCTGTCGCCCAATTGAACCACTTGCACCAATTAAACTGATATATTTCATCATCTTCTCTCCTCTTATATAATCACATTCTTTTTCAGTATACCATATTTACTAACCCAAGCAATAGATGTTACCTTCAACGTCAACACGAAAAAAGCAGGTTTTCTTTCACATTTTCATGTCAAAACCTACTCACTTATGATTATATGAAAAAATGACTTATTTCAACAAATAATGTCAAAAATACGAGCACAATAATTATACCATCTATCCGATCCATAATACCACCATGACCTGGAAAGAGGGTGCCAAAATCTTTAATTTCATACGCACGTTTAATACTCGATGCTACTAAATCACCAAACTGTGTTGCCGCCGATAACAACAAAACACAAATAATCGTCACTAGCATCATCCACCCATCAAACAATGGTGCATAAGTCATCCACACATCTGGGGCAAACTGTTGAAGTAACAATGGAAAAACGACAACTGCTAACAGTAAACCTACCAAACTTCCACCAATTGCTCCTTCAATGGTTTTTTTAGGGCTAATTGTCGGCGCCAACTTATGCTTTCCGAAAAAAACACCCGTGAAATATGCTCCTGTATCTGTCCCTGAAGCAATAAAACCAACCAAAACGATAAACCAAATAGACGTATCAGCTAATGTCAAACCAGCTACTAATGGGATAAGCATATAAATATAACTCATAACAATATATGACATTTGCTCCACACTTAATTTTTCACGTTGGAACATGCCATATATCAAGATACTAAAAAATGGGATAAATAACAAATAAATGGTTAAATTCGGTGCGGCAATATGTACAATCCCCTGCACTATAAAACTAATTATTAAACCTATTTGTATACTTGGGGCAATCGCAAACACTTTTTGTGGTGTTCTCAGTAGTTCATACAATCCAATTGTCAAAGCAAGAATCAAAAAACTATAGAAATACCATCCGTCCAGAACAATTGCGATAGCAACGATGCCAATTATAGCAATCGCACTTAAAATTCGTGTTATCATGACTGTTCCTCCTCATATTACTTGCTTTGTGTTAATCCACCTTTGCGACGGTCACGATTTTGATATGCATACAAAGCACGATGAAATTCATCTGGAGTGAAGTCTGGCCATAGTGTATCTGTAAAATAAAATTCTGCATAAGCAATTTGCCACAAGAGAAAATTACTCACACGTTCTTCCCCACTTGTTCGAATAAGCAATTCTACATCAGGTAATTCTGGTGTATATAAGTGACTCCCGATAATCGCTTCATTAATTTCCTCAACAGCTAATGTACCTTTTGCTACCTCTTGAGCAATTTTTTGTGTTGCACGAACTAATTCCAGTCTACCGCCATAATTAACAGCAATGTTGAAAATCATACCGGTATTATCTGCTGATTGTTCCATTGCATCTTGAATAATAGTTTGTACTTTCGGTGTCAAACGTGACAAATCACCAATACAACGTAGCTGCATATTTGCTTCCATAACTTTTGGCATAAATGATGCAAAAAAACGCTCAGGCAATGACATAATATAACTAATTTCATCTTCAGGACGATTCCAATTTTCCGTTGAAAATGCATATACTGTCAGCATTTCTACACCAGTTTGACCAGCTGCTTCAACGATAGATTCAATTATGCCTACACCTTTTTTATGCCCTGCTGTTCTTGGGAGTCCACGTTGTTTTGCCCAACGACCATTCCCATCCATAATAATAGCCACATGCTTAGGAATATCATCCTTATTCAAGCGATCTTGGAACGAATCAACAGGTTCCTGTGTTATTTTTTTAAATAAATTCAACATATTTTTTCACTCCAATCTTTACCATTTTAAAAAATTATTATCGATTTGGCAAGTCATGTTGTATAATTGCTATAATTTCGGTAACAATTTGACGAATTGTTTTTTGTTTACAATCAATTGTGTACGTAGCAACACTAGAATATAATGATTGGCGTTGATTATATAATGTTTGCAACGTATTTTGCTGTAACATTGGTCGAATAGGACCACGTTTTCGATTTGCTCTCTTTTCTAATATTGAAAATGGCACATGTAAGTAAATAATAACTGCTCCTTGGCTCTGTAATAGTTTTCTACTTTCTGGTGTCGTAATAATTCCACCACCAGTTGCAACAACACATGCTGTCTCAGCTTGTAGTGCCTCTAGTGATTGCTTTTCATACTGACGAAAAGCCCCCTCTCCTTCTAACGAGAAAATATCGATAACACGACAACCTAATTGTTGCTCAATCCACATATCCGTATCAATAAAAGATACCCTCAATCTTTTCGCAAGAATTTTTGCAACTGTACTCTTCCCACTATATGGCATGCCAATTAAAAAAATTTTCATTCTTTCACTCCTCGTCTTTTGTCACAAACAAAAAAGCCTAGGTTGTACCTAAGCTTCATTGTAGCATTTTCCACTACTTTTGCTAGTCTTTACAAATGATTTTTCGAGCAATTGTTCAAACTGTTGATCAAAATATTGACTTTTTTTCAATTGTTCATATTCAAATACAGTATAAAGTAATGCTTGTGAGATCATTACTAACAAAAACAATAAGTAGATAAGGATAAATCCTCGTTGCTTCATTTCGTATTGCTCCTTCTAGATCAATACCTTTGCGATGCGTTTATTTTACAAATCGCGGATAGATTTTCTTCATCAGTAACACGCCTAAAACCAAGACAGCTACTTGTCCAATCATTACTGTAATCCATGTCTCAAATAATGGTAACTGTTCAACAATATTCAGTTCAATTGCGATTAAAAACATCCCAACCATTCCAAAAGTTACCACAAAATAAATAGCTTGTTGCCAAAACTTATCACTTGGTAATACTTTTTTACACGCTACATATGATCCAATTGCTACAAGCGTTGCAACTGTGCCAAAAATGACATCAATCATACCTAGAGGTGAAAAGAAATTCGCAAGTGCCGTTCCAATCAATATTGGCCATGAAAAACCTAAGTCAAACATGATAAGTGTTACAAGTATTTCGCTGACACGAAATTGTAATGGTCCGTATGATAACGGGGCAATAATTACTGTGAGTACAACATATAATGCTGCTACTACTCCATACAATGCGATTTTTTTACTGTTCATTTTGAAAAAACACCTCTCTAGTTTTGATTACGCGGGTGTATATAACTAATATACTCTCTGATACCGCGGCTATCATGATTTTTTAGATAGCTGTCATATTATATCAAAATCACTCACTTTTGACAATTATTAATCTTTCATCGTTTCATCTTCAGTTGGTATTTTTTTGATGTTGTCACAATTTCAATATTCACATCTGTTTCAGTCACTTGAAATACACCATCAAAACCACTAGCAACTCGTTCAAAACCATTATTTTTTTGGCGAATCAGCTGCTTGTCTCCCCATTTATAATAAACCTTATCAACGATAACACCATACTCATTCACCTTTGTCATATATAAGCCGGTTCCACGCTGTTCACAGGTCGTCATCACCTGAAGATCATCTACTAAAATAGGTAATACTGTTTGAATTTGTGCCAATGTGTAACCTTGCTCTTGCCTAGCCACAAGTTGATAAAGAGGTATTGTCCCTCCAATAATAACTGTTAAACAACACAGTGCAACTAGGCATTCTAGCATGATGCTACCATTTTCTTGTTTCTGATAACCTTTCAACACGAATCCACTGTTCATATTTTTCCTCACTTTGCTGTTCTAATTTCAAAGTTTCTCCGTAAAAAAATACAAATACATAAATACTTTGAGAAAGTAAAACTAACAATAATACACCCACACAAACCTCAACCAATAAAAATCCACGCTCATTATTACTTCGATTTTGCATACACTGAATTCCCAACAGGCATTGTTAATTTCACCATTGATTCCGCACCAATGTAACACTCAGATTCATTTGTAAAATATAAGGTATGTCCTTGACTAATCGCACCAGTTCCAGTATACCTCACTACAAAATTTCTTTGTGGAAAGCAAATAGACTTCGGTATCGTCCGTACTATTAATGGCTTTGTGAAGTTATCATACATAGTGTACATTCTAGCCTCAGCATTAATAGTTATTATTACTGATTTTTTCATATATTGAGCAAAATTTTTCGCAAAAATCGCATCTGCAAGGTACTGATTAATAAATTGATTCATTTCATAATTTTGTACTGATTTACTCATCACAACTGGTGTAATACTACTTATTATGCCTATTATAATTACAGCAACAACCATTTCTATTAATGTGAAGCCCTGATTATCTTGACCTCCTGCCATTTTCAATCTTCGACAACCGATACTGCACCATTCGCATCAACAATAAGAATACGACCATCTGGACATGTTTTTTCTGGAATATACCCATTATCGTACAGTGCATCAATTGATAAGTTATCATGTCCATCTAACAAATATAGTTGCGACTGTGTTTCTACTGTTTTTATATAGGCCGAGCAGCCCTCAGCTTTCGCTGTATCGAGTACACGTAAAGCATTTGGTAAAATAATAATTAATAACACTCCAATGATTGCAATGACAACCATCATTTCACTTAATGTAAATCCTGCTTGTTTTTGTTTTCTCATATTTAGTTCCTCCAATATTAAAAATCATACATCATATCGAAAATAGGTAAAAATAATGACAGATAAAATTGTAATAATATAATACCAATAGTCAGAAAAAAAATAACTTGCCCTATCTGACACCATTTTTGAATTAATTGCTGTAGTTGGCGGAATCCATGATGCCAGTAAAATTCACTTGCAATTAAAATTTGAGCATTCGTCGGTTGCCACTGAAAAAAACTTAACCATGTATCATCACAAAATCCATGATTTTTCATAACCTGCTGTAACTGTTCACCATTTGCTAATGCGCAGTGCATGCTATTGAGCAGTTGTCCAAAAAAATCAGATGTATGTTCATTTTTCGTAAATACACTTGTTAATGGCTGCCCTTGGTTTAGAGTCAATTGACAGTGAAGTGCTAAACGTAAACAAATAATCAATTGAATGAGCTTCCTGTTTTGAAACCATTGAAAAATCTTTCTCTTTTTTTGAAATGAACAATTTTTTAAATAAAATTGCGATGTTACTAATACAATAGAACAGATAATTAGAAAGTAAAATAACATCTTAGGTACAATAAATAGCCAGATCGTTTGATCATGAATAAAAAAATCAAGTTGTGGTAACAGACCAAATTCAAATACACAAGCAAAAAACACCATGATAAGTAAGAGAACTACAGGATACGCAAACGTTTTTCCAAGTTGCTCTCGAATTTCAAGTTCCCAATCAAGTAGCACAATAATTTTTTGAACTGTCAAAGTAATCTCTTGCCACTCACTTTCAAAACATAATAGCTGCTTCGTAAATGAACGAAAACGGAGTAATTCAAACAAAGCTTCCCAATCAGCACCTATTTGGATAGCGTGTTGCATTTCTTCCCATGGTGATGGCGGTGCGAAAGCACTCATACATTGTAGACTTTCCATTAACGAATACCCTTGTTCAATTCCTTGCAATAAAATCGCTAACTGTTCTCGTTCATATAAAATTTGCTGTTTGCGTGAATGCTGCTTTTTTCGACGCCAATGTTTCATACTCAACCTTCTTTCCTGAAAACCAATCGTCAATCTGTGATTGCGTTAAATACTCATATATTCCATACACGCATTCATTACATACATATAATTGCTGTGAACTGATAAAACGTAAAATCAGTGCCAGTTCTCGCTCATGTATTCCTAAATCATACAATCGTTCGAAACATTGTTTCACACTCCCACTGTGAATAGTAGCAATTACTAAGTGACCTGTAAGTGCCGCACGCTTTGCCATCTGTAATACATGTTCACTTCGAATTTCAGCCAATACAATCACATCTGGATCATGTCTTAACGCAGTTTCTAACGCACTTGTGTAGGTGATACCTATATCTGGTTGAATTTGTACTTGCGTTACTCCATTAATTTGCTTCTCAACTGGCTCTTCAATCGAAATGACACTTTTTCCATTTTTTCGTAATGAATGAATGAGCGTATACAACGTTGTTGTCTTTCCTACCCCTGTTGGTCCGCTAAAAACAATAAATCCTTCTTCATAATCGATTAATGATTCAAGTGATTGTTGATCAGCATGAAAGGGAGTTAATTCATGAAATGAACGTTGAGTGTCTCGATCTAGTAAACGGATTACAATACTTTCTCCATGTTGAGTTGGTACAAATGAACAACGTAGATGGTAAGTACCGTGATCGCAACAATGGGTAAATTGACCACATTGCAGCAATTTTGTACCTAATTGTAACTGTGCTTCAAATTTTAAAAAACGTGTGAATTGGGTATACTGTTCAAGCGATAGCTCTTGAATAATCTCTAATCGATTGCTCATCAATCTTTGTGAAATAACTACTTTGTCACATTCAGGAATAAAGTGTAAATCTCGACTTTTTTTAGTTATACCATATCGTAAACAGTCAGTTAACAATTGTTGCATATGACTTCCCTCCTTACATTCTATTATGCGCTCTACTTGTATTTTTATGTTGTAAAAAATTTTTTCATCTTTTTAAGAATATTTTTCCTAGTGAACATCATGTTTAACTCTTATAATGTGAATCAAATAACAATTGAATCGAGGAAATACAATGACAAAAGCTGCTCAATTCATTGCATCATATAAATTTTTACTAACACTTTTTTGTTACAGTATAATTTTTCTCTTCAAAAATGATTATTTTGTTGATATATCTGATCAACTATTTTGGATACTTTTTCCAAAACAATCGCACCTTTTAATTGTTGCTATCGAAAATTCCAACACCCCTGTTATTCAAACAATCCACACTCAAGTAAATTTATTTATCAATATACTCCTCTACATCCTTATGCTCTTGATTCTATTTGTTATATACTTCCATGACATTCGACCGTTTCTGGCTCGATTCAAACAGGTCTCAATCCATAATCATACATTTTTAATTATCGCCTGTATTTTCTTTTTTTTTCAAATCAGTGGCTTTCTTATTCTCACACTTCTGCCACTATCTCCTGGACAAAATCAACTCCGAATAAACGCTTTATTTAGTATATACCCATTTATCACTTCGATGCTTATTCTCTTAATTGCTCCTCTTGTTGAAGAATGTATTTTCCGTTTTTGTCTTCAAAAATTATGTACCACATACCATTTACCGATCTGGTTCTTTTACCTCGTTTCTATTAGTACATTTGCGCTCATTCATACAAAAACAGATATTTCTTTATTTACAATCACTCCATACGTTATCATTGGCTTATTGCTTACTTTTACATATGAGAAAACCACTAACCTTTGGTACAGCATTCTTCTGCACATGCTCAACAACCTATTCTCCATCATATTTTTGATGATATAAAGTAAAAAGCAGTTCGTTAAATGAACTGCTTTTACCTATCTTTATTAATTTCGATATATTTTGCGTTTGTTTGAACTGGAAACGATTCAGCCACTGGTCCAACAAAATAGACCGTAACCCACTGTCCAACTTCTAAATCAACTATTTCTTGTTTCATACCAAATTTCCAAATCTGTGTAGATATATCAATTCCAATGCTTGCTAAAGAATATTTCTGTTGTTTTGGATTATCCGACTGAACAATAATTGTTGCACTTGTTTCTGTTTGTTTACATGATAAAATACGACCACTGATAAATCTATCACGATTAATAGCGTACACTAGTGCTACACTACCTATTAAACAGCTAACTATAACCAATAATCGCTGGTATTTGTTTAGTTGTTTCATTGGTTCTCAAGAATTCTATAGATCTACATCACTATCTGTTGATAATAATGCTGCTATCGCACAAGCATAAATGTATGTAGCTTTTTCTAAATCAGCCAATAAAATATACTCATTCGGTTGATGTTCCGTCTTTTCACTAGTAGGAAAAACCATACCAAATGCTACACAATTATCGAGTGCACGTGCATATGTTGCACCACCAGAAGTTAGTGGATGTGTTGTATCTCCAGTAATATTTGAATAAACATCCATAAGTGTTTTCACTAAAAAATGATCTTCTGGTACATACACTGGTGCCAGCCAATCATACTCTTCGTATACCATGCCATATTTTGCTGCTAGCACTTGAAGCGGTTCAACAATCTCTAATTTATCATATGTGACTGGAATACGAATATCTAGGCCAATCACTTGTTCTGTTTCATTAATTGAAACTTTTCCAACATTGACTGTGAGTTTTCCAGATACATCATCGTAACAATTAGGTATAATGTTACGGCCATTCGCATCATCACCAAGTCCATCAACTAGAAAATCCACTGTTTTACTCGTAATCCCATTTACTTTCAATGCCTGTAATAATTGTAATGCTGGATTTGTTCCTTTATCTGCTACTTGTGCATGTCGACTTTTTCCGTAAACACTCATTTTGTTTCCGTCAAGACTATAAGCAAGGTTCATATTCGTGAGCGTCTCCCCTATTGACTCGACTTTGCTTCCTATATACGTTGCACGTGCTGGTACAGAATTCATTGCTTCTCCAGATTCAAATTGGAATGGTACGCCTGATTCTTTTACCTTTATAGTTGCTTGCAATAATCCTTTCTCAGCATGGATTAACGGAAAGCTTGCATCTGGAGTAAACCCATATTTAGGTATTTCTTCATTATTTTCATGATATTTCGCAATGTCGCGCCATAATGATTCTTCATCCGTTCCAAAAATAAATCGAATTCGTTTGTTAAACACTATACCACTCGCACGTAAAGCTTGTAGGGCATACAACGCCGCAAGTGTTGGCCCTTTATCATCTTGACTTCCCCGACCAATTAATTTCCCATCACGAATGACCCCTTCAAATGGATTTGTTTCCCACTCTGTCAATTCACCCACTGGTACAACATCTAAATGACCTAAAATACCAATAAGTTCTTCACCTTCACCATATTCAGCGTAGCCATAATAACCATCAACATTTACTGTTCTCATACCAAATGATTCACATAGGTCGAGCATTTGTGCTAATGCTGTCGCAATTGGTTGACCAAATGGTGCATGAGGTGTAGGTTCCTCTAATACACTTGGAATTGCAATAAAATGTTGAATTGATCCAATCAATTCTGGTTGTATTTGTACAACCTGTTCATGAATTCTTTGTTTCATATCCATACGTTTTCCCTCCATTTTCACATATATGTTTATTGTATCACACCTATTTCACACCTGTCATGTATCATCGTATTTTAACAATTTAACAAAAAACTGCCTAAAAAATAAAGGCAGTTTTCAAAATTTTTTATTATTCTTCACATGGCTCACAATCACGAACTTCGACATCACGACTCCCTAGCTGTGTTAAATACGCGATTGTTTCTGTTAGTTGTGATTGTGCAATCGTATAATACACATTTTTTCCTATCTTTTCTGCATTGACCACACCTGCATCGACTAAAATTTTCATATGATGCGATAGTGTTGGCTGTGAAACTTCGAATTGACACTGCAAGTGACAAATACAATTTTGACCATTTGCAATATATTCAATTAATTGTAAACGAATTGGCTCACTTAATGCTTTAAAATATTGCGCTTGATTCATCGCAGTTCACCTTCTTTTCCTTCACTTCATTATACGCACTTTTTCCTACTTTGCCAAGTTATCTGCTACCACATCGTTAAAAAATTAACATTCCTTACAGCTAACAAAAAATATGTAAACCATTCTAGTCTATTCTCTGAAAAATAAAAATGATTATCTCCTATCATTAGAAAGATAATCATTTTTATTTTTTATGTTAAGCAGTTCGATTATTATCCAACCTTTTTAATGACAACAGCTGTACCAGAGGCCGTTACCATCAACATACTTCCACCTTGTCCTACTGTTTCATAATCCATTTTCACACCAATAACTGCATTCGCCCCAAGCGCTGCTGAACGTTCTTGTAATTCTCTCAATGCCTCTTCTCTTGCGTGCGTTAATTCATTTTCATATCCTTGTGAACGCCCACCAAAAATATCACGAAAACCAGCTCCGATATCTTTGAACATATTAACTCCGCTAATAACTTCACCAAATTGAATTCCTTTATATTCAGTAATTTCATATCCTTCTACAGTTCCGCCAGTAGTAATAATCATTTCCATCACTCCTTTCACTCTAAATATATCAATTTTTTTTCAAAAAAAAACTTAAATTATCTATAAAAAACACCTTTCGCTTCTAATTTTTATTGTTATTGACAATGTTTTAATCACTCCGTTATACTGTATCTATGATTAAAACATACGTATATTATAAACATAGGCGGGTTACACATGGAAACTTTTATTTTACATATGATTGAAACTTTTGGTTATTTTGGTGTTTTTATTCTTATTACAATTGAAAATATTTTCCCACCCATTCCTTCTGAAATTATTTTGACTTTTGGAGGGTTCCTCACTACCTATACTGAACTAACAATTCCAATTATGATTCTTGTTGCTACCTGTGGTTCACTATTAGGTGCTCTACTCCTCTACACAATTGGTTACTATTTCCGGCAAAATAAACTAGAAATACTTTTTGAAAATAAATTTTTCACCTCACTCGGCTTTCGTTCGACCGATGTCACACGTTCCGTTTTGTGGTTTGAAAAAATTGGTAACAAAGCTGTATTTTTCGGACGATTCATACCAATCATTCGTAGTCTCATTTCTATTCCTGCTGGTGTTACACAAATGAAACTACTTCCCTTCATCTTTTATACAACAGTAGGCAGCATAATTTGGAACACTGCTCTTATTGGATTAGGTGCGTTCATGGGCAATGCATGGAATATTGTAGCTGAATCAGTAGGATTATACGCACAAATTGTCCTTATAATACTTTTAATTATTACAGCCATTGTTCTCATAATATTCATCAAACAACGCAAATTAGATAGATAAAAAAACATCAGTAATACAGATGTATTACTGATGTTTTTTTAGTGTGGTTTTATCCAACTCATTCCTACTGCACCTGGTCCACCATGAACACCAATAACTGCTGAAATAATTAGTGTTTTGATTTTAGCAGTTGGACGGTTTATACGAATGTGTTCAATAATAAATTGTGTTAATTCTGGATTATTCGTATCACCGACAAAAACAATTCCATCAAAATCAACTGTTGTCTGATCATAAAAACGTTGCATCATTGTTAAAGCTGCTTTCTTACTTGTACGTACTTTTTCAAGTACTTCTACTTTACCAGCTACAAAGTATAAAACAGGTTTAATTTGTAACATATTACCTAAAAAAGCTGTTGCATGTGAAATTCGACCACCCTTACGGATAAAATCCAGCTCTTTAACTGCAACCATTACTTCAACATAAGGAATCATCGCTTCTAGTTCTGTTACAATTTCTAAGATTGGTGTGTTGCTAGTAATCAACTGTTGCGCCCTATTAACGAAGAACCAAAGACCTGCAGTCAGTGATCGTGTGTCGATAACAAATATGCGTTCTGGTGCAAGTTCTTGAGCTAAATGGACAAATGATTGATATGTTCCACTCAATTCACTCGATAAAACTGGACAAATGATATATTCATATTCTGTTAATAACTGAACCATTTTATCCTCAATTAAACCAACAGCTGGTTGACTTGATTTTGGATGATTGTTGTCGGTTAGACATTTTTTATAAAAATCTGTTGATGTCAATTCATAGTACTCTTGGAATGATTGTTCACCAAAAATGAGATTTAACGGAATATAATACACATCAGTATGTTTGCTCACATCAGCATCAATTATTCCTGTTGTATCCGTTAAAATTGCAATTTTCTTCATAAAAACTCTCCTTTATGATAAAAAGCTAAGCACAACCGGCTTAGCTTTTTGCTGCATTGGCACTTTTGCCTCTCGCTTGATTGTACGTATTATGCTTGATCACGCACTTGCATAACTGCTAATTTATCAAAAGTAATTCCCATTCCACTACCTACAGAAACATTGACTGTTGTTTCATCAATGCTTTCAATTGTTCCATAAATACCAGATGTCATGACAACTTTGTCACCCTTTTTCAAGTTAGCTAATAAAGCTTTGTGCTTTGATTGCTCTTTCTTTTGAGGACGAATAACCATAAAATACATTAAGACAAATAATAAAATTAACGGAAAAATTGTCGTAACAATTGCAAAAATTTGTTCCATGCTGAACCTCCTAGTTGTTATTTACATGTTTGATTATACTAGAATCCACGTGAATTTGCATCATTTAATCCATATTTCGCGAAAAATTCTTCTTTAAAATCACCTAAACGGTCATTTTTGATTGCTTCACGTACTTGTTTCATTAAATTTAACAAGAAGTATGTATTATGATAGCTCGTTAAACGAATACCAAATGTTTCTTCACATTTTACAAGATGACGAATATATGCTCGTGAATAGTTTTTACATGCGTAGCAATCACAATTTTCATCTAACGGACCAAAATCACGTGCATATTTTGCATTCTTAATTACTACACGACCATTTGAAGTCATTACCGTTCCATTACGAGCAATTCGTGTTCCTAACACACAGTCAAACATATCGACTCCTAAAATCGAACCCATAATTAATGCATCTGGTGATCCTACTCCCATTAAATACCGTGGTTTATTTGTTGGTAAAATCGGATTTAAATGTGCTAATACGTTATACATTGTTTCTTTTGGCTCACCTACTGATAATCCACCAATTGAATATCCTGGGAAATCTAATGACATTAAATCTTTTGCACTTTGTTCACGTAAGTCAAGGTATTCTCCACCTTGAACAATTCCAAATAATGCTTGTTTATCTGGATTAGCATGTGCTTCTAAACCACGTTCTGCCCAACGTGATGTACGTTCAATTGAATCTTTAACGTATTCATGTGTCGCTGGAATTGGCGGACACTCGTCAAATGACATAATAATATCTGCTCCAAGGTTGTTTTCTATTTGAATTGCTTTTTCAGGTGACAAAAATAATTTATCCCCATTAATATGATTACGGAAATACACACCTTCTTCTTCAATTCGTCTAAATTTACTTAAACTAAATACTTGAAAGCCACCTGAATCTGTTAAAATCCCTTGGTCCCAATTCATAAATTTATGTAAGCCACCTGCTTCTTTTACTAAGTCATCACCTGGGCGTAGCCAAAGATGGTAGGTATTCGATAAAATAATGCCTGCTCCCATTTCCTTTAAATCTTCTGGTGATAATGTTTTAACTGTTGCAAGAGTTCCTACTGGCATAAACATTGGTGTTTCATACGTTCCATGTGGCGTATGTAATTTCCCATAACGTGCTCCAGTTTGCTTACACGTATGGATCAGTTCATAACGAATTGCTGACATCTATATTGTCTCCTTTATATATCAAATAAAATTTTAATTTCTATACTATGCTTACTTTTTATACCGATGGTTGATTTCAATTAAAGCACCAATTTCAGCCACTCATGGTCTAATAAATAAACATTGAGTCCCCAAAACTAAAAAAGCGATACTCATTCTCAATTGCTTCATAATATGCATCCATAATCAACTGCTGATTTGCAAAAGCACTAATTAACATAATGAGTGTTGATTTTGGCAAATGAAAATTTGTCACTAAACCATCAATTGCTTTGAATGTATATCCTGGATAGATGAAAATATCTGTCCAACCACTACATGCTTTAAATGTGCCATACAAATTCATAATTGATTCTAACGTCCTTGTTGATGTTGTTCCAACTGTAATGATACGCCGTTTGTTCGCTTTCGCTTCGTTTAATATTGTAGCTGTTTCAGCACTCATTTCATAATATTCTGAATGCATCGTATGTTCGTCAATTGTATCGACGGCAACTGGTCGAAAAGTTCCAAGCCCAACATGTAATGTCACAGTGACAATTTGTACACCTTTTGCTTGTAATGCTGTTAATAACTCTGGTGTAAAATGTAATCCGGCAGTTGGTGCAGCTGCTGAACCTTGATGTTTCGCATACACTGTCTGATAGCGATCACGATCTTCTAGTTGCTCAGTAATATATGGGGGCAGTGGCATAGTCCCTAATTGGTCAAGTACTTCATAAAAAATCCCTTCATATACCATTTTGAACTCGCGTCCACCATCTGCAAGTACTTGTGTACATTCAGCAATGAGTTCTCCTGCTCCAAAAACTATACGCGTACCAATTTTAACACGCTTTGCTGGTTTCACAAGTGCCTCCCAATGATTAACCTGAGTTTCTTTTAGTAATAACAATTCTACATGACCACCGGTTTGATCTTTCACACCATGTAATCTTGCAGGAATAACCTTCGAATCATTCAATACAAGACAATCACCAGCTCGTAAGTAATCAATTAAATGACTAAACACGTCATGTACAATTGTTTGATTAGTTTTATTTACAATCATCAATTTTGAACTTGATCGCTGTGCTAATGGTGTTTGGGCGATTAAATGCTCCGGTAACACAAAATCAAAATCTTCAACACGCATAAGTTTATACCTACTTTCTATTCTTTCATATGTTCAGGAATTATTAATCCTAAATGTTCATACGCCTTTTCTGTCACGACACGCCCACGTGGTGTCCGTTGGATAAATCCTTCTTGCAATAAAAATGGCTCATACACATCTTCTATTGTTTGGGCTTCTTCTGCAATCGACGCTGCTAGCGCTTCTAAACCAACTGGTCCACCACGAAAGCGCTCAATCATACCGAGTAATAATTTATGGTCAACATGATCAAGCCCATACGCATCAATCTCTAATCGCTCCAATGCTTCTTGTGCAATTGCCAACGTCACACTATCACTTCCGAAAACTTGTGCAAAGTCTCTGACACGCCGGAAAATACGATTAGCAATTCGTGGTGTCCCTCTAGAACGCCGTGCAATTTCTACTGCTGCCTGTGAATCGACACTCATATCAAAAATCACAGCCGTTCGCTCAACAATCATTGTTAATTCTTCAACCGTATAGTATTCAAGCCTTGACATAACCCCAAATCGATCGCGTAAAGGTGCCGATAAATCTCCAGCACGAGTTGTTGCACCAACAAGTGTGAATGGCGGTAAATCAATCCGAACATTGCGTGCGGATGCATCTTTTCCAACGATAATATCAAGGCAATAATCTTCCATTGCTGGATATAATATTTCCTCAATTGTACGCGGCATTCGATGAATTTCATCAATAAATAACACATCACCTGGTTCTAATGCAGATAAAATAGCTGCTAAATCACCACTTCGTTCAAGTGTTGGTCCACTTGTATATCTGATATTGACGCCAAGTTCATGAGCAATAATTGTTGAAAGTGTTGTTTTACCTAACCCTGGTGGACCATATAGCAAAATATGGTCTAATGCTTCCTCACGTAATTTAGCTGCTTCAATAAAAATCTGAATATTTGATTTTACTTTTTCTTGGCCAATATATTGACTCAATCGCATTGGACGCAGACTCAATTCTTGATCATCACTTTGTAGTTGTTGATCAACAAGCCGTTCTTCCATACTTCACACTCCTTTCTATTTTAATAAAAGTTGCAATCCTTTTTTTATGTACATTTCTACTGTTGAAGATTCATCTATTAATGCTTTTTTTACTTTTTCCGTTTCTTTTGACGAATAGCCAAGTGCTAATAATGCTTCCATTGCTTCTTCCAACTCCATATTTTGTGACTGAGTTGTTTCAATACCATCAAGTTTACCTTGTAAATCCAAAATAATTTGCTGTGCTGATTTTGGACCAATTCCAGGTATTTTCTTAAAAAAGGCGACATCATTCATTGTTACGGCAGTTGCAAATTGATTGACTGTTGTTGACCCTAGAATTGCAGTTGCAGCTTTTGGTCCAATTCCTTTTACTTGTAAACAGCGAACAAATAAATCCTTTTCAGCTAATGTTTTAAACCCATATAGAAGAAATTGATCTTCTCTTACATATGTATATAAAAACAATTCTATTATTGTCTCAGTATTAAAATCATACGGATACGGTGTCATGATATTATACCCAATCCCATTATTTTTCATTATGATGCGATCAGGTAATACATGACTAACCACACCTTCTATCGATGCGTACATAATTCTCACTCTTTTCTATCGCTTTATTATAACAAAAAATGGTATAAACGAACATATGCCAATCAATTTTATTGAAATTTATCCAATCAATACACAAGTGAAAAAGTGATAACGTTTCTATTCATCCTTTCTTGACAAAGGTAGCCAGGAGAAACAGTGTTATCACTTGTATTGGTTTATTTATCTTCACCTATCATATTTGCTGGAGCTGCAGCAGTTGTTCGTTTATGTGCCGATACAGCATGCAAACGTTCGATAATTTCACGATCACGATCTGGGATTGTTTGGCCTAGTAAATATGCATCAATCATATCATAGGTTGTACCCATTTCATTTTCATCCGTTTGACCTTCCCATAATCCCGCTGTCGGTGCTTTCGTAATGACTTGTTCAGGAACACCAACAAGGCTTGCTGCTTCTCGTACCTGTCCTTTTGTTAAGTGTACAAGTGGTACAAGATCAACTCCACCATCACCAAATTTGGTAAAGTATCCAGTGTGCCATTCAGCAGCATTATCTGTTCCTACAACAAGATAACCATTGTTTTGAGCTAACGCATATAACGTCGTCATACGTAATCGCGCACGCATATTTCCATCAACAAGATTCCAATTCGATGTATCTGTCGGTGTAACCGTAGATAATGTTGTAAGTAACGTATCTCGTGTTGCAGATAAATCAACTTCAACAAAGTCAAGTTGTGCACTCTCAATGACTGCTAATGCGTCCGCTTTATCTTGTGGATTACTGTTGCAAGGTAGAATAACACCTAATGAAGCCGTTGGACACGCACGCTTAATCAAATGTGCTACTAAAGCAGAATCAATTCCACCACTTACACCAACAATCAATCCTTTTGCACCTGTTCTTGTAACAGTTTCTTGCAACCATGATACTAAATAATCAATATATGCTTGTAAATCCATCACTTATTCTCCTTTCGCGTATTCAACATGCTCAAGTCGTGGATTTGGTCGATACACACGACCAGCCTTTGCCTGTGCTTCACCATTTAGTGAGACATTATCACCCGTGAAGCCAATATTGACTTTCAATAAACTAGAACCAACACCATATGTATCAACTGGTGTTCGTTGCTCTTCGAAACGACGAATTTTTGAAGTTGTCAGCCCACCACTTGCAATAATTTTCACATGTTGATGTCCAGCATCATCTAATGCTTTTCGCAATGCAAAAACTAATTCAGGATTGACACCACGAGGATCAAACGTACCAAGTACTTCTGGATGCCGCATAAAATATTTATCAATCATCGTTGCTGATGTATCAATACGTACGCCATATAAGTCTTTCCCAAACTCATTCGCAACCTTTAATGTATCCGCAATAACATCATTATTATAATCAACTAATGCAACTAAATTATCTTCTGGAAACGTTGCACGATATGCATGACAAGCGGCTACGATATCACCATCAAAAATTTGAATTAAAGCATGAGGCATTGTTCCCATTCCTTGTTTCCCCCACCACTCATTCATAGCATGGGTTGCTTGGGCTGTCATGCCACCAATATACGCCGCATAACCATCACCTGCTTGTTGTTGGTA
The DNA here is from genome assembly GCA_945956935.1 of uncultured Bacillota bacterium. Lineage (GTDB taxonomy): Bacteria > Bacillota_I > Bacilli_A > Culicoidibacterales > ZOR0006 > ZOR0006. Next base: position 69,239 of record CAMFJD010000002.1, on the reverse strand, counting down.
ATGATCATCACGATCTCCCATAAAAATCACGTCTTTATTACCTGCCGACTTAACTACTTCATAAACATGTGTTGCAACAGAGGAACGACGGGCTAAAATCCCATCAATAAGTCCTTCTAAATATCCAAAATATTGATATGGACCAGTAATTGTCATAACAGTTTCAAATGGTGAAATCTGATCACCATCATGTAATGCATGAATCTCTAATTCTTCTGGATTTTTAGCAAAAGTATGAATAAGGGCAATTGCTTCATCGATTCCACATAAAATCGCATTTCGACGTTGAAAAAATTGCATTGTCACAATATTATCTGCTTTAAATTGTTCTACAATTTTTTGTGTTTTCAAAAAATAAACAGCCGAAAACCAGCCTTCACCAATTCGTTCATCAAACTTAAAAGTTCGATTTGTCAAACGCTTAATTTCACCATTGATTTTTAAATCAATTTCTTTCATAAGTAGATACACCTCGTTTAAGTTCTTGCGTTAACTGCACTTCCTTAATCATACTAGATTTTGAGAATTATTCAAGTTCATTGGCAAAAGTCGTTCCAATTGCTGGGCTCTGCACATCAAATAACGTTGCAACTGTTGCACCAAGATCAGCAAATGATTCACGCACTGGCAATGCAGTTGGATTTTCAAATGCTTTGCTATAAATAATTAATGGTACGTATTCACGTGTATGGTCACTTCCTGGTGCTGTTGGATCATTTCCATGATCAGCAGTAATAAATAGAATATCTTCGTCTGTTAATTCCGTTAGTAAATCCGGTAATTGTCGGTCAAATGTTTCTAATGCATCGCCATACCCAATTGGGTTACGACGATGTCCATACACAGCATCGAAATCAACAAGATTTAAATAGGCTAATCCATTGAATTCTTCTTTTGCAATCTCAACAATTTTTGCCATTCCATCGTCATTTGATTTTGTTTTAATTGCTCGTGTTACTCCTTCATTATCATAAATATCAGCAATTTTACCTAAAGAAATAACATCATAACCACTTTCATCTAAGTAATTCATCACAGTTTTGTCGAATGGTTTCAATGCATAATCATGACGATTTGGTGTGCGTTGGAAGCTGCCTTTTCCAGTTCCAATAAACGGACGTGCAATAATACGCCCCACTTTCCATTCTTCTTTCAACGTAATTTTACGTGCGATTTCACAAATACGCCACAATTCCTCAATTGGTACAATTTCTTCGTGTGCAGCAATTTGTAATACTGAATCAGCTGACGTATAGACGATCAATTTTTTTGTCGCCATATGTTCTTCACCGAGATCATCTAAGATTTCTGTTCCGCTTGCTGAATAATTACCGATAAATTCATACCCTGTTTGGGCACTTAATTCATCAAGCAGTTCTTGTGGAAATCCTGTGTCGGTAAATACCTGGAACGGTTGTGTAATATGTAACCCCATAAACTCCCAATGACCTGTCATTGTGTCTTTTCCAACTGATAATTCAGCCATTTTTGTATAATATGCCTGAACAGCATCCTGCGTTGGCACCCCTTCAATTGGAGCAATATTTCCTAATCCTAATGATGCAAGCGTCGGTAAATGTAAACCACCTTTCGCTTTAGCAATATTACCAATTGTATTCGCTCCAATATCTCCATATTGTGCTGCATCTGGTAATTCACCAATTCCTGCTGAATCTAAAACAATAATAAATGCGCGTTTGAACTTCTTCATTGCTCTCACCTCTAAAAAAATGTATATCTATTATACCATGTTTTCTTATATTGATGACTAGTCACACTTGAATTTTCCAACGTTTTCGACTTTTTTTAATCGATAATTAAACTCCTTTTGGTTTTACAACTCGATTTCGCACATAAAAGTAACACCGCTATCAAAAAACACCACCTACTTATGCTCGCGGGTGATGTTTTGTATACATTTCTTGTAATCGATGATTTGTAATATGAGTATAAATTTGTGTTGTCGAAATATCAGTATGTCCTAACAAAGCTTGAACACTTCGTAAATCTGCTCCATTTTCAAGTAAGTGCGTTGCAAACGAGTGTCGTAATGTATGTGGTGAAATCGTCTTCGTAATACCTGCTTCTTTTGCCAATTGCTTTAAAATTTTCCAAAAAGCTTGTCGTGTTAAAACATCTCCACGTCGACTCACAAATACATATGCACTTTGCTTTTTATTCAATTGGGGATATGCATACGTCTGATATTCGTCAATTAATCCTATTGTATATGTATTTATTGGTAACAATCGCTCTTTATCTCCCTTTCCAATACAACGAATAAAACCCATTAACATATTAATATCTTCCCATTTTAATGCCAACAGCTCTGATACTCGCATTCCTGTACCATACATAACCTCTAACATAACAAGATTCCGAAAGTCAATTGGAGCATTCTTTTCTGTGATATCAACTGCCAATAATCGTTCAACTTCACTCCAAGTTAAGTGTACCGGTAAATGCTTAGAAACTTTTGGTAATTCCAATTGTTGCGCTATATTAATTTCAACAATTTGCTCTAAAAAAAGAAATTTATGGAACAATCTCAATGTCGTCATCATTTGAGCCATTGTACGTTTTGCTTTCCCTGCTTGCATTTGCTCATCAAGTAAAACATAAATATGTGTAATTGTTACATCTGGCCAACTTGTTATCTGCTGTTGATATAATGAAATGACATATTGACGTAAATTTTGCCGATAACTTGCAATTGTTTGTTTACTTAACCCTTTTTCTATTGTGTTATACGTTAAAAAAAGTTCAACTGGTTCCCATAATGAGGTGGCATAAAGCTTTGTGTAATCACTCATATTTAGCAATCCTGTGATAACATGTATGACTGTATTGCCATAATTGTTTTTCCATCTGTAATTTCACCACTTGCAATCATCGTTTGAACTTCTTCGACACTATAGTATTCAACATCGAGGAACTCATCATCATCTGGTGTTAATTCACTGTTGAGATAAATGTCACGTGCAATATACATATGCAATTTCTCATCACAAAAACCAGGTGTGGGGTAAAATGAATACAGCCATTCTAACGTTTGCGCTGTATACGGTGTTTCTTCTGCTAATTCTCGTAATGCTGCCTGCATTGGATCTATATCGGTTGAGTCAAGCTTTCCTGCTGGAATTTCCAATGTGAGTTGTCCTAACGGATAACGATACTGTCGTACTAAAACAATTTTCTTCTCTGGGGTAATTGCTAGCACACATACACCTCCTGGATGTCGAACGACATCACGAGTTGCTGTATTACCATTCGGCAATACTACTGTATCTTGGTACACATTCACAACTCGTCCCGAAAAATACTTTCTTGACGTTTTTTTTTGTTCTATTAAGTGCTTCATATTTTTCCCTTCTTTCTTCTTTATTGTACAATTTGATTCACAATCAAGCAAGTAGTCAATATACAGTATATATAACAAAAAAAGTGACTTAACACTCCTTAATTAATAGTGTTAGTCACTTGTCAATGTATATCTTCATCGTTTAGATTATGAAAGAAATCCAAGTGCCTGCAGTATCTTTTCACCCACTTGTCGATTTTCACCTTTATAAGGAAAGCAATGAATGTGTATAGCCGGATTGAAATTCAATTCGATAATAGCATACATACTTGAATTATGAAAATTTTGAATATCTTCAATCATCATATCTACTCCACAAATATTCACATCGACTGCTTCAGCTGCTCTTTGAGCAATCTCAAAATAACTTGGATGAATAAACGATGTATAATCCACACTATCGCCACCGGTACTGATATTTGAATTTTCTCGCAAATATATCACGCTATCTTTTTCTGGAATACTATCAAAATTCAGTTGATGTTGTGCTAAAAAAAGTCTTGCACTCTCATCTAATTTAATTTTTTCTAACGGCGTTTTATAGCCAACTCCACGAAGTGGATCTAAATTTTTGATAGCTACTAATTCTCGAATTGTTCGTTCACCATCTCCAATAACATTCGCTGGTACACGATGTAACACTCCAACAACTTCACGATTAATAATTAAAAAACGATACTCTTTTCCAACGATAAAGTTTTCAACAATGACATCATGATCATGTGCAAATGCAATTTCAAGTGCCTTTGTATAATCTGCTAAACTACCACCTTGCGTGAAAATTGAAATCCCTAGACCAAAATTTGTCGATTTTGGTTTTACAACGAAGCCATCTTTTCCAAATTGTTCATATGCACTTTGAGCTTGGGAAATGTTCTGGAAAACTTGACCATACGGTACTGGAATATTCGCACGTTGCAATATCTTTTTTGTCACAACTTTATTTTCCATCACAAGTACGCTACTATAACTGTCTAATGATGTTTTTGTCGCTTGTTGAATATACTCTGTTCGTCCATTTTTTGATAAGGCAATAAAATTATCAGTTTCATCGAGCACCTCAACTTGCACACCGTATTTAATCGCATCACGTAATAAAATTTGTGTTGATAACTCTAAATGTTCAAACCCTTGTAGTCGATATGCTTGATTCTTCGCCTGTTGAACATACGTTTTTGCAAGTAACAAATGTGCATCAACATAACCGTATTCGTCAACGAGTTTTGCAATTCTTCCTGCATAGGTTTGTTCTGGTATTTCGAATCGTTGTTTCACATGACGTAACACTTCTTGGAATGGTAAAGCTAACTCTTTATTCAATTGTTGCATCTCATCTAACAATTCAATGCCCCATGCCTGCAAATAGACATGGTTTCCATCCCGCAATAATTCAAGGTCTTCAATTCTTCCTAATCGTGCTGTCATTTCATAGTTATGCTGTGCTTCTTCTTGCCAATCAGTTATCATATTATCCGGTTGCGTCAATAAAAACAGAGAAAAAAATTGTAAAAACTCTAAATCAACTTTAGCAACACCCGCTTTTTCAAATGGATTAATGTCAATTGTGCGCATCTCAACATACTGAATACCATCTGTTAGTAGTGATGCAAGTGGGTCATTTGCATCTTTCGCCTTTAAACGAATTTGATTATAAAATTCTTTCGAGGAAATAATTTTTTCATCACTAATAAATTGTTCAACACTTGCAACATATTCAGTAACTGAATCATAATTAGCATATAATGGTTCATCATTTTGATACCCACATTTACTATTTCTCAATGATACAGAATGTGATTCTTTTTCACATTCTAAACAATAACTTTCATGAACTGTTGATGTTGCACCAAAAATATAGACAAGTAACCATCGATAACGTAAATATTGTCGAACAAGCTTTAAATATACTTGATTACAAAAATCACTATACGTTAACGAATGATCACTAAATTGATACCATTTTCGCAATAGTTCATCAGCAAATGAAAAATTAAAATGAATTCCCGAAATCAGTTGTTTTTTCACACCATAACGCTTCGCCAAATGCTCACGATAAAGTCGCGCACTTTCACCATCTGGACCATACGTTGCCACCGTAATTTTTGTTTCATCGACAATTGCTGGCATTGACTGTGGCCATAAAAGTTCATCTCCTAGTTCAAGTGCCACAATATCGTATAATGCTGTTAAAAACTCATGTGCTTTTGCTGGTGTTGAGAAAGTTGGCGTGATAAGTTCCACCTGACTTTCAGCAAAATCAGTTGTAATATAAGGATGAGATAATTTATCACCAAAAACGCTCGGATGATCCGTATGCGCAATTTCACCATTACGATTCACACGCAGCGCTTCTCGTTCAAGGCCAAAATTCCCTTGACTTAATTCATATGGACTACATTGTTTTAAAATTTGCTTCATACTTTTTCATACCTTTCTGCTTAAATACGATGTATGCAATAATTCCTTTTAGCGCACTACTGATGGCTAAACTCCACCAAACACCATTCAAACCTATAAATGGCATCAATGCAAGTGCAATTGGTACACGCATGGCTGTAAAACTAATACTAATAATTGCTGGATACTTTGCTTGACCTAATCCTGAAAATGCTCCATTAGTCACCATTTCAATTGCTGAAAACAATTGAGTTAAACCAATGATGCGCAAATAATCAACAGATAACTGGACTGTTTCCGGCGTATCTACAAAAATACGTACAATTGGTTCGGGGAAAAATAAGAAAATTGTCATTGTACATGCAGTATAACATAATGCAACACGTATAGCATTTTTATAGCCATTTTTTATACGTATCCATTTTTTCGCCCCAAAGTTTTGACCAATAAAACTTGCAGTTGCCGCATTCAAGCCACCGATGACCATAAAAGTTAATGATTCAATTTGCAAGCCAATTTTTTGTGCCGCAACAGCATCTGCTCCATATAAAGCGATTAACTTCGCCATAAGGATACCTATAATCGTAAACAGGACACGTTGAGTTGTCATTGGAAAGCCGAGTTTAGCAATCGATTGAAAATACCTTCTAGGCACACGAATAAAACCTCGCATCTCGTTTGGTATCCACTGCCTCGAATACCAAATAAATAAAGCAGTCATCAATAGATTAGCTAAAATACTAGCTATCGCCGCACCAGCAACTCCAAGATTACATGTGAAAATCAATAAAGGATCTAGCACAATATTGACTACTACACCAATAGTACTCACTATTAGTGCCGTTTTACTATCACCAAAACTACTAAATAAACGACTATATAAAATGTTAAAAAAACTTGGAATTAACATAATAGCACTTAGCGCTAAGTAAATCATAGCTTGTTGACTCACTACAGTTGGCAGATCAAAAAAATTAATGAATGGACGAACAAAAATGAGTAATATCAATACGTATACTAATGCAAGTCCAGCATTAAATCTATATGCAGCATGTAGGAAAAATCCTATCTCTTGTTGATTTTTTTGCCCAACGGCATGTGACACTTTAATCCCTGCACCGATCACAACTAATGCATTAATAGCATATCCGAGATTCACAAATGAACTGGCAGTTCCAACACTAGCAATTGCATCGCTTCCCAATTTCCCCACAAAAATCATATCAACAAAATTATACGTCATTTGCAATAACGAACTCAACATAATTGGTAATGCAAGTTGTAATAACGCTGGCAACTCTTTTCCAACTGTTAAATCTTTTCCTTTTGACATCTACTTTGTCTCCTTCATATTTTTTTATTATACATGATGCTACTTATTTCATTATCCAAAGTGCTCAGTCCTTACTTTTCCAAGCACAAAGAGAAAAAACAACCTCAGATTTCGCTCATCAAGGTTGTTTCGTTCTTACATAATAGAAGTGTGTCGTTTCTATAAGTGAATTGTCCCATTGATAATTCGCTGGCGTAAATTTTTCACTTTCTGTTCGATTGTTTGAGCAGTATTAATAAAGACGTCATCTGCTTGATGACTTGGATCATCTAATCCCCAATCCTCGCGATATTTATTTGGCAAGTTGGGACAACTCACATTACATCCCATTGTGATTACAATATCAACAGGTGGAATATCTGCTAACAATTTTGAGTACTGTGTTTTATTCATATCAATGTGATACAAATTTTGAATAATTCTTACCGCATCTTGATTTATTTCAGGGCGTAACTCTGTTCCTGCCGAATATGCATCAAACACATCTGATGCGAAATGTTTAGCTAGCGCCTCTGCCATTTGTGAACGACACGAGTTGTGCACACAAATAAAAGCTACGCGTGGTTTGCGTTGTTCCATTTTATCTAACTCCTCTTTCTTTCTATATAGCACATTCTACCACATACATAGATAAACTTCAATGTTTAAGTTTTTTAAAATAAACGTAATTGCTCATAAACAGTGCTCTGTCTTCTCAAATTTTGAATTGTCACTCCTAATAATCGTACTGCTGTTCCATCCCAGTGTTCCCAAAACAATTGAGTTACATAATATAAAATTCGTGTCTCACCTTTTATATAACTATCAAGTGTGATTGATCGCGTAATTGTTTCAAACATATGATTACGAATCATTATTTGAATTGTTTTAGCAACAACACCATGCTTTTTCCGACGTTGTTCAACTAAGTGCACCAATTGTATTAATAATTTTTCAAGATCGTGTTCATTAAGTGTATCATTTAGTAATGTTTTAGAATGCCCAATACTATCTAGTTCGTCTTTTGTTGAGGAAACAACAGGTGTGAAATCATTCCCGCATGCTCGCATACGCAACGACGATGCTTGTTTATCGCCAAGTAATTCTTTCACAGCTTGTTCCTCCTTATAGTGTGCGAGGTCACCGATGCTTTCTATACCAAGTGCACGTAATTTCTCTGATGTTTTCGGTCCAACACCATACATTTCACTAATTGGTAGTGGCCAAATTTTCGTTGCAATATCACTACGACGTAAAATCGTCAATCCATTTGGTTTTTGCATATCAGATGCCATTTTTGCGAGAAATCGATTATATGAAATGCCTACGCTTGAACCTAATTGTAATGTTCTCTGAAGATCCGCTTGAATTATTCTTGCCACATATTCATACGACTGATTACATTGAGATAGATGACTCATATCCATATACGCTTCATCAATTGATGCTTGTTCAACCAAAAGGCTATATTTTTTCAAAATTTTAATCATTGCTACTGAGCATTCACGGTAAAGTTGATGATTGACAGGCAAGACAATTAATGTAGGACATATTCTTAACGCTTTTTGCAATGGCATAGCAGCATGAATACCAAGTGCACGTGCTTCATAACTCGCCGTTGTAATTACCCCTCTCCGACTATGCCCACTCACTACAACGGGTAACCCTCGTAAATGCGGTTGGCTTGCCAATTCGCAAGCAACAAAATAACTGTTCATATCAATATGAAAAATAATTTTCCCCATATATATCACTCACTTCCTCATTCATTGACTTTTCAGCTACTTTTTCCTATAATTATAAAAAGAATAATCACATAGGAGGGATTTATATGGCAATATCAAAAGCAAAAAAAGCACAAAAATATTTTGCAATCGGCCTAGCAAGTATTTTTATTTTTACAGCTTTAATTGGGCTTATTGTACCACTTATCACCCTCTTACAACAATAACGAAAAGCGCTTGAAATTTTTTCAAGCGCTTTTTTAATGCGTCATCGCTAGTAACTCCTTCGCATGTTGGCGAGCTGTCTGTGTCATATGTTCACCAGCTAACATTTGCGCTAATGCTTCAATACGTTCTTCTACATTTAATGTTTCTACTTCTGTTTTCACGTGAGTATGCGTCACATGTTTACTTACAAATAAGTGGTGCTGACTCATTGCAGCGACCTGTGGTAAATGAGTAATACATAAAATTTGCATATCTTTAGCTAATTCAGCCATTTTTTGTGCAATTGCTTGTGCAACTGCTCCACTTACTCCAGTATCAACTTCATCAAAAATCATCGTTTGAATCGGCTGTTTTTTAGCAAAAATAACTTTCATACCCAACATAATTCGAGATAACTCTCCACCTGAAGCTATTTTTGCTAGTGGCCGAAATAGCTCCCCTTTATTCGCCATAAGTAAAAACTCGACTCTGTCTTGTCCAGTTGCTTGCAACTCCTGCTTTTCGATAAGAATATTTATGCGTGCATAAGGCATTTGTAAATCTGTGAGTTGTTGTTCAATTGCCAATGTTAAAGTAGCAGCTTGCTCTTTTCTTAATACACTCATTTTATTCGCAAGTTGACCTGCCTCTTGCTGTGCTACCTCCAATTGTTTTCCCAATTTACCAATATACGCATCATAGTTTTCAATCCGTTCAATCTCTGCAAGTAAAAATTGTTCATACGCACTCAAATCTTGTCCATATTTCCGCTGCAACTGATAAATCAAACTCATTCTTGCTTCAATTTCTTGTAAACGAGCAGTTTGATTATCAAATTGTTGATACTCTTGGCTTACTGCTGTGCTTAGCTCTGATAATTCATAATACAAATTGGTAAACTGCTCAACATATCCATCATATTGGGTACTATATCGTTGTAATTGTTCAAATTGCTTTTTCACATGATGGAGCATGGGAATAACTGCTTGTTCGTCATTCAATAATTGATTACTCATGTATGTCAAAATATCACAAATACTATTTGCGTTAGCAAATTCACGATGTTCTTGCTCTAATTGTTCTAATTCTCCTGGCTGAATTTGTGCTCCTTGAAGTTCTGTCAATTGATACTGATACAAATCAAGCTGTTCTGCAGTTACAATACGTTGCTGCTCTACAGTAAATTTCTTTTTAATGTCAGTATATGCTTGAAATGCTACTTTATACATTTGATACAGTTCATCAAACTCAACAAATTGATCTAGCAAGCGTAAATGATTTTTAGGTTGAAGTAAGTATTGTGTTTCATGCTGTGAATGAATGTCAATTAATAAAGCACCAATTGCTCTTAATGTATTTACCGTTATTGCTTTTCCATTCGCACGACAAATACTCTTTCCATTTTGGCCAATACGACGAGAAACTATTAAAAACTCATCATATTCAATTCCATTTTCTCGTAATAATTCACTTGCAGGGTGGTGTTCGCCAACAAGAAAAACCCCTTCAATATAAGCATAGTCAGCACCAAAACGAATAATTTCATTTGATGTCCTCTCTCCATTTAAAATAGCAATTGCATCGATAATAATTGATTTTCCGGCTCCAGTTTCTCCAGTTAATACACTCATATTATTTTGAAAATCAATTTGAATATGTTCAATAATAGCAAAGTTATCAATTCGCAACTGTGTCAACATATTAACGACTCCTTCTTCATAAACTGTTTTAACTTATTTATATTCATTATATTAACATTTACTTCTGCTTTACTTTCATAATACTACAAATATGCCAAATTGGCAATATATTATTATATTAAAAACTTTTCGACAAAAAAAGCCGCTCTATGAGCGACTTTTATAAATAATATTCTTTGACTAATTTTACAATTTGCTGTGCTTGTTGTCCTTGTGCTTTTGGAACCTTAAAGCTGATTGGCGCCCCATAAGGAACACCATTAACAAATTCTGTATTACCATCTACGCCTATTTTAATATCAACATCCATATCAAACGTACCAGCAGTCTCAAAAGAAATACTTTTCACTTTACTCTTTGGAAAAAATTTTACACTGACTTTTTTTCCACTCATACCTTGAACATCTACTTGATAAATTCCATGTGTAGTCAAAATAATTTCATCTCGAATAAATCGATATGCTTGAATGATTGTCTCATTATCAAGTAAATATGGTTGAATAATTTTCGAATCACTTACTGCACTCGCATTTCCTAATACACCATCAAATAATCCCATAGCCCTTACCTTCTTTCAATTTATCATTCCTATTGTACCAAAACACTGATTTTTGTCTAGTAATTTTCTGGATACTGAATAGCGTCGATTTGATAAATATAATATGTAATATCATGTCCTTGCATTTCAAAAAATTGAACAAGTTGCTGTTCTTGCAATTGAACAATAGTTGTCTCTTTCGCAAATAAGTTATGCCCTTTACCATCTCCTGCTACTATTTGCTGATACAGTATTTGAACTGCTTCTTGGTACGTATAAAATGGTATTTTAATAATTTCACCATTCGGTTCACGAATAAAGCTCGTCAATTTCATAATTTTTCCTAATTTAACTCTTTGATGCTGATTTTCACGAATCCAAACATCATCAACTGTTTTCACACTGTATCCTTGCTGTTGGTACCACTTAACCACCAAACGATCCAATTCCACCATTGACTGTGGTGTTAAATCTACAATTAAATCTTCTCTTCCGAATTCTTCAATCACCATTGCATAGACATGTTGCATTGTTTCTATATCAATCATTTATTCACCCGTACTCACATTAGGTAAGTCGGATACGCCTCCCTACATCACGTATTCTTTTCACTCTACTATACACGAAATAGCATGTCCCTCACAAGTATTATTATAGTAAATCCAAAAATAATTATTATTCATAAAAAAGTGTATAGAATTATCTTTCTATACACTCATTTCTATTATGCTATTTTTCGTGCTCTCCGATACACGATTACTGAACCACTAAGAATCATAACTATTCCTATTCCAAGGAGTTGTTGAGAATGAACCATACCGGTTTCTGGCAATGTTTGACTAGCTGAATTATTATTCATTTGCTCATTTGTGTTTGGTGTTGGTGATATATTACTTTCAGGCGTTGCACTGAGCTCAGGCGTGACATCACCATCCGGACCTAATCCAACTTCTGGCAATCCCGTTTGATCTGGATGATTGAACATTACTCCACCTTCTTGTGTAATGCTTAACGACAATGGTTGAGTATACTGCCCAATAACTACACCATCTACATGAATATTTCCTGTAACTAAGTCAATTTCATAAGCTTGTACAGCCTGCCCTCCCCTTGTATTATGCACCATAGGTGTAAACATAAACAATCCACCTGCTACAACATATGTATCACTTGTGATAGCATCCTGAATTGTCAATGATTTATTTACTAAATCAAGTGTCACTATTTTTTTCATATCATATGTATACAGTTCAATCTGTGTATCTGTTTGCTTCATAATTATTTCAGCATCAAATGTTACTTTCACTTCTCCAAAAGTAATCATTTGTCCACTTACATCAATGGTTGTCATTGGTGACGTTAAAATTGGTATATCCGGTGTGAAATTTGTTGCTAATAAACGTTCACTTCCGGTTGACCATGCATATGTTTCAGAAATAAATGTTTCTAATTTTGTATAATTTGCCACTACACTATCTAAAGTGCCTCCTTCTTCACGCACCTTACCTGCTAACATCGTATAACCATCTCCACCAACAGATAGAAAATCTGGCATGGCAACATAATATGTCTGTTCTTCATCAAGCAAGTGGTACTGGCCATTTTCATCAGCAATAGAAATTGTTAATATTCGTTCTCCTTTATTTGCAGCTACATTATAATTTACAATAATATCACGCGAAGATTGTAAAAATCCCCCATTTGCCGCTGGATATTCTCCAACTGATTTTTCATACATCGCTATAATTTCCGCACCAGTCAAAGGAATTTGGGAAATCTGATTTCCAAATGGGAGAACCGTAATAATATTACCAAGCGTTACAGTTCCAATTTCTAAATTCGCACGAATTCCCCCACCGTTAGTAACTGCAAAGTCAGTACGATTTTTAAAACCTCCTGTTTGTCCATAATCAGCCATAGCATCTGTAATTAAGTTTCCTAAATTTGTTTCTCGTGTACGTACATGTTCTCGAACACCATCTAACAATACAGTGTTTTCAAAAACAGGAACATTTGTTCGTTCATCAAAATCTGCTTGTGCTTGCGCTACTAATGATTGTAATTCCTCATCTTGCTGGATATGTACTAAATTATCTTTTGTCGCTTCTAGGTGCCCTTGGACATCAACAACTGCATTTGTCTTCGTATCATATGTTACTTCGACTAATCCTACATTATTAAGATACTCCCCTGTTTGAACAATTGGTGTGCGATTAACAATGAGTGGTTCATATAATGTTGTATGACTATGTCCATCAATAATTAAATCCAGTCCTGTTACACGCTCGGCTAACAAATCAGAGCGATCTACTGATGAAGGGTCAAGGCCCAAATGAGAGAGTGCGATGATAATATCCGCGCCTTGTTGTTCTAATACGTCTACTGCGATTTGCGTTGTTATATATGGATCTTCAAATACTACATCAACAACATTATCCGGATGTGTTTTTTCAGCCGTTTCTGGTGTTGATACACCAATCACACCAATTTGAATCCCGTATGCTTCAAACATATGTGTTTTTTCAAATGCAGATTCTTGTGTCAGCTTATCTAGAATATTCGTTGATAAAACGGGAAAATCCGCTGTATTCACATATTGTTTAGCGATATCATAGCCAAAATCAAATTCATGGTTTCCGACTACCATTGCATCATAGCCAATTGCATTCATTGCTTCTAGCATCATCATACCTTTTGATTCATTTGATAATGGTAATCCTTGTAAGGCATCACCAGCATCAAATAAAAAGTCTGGTTGTACTTGATCGACAAATGTCTTTAATTTTGCAACCCCTAATGATGATGAATCCGCTACTAATCGGCCATGAATATCGTTCGTGTGCATAATGGTAATCGTTTGCAACTGTTGTTCACCTTCACTTGATAATGCTTGTACAACTCCACTTGGAATAATCATTTGTCCAATTAAAGCCGCCGATAAGAATCCAGTTATTTTTTTTCGCTTTCTCACTTTTTAATCCTCCTTTTTTATACACCTCAATAATAAAGCATTATTCTAATATATTCAATTATTATACTAATAATTATTGAATTATTTAATTTTTTGTTAAATAAACAAAAAAATTAGTAATAAATAAAAACAGTACTTTGTAAGTACTGTTTTTATTTATTCGATTCGTTCTAGTTGAATATGACTAATTGTTCCGATTGTAATTGGTACCGATTCGACTTCAACATTACTTGTATCAATACCGAACCACTTTTCAGGCGAAATAGTAATTTTTTTAATTGCTGTTCTCAACTTAAAAATACGTCGATCCCAAATAGAAAGTTCCCCCTCATTAGACAGTACTTCTTGTAATAAAACAAATCGAAAATCACCTAGCGATGGTTGGTTATTAAATGTAAGCATATATGCTTTCGGTGTCCAAACTAATTGTTGCTCTGCTACTAATTCATGAATAACTTGTCGAAGAAACACATTCAAACGTTGCTCAACACGAAATCCAAGCATAAACTCCACACGATACACTTGATTTGGTACAACACAAACAACGCGATAGTGATTTGTATATGGCTCATCTGTAACTTTAATATGTACGAACCAATAAAAATCTGCTTTCTTCGGACGTTTATTAAAAACAGAATACATAATTTTCGTCTCAATTGCATCGATTTCACTTGCCTCGCTTAAATATACAACATTCGTGGCATAACGTTCAATATCTTCCTCTTTAGCTAATGCTTTAAATTGTTCTGTATAGTTATCTAATGGAACATATTCTTGGTATTGCTTTTTAATATTTCCACTACGAATCCAAACGACCATCAAAGCAATAATAATTCCTGCAATAATAACCGTAATAAATCCACCGTGGAAAAATTTAAATAAATTCACAAATAGAAATCCAAGTTCAATAATTATGAAAGCACCAATCAAAGGTATGACACGCCATAATCTATAACCTGTTTGACGCAAAAAGTGATACAGTAAAATTGATGTCATCAACATTGTTACAGTAATGGCTAATCCATATGCTGCTTCCATTTTAGCTGATTCTTGAAAATATAACACAAGTACACTACATCCTATCCAAAGTGCCACATTAATCGCTGGAACATAAATTTGACCTTTCGTATCATTTGGATAATGTACAGAGAGTCTTGGAAAAATATTAAGTTTAATCGCTTCAGAAACAAGTGTAAAAGAGCCTGAAATCAATGCTTGACTCGCAATAATGGCTGCCAAAGTTGCCAATGCGATACCGATGACTAAAAACCACTGTGGCATCATCCCAAAAAATGGATTCACCTCCACATGCTGACCTTCAAACTGTAATAACCATGCCCCTTGCCCTAAGTAATTGAGTACAAGACATACTTTGACAAAAAACCATGTATAATGAATATTTTTGCGTCCACAATGACCTAAATCAGAGTATAGTGCTTCTGCCCCAGTCGTACATAAAAAAACAGCTCCGAGTAGATATACACTTTGAGGATTATCTAACAGCAGACGAATACCATACAATGGATTCAATGAAGCGATAATTTGCCAATGCGTGTTAAAAGCTAAGACACCAATCACTGCCAACATGAGAAACCACCCAAGCATCAATGGACCAAAAATTCGACCAATCACTTTCGTTCCGAATTGTTGGAATAGAAATAATCCAGCTAAAATTGCTAAAACAATCCCAACTATTTGTAGCGTTGTCAATGGAAAAAGTAGCTCGAGGCCCTCAATCGCCGATGTTACCGTTACCGGCGGTGTAATCATTCCATCTGCTAATAATGCCGCTCCACCAACTACGGCTGGAATAATTAACCATTTGGCCCGTTTTCGTACAAGTGTATACAATGAAAATATACCACCTTCACCATGATTATCTGCTCGTAACGTGAATATGACATATTTAATTGTTGTTTGTAATGTCAATGTCCAAAATACCAGTGAAACAGCACCGTATATGAGATCTTTTGTGACAAAACCTGCATTTGCCTCTAGAATCGAACGCATCACATACAGTGGTGAGGTGCCTATATCTCCATAAACAATCCCTAATGCAATAACCATTGATGTAAGTGTCACGATTTCTTTTTTTCCGTGTTGATTCACAATTTTTTGCCTTCTTTCTGCTTAAATTCATGCGTGTCACAGCGCCCCTTCATTCTACCACTTTCATTGTTTAAAACAATATTTCACGTAAAATTTATGCAAAAATTCAGATTCAAAAACACGAAAAAACGCCTCAAACGAGACGTTTTATATCCTATCAGGCTATGATTGAAATTGACTATGTGCTTCTTTTACTAATTCAGCATAATTATACTCAATAGCTTGTTCCACACCATATTGCAAATATGCAATAAATTCAATATTTCCTTCACCACCTGTAATTGGTGAGTGCGCGATTGCTTGTACAGCAAATCCAGTGTCATTCATCATTGTAACTGTTTTCTCTAACACCATTTGATGTACTTTCTGTTCACGTACAATTCCTTTTTTACCAACGAACTCCCGACCTGCTTCAAATTGTGGCTTAATCAATGCCATTACTTCCCCATTTGCAGTTAAAATATTAGCTAAATTCGGTAAAATATTGCTCAGTGAAATAAAGGAAACATCAATTGTCGCAAATTCTGGTTGTCCATGAACAAAGAGCTCTTGTGTCGCATAACGAAAATTTGTTTTCTCTAGAGATAATACACGTTCATCATTCCGCAACTTCCAATCTAATTGATTTGTACCAACATCTAGTGCGTACACGAATTTTGCACCATTTTGTAATGAACAGTCAGTAAAACCACCTGTTGAAGCCCCGATGTCTAGAACAATTTTTCCAGTTAAATCTAAACCAAATACTTGAATTGCTTTTTCGAGCTTTAAACCGCCACGACTCACATATGGAATTGTTTTCCCTTTCACCATGATTTCTACATCAGCGGCTACTTTCTCACCAGCTTTTAAAATTCTTGCGGTATTTGCATAAACAATTCCCGCCATTATCGCACGTTTTGCTTTTTCACGACTATCGAAAAAACCTTGTTCTACCAGTAGTACATCAATTCGCTCTTTTCGCATCTATTTCACCATTTCCTTTATTGTTTCAATGATATGTGCATCACCAAGACCAGATTCTTCAAATAAGCTCACACTATCTCCTTGCGCATGGTAAGTATCATCAATACCAAACATATGCAAAGGGCATTGATACTGGTATTGATTATTCCATTGTGCTACTGCACTACCGAATCCACCCACTACACTGCCTTCTTCTATTGTGAAAACTGGTTTTTGTATCGCCAGTATGCGAGTAAGCATCTTTTCATCCATTGGTTTAATGAACCGTGCGTTAACTACTTGTAACTCTATTCCTGATTCTGCCAATACAGCAGCATATGCCAGTGCTTTTGCTACCATTGGTCCAAATGTTATAACCGTTGCATCTTTACCGTTACGTTCAATTGTCCAGCTTCCATATGGAATTGGCTCAAATAGCTGTATTGGTGTATACGTTGTATAGCCACGCGGGTATCGATAGGCAATCGTCCCTTTTCCTTCATATTCATATAAAACACTATAGAATAAATGTTGTGCTTCGATTTGATCTTTTGGCATAACAATTGTCAGCTCAGGAATTGCTCGTAAAAAGCTTATATCATAAATACCATGATGCGTATCGCCATCACCTGTCGCAAATCCGCAACGATCAACTGCAATCACAACATCAAGTTTTTGACGAGCTAAATCATGAATGACTTGATCATATGCACGTTGTAAAAACGTTGAATACACAAAATAAACAGGTTTCATACCTGAAATTGCCAATCCTCCTGCAAACGTTGCCGCATGCTGTTCAGCAATTCCTACATCGTATGTTTGATCAGGAAATTTTTTCTGAAAAAATTCCAATTTTGACCCTTTAATCATTGCAGGGGTAATTGCTACAAGTCGCTTATCTTTTTCGGCAAATCGTTCAAGTGTTTGTGATACTATACAACTCCAAACCCGATCATCATAATTTGCCTTCTTATGATGTTTTCGGCCAGTTTCTAAATCAAATGATCCTATTCCATGCCATGATCCACGTTCATCACTTTGCGCCGGTAAATAACCTCGACCTTTTTGAGTCATAACGTGAACAACAACTGGGCGATTTACTTGTTTTGCCAACTGAAATGCCGAAATCAAATCATGAAAATTATGTCCATCAATTGGTCCTAAATAAAGAATACCTAAAGCATCAAATAAATTTGATTCTTCACTTGTAACAATTGCTCGTTTAGCACGTGTTTTCACGCGTTCTGCTGTTGTTGCTAGTGAATCACCGACAACCGGTATACTTTCAAGTGCTGAGCGAAACACTTGTTTCGCTTGTGCATAATTTTTATTAACACGAATCGCTTCTAATTGGCGGTTAATAGCACCAACTGGTTTGGAAATTGACATTTCATTATCATTCAATACAATAACCATCGGACGTTGCTCATCACCAATGTGATTCAGTGCTTCTAATGCCATTCCACCAGTTAAAGCACCATCTCCAATGATTGGAATAATATGGTGTTGTTCTCCACGCAAATCACGAGCAACTGCCATTCCCATCGCAGCTGATAGCGATGTTGAACTGTGCCCAGTTTCAAATGCATCATGAATACTTTCTTCAAGACGCGGGAACCCACTTAACCCTTGGTATTGACGTAATTGTTCAAACTGATTAGCACGACCAGTCAATATTTTATGAATATAGCATTGATGACCAACATCAAAAATCAATTTATCAATTGGTGAATCAAATACATAGTGTAACGCCAACGTTAATTCAACGACACCAAGATTTGGCGCAACATGTCCTCCAGTTTTCGATAACGTTTCAATTAAAAATTGGCGAATATCACTTGCCAAAATCTCCATTTGATCAATTGTAAAATCTTTAATAAACTCTGGTCCACTAATATCGAGTAAATACTCATATTTTTTTGCCATATTACCACCTCTTATCCTTGTCGTTGGCAAATGAGTCGTGTCAATTCTAACAACTCTGATATTTCCATTTTTGTATCAATTAAACATTGAAGTGCTCTTTCATACTCTGACTCGAGCGCTCGTTTTGCACCGACTAATCCCAATAATGAAACATATGTACTTTTTCCATTAGTTAAATCACTTCCTTGTGGTTTCCCTAATTGTTGTGTTGTTCCTACAACATCAAGAATATCATCTTGTATTTGGAAAGCCACACCTACTGCTTCACTGTAATGTTGTAACTGCTGGATTTTTTCATCCGACAACTGTGCTACTTTTGCTGCACCAACAACAGCAATTTCAATCATTTTTCCAGTTTTCAAATAATGAATGTTCCGTAATTCCGAAAGTGTTACTGTTTTGTTTTCAGCAGCAATATCAAGTATTTGTCCACCGACCATACCACCTCCACCAGCACATGCGCTCAAGGACTGAATTAAGTCCACAATAATTGTGGCTGGGACACTCAGTAATGTCATTTGGTGAAAACTTTCAGTCAATAAAGCATCTCCTGCTAAAATTGCTGTTGCTTCATCAAATACAATATGATTTGTTGGTTTTCCACGACGTAAATCATCATCATCCATTGCTGGTAAGTCATCATGAATGAGTGAATACGTATGAATCATCTCAATTGCTGCTGCTAATGGATACACTGAGCTACTTGGTATTTTGGCAGCTTTCGCAATCGCAATTGATAATAACGGTCGAATTCGCTTTCCACCAGCTAATAGTGAATATTGCACCGATTCTTTCAGATGTTCAGGGTACGTTAAATTTTGTATGCTTGTGAGTAAGTACGTCTCAAATTGCTGCAATTCGTGCTGTAAATGTTGTGATAACACTACTCATCAGCCTCCAAACTAAACGGTTTTAATTGTCCATTTTCATCGACTAATGTTGCCATTTGTTCCTCAACAGCTGCTAACTTTTTATTACATTGTTGTGCTAGTAGCATACCTTCTTGAAATAATGCAATTGATTGTTCTAGCTCAACTTCCCCTTGCTCTAATTGTTTCACAATTTGTTCAAGTGCTTGTAATGATTGTTCAAAAGATTGTGTTTTTACCATAGTACTTATTCCCCTTTGTGCTCAATTTGATTGACATGACACTTAATGATTCCATCATAAAACTTCACCGAAAGTAATTGATTCGGTACGACTTCTGTTGCTGAACGAATAACTCGTCTTGATTGTTCATCCATAGTCAACGTATATCCTCTTTTCATCACATGTAACGGACTATATGCATGTAACTTTTGTCTTTGCAACTCAAATAACGTTGCTTTACGTTGAATCGTATGAACAATCTGTTGGTATAACCTTTGTTCAAGTTGCTGTAACTGTTGTTTTTCAACTTGAATTTGTTGCAGTGGTCGTTGTTGAATAAAGCGTGCATACATTGTATCAAAACGTTGTTCATACGTTTGCAGCAATATCTGTGGTTGTTGCCAAAAACGTTGTTGCTGCACTCTATCGATACGGAGCTTTTGATAGCGGTACTGATTGTGCAGTTCGCGAACTAACCGTTGCTTTGTTTGCTGTAGTTGCTGTTGCAAATCACTCAGTGGTACAGCTGCTATTTCTGCTGCTGCTGTCGGTGTTGCTGCTCGTACATCTGCAACAAAATCTGCAATCGTTGTATCAACTTCATGACCAACTGCACTAATGATTGGGATTTTTGATGTTAAAATTGCTGATGCAACAATTTCTTCATTAAACGCCCACAAGTCTTCAATTGATCCTCCACCACGTCCGACAATAAGCACGTCGATATTTGGAAAATTATTCGCCGACTCTATCGCCTGCACAATTGAATACTTCGCCTGTTCGCCTTGAACCAGTGCTGGAAAAATAAAGACTTGTGCATATGGTGCACGACGTTGTAATGTTGTTAAAATATCTTTCACCGCTGCACCAGTTGGTGATGTCACAATACCAATAACTTGCGGATATTGTGGCAATTGGCGTTTGCGTTCAAGTGCAAAATAACCTGCAGCATCTAATTTTTGTTTTAGTTTTTCGAATTCGAGTGCAAAGTTTCCTGCTCCTGCATCAACCATTTCTTCAACATAAATTTGATAATTTCCTTGCGATTCAAAAACATTCACGTTTCCCTTTATAAATACATTCATACCATCTTCAGGTTTGCATGCAAGATTTTGGGCATGTTGTTTGAACATGACTGCTTGTATACGTGCCGATTCATCTTTTAAAGTAAAATAAAGATGTCCACGTGAATGATGCTTAAAGTTAGAAATTTCGGCTTTTAAATAGACAACTTGTAAATGGGTATCACGGTCAAATTTTAATTTAATATACTTATTTAGTGCCGAAACACTCAAGTATTGTTGTTCCATTTTATTGCTCTGTATTTGCCTTTGCCAACTTATCAAGCACGCCATTAATTACTTTATACGCATCATCATCGCAGAATTCTTGAGCTAATTTTACCGCTTCATTAATAGCAACTGTATTACTCATCTCGTCATGTAAAATTTCAAATGCACCTAAGCGTAAAATCGCTCGTTCTAAATACCCTAAACGTTTGAATGGCCACTTTGCCGATAAATATTCAGATACAGCTGAATCAATTGTTGCTTGATTATTCACAACACCAGTGACACTATGACGAATATAATCAACGTCGACTGCGCCGTTTTCTTGAGCGATTGTGTTTAAAATGATGTTCATTTCATCTTGAATTACTTTACTTCCTAATGTCACCTCTTCATCGGGTGTACTATTCACTTGTATTTGACGTAAAATATCTAATTGATATAATACCTGAATTGTTTTTTTTCTTCCTTCAATACGCATATTATCGTTCCTCTCTTTACGCTATCTCTTCTTCATTATACAGAATTCTGCTATTAAGAAGAGATTAAATATAAAAAACCATCCATAAACTTCTAACAATTTACGCACGGTTTGTGACACAGTTCAGTTTATGTTCATTTTGTAAAAAAACAAGTTCTTAATCCAAATAGTACTATCTACTAAAAATACATAGGTTTTGGATTTATCATCGTCATGACGTTGCATTTTTTTGTTAACATCTGACTTTTGTGACGTATTCAGTATATCTATTTTCTTTCAAAAAGGCAAGTATTCCTCTTAAATTACATGCTATCATTCAAAATAAAAAGCCCATTGCTGGGCCTTTAGGTTATATTAGTTAAAAATAATATTTTCGACTGTAATGTCAATCTCACCGATTTCCATTCCTAATGACTGTGTAAGTTCTTCTTTGATTTGTTTTTGTACAGCATATGCTACTTTATCAATTGCATGTCCGTGCACAATATCAATTGTCAAACGAATATTGAGTAATTGATCAACAACATCAACTTCAACATGACGTTTTCCAATACGATTAAAGGTTTCTAAATCAATACCTTTTTTCAATTGGTGTAAACCACAACCTTTTACACTCAATGCTGCCATTAATGTCATCATTTCAATGGCTTCTGAATGAATGGCACGGTATCCATCTTTATTATCTGCGAAAAAAATATATCCTTTCATCCTAATTCCCCCTTATCTTACAATTGGTTTATGCGCGTGAAGCGTATTTCCCATCTTGTGTGCTGACAATAATTTCTTCTTCATTTTGAATGAATAAAGGAACTTTTACTACGAATCCTGTTTCTACAGTCGCATTTTTTGTCGCATTTGTTGCTGTATTTCCTTTAACAGCAGGATCACATTCAACGATTTTCAAAGTAATTTTATCTGGCAATGTTACCCCGATAATTTCACCTTCGAACATTTCGATGCTTACTTCTAAACTTTCTTTTAAGAAATTTGCTTCCCACTCGATTGCCGTACGTGGAATTTCAACCATTTCATATGACTCTTGGTCCATAAAAATGAAATCCTCTCCAGCATTGTATGAGTATTGCATTTTACGGTAGTCGATGTGCGCCTTTTCAACTTTTTCACCAGCATTGAATGTTTTATCAATATTTGCTCCTGAACGTAAGTTACGTAATTTTGTACGAACAAATGCTGCACCTTTTCCTGGTTTTACGTGTAAAAATTCTAATACTTTGAAAATTTGTCCATCATATTGAATTGTCATACCTGTTTTAAAATCATTTACTGAGATCATGAATGTATCCTCCTAAATACCTCTATTCTGCCTTGGCAGTGAGTTTTCTTGAGCATTATAGCATAATTTGACTTTTTTGTCATCAGCAAGCCTCTTTCTTTATTTGGATTTGATACTTTTCATTAGTGCACACGAACATCGGTTGTTTGATAGCGCCAAAAACCAAAGGTGAGCAAGGTGATAATCAACCCAACACTATAGAGCGTCATTGACCACGACCATCCAAGATGAAGGAGATCCTGAATTTGATAAAATTGAAACGGAGTCAAAAAGCGGAACCACGCGAGTTGTGTAAACATCAGATAAAATATGCTCAACAACCAACTAATTGCATAAAAACTGTATCCTATCAATCCTCCAGTTGTAGCTTTATTTAAAAACGTTGCCGTTAATAAACCAATCCCGATGTAAATGATAAATCGTGGTATTAAGCTCGCACTTGCAAGCCAAACTTGCGAAGTAATATCTTGTGTTACTTCAATCAGCTGCAAACCAATCAAGGTTGCTATTGCACTTGCCACGATAAATATGCTAATCCAAAAAAGGGCTACTGCCAGTTTTACTGCTAAAATATGCCATCGTGCAATTGGTTTAACCAAGAGAAATTCAATCGTTTGCTCGTTTTCTTCTCTGGCGATACAGTTAATCCCTAACGAAGTTGCATACGCTGCACCAATCAAAATGACATAGAAGAAAAGTACTCCATAAAAACCAGACACTGTCCCTAAATCCAAATCACCCATCCCTAAAACGGCAAAAACAACTTTCGGGAATTGTGCCAACAAATTGGTATTCGCAGTTGGATCACTTGCAAATCCAGTATATTTAATCACCCCAACGATAAGTAATACGATTGTTCCGATATTCACCCACAAGGCAACTTTCCAACTCATGCGAAGTTCATGTAAAAATAGTTTCATCTTACCTCCTCCTTCTCTATCCAACATCTTGGTTCGTATAGCGAGTGTAGCTCACTAGTGCTGATAGAATAATAATTCCCAAACCAATTGCCAACAATGGGCAATCATAGTGTTGATTTTCTAAAATATATTGTGGATTAACATATTGGAATGGTGTAAGGTAGGCCATCAATTCATTTTCTAATAATGCTTGCAAGAGTGAAATCACATAAAAACTCACTGCAATCCCAACTGCTAAACTCGTAATACTTTTCAGCCTTTTCAAAAGCACAGCTAAAAGAATCCCAAGATTAGCAAAAATCAACTCAATCAGAAATAGCGCTAGTGTCATCATCCAAAAACTTGGTTTTGTTATTTGCGTTTGATCAAAGTAACTCGTGATGCCAACCATGATGACAGTAAAAATAACATTATGAATAATCAGGATTGTTTTTAGTGCTAAAATTTTTTGTAACCAAATCATTGTCCGTGATACTGGTTTAGCAAGTAGAAATTCACTGGCATTCATGCTTTTTTCGCGTCCCATAATGGTTAAAGCAAGATTCGTCGCATAAATGCTTCCAGCAATAAAAACAAATGGTAACACGAATGCATAAAAACCTAAGTAAGTGAAAATCGTATCAGGATTGATATTAAATGCTGCTATCAATTGTGGCGGATAGCCTTCTAACAGTTTTAGAAATTCATCCGCACCATTTTGATAACTTGGATAAACTGATAAGAACAAGCCCGCAATCCCTGTAATAATAATCGTCCAGATGACGCTACGCATCAGACTTTGTCGAAGTTCAAAACGCCAAATATTCATCGTTCATCCCCTCCTATTCATAATAATGGAAGAAAATCGCTTCCAAATCCGGTTCACTCACTTGTAAATTTTTGAGCTTGTGGGTAACAAGTACTTGAATCAGAGCGTTAATATCTCCATTGAAAAGAAAACTCACTTTTGTTCCGTCAATTTCAAGATTAGTGACCCCTAGATTGGTTAGTTCAATCTCTTCTTCCTCAAACAATTCAAGTTCGACATGTTTATATGTTGTTTGCGCGAGATCTGCCATTGTTTCAATTTTAATGATTCTTCCCTCTTTAATAATGGCTACCCGATCACATAATTTTTGCACTTCACCTAAGATATGTGAAGAAAAGAAAATTGTTGCTCCACGCTGTTGTTCTTCGCGAATAATCTCAAAAAACGTATTTTGCATCAACGGATCAAGCCCACTTGTTGGCTCATCGAGAATGATTAATTCCGGTTCATGAAGCAACCCTTGAATAATCCCAACTTTCTTTTTATTCCCCAATGATAAATCGGCAATTTTACGATTCAAATCTAAATCGAGACGGTTTGCTAACTCGTTTATACGTTTCGTACAATCTTTTTTGTAAAAGCTTGCCGCATATTTCAATAAGTCGCGGACTTTCATGTGATCATAGTAAAATACCTCTGATGGTAGATAACCAACTTGCATTAAAATTTGTTCATGACCCTTAATTGTATCTAAGCCAAAAATTTTCGCGTCCCCTGACGTCGGATAAATCAAAGATAATAACGTCCGAATCGTTGTTGATTTCCCGGCCCCATTCGGACCGATAAAACCAAAAATTTCTCCTTTATAAATCGTTAAATCAACATCACTAATTCCACGTTGTTTCCCATACATTTTCGTTAATTTCTCTGTTTGTACAACTATTTCCATTAGTCCCCCACCCTTTCACGCAATAGCCACTTTTTAAAAAAAAAGTACTTTTATTCTACGCTCTTTGTCATTAAAATTCAACAATTTGATATGAAAAAGCAACAAACAAAAAAACGTGACGCTGCGGGCTTTCTCATGATTTTACACTTTTGATTTCTTCACCGACAAAAAATTATTAGTGTTGCAAGAATAAACAACAAGATCAAAAATAATCGAAGTAATCACGATTAAACTAATACTCCTCGTTATCAGCGTAGTGAGAAAAACAATAATCAAAGCAATGCCAACAAGATACATTCAATCATGAGCATTCCTGAGCCATCAATGCCGTTCACGTAATACACACAAACGAAAGCGGATAAAAAATTGCTATTCGTAGGCACAAGGGCGCTATGTACATACATGTTTTTGAATGCTGTTCAATAATTGCCTCAGCGGAATTTATAAAAAGCAAATACTCGCTTCTAAAAAGGCAATTGTTCCACTAACAGCAACACGGTACTCTCCATAAAGCAGTATCCATATCACGCCAATATAAAAAAGATATCCCACAATTTATTTATGCACGCCATTATTCATTATAATGAAATGCATTTACTGTTGTTTTTTTATTTTCATATATTACTTGCCTCATTTTTCATCCACTTTCCTCTCGTACAGTGAGTTACTAATTTTATGATTATTTTTAAATTTAAACAACTACGATTTAGATATATAGCAACCTATTTTCAATTAGTTATTACAATCTCCCAAAAACAAATAGCTGCTTTTTGCTAATAATATTCGCTAAATTAATAATTTACCCACTCAGTTTACTCTCGTTTTAGTTTAGAGCTTTTAAGGATATAAAAATACCTATACCTTAAAAACTCTTTTTTGAGTGTTCAAAGTATAGGTATCATTTTATTTACATGACATTTGATTTGCTTTTTGTATTAATTTTATGATTTTAGCTAACTGTGCTCTAAACAACACTCATGCAATACGCTTAAAAATAGCCTTTTTATTCACCTACAATAATTAATTGTTTGGGTGTTGTCATCAAGTTTTCATGTCCCATTTCAGTGACAAGAATATCATCCTCAATTCGCACACCACCAAGTCCTTCAACATAAATTCCTGGTTCAACCGTGACAACCATCCCTGGTTGCAATGGTAATTCCACAATTTGTGATAAGCGTGGTGCTTCATGCACTTCTAGTCCTAACCCGTGACCAGTTGTATGCCCAAATTCTGGTCCATAGCCACCTGCAGTAATAATTCCACGTGTGACATCATCAATTGACTTACATGTTTTTCCTGGTGCAACAGCTTCAACTCCCGCAACTTGAGCTTTGAGGACAAGCTCGTAAATGTCGACCATCTGGCTTGAAGCTGGTGTACCAAGCGCAAATGTTCGCGTCATATCTGAAGCATAGCCTTGGTAAAACGCACCAAAATCAATTGTTACTAATTCACCGGTTTCAATCGTTTTTTCACTCGCACGTCCATGTGGCAACGCTCCACGCCATCCTGAAGCAATAATAGTATCAAATGATGGCCCGCTCGCTCCAAGACGACGCATATATGTCTCCGCTTCTAACGCAAGATCACATTCACGCATCCCTGGTTTCACTGTCTCAAGTACAAACGCATATGTTTGTTCAATAATTTCTACTGCTTTCTTCATTAAGACGATTTCATCCATTTGTTTAATCATCCGAATATCTTCAATAATGCGTTGTGTCGGCATTAATTGAACTGGCCACGTTTTTTCTAATATTTGATAATATGCAACACTAATATGATCAATTTCAACAGCAATTGTCGCAATTTTTTGTTGTACTGCTAACTCTGCCACTGCTTGTGCCAATGTTGTCGTATGTTCAACAACCGTTGATTCTGTACACTGGCTTTTCGCTTGCTGTGTATAACGGAAATCAGTAATAAAATAAGCATCTGTTTTCGTAATAAGTACAGCACCTGTTGTTCCTGTAAAGCCACTTAAATATTGGCGGTTATATCCATTCTCTGTATAAAAAGCATCATAGTTATTGGCTACTAAAAATGCTTGAACTGCTTCAATACGTTTTTTCATTCTTCATTCCCTCTTTCAATCAAAAATTGTAATGCTTCTCCATAACTTTGAAACTGGTTCCCACTAAAACGTGCGACTACGACTTCAGCAATAACCGAATGTTGTCGAAATGCTTCTCTCGATGCTATATCACTCAAGTGTACTTCTACGACTGGTATTGGAATACTTGCAATTGCGTCACGAATCGCATAACTATAGTGCGTATAGGCACCTGGATTCAAAATTACGCCTGAAAATTGTTCAAAAAAGGCTTGATGTAACCAATCAATCAATACCCCTTCATGATTACTTTGTGCAAATACAACTTCAATACCTGCATTTACTGCTTGAATCATCAGTAATTGTTCTAAATCAGCTAATGTTTGATACCCATAAAATTCTGGTTCTCGAATGCCGAGTAAATTCAAGTTTGGTCCATTTAAGATTAATATTTTCATAATCACAATTCCTCATTTCAACACAAGCATTTACCTTATCATAGCATATTTTCTTCATTTATGCTGATTTCATCAAAAAAAAGTGAAATAAAGCATAAATATGCTCTGTTCCACGTTCCTCTTATAAGAGAAGATATGCCAAAATAGCAGGTAATAAAACACACCATCGGCTAATGTTGAAGTACTGATTTTTGATGATAGGAGCAAAAGCAACGAAAACTGTTGAAACAACAATGATTAATTGTTCATTTAGCGTTGCAACACTAATATTTACTAATAACAATAGACCAGTTAACACAATTGACAATGTAAAGGCTCCTTTTTGTTTCGCAATTTCTCCCTGCTTTCCATAAAGCAAATAGGTAATAAATAGTAGCCATGCTGTCCAAAAAAATATCATATCTGTTTCCTCATTTTCATTTTATTGTGTTTGCAATCATATCATATTTTCTGTTTAAACTCAAATAAGATGCTTATCGAATTAATATTCTTTTAATCATAGCATTTCCAATCATATATCATCACTCTTATAGTACACTTTATTCATCGAGAAACGTCACGGTTGTTTCTAGCGGTTTCCTAGATGGTTGTGGAGGTGTGTTATCAGCGGCAACACCGAGTGAAATCATTGACATAAGTTCATATCCAGGCTTAGCAAAATCAATAGCTGCTTCAATTTTAATCTTTGCATGTGTTGGTCCCGTCATATAGCATGTGCCATATCCTAATTCGCTTGCTGCTAATAAAAAATTTTCGACAGCTGCACCTATCGCTTGTGCAGCCGATTGTGGTGACATAAGCATATTGAGTATTTCTTGCGATGCATTGTTTTCTTGCATGATTTTATATTCAATCATTTTATATTCACAGCCATATACAAGTATAACAACCGGTGCGTATTTAAAGGAAGTATAGTAATTAATCACACTCATATGACGTTTAAAATCTTGTTCATTCTTTGCCAAACGCCCTATTTCTTTATGACTGTCGTAAACGATTCTTGCAAGTTCTTGTATTTTCTCACGATTTTGTAACACAACAAAATGCCAATTTTGTTGATGCTTCGGTGATGGTGCATATGTTGCTGCTTGTATCATTGCTAAAATACCTGTTCTTGGAACACCTTGTTTTTGGAATTGACGAATACTTTTACGATTATAAATAAAATCTAACTGTGTCATCTATTTTTCCCCTTTTCTTTCCATACATTATTGTATCAGAAATTTTTCTTAAAATGTTTACAATATGACAAAAGGCACCGCTTCAATTCACGAGTCCATTCTCGTATAACGTATTACCGCTATCAATGCATTTAATGTTGTAGTCCTATTTTACCTAAGTTTTGAATCGCTGTCAGACGCTCAGGACTTTAATGTGCTTCTATCTTCTTCAACAAAATTGAAATTTCAATATTCTCTACCAATCACAAACTAAAATTTCTATCACATATCTATCAAGAGGAGCTATTTCTTTTTCTTGATTCGAAACACTGGTGTTAGGCACTCAGATTGAACGTATCTCAGCCTTCAAATGTCTATCATAAGCCAAAAAGAGCAGATATCATTTCTACACTACTGCAACTATTCGTTTCTTTACTTATGTACACCATTCAATTGAATCTTTTCTTCTTTTCTTTCTAAAGAGCTTCAAACGCTTAAGCTTTTAGCATAATTCGTGCTTCAATACTAAAAAAAACACGCTGAAATATCAAGCAGTATCTCATCCACCTGATTTTCGTCGTGTTTTTTATGTTGCCTTACTGCCAACTATCTTTCTTTCAATTCAGGTACTTAATGTCGAGCGCGTTTCGTACCTCAGTGTTCAAAAAACGAAAGGACCGACGGCATCTCAGCTACCTGTGAATATGCGCGATTATTTTTCAGCCACACTGATGATACCTTATTTCCTTTGGATTACACCGCCATCAACGCTTAACGTGTCTCCACCTAGTAATTAGCTAAAAACAAGTGCCTGAACTCATTCTCTCTGAATCCAGGCACTTGTTTATTTTCGTCGCCATTATTTTTGAGTAATACAGTCGATGATTGCATCAATTGCGAATGAAAAATAATCATTATCACAAAACTCATTTTTGAGTGAGAATGAGTTTTTCTAACAATTGAAGACTAAATCACATTATGTTTTTCCACCTTAAATACTTTAAGATGAAAAACGGCTTCGAATACTTAGACTGTAACGTGTCTCCACCTACAACTTCCCCCGCTAAGTTCGCTTTGGTGATTTTTTCTTGCATTCGCTTGAAAATCGCCAAAGCTACCACTTAGCCACCGGAAGCTGTTGCTCTCTTGATTACTTAGTATTGAGCACCGGTGTCAAACACTTAGACTGTCATTACATCTGTTTCTTTTGCTTTAACAATATCATCTACTTTTTTAGTGTATGTATCCGTTAACTTTTGTACATCATCTTGATATGCTTTCACTTCATCTTCAGTAATATCAAGTTTTTTTAATGCATCATTTGCATCACGACGAGCATTACGCACACCAACTTTTGCAGTTTCACCCATTGACTTTACTTTTTTCACCATTTCTTTACGGCGTTCCTCTGTTAATGCTGGGATTGCGATACGAATTACTGAACCATCATTTGTTGGATTGAATCCTAAATTTGCATCTTGAATCGCTTTTTCAATTCCACCTAAAATTGAACGATCATATGGTGAGACTAATAGCATACGGGCTTCCGGAGCCGTTACATTTGCTACTTGATTTAATGGTGTTGGTGTCCCATAATACTCAACTGTTATTTTATTTAACGCTGTTGGATTCGCACGTCCTGTACGAATTGTCGTTAATTCTTCTTCTAAATGGTGTAATGCTTTATCCATTTTTTGTGTTGCTTGTGCTAATACTGTTGCTGCCATTTGCAAATCCTCCTTATTTTGTAATTACTGTCCCAATATTTTCACCACATACCGCACGTGTGATATTCCCTGGTTTACTCATATTAAAAACTAATAAATCAATATTATTATCTTTACATAGAGATGAAGCTGTTGAATCCATGACTTCTAGCTCTTTTTGTAACATTTCCATATACGTTAAGTGATCATATTTTGTAGCTGTTGCATCTTTATTTGGGTCAGCGTTATATACTCCGTCAACACTGTTTTTAGCCATTAAAATAACATCTGCGCCAATTTCAGCAGCACGTAATGCTGCGGTCGTATCAGTTGAAAAGTACGGATTTCCCGTACCACCACCAAAAATAACGACACGACGTTTTTCTAAATGACGGACAGCACGACGACGAATGTATGGTTCTGCAACTTGACTCATATGAATTGATGTTTGCACACGTGTTGGTACACCCATATTCTCTAATGCATCCTGCATTGCTAATGAATTCATAACAGTTGCTAACATACCCATATAATCAGCACTTGCACGCTCCATTCCCATTTCGCTTGCTGCTTTTCCACGCCAAATGTTTCCGCCACCAATAATGATTGCAATTTCTACACCGAGTTCATAAATTTCTTTCACTTGTTTTGCAGTTTCATTAACAACTGCTGGATTGATGCCAAATCCTTCATCACCTGCAAGTGCTTCACCGCTCAACTTTAAAACAATACGCTTATATTTCGGTTCCATTGTCTCTACCTCAACGTTATTTTATTTTTTTTTAATCTAATTGTTTAGAAAGAAAGACACCTTCGTGTCTTTCTTGTCTTTTATTAGTGAGCAGCTACTTGGCTTGCTACTTCAGCAGCGAAGTCTACTTCTGCTTTTTCGATTCCTTCTCCAACTTCGTAACGTACGAATGTTGCGAAAGTTCCACCTGCAGCAGATACATATTGTCCTACTGTTTGGTCTGGATTCTTAACGAATGCTTGATCTACAGCACAGATATCTTTTTTGAATTTACGTAAACGTCCTTCAATCATTTTTTCAACAATGTTTGCTGGTTTTCCTTCATTTAATGCTTGCTCAGTTAATACTTTACGCTCACGTTCAATGATGTCAGCATCAATTTGCTCTTCAGAGATGAATTGTGGGTTTAATGCAGCTACATGCATTGCAACATCTTTTGCAACTTCTTCAGAAGTTGTTCCAGTTAATACTGTTAACGCTGCGATACGTCCACCCATGTGTAAGTATCCACCAAATGCATCAGCATCTGTTTTTTCGATTACTGAGAAACGACGTAATGTAATTTTTTCTCCAATTGTAGCAATTGCTTGATTAATTACGAAATCTAATGTTTCTCCATTAATTGTTAAAGCTAATGCTTCTTCAACTGTTGCTACATCATTTGTCAATAATGTTGTCGCAATTGTGTCAACTAAAGCTAAGAATTTGTCGTTTTTCGCAACGAAGTCTGTTTCTGAGTTTACTTCAACAATAACAGCTTTATTTCCATCGATTTTGATTGCTGCTAAACCTTCTGCAGCAACACGATCACCCTTTTTCGCAGCTTTTGCGATTCCGTTTTCACGTAAGTAATCGATTGCTTTTTCGATGTCTCCATCTACTTCGTTTAATGCTTTTTTGCAGTCCATCATTCCTGCACCAGTTTTTTCACGTAATTCTTTAACTAATTGAGCTGTAATAGCGGCCATGTGTACATCCTCCTAAGTTTGGACGATTGCTTCTTCTTTTTCGCAATCATTTTTTATCATTTTCATTATACAGTTTCAAAGGCTTGCAAGCAAGCTTTTCTGTTGTAAAATGTCTCTTCTGTAAAAAAACAGACTCTAGGAAGAACCGAGAGTCTGTTTCTGCTTTAATTATTCAGCAGCTACTACTACTTCTTCAACTGTTGCTTCAACTTCTGTTTTAGCTTCAGTACGTGGTTTACGAGCTTCAGCATTTGGTGCTAAACCATCGCGTCCTTCGATAATAGCGTCAGCCATTTTTGATACGATTAAACGTACAGCACGAATTGCATCATCGTTTGCTGGGATTACGTAATCAACATCATCTGGATCACAGTTAGTATCTACGATTCCGATTACTGGAATGTTTAAGATACGTGCTTCAGCGATAGCGATACGCTCTTTACGTGGATCGATAACGAATAAAGCTTGTGGAATATCTTTCATTGTTTTAATTCCACCTAAGAATTTTTCAAGTTTCTCAACTTCTTTGCGTAATGCAACAACTTCTTTTTTCGGTAAAACTTCGAAAGTTCCATCTTCTTCCATACGGTAGATATCGAATAAACGCTCAATACGTTTACGAATTGTCGTAAAGTTTGTTAACGTTCCTCCTAACCAACGGTGGTTAACATAGAACATATCCGCACGTAAAGCTTCTTCTTTTACAGCTTCTTGTGCTTGTTTTTTCGTACCTACGAATAATACTTTTCCACCGTCTGCTGCGATGTTACGGATTACTTCGTAAGCTTCGTCGATTTTTTTAGATGTTTTTTGTAAGTCGATGATATAGATTCCGTTACGTGAAGTATAAATATACTTCGCCATTTTTGGGTTCCAACGACGTGTTTGGTGTCCAAAATGTACACCTGATTCAAGTAATTGTTTCATAGAAATTACTGCCATGTGAATATCCTCCTAGATTTTGTTTGAACTTCCGTGCTTTCGAACACTAGCCACTAATAAAAATTAGCACCTGACGAGTGAATTCAGCGACGTGTCTGTTTGGTTGTTTTTAAACAACGGATAAATTTTATCACTTTTCTACTTCTTCTGCAAGTTCTTTTTCTGTTTTTAACCATTTATGTGTTCGTGTTCGTTTTGCTCTCGGATGCGCTGCCTGATATATCGTCCGAAGTTGCTCTAGATTCACATGCGTGTAAATTTGTGTACTTGATAAATTTTCATGACCTAACAATTCTTGCACTGTTCGTAAATCAGCACCATTACTTAATAAATGAGTGGCAAAAGAATGACGCAGCATATGTGGATGTAATTTCGTTGTAACTCCTGATGCCTGTGCAATAGTTTTTAAGATATGACGTACACCACGCTCACTTAGCGGTTCTCCATGTTGATTCACAAATGCATGTTCAACATTTTTTTGGGAAATCAATATCGAACGTGATGATTCAAAATACAACTGCATTGCTTCAATTGCATACGTACCCATTGGCACAAATCGCATCTTGTCACCTTTTCCTGAACGTATGTGCACACGTCGTTGTTCAAAGTCGAAATCATTTATATGTAACGCGCACACTTCGCTCACCCGCAAACCACTTGCATACATGAGTTCAAACAACGCGTGATTACGAATATCTAATTCTTGATTATTTGCACGATGCGATAACCATGTATCGATCTCATCTTCATACAAAAAATTGGGTAATCGCTGCTCTCCTTTTGGTAGCACAACATGATCGATTGGACTATGTTCAATCAAGCGTTCTCGTAATAAGTAACGATAAAAACTTTTAATTGCGGATATCTTTCGGACAAAAGTTTTTTTCGCATAACGCTTTTGAAATAGTTCCGTTAAATATTGGCGGAATTGTTGATATGTCAAGTCAATTACTCCAATATTTGCCCGAGCTAACCATTTCAACAGATGTGTAATATCTCGCTCATATGCGACAATCGTATGTTCAGAATAATGTTTCTCCACTTGCAAATACTGTAAAAATTGATGAAGTAATTGCTCATTACTCGCTAAGCTGCTCATATTCGGTTGCCAACACCTCAAGTGCTCGTGCTGCGTAAGCCGCCTTACGCTCTTTCTTTTTTGTGCGTTCAGCTAACTCTGGTAATATTCCAAAATTCGCATTCATCGGTTGAAATCCATCCGTACTTGCATGAGTAATATAATGTGCCATTGAACCGATAATTGTTTGTGGTGATACTACATGTGGCTCTAATCCGCGTACAATTCGTGCTAAATTGATTCCAGCTAATAATCCACTCGCTGCACTTTCAACATATCCTTCAACACCCGTCATTTGACCAGCAAAGAATAAATCATGACGTACTTTCGTTTGGTATGTCGGTAATAATACCTTAGGTGAATTAATAAATGTATTCCGATGCATCACACCATATCGCACAATATTCGCATTTTCTAATCCTGGAATCATTTGGATAATACGTTTTTGCTCTGGCCATTTTAAATGTGTTTGAAAACCAACAATATTGTACAAACTCGCCGCTGCATTATCTTGTCGTAACTGTACGACCGCAAATGGTGTCTCGTCATTTTTATGCGGGTTACGTAATCCAACCGGTTTCATCGGCCCATATAAAGCTGTTTGAAAACCACGCTTAGCCATAACTTCAATTGGCATACATCCTTCAAAGAAAATTTCTTTTTCAAAACTTTTCAACTCAACAGTTTCAGCGTTAATTAACGCTTCATAAAATTCCGTATATTCTGCTTCATCCATTGGACAATTGATATATGATGCTTCACCTTTATCATAACGTGATTTAATGTAAACTTTATTAAAATCAATGCTTTCTTTTTCGATAATAGGTGCTGCTGCATCGTAAAAATAAAAATAATCAGAACCAATGAATTTTTGAATTGATTGGCCAAGCGTATCACTCGTCAGTGGACCTGATGCAATAATTGTTGGTCCATCTGGAATTATTGTCACTTCATCTTCAATAACAGTAATATTTGGATGATTGCGAATTTTATCTGTTACTAGCTGCGCAAATCCTTCACGATCAACTGCAAGGGCGCCACCTGCTGGTACTCGCGTCGCATCGGCACAAGTCATAATAATTGAATCTAGACGACGCATTTCTTCTTTCAGTACACCAACTGCATTTGCTAATCCATCCGCACGCAATGAGTTTGAACAAACAAGCTCTGCAAAATTTTGTGTTTGATGAGCTGGTGTCATTTTTTTAGGACGCATTTCATATAAATCTACTTGAATCCCACGTTGTGCAAGTTGCCATGCAGCTTCACTTCCTGCAAGACCTGCACCAATCACTGTTACTTTTTTCATCTTTTTTTCACCTCTATGAATATTTTGCTATTTGTAGCTTTGAAAACGAAAGTCCGAAGCATTACCCTCGGACTGTCTATTAATTGTTATTGTTCTGCTTTTATATCCGTTCAAACTTCTCCTGTTTCAGAATCAACACGATCAAGTTCTTCTGC
Source organism: uncultured Bacillota bacterium (assembly GCA_945956935.1). Lineage (GTDB taxonomy): Bacteria > Bacillota_I > Bacilli_A > Culicoidibacterales > ZOR0006 > ZOR0006. The sequence continues at coordinate 32,695 of CAMFJD010000002.1, read as the reverse complement.
TTGAACGCATGCTTGCTCCTCGGCAAATAATTCTTCAATTGTTGTTACAGTGGCTGTTGAATCAACAACAACTTCTCCTGTTTCAGAATCAACACGGTCAAGTTCTTCTGGTGTTTTTACTCGATTAAATTCACAGTCTTTACATACAATCTTTTTTCCTTTTTCTACAAGCATTCCACCACAGTCTGGGCATACTTGTGGAATTGGACGTTCCCACATTGCAAAATCACAATCAGGGTAACGATTACAGCTGAAAAATAATTTTCCTCGACGTGTTTTTCGCTCAACAATTTCGCCTTCTTGACATTTTGGACAAGTCACTCCTGTTGATTTTGGTGGTTCTTGCGCTTTCTTTTGAATATATGTACATTCAGGAAACCCACTACATGCAACAAACTCTCCAAAACGGCCACGACGATAGACAAGTGGCTTCCCACATTCAGGACAAGGTTCTCCCGTTTCTCTTGGTGGTACTTTTTCCATATGTTCATATGCATGTTCAATGAGTGGTGCAAATACACCGTAAAATCTTTGGAGAAAAGCAAGCGATTCTTCTTCACCTTGTGCAATCAAATCAAGGTCATGTTCCATATTCGCCGTGTATTCAACATTGATAATGTTAGCAAAAAATTCACGTAATTTATCCGTTGTAAGTGTACCTTGATACGTCGGTTTGAAACGTTTTTCTTCTAATGTTACATAACCTCTTGCTACAATTGTTCCTAAAATTGCTGTATATGTGGATGGGCGACCAATACCAAGTTCTTCCAACATTTTAATTAATGTTGCTTCACTAAATCGTGCTGGAGGATTAGTAAAATGTTGTGTTGGTACAACCTCATTCGCACTTAAAACTTGCCCTTCTTCTAGCACTGGTAATTGTTCTGATTTGGTCGTTTCAAACTCACCATATGCGGCTAAATACCCATCGAATGCAGGTACACTTCCGCTAACACTAGCTTCATAACCATTATTCTCAAAGATAATTTTCGTTGTTTGACTTTGTGCATCAGCCATCAATGATGCAATCGTTCGAGCCCAAATAAAGCGATATAACTTGAATTCACTCGGTGTTACATATTTTTTGATGCTCAGAGGTGTTCGAGTAATGTCTGTTGGTCGGATAGCCTCATGTGCATCTTGAGCATTTTCCTTTACTTTTCCACCTCGGATACTCCCTACATACTTTTTCCCATATGTTGCTTCGATATAAGCAAAGGTTGGTTTCACAAAATTATCTGATAAGCGTGTTGAATCAGTACGCATATACGTAATCAATCCAACTTGTTCATCTTCTAATTGTACACCCTCATACAATTTTTGTGCGAGTTGCATCGTTCGACGCGCAGCAAAACCTAATTTATTTGCAGCTTCTTGTTGCAATGTTGACGTCGTAAACGGTTGCTTTGGTTGCTTCTTTGTCTTTCGTTGCGTAATTTTTTGTACTGTGTATGTACTACTTAACTGTGCTAATACACCATCAGTTTCTTCCTTATTCGCTAGCGCTAATTTTTTTCCAGCATACTTAGTAATATCAGCTTTAAATTCAGTTGTATCTACGTGGAATTTAGCAGCTATATCCCAGTACTCACGTGGAATAAAAGCTTCAATTTCACGTTCACGTTCAACTATGAGTTGTAGTGCAACTGACTGGACCCGACCAGCACTTGGACTTTTTAATTTATTTTGCAATAGTCGACTCAACTTAAACCCGATAATACGATCTAATAGGCGACGTGACTCTTGAGAATGTACGAGATTCATGTCAATTTTACGAGGATGTTCAAATGCGGCTAAAACGGCATCTTTCGTAATTTCATTAAATACAACACGATTATCTTCAGTTAAATTAAGTTTTAATACTTCGGCAAGATGCCAACTAATTGCTTCTCCCTCGCGATCTGGATCGGTTGCAAGATACACATGGTCTGCTTTTTTCGCTACCTTTTTCAATTCTTTAATTACGTCTTTTTTTTCTTTACTTTCTTTATAATTTGGCGCGAAGTCATTTTCGACATCGATTCCTAAACGTTCTTTTCCAGTTTTTGCTAGATCACGAATGTGTCCTACTGAAGATAAGACAACAAAGTCTTCTCCTAAATATTTCTCTATCGTTTTCGATTTTGCTGGAGACTCGACAATTACTAAGTTTTTCATTGTTTGTTCCACCTTCTCGGTTTTTAATCTACTTATGTGATGAATAAGTATTCAAATCTTATTATTAGTGGAAACTTTTCAAAATGTCAACTAAATTTTTTCATAACTATTCATTATTTGACTAAAATGATGGCAAGCAATGGCACCTTCGTGAATCAGCTCGATTCCACCTGTATATGTATCATCACCAAAAACACCTGTGACAATATACACATCCCGTCCTGCCTCAACTGCCATATCAGCAGTAATCAAAGAACCACTCTTTTGTTTTGCTTGTATAACAACAACTGCGCGGCTGAGTGTTGCGATTAAAAAATTCCGCTCAATAAATCGCCATTTCGCAATCGGTGTTTGCGGTGGATATTGTGATACCACTGTTTGTTCACGATCAAGTAATTGCTTCAACTGATTGTGCCATTGTGTAGCTGGGTAACAAAAATCATGTCCGAATGCTAATACTGCTACTGTCCTACCACCACAGTGATGTGCAACTTCATGTGCAATACTATCAATTCCTTGCGCTAATCCACTCACAACTACATATCGGTGTTGAACTGCTTGTCTTACAAGTATTTGTGCAACACAACGTGAGTATTCATGAGGCTTTCTACTCCCAACAACACTTAAAAAACAAGCATTTAAGTCAGTATATTTCCCTCTAACATATAAGACAGTAGGCGCCTTAGATATATTACGCAACAATTGTGGATACGCTTGATCATAGACTGTAACAATTGTGATTGCTTTCATTTTACACACATGTAGCAAGGATTGATATCGTCTTTCCTGTTCATCATCCGAGAGTTGATCATACCATTCTTGTTGTTTTTTTGTTATAAGTTTCCCTTGAAAATGCCAACTCATCACGCATAACGCCCTTTTTGTCATATTTTGATGAACTATATCTACCTTATTCATAAAAAATCACCTCATACTCTATTATTCGCATGAAAAAGATTTGAGTTCAGATTTTTTTCAGTGTATACTTAAAAAGATATCTTTAGTGGAGGTTTTTCAATGGAATTTATTTTTCTTATTTTAATATTCGTGATTGCTTACTTATACGGATCGATTCCTTCAGGTTTATTCATTGGGCGCTTGCTCCATAATAAAGATGTACGTGAAGTTGGTTCAGGAGGAACTGGCACAACAAATTCGTTACGTGCGTTTGGGAAAAAAACTGCAGTCATCGTTTTTCTCTTTGACTTATCAAAAGTACTTGTACCCTACTGGATTGCATTACTCTTCCAAATCCCTGCCAATCCTATCTGGCTAGCTTTTGGTGCTGCTCTTGGACACTGTTTTCCAATTTTCGCAGATTTTCGCGGAGGTAAAGCTGCTGCTGTTGCAGGGGCGGCTGCCCTTTTCTATGCTACCCCATATGCGTTGTTTGGTATTGCTGTTTTAGTTGCAACTATTTATACAACACGTATAGTATCAATTGGTTCAATGCTGGGTAGTCTAGCAGTCTTACTTTTAGCGTGGTTCACAGGCTTGACATGGTTCGCTCTTCCTTACACAGCTATTGTACTACTATTATTTTTCGCCCATCGTGCGAATATTCAGCGTCTGCTTACTGGAACTGAAAACAAACTATTTTAAAAAGCATTGGATTATATCCAATGCTTTTTCATTCCTTCTATTGTGCTTGCCAAAACAATCCGGATACCATTGTTATCGTTCGCTCACATTGTTGATCATATGGTGTAAGACTTTGAAATGATTGGTTCCATAGTTCATTGCCTAAGCTATCATAAAATCGACAACTGTATACATGGTGTTGATACTCTGATTTTTCTGTTTCAAAAACAAGAACACCATCAAGATCAAAATGTCTGCTTATTTTCATAACAACACCTGCAAGTGTTCGCTCTTGGAGTTGATCAGATAAACTAACAAGGGAACCGGCTAGCTGTTCACAAAACACTTGAGCTAATACTGAGCTCTGTAATTGCCAAAATAACTGTGCTTCATTTGTACAATCGATAAGACCATATCGTTTTCCTTTATGATTTTCCATCATCTTATCAATCAACGTTTCATCATTTTCACCAAATATATACTTACCTATCCGATCGTATATTTGCTTACCAATGAATTCAATCCAATGTTGTGCTTCTTGCATTGTTTTTGCTTTTACACTCATGCGAATGCGCGATGTTCCCACATTGGCATATGGAGCAATTGTCACTGGTGTGTTAGCTAAATGAATATCGGCAACTGCGGCCTCCATATTACTTTCTCCTAAGCCAAAACAGTGATAAACATGAGAATAAATTTTTGTTTCTTGCCACTGTTCAAATAATGGACACACATACATTTCAACCATATGTACTAATTCATGTGGCGGTCCTGGTAATACGAGAATATGTTGATTACCTCTTGTCATTAGACACCCAGGAGCTGTACCATTATCGTTTGGTAAAATCATACAATTATTAGGAAAAAGAGCTTGTTTGTATACACTTTCGATCATATGTTCATTACCAAGTGATTGATATTTCATTTGAATTTTCGTTCGTTCAGCTCTGTCTTCAAACAATGGAAATTTAAAATAACGTGCAGCTACTTCTTTAGTTACATCATCTTGAGTAGGTCCAAGTCCACCCGTTAAAATAACAAGTTTTGCTCCACGTACAAAAGCAGTATCAATCACTTGATACAGTCGCTCTTCATTATCACCGACGATACTGCGATAATAGTGATCAAATCCATAGTTCGCCAAAATTTTAGCAAGATATTGTGAATTTGTATCCAATACTTCTCCAAGTAACAACTCTGTTCCAACACAAATAATTTCAACTTCCATTCCATTCACTTCCTTTCTTTTACTATACCAAACACATCGATAAAACTCGAGTCTTTTTGCTATCCTAGGTTGAATTCATAATTTCTGATTGTTTCATTCTTATTTTTTGATATAATTATGACAATATACTAAGGAGGGGTTCCCTATGTCTAACATTGGATTTATTGGTTTGGGTGTCATGGGTAATGCGATCGTTCGACACTTATTGAAACATAATTACCGTGTAACTGGCTATACACGTACAAAAACAAAAGCCCTTGATCTTATTGATGCCGGCATGATTTGGGCTGACGATATTGCAACCGTATCACAAACAAGTGATGTTATTTTCACTATGGTTGGATTTCCACATGATGTCGAGGATATTTATCTCGATACAAAAAATGGTTTGCTTTCTCATTGCAAGAAAGGCACTATTTTAGTTGATTTAACAACTTCGAAACCTTCACTTGCACAAAAAATTCATTCGAAAGCGCTCACGAGTGGAATACACACCCTTGACGCACCTGTCACTGGTGGTGATGTTGGAGCAAAAAACGGAACATTATCAATGATGGTCGGTGGAAATATAACTGAATTTCATCTCGTCTATCCTTTACTCAGTTTATTCGCTACATCAATTACCTATTATGGAGAAGCTGGTATGGGACAACATGCAAAAATGGCAAATCAGATTGCAATTGCGAACAATTTACTCGGCGTAGTTGAACTCTTAGCATATACGAAAGCACAAAAAATTGACTCTGAAAAAATGCTTCAAACAGCAGGTAGTGGTTCAGCATCAAGTTGGCAATTAATCAATAATGGATCTAAAATGCTTCAAGCAGATTTTGAACCTGGTTTTTATATTACTCATTTCATCAAAGACCTGAGCATTGCGCTTGAAGAAGCAAGTGCCTCTAATTTACACTTATCAGGGGCTGCACATGTTCTTGATATGCTTGAACAACTTATCGAACGCGATCCGACACTTGCCTATAAAGGAACACAGGCACTATGGAAATATTTTATATAAAATGATTATCTCTCAAAATAACAAAATATTTATGAATAACCGTGTTATATGCAGTGAAGCCATTATTTGTCTCTAAATCATTGTACTCCATCAACATGCCTCTTTGTTAAACATAAAAAAAGAAAGGATATTCCCTTTCTTTTTTTGTTATTTTGATTGTAAGTATGTAAGTAGTGCTGCTGCTGCTTTTGCTGGGCCTGATTGTGCACACTCGCTAAATCCAAGTTCTGTACGAATCTGTCCAACTTGAATTTCTTCATTAAACAACGCCTCAAAGTATGTTTTCAGTAATCCATCCGTTTGTGCTTGCCGCTGAACTGGACCGAATGGATTCGCAAAATATGATTTCACTAATCCAACTTCTTGTGTCGTTCCTTTCGCCATTCTTGCACCAGCAACAAACACTTCATGTGCCTGTGCAACTTCAGTAAAGAAATCCAATGCTTCTCCGTGTTCATAGTTGTTGGCATATAAGAATAAATCAACTGGTTGTGGTGTCATAATTTCTTCATATGTTGCAATCGGAATTACTAAACGAGCATTTGTTTTATCAGGGTTCATAAATACACTACGATCAATTTGACGGTATGCATATCCGGTATCTAAATCATCTAAACGTACAAACGCTCCAATTTCTGTTCCTGTTGCAACAATTTGTCCTTGTTTATTGAACTGTAGCGTCCCCATATCATCAAACATGATTGTCATTTGACGGATAATCCCTTTGCTTGCTGTACGTAAAGCTTCCAATGTTTCTGATTTTCCAGCACCACTATCACCAATAATAACAACGTTTGCTGTTTTACCATTCATAAACTCAATTTGGGCCATTGCTCCATGTAACGGTAATTTTTGTTGATCAATCATGGCAACATTATGTAATGTTAATAACATTTTTTTCATATAACCAAAGTAATCATGGGCTTCACTATATGTTGCATACCCAATATACACTTGTTCATCTTTATCGTGATAGAAGCATGCCTTCTGACCCTTGGTTTCAGGCATTCCATAAACATAGATTAAATCTGGCTTCTTTGTTGCTGTCTGTGCTGGTGTAGCAATTTCAAAAAGATTGGCCAATGTAATCCCCTGAGCCATAAAGTCACGATGAAAATAAACAAATGCAAGTAGTGATCCAACTTTTACAGGGAAACAGAAGAAATGCTCTGCTGTGTACTCGCTGGCAATTAATGGTTGTTCTGTAACTTCTGCAAATAATCCATTACGTGTTGTTTGTGATGGATATGTGATAAATGGTGGATGTAAAACAACAGATTCAATCATCGGTGTTTCATTTAAAAAATGATACTCTTCTGGTAATAACGTCTTTGGATTATGAACGATAACACCTGCATTTACACCGGCAATAAGTTGACGATACACTTGGTGATGTGCACCAATTACTGTCTCTTCAATCTGACGATATAGACTTAAAATTAAATTCGCAAAATCAGTATTTGTTTGTAAGAATTGCCGTGCCTGTAACCCTGTTGTGTGACGTTGCTCAGCATTATAAATCACCGCATAACGTTCAAGACTGCGCCAATAATCATAAAACTCTTCAATAACTTCAATAAAACGTTGCTTATCTTGTAGAATTGCTTGATATTCAGCACCACGTACTTCACATGCATCAAATGCTAATAATAGCTTAAATAACCGTTTTAATTCAGCACCGATTTTTTCTTGTTCAAAATGCGAGATTAAAAATTGATGTGTTCGTGTTTGTTTTTTTGTAATACGATTCAAATAACTTATTAAAACTTGTTCGAAACCTTCACTCGATAAAACTTCTGTTTCCGTTTGACAATATTGTCGTGTAAAATTTGCAATAGCGCTGTTGCGCCCCATCTCAAATGCAAAACTCATAGTAAGGTTCCCCCAATCAATTTTTGTATGCCACTAATGTAGCAAAAAGATTTTCAAAATCACTTTTCTCTAAATAACCAATGCATCCGATCCGAAAAATCGTTTCAATTTCCTCACCTTGCCCTGGTGCAACCATAAACCCATGTGATTCTAAATAATCAGTTATATTCTTTGCACCTTGATCTACACGAATAGCAACAAGTACATTTCCTTGTGCGTGTGGATCGGTCGGTGCAAGTTCATAGCCTGATTCAATTACTTGTTTTTGTACAAACATACGGATTGCTTGATGACGAGCTTGTAAATTATCAAGCCCTTCCTCAATAATAGCATCGCATGCGTAATTCAATCCAACGAGTAAAGGAATTGGTGGTGTAAATGGTGTCTGTTGTTTTGTACGCCACATTTGCTCATATAAACGCCAATCTTGATAGTAGCTCTTTGCAGGTAATGCATGCATTTTTTTCCATGCTTTTTGACTACAAGCACACATTGCAAGGCCTGGTGGTAGAAAGTAACTTTTTTGTGATGCTGTCAACACACAATCGATTTCCCATTCATCCATCTTCAATTCATGAATGACTAAACCACTGATTGCATCAACAACAAGTAAAGCTTCCGTTTCTTTAACAACTTCAGCTATCGATTTCAAATCATTTGCTACTCCTGTTGCTGTTTCATGATGTGTCACTAACACACCTGAAATTGTTGAATCTTTTGCAATTGCTTGTGCAATATCTTCTGCCTGTGCGGCTGTTCCTTTCTCAAACGAAAGCATCGTGACTTGTAGTCCACAAAGCGTCGCTATTTTCGCAAATACATCACCAAAATAGCCAATACTCACAACAAGTACGTGTTCACCCACTGCAAATAAATTGCGTACCGCTGACTCCATTGCCAGTGTTCCTGATCCTGCCATGACCATAACAGGTTGCTGCGTTTGAAATGTGTACTGTAATTTTGGTTGTAGTTGTCTCATTAATTGCTCAAATTCACGCCCTCGGTGATGAAAAAATGGCTGTGCCATTGCTTCCATCCACTTCGGATTCACTTGAACTGGTCCAGGTGTAAAAAGTGTTACCTTTGACATACAAACGCCCCATTTCTAAGATTTTAATCTTCATCATTATATCATATTTAACGATTTAAACAGGTACGAAACAATATTTTGATTATTTTTCACAAAATAATCGGAATATTGCAACAAAAAATCTAATTTTTCCATAAAAATGTACTATTTTTTCTCATTTTAGACAAAACAAAACAGGAAAACTCGGATAATAAACAAAAAAACAAGTCATATTCGACTTGTTTTTCATGTATTTTCTGTTTATTTATCGAATGAAAAGAGTGAATTTTTGATACGAGCTTGAAAAACACCGGTTCTTGGCATATACCCTCTAACTGAATATGTATTTGTTTGTTCATTGTATTCGAATTCATTCACAATTGTCTGACGTTTTAAACGATGATACCAATCAAGTTGCTCTGGTAATAGTGTCAATGCATATGCTTCAAATTGCTGACAAAGTTGTTGTTCAATTGCTATTCCTAGGCGTTCTAAATCGCCTGACTGCTTTGCACTGATTAATACATGACGTAATTTCCTTGGTAAAAACGTGCTTGTAAGTAAATCTGCTTTGTTATACACAGTTAAGATAGGAATATCACTTGCATCTAATTCTGTTAATAATGATTCTACCGTTTCTTCATGAGCAATAAAATTATCACTGGAACTATCAACAATATGCAAAAGTAAATCCGCCTCTTTTGCTTCCTCTAACGTTGAACGAAATGCTGCAACAATTTTCGTCGGTAAATCTTGAATAAAGCCAACTGTATCTGTCAAAATAACAATCATCCCTGATGGTAACACAAATTGACGTGCTAGTGGATCCAATGTGGCAAATAATTTATCTTCAGCAAACGAATGTCCTTTACTCAAAGCATTAAAAACTGTCGATTTTCCCGCATTCGTATAACCAATTAATGCAATTTGACAATATTCATTACTTTTTCGTTGCTCGCGTTGGCGTGCCCGATGCCGCTGTACTTTCACAAGCTCTGCTTTAATATCATCAATTTTTCGCACAATATGTCGTCGATCAGTCTCTAATTTTGATTCTCCTGGGCCTCTTGTCCCTATTCCTCCACCAAGTCTTGATAACTGACTTCCTTGACCTCGCAATCGTGGCAACAAATACTCAAGCTGAGCCAATTCCACTTGCAAGCGCCCCTCTTTTGTTCTTGCACGCTTTGCAAAGATATCTAGTACAAGTTGTGTACGATCAATGACTTTGCATTGTTCCGATAATGCTGCTTGTAGATTTCGCACTTGAGTTGGAGAAAGTTCAGTATTGAAAATAACTGTATCTGCTTCTTTTTCACTCACATATGCTCTCAATTCTTCAAGTTTTCCTGTTCCTAAATATGTTTTCATGTGAATTGCTTCTATTTTTTGTGTCATCGTTAATACAACGGTTCCATCTGCTGTAGTTGTCAGTCTTTCCAACTCTTCTAGTGAATAATTAAATTGTTCTGTTGTTTGTGTCGTTTGGACACCAACTAAAATAACACGTTCTTGATTCAAACTAAGACACTTCCTTTTCTAATCAACAATTGTTAATAATGCATCCCATAGGATATGTGCAAACTTCTCTTTTGGTACCTTTGGTAATGGACGTTCCGTATCATGCGTTATAATAATTGCTTCATGTTCATCAGTATTAAAGTTTGATAAATCATTTGCTACAATAATATCAGCATTTTTACGGATTAATTTCCCACGAGCATATTCGATATGATTCTCACTCTCTGCTGCAAATCCAATTAATACTTGGTCAACTTTCTTTTTGCCAAGTGTTGCTAAAATATCAATACTCCGTTCGAGTGTCAATGTAAGTGTATCTCCGCTTTTTTTAATTTTTTTATCTGCTGTAGTCGTTGGCTTATAGTCAGAAACAGCGGCATTCATTATCACTATATCACTATACGCAAATACAGTGTCACATGCTGTATACATTTGATCTGGTGTCTCTACTCGTACAATTTTGACACCGGGTAAATCTGGTAAAATGCTTGGGCCTAAAACAAGTGTCACTTCAGCACCTAACTGCTGTGCTTTTTTGGCTAATTCATATCCAAGTTTTCCAGAAGCAGTATTCGTAATATAGCGAATTGGATCAATATATACACGTGTCGGCCCTGCTGTAATTAAAACTTTTTTACGACTTAACGGTCTTTCATCTAAAAAAATATCTATTCGCTCAACAATACGCGTTAATTCTGGCAAGCGACCAATACCTTCGACACCACACTTTAACATACCTACGGCTGGAGTCATAAATATATGTCCATATGACTCTAGTCGTGCTTTGTTTGTTTGAAAAATTGGATTTTCATACATATGCGTATTCATAGCTGGTACAAATAGTACAGGTTGCTTGACTGCTGCTAATACTGTTGAAACTAAATCATCTGCAATCCCATTTGCCATTTTTCCAACAATACTATAACTTGCAGGTAATACAATAACTGCATCAGTATGCTGTGCTAAATCAATATGAGTGACACCCGTACTTTCATCAAAAAAATCAATGTAAACATGGTGTTTTCCTAATATAGTTTCCAATTTCTGCCATTCGAATAATTGTTGAGCATGTTCACTCACAACTGCCTGTAACTCATATTTTCCAGTTTGTATAAGTAAATCACATAATTGCTCAATTTTGACAACTGCAATGGAACCTGTTATTAGTAATGTTATTCTTTTTTTCATTGTTCTACTCCTCACTAAATATCGCACTTCCGATTCGAATCATCGTACTACCTTCCTCAACTGCTACCTGCCAATCATGGCTCATCCCCATTGACAATACTTGAAATGCGTCAGTCACCGTAGAAAATTGTTGACAATGATAAAACAACCGATACATTTTCGCAAAATAGGGTCGTGTTTGCTCCTTTTTTACATATGGTGCCATTGCCATCAATCCACATACTCGTATGTTTGGACAATTATTTGCTAAATACGCTAAAAAATCCTCAACATCTTCATAGGCTAATCCATGTTTATTTGCTTCATTACCGATATTCACTTCCACGAGGCAATCCATACTTATTCCTAATTTTTGTGCTTGTTTCTGAATTTCAATTGCTAAATTTTGTCGGTTTAGCGACTGAATCATTGTTACTTTATCAATAATATACTTGACTTTATTTGTCTGAAGATTACCAATCAGGTGCCACTGAATCTCTGTATCAATAAAATAATCATACTTACTTAGTAGTTCTTGTACCCGATTTTCTCCAAAAATAGTTATCCCAGCACTACGCGCTCGCTCCATTTGTTTAACAGGAACTGTTTTAGTGACCGCTACAAGCGTTTGGTGGTTTTGACACTGCTCTGTAATATGACGAATCTGTGTTTCAATCATACTTTGTACCTTCCTCTTCTCTTTTTATTACTTATATTATATCATACAAAAAAGCCAACAACATTACTGTTCTTGGCTAAAACATGCTCATACTCTCTTGTGTTTTATTTTTGTTTGGATTCGGTAACTATTTTGACGAACAAGTAATGTCACAAAAAATGTTGCAATCGCAAAAATAATAACTACTATACTTGCTTGATCAGCAAAAATATCTAGTCCAACGCCAAACAATACTTGTCCAATAGGAACACATACCGTGGCAAAAGCAGCACCAAATGCACTTACTTTTCCAATCATCTTTGTATTCGTCTCAAGCTGTACATATGTATTCGTCACAACATTTGCCATTCCCAAAACGAACATGATCATACTTCCACTTAAAGTGAAAATTACAAGCTGTTTTAACGAGTTAGCTGCGTCCACTTGTACAAGTACAAGCGTCACTGACATAATACACATCGCAACACATACACCATATAAAATACGATGTACGTTTGTAATGCTCACACTATGCGGACGTAAGCCAATAAAAAATGCACCACCAATCATACCTAAAGCAATACAGCCTTCACTGAGTCCATATACCTGTGAGCTGAAACCAAACAATTCCTTAATTATATATGGTGCTCCAATCGAAAAAATAGGTACTAAAAATAAATTAAACAGACCAGCTGTCATAATCATTCTCAATACGAAAGGTTGCTCATGTTTAAGATATTGATAACTTGCACGCATATCATCTAAAAAAAGTTGCTGTATTGGTTTATCGCTACTTTGCTTTTGATGTGGTAACCTGAGTGCGCATTCTAAAAACGCTGATACTAAAAAACTCATAGCATTCACAAGCAATATCGCATGAATACCAAATAACCCATAAACAATTCCAGCTAAAATGGGTCCTAAAAAATTCGCCAATGAAGATACTTGGTATACAATACCATTCGCTTTCATAAGTTGTTTTTTCTCTACAATCACTGGTAAACTCGCTGTTACTGTCGCTTGATAAACCGTCGAAATAGCTGATAGCGCGATCATCACTCCTGCAATAATAGCTGTTGACTCGAATCCAGCACTCACATAAAAAAAGTAACCAAACACAACACAAGCACTTATTACATCTAACCAAATCATTACTTGTCGTTTATTTGCACGATCAGCAATCATTCCTGCAATTGGAGCAAAGATGATAATTGGAACCATTGAAATTGCTAGAATTGTCGCAAAAATACTTGCTGAACCAGTAATATCTAATAAATATAATGAGAGTGCAAATCGCTGAATTGCACTCCCAAATAGTGATATTATTTGACCTGTAACAATGATGTTGAAATTTCTACTTTTCACACTCATCATTTCAATCTCCTTTATTTATCTAATGAAAAATCAACACAAATAGGATATGTCCCACTCTCATCTCGTTGCAATGTAGCACGAATACCATACAGTTTGTGAAGATTCTCTTCTGTAATTACATCTAATGGTTTCCCCGCAAATACTTGCTGACCTGCTTTTAACCCAATAATATGGTCAGCAAATTTTGTTGCATTATTTAATTCGTGTAAAACAATGATGATTGTTCGTTTTTGTTCCCGATTTAATTTTTGTAATAATGTTAATACCTCAAGTTGATGCGCCATATCTAAATACGTTGTTGGTTCGTCTAACACTAAAATTTCTGTTTCTTGTGCCAGTGCCATAGCAATCCATGCTCGTTGACGTTGTCCACCGGACAACTGATCAACCGGCCTTTGTGAGAATTCACTCATACCAGTAACTGATAATGCCCATTCAATCATATCTAAATCACATGTTGCTAATCCACCAAATAAACGTTGGTATGGAAACCGACCATACGATACAAGTTCATGTACTAACAATCCTGGTGGCACTATTGGACTTTGTGGCAAAACCGCCATTTTTTGAGCTATTTCTTTTGGTGCAAGTGAACGAATCAATTCACCGTTTAATTTAATTTCACCTTGTTTCGGTTTTAAAATCCGTGCAATTGTCTTCAATAGCGTCGACTTTCCACATCCATTTGTACCAATAATCATCGTGATTTTTTCTTTTGGAATCGTTACATTTAACTGATCAATAATGACGTTATCATCATATGCAACCGATAAATTTTCAACAACTATGGCTGATTCCATCAGACTCACTCCTTCATTTTTAACATTAAATAAATAAAATACGGCACTCCAACAATTGAAATCGTAATTCCAACTGGAATTTCAATCGGCGAAAAAATATTTCGCGATAATGTATCTGCCAAAATAATAACCGTTGCGCTGATTAATCCTGCTACTGGAATTAAGCGTTGGTGCACTGGACCAACTAGCTGCCTTCCAAGGTGTGGACCAAGGAGCCCTAAAAAGGCAATATTCCCTGCTACTGCCGTACTGGCAGCTGCTAAAACAACAGCAAAAATTAAAAATTTTCGTCTTGTTCGCTCTACTTTAATTCCCAAGCCTGTTGCTAATTCATCCCCTAGATCAAGAACATCTAAATGTCGACTTTCTAAAATGGTCCAACCAATGAATATAACAACAATTGGGAATATAATCCAGAAAAATTGCCAACTACTCCCCCAAAGACTTCCACTAATCCAGGTTAGTGCTTGATTATAGTCACCTTTTGAAAGTGTTAACTGAAATAAAGTAATTATTGCATTCAAACCTGCATTCATTCCAATTCCAATTAAAATTAATCGTGTAGGTGAAATTCCCTTTTGATAACTTAAGCTATAAATAACAATTGCAGCAAGCAATGCACCTGCAATCCCCGCAATCGGCATGACATAGGTCGCAAAGGCTCCCAATGTACTGTAATAGGCACTTGTACTCGTTGCTATTACAATAACTACTGCTAATGCTGCTCCAGCATTAATACCAATAATTCCAGGTTCTGCTAGCTCATTTTTAGTTATGCTCTGTAAAATACAACCTGCTGTAGACAATGCAAATCCAACTAATAGTGCCACACCAATTCTTGGTAAGCGCAATTGAAAAATCGTTGTTTCTTGAATTTTATTTCCATTCCCAAGGAACGTCTGTAAGATTTCAAATGGATTCATCTGATATGTGCCCCAGCTCAATGCAAGTAGAATAACTCCTACTAATATTATTGCTAATGTAATCATAACTATTGTCGTCTTTTTTTTCATCATACACTTCGCTCTTTTCTAACCATCCAAATAAAAAATGGTACCCCTAATAATGTCGTAAATAATCCTATTGGTGTTTCATATGGCTGGGCTACGAGTCTCGCCAAAATGTCCGACCACACAAGTAGCGTCCCACCAAGTAAGAATGACAGCGGAAGAATCATTCGATAATTTTGTCCAATGAGTTTTCGAATAATCTGCGGAATGATTAGGCCAACAAAAGCAATATTTCCAGCAACACTTACACAAATCGAACAAATTGGAATAATGATTAACAAAGTAAGGAACCTGACTTGCATTGGCTTTTCACCAAGTCCAACTGCAACATCTTCGCCAAGATTAACAATATTAATACGTTTAGCAAGCAATAATCCTAATAACGTACAAATCCCACCAACAATCACGAGCATTTCGACACTTCCCCAAGTTGCACTTCTAAAACCTCCACTAATCCAAAACGCAAGATTTTGTGACTGATTTGTTAACAAGGCAATTACTGATGCTAGTGAGAGAAAAAATGTGCTCAGTGCAGTACCAGCCAATAAAAGACGTGAAATATTCACTATTCTTGCTTGTTGCATCGTTACGATCAACACGAGTAGTCCACTCAATAATGCTCCTATAAAAGCTGCCGCACTTGTACTAAACAATCCTGAAAAGGTTGGGAAAGCATATCCGATTGCAATCGCTAAAGTTGCTCCTTGTGTAATACCCATCAATGATGGTTCTGCAATTGGATTACGCGTAACACCTTGCATCATCGCTCCACTCATACCTAATAATCCACCTACTAAGAGTGTACTTAACGCTCTTGGAATTCTCACTTCGCGAATAAGTTGCATGTCAAGTGTATGATCATAAGCAAAAATACTATCTATAACAGTTTGAAATGGAATCGTCTTTGCTCCCGCACTTACAGCAATAAATAGCCCAATTACTAATAATACTATGCAAAGGAGCGTAAAAAACGTAATTTTTTTACTCATTCATCCCCGCTAATAATGCTTCGATTTCATTTAAGAACGCAAGTCGTCCGATTGGGCTATAACCGATATTAAAATATGGACTTGCTGGTAATTCAACTATTTTACCTGCCTGTACTGCAGGTAAATTTGACCAAACAGGGTGTGCAATTAATGCTTCCATATCTGCTGTCTGACCAATTGCTAATACTGTATCAGCTTCAATACTCGCCAATCCTTCATAAGAGACAACTGGCAAACTTACATCTACTTGTTCTGGCATACCGATTGGTTTTGCTAATTCTAATTCATCGTAGAGTAGACTTCCTAATCCAGCACCATCAAAAACAAATAATGATCCACCACTTGCTAAAAATGAAAGATAAGTTGTATTTTCACCATATGTTGCTTTAATATTCTCACTCACTTGTGCAACCTTTGCATCATATTCAGCTAACCATGTATTCGCTTCGTTTACTCGATCCATAATTGTTGCCACATTCATAAAATCTTCGCGCCAATCAAGTTGTGCTAACTCAATCATAACTGTTGGTGCCACAGCTGATAACTGATCATACATTTTTTCTTGCATCGTTGAAATGATGATTAAATCTGGTTCTAATGCAAATACAGCCTCAACATCCATTGTATCTTGGAAGCTATATCCTAAAATTTCAGCTCCCTCTAATTCTTTTTCTAAATACGAGGGGAATTTTGTGTAGTCATATCCATCACTATTTGCTGTTCCTACCACGTCATAGCCTAAAATCGATAACGTGTCACTTGCACCACTTAAGTCAACAATACGCTGTGGATTCACAGGAATTGATACTTCTCCTTTGATATCTTGTACTGTTCTCATTTCTGTTGTCGCATCTTCAGATGTTGTTGATCCACATGCGACTAATGTTATCGCTAATGCTGCTGTTAAAATTAAACCAAATATTTTCTTCATTTTTTTCACTCCATTTTATAATCTTAATATGACAAAAGACGACTACTTTCACAAAAATAATCGCCTTTTAAAAATCACTATTTCAGCACATAGAAAGCATGAATTTACAATTTAAGCACTTCTGTTCTTATTATTTATCTTTTTCATTTCAGAATTTCAGCTGAAAATGATAGCAGACACTCATGGTCTCATATACTTCAAGTCTCATCTAAACACAAACATCGATAGGCAACATTTCAATTCACTACCACTGTTTATTTTTACATAACAACACGATGCTACAGTTAAGTATTATCATGTGTCAATATACTCTGATAGTTCTAGAGTTATTCATCCATTGACAATACTGCCATGAATGCTTCTTGTGGGACTTCTACATTCCCAACTGACTTCATACGTTTTTTACCAGCTTTTTGTTTTTCTAACAACTTACGTTTACGTGAAATATCTCCACCATAACATTTAGCTAATACGTTTTTACGCAGTGCTTTAATTGTCGAGCGAGCAATAATTTTTCCTCCAATTGCCGCTTGAATTGGCACCTCAAACTGATGACGTGGAATTACTTCTTTTAATGTTTCCGTAATTGTTTTTCCACGATCATGAGCAAAATCACGGTGAACAATTACTGCTAATGCATCTAAACGTTCACTATTTAATAAAATTTCCATTTTAACAAGACGTGATTGTTTATAGCCAATCATTTCATAATCAAACGATGCATATCCTTTTGTTCCTGATTTTAAACGGTCAAAGAAATCGTATACAATTTCAGCTAACGGCATTTCATATGTAATACGCACACGTGTTGAATCAATGTAATCCATGCCAACATATTCACCGCGTTTCTTTTGGCATAAATCCATAATTGGACCAACATAATCTGTTGGTGTCATAATTGTTGCACGTACGTATGGTTCTTCAATTTTATCGAGTAATTGTGCCTCTGGCATTGCCGATGGATTATCAACAATAATTTCTTCACCGTTCGTCATGGTTACATGATAAATTACGCTCGGTGCCGTTGCAATTAATTCAAGATTAAATTCACGCTCTAAACGTTCTTGGATAATTTCCATATGTAATAATCCTAAAAACCCACAACGGTATCCAAACCCTAAAGCTTGTGATGTTTCCGGTTCAAACTGTAACGCAGAATCACTTAACTGTAATTTTTCTAATGCCTCACGCAAGTCATTGTATCGTGCTGTATCAATTGGATATAGTCCGCAGAATACCATTGGATTTAACTTGCGATATCCATCAAGTGGTTCTGATGCTGGGTTATTCGCTTCTGTGATTGTATCACCAACATTAACGTCTTTAATGTTTTTAATTGAACATGCCACATACCCTACTTCACCAGCAATAAGCTCATCTTTTTTCAATTCAGTTGGTGTTGTCACACCTAGTTCAACAATCTCATATTCAGCTCCTGCTTGCATCATACGTATTTTTTGACCTTTGCGCATTGTTCCTTCTACAATCCGGACAGAAGCAATAATTCCACGATATGCATCAAAATACGAATCGAAAATCAATGCTTTCAATGGTGCTTCTGGATCACCAGTTGGTGCAGGTACATGCTCAACAATTGATTCAAGGATATCTTCAATCCCAATTCCTGATTTAGCTGAGGCTAACACTGCGTATTCTGTATCTAATCCTACTAAATCTTCAATTTCTTCTTTTACACGCTCAGGTTCAGCACTTGGTAGATCAATTTTATTAATAACCGGAATAATTTCTAAATCATTATCGATTGCTAAATAAACATTTGCCAGTGTTTGTGCCTCAACACCTTGAGCGGCATCAACAACAAGTAAAGCTCCTTCGCATGCTGCCAATGAACGAGACACCTCATATGTGAAATCGACGTGCCCTGGTGTATCGATTAAGTGAAATAAATATTCCTCTCCATTTTTTGCAGTATATGTTAACTGTACTGCATTTAATTTAATTGTAATTCCACGCTCGCGCTCTAATTCCATCGAATCGAGTAATTGTGCTTTCATATCACGTGCTTGAACCGTTCCAGTTTGTTCTAAAATACGGTCAGCTAACGTTGATTTCCCATGGTCGATATGTGCGATAATTGAAAAATTACGCATACGTGACTGTAATTCAAGCTTTTGCTCTTTCGTCATTTTGCTCATGTATTTCCACTACTTTCATTCAAAAATTCTCTGTGCATACTAACAATCTATATGCATAAATTAATATTTCACAATATAATTCAAGCTATAGATACAGTTGGCAGACTTCAAGAAACATTATACCAATTTATTGGCCAAAATTACAGAACAAATTATCTGACACACATGTTTTTTACACAGATTCTGTTGACTTATCATTAATTGTTGGAATCTTCACTAAAAAGTAATAATATTTTCCTATGTAAAGCGCAAGAATTACACATTTCATCAGCGAATTTCCAATAAAGAATAGTGGAAATAACAGCATAATACTTGCAAGCGTTAAAATCGTCCATTTTTGTCGGCTCGTCATGGCACGTGTTGCAACATAATCCGCTAAATATAATTGATATATCTTTGTTTTCTTAAACCAAGTATCGAATCGTCTTGATCCTTTCACAAAGCAAACCGAAGCCAATAAAAGAAATGGTGTTGTTGGAATAATAGGCAAAATGGCACCAAGAAATGCCAATCCTAATGCAACTAAACCAAAACATACATACACTGCTTTTCCAATTTTCTTCATCGCAATTCTCCTTAGTAAAATAAATGTCTCAAATATGCAAAAGGACGATAGATGAGTAATCTCGGCCCTGAAAAACGCAGCACAGCTCTAATTTCTTCACGTTGCTGTTTTTGATAACAATGAATTGTACATTTTGACAACTCGTTTTTTCATCTTGAAATTTACAATAAGTGAGCCGTTTGTGTACATACTCATGCAGTTGAACACATGAGTTGCATACTACCGTTGTACGATGGTTTTTTACAGTACAACTCAACCATCAATGTGATTGTTTCTTTTTCAAATTGAATGCGTCCTTTTCTTCTCACACATCTGTCTCTTTTTGTTTCATCACACCGTGTTCAATACTATACACACTATCTGCAATTGCAGTCGTCGATTGTCGATGTGAAATGAAAATGACTGTTTTTTCTTCAGCATTTATCGATAGTGATTGTAAAATTGTTGCTTCATTTAATGCATCTAAATTGCTTGTCGGTTCATCTAGCAACCAAACTTGACCATCATGTAAAAATAATCGTGCAAGCCCCAACCGTTGCCGCTCACCGCTTGATAACAGCGAACCTAATTCTCCAACTTGACTATCGTATCCATTTGGTAATTGAACGATAAAATCATGAATGGCAGCTTTCTTCGTCGCTGACTCAAGTTCTACTTGTGTCGCACTCGGCTTTGCAATCAATAAATTAGCTCGAATTGTATCTGCAAATAAAAATATTTCTTGACTCATCACACTTTCAAAAGTTCGTATAGTCGAAGTCGGTAACAAGTGTAACGGTTGGTTATTCATCTTGATTCCTCCAACTTGTGGATCAAAGTAACGCAACAATAGTTTCATCAAGGTGCTTTTTCCACTCCCACTTGGACCAATAATAGCCACTTTTTCACCTGCTTTGATAGTCATATTCACTTGTTTTAGAACTGGAACATCTTCATATTGAAATGCAACATTTTCCAATGTCATCCTTTCAATTGTCATTGGCTGCTGCCCATCAATTTCCATCACTTGAGGTTGTTCATCTAATAAATCAAATAATCGTTGTGCACACGCAAATGTATGTCCTAACGTATTCGCAAGTCGGCTCAGTGCCACTACTGGACCAAATGATGATGCAATAATGACAACTGCAAAAATCATTGTAACAAAACTCAATGTTCCTTGTACGTACAACATCGCTCCAGTCAACGTCGCAATAATAATTGCTAACGAGATGAGAATATCACTCATCCCACTCGTTATCGCCTCATCTTGCTTTAAATGTTTTACTTGTTCGTTTAGACATACTGAGTGCTGTTTAATTGCCTCACTACGAGCTGCTTGTTGCCCAAAAGCAACAATCTCTTTTAATCCGCGTAACGAATCGAGTAAAAAATTATTTCCATTACTAAATACTTCACGATAAGCAACACCTGCTTTTCCAGCTGCCTTTGAAGAATATAACGGCATTGCTACACCGACTAATAGAAAGAAAATCGCAGCAATAAATGCAAATATAGCATGAATTTGTGCTAATACTGCAACAATAATACTACTTGTAATTATCGCAATTGCAATCGGTGCAATTGTATGTGCATAAAAAACTTCTAACATTTCAATATCACTTGTTACAATCGCGATAAGTTGCCCTTTTGCTTTTGTTTCTAATTTAGCTGGTGCAAGTTTACGTAAATGTGCAAACACTTTATCACGTAACTGCATTAAAATTTTAAATGCTAAATAATGACCAGACAATTGTTCTCCATAACGTAGAAATCCACGCATAATTGCTAACACAATCATAACTGTAATAGCAGTTTCAAATCGAATTGTGGTAATTTCTCCCGTAAATATCCCTAATGCAATTACAGCAAATCCTGAGATGAAAATAGCTGCTAAAAATCCTAATACTCCTAGAAAAATAGTTGACATCATTACTGGAATTAACGCCTGTAATTCACCAATAAGACGAGTCATTATTTTCCAACCTGATAATCGTTTCATTTTCTCACCTCACGGATTTTTTCTAGTTGTTCCTGTTGTAAAACCAGCTCAGCGTACTGTCCATTTTTCGTTAATAACGTTTCATGTGTTCCTGATTCAACGAGCTCACCGTGCTCTAAGACATGAATCATATTCGCTGTTTTTACATTTGCTAAACGGTGTGTGATAACAATAACAGTTTTTAATCGCCCTAATTCATAAATAGCATCCCAAATAGCTTCTTCACTCTCTACATCAATATTTGATGTTGCTTCGTCAAAGATATAGACATCCCGATCGGCTAAAATCATTCGTGCTAATGCTAGACGTTGCTTCTGACCGCCTGATAGTTCACTGCCTGATTCACCTACAAAAGTATCTAACCCTTCTTTTGAATTTTGAACGAATCCATGCAAGCGTGCTGCTGTTAATGCTTGCATCATCATTTCTATCGTTGCCTGTGGGTTCGCTAAACGTAAATTATCGGCTATTGTTCCCGTAAAAATATAGCTATGTGCATCAACAAAGCCAACATGTTTTGCTAATATACTACTTGAAAGTGCCGCAATATCGGCTGTACCATAAAACACTTTCTGTTCATCAACTAATAATTGCTTACTTAACACACGAGCAAGCGTACTTTTACCACTTCCACTCGTACCAACTATCGCTGTCACTTCATTCGCTTTAAATGTTGCATTAACATTCTTAAGCACAGTACGTTGCTCAAACGATACACTCAAATTACGAACATCAATCGCATCAATGATTTTTGGATATTTCTTCGATTGTGTAAGTTTCTCAGGATGTTCATAATCTAATACGGCAAAAATTCGATCACTTGCTGCCATTCCATTCATAGCAATATGAAAATATGAACCTAACAAACGTAGCGGAATAAAAAATTCAGCTGCTAATAAAATAATGATAAAAAGTCCGCCTATCGTAATCAAACCTTGCTGATACTGATAGAGTGCAACAATACTTCCAACTGCTGCTCCACCAAAAGCAACAATATCCATAATTGTGATTGAATTCAACTGCATGCTCAGTACTTTCATCGTCGATTTACGAAAACGTTCTGCCTCATCATTCATAGCATCGTGATACGCCTTATCTTGTTGGAATAACTTTAATGTCGTTAAGCCTTGAATATTTTCTAAAAATGTTGCTCCCAAATCAGCGTAATTCCCCCAATAAGCATGTAAAATGCGTTTTGCAATTTTCATAATTGCGATAATTGAAACTGGAATTAAAGGCACGCATACGATAAAAACAACAGCCGTCGAAACAGAAATGGTTGAAATAACTCCAAACAATACAACAGGTGCTAGTAATGCATAAAAAAATTGCGGTAAATACCGTCCAAAATATACTTCAAGTTGCTCAATACCATCAACTGCAATTTGTACAAGCGTTGCTGTTTTTCCAGCTTCTTGATAATGTACGCCAAGTTGAAGTAATTTATCGTATAATTGTGTACGCAACGTCGTTCGTGCATCCGCTGCTGCCAAATATGAATATTTTCCTTGTAGGCGATAAGCACCATATTTTATGATTAACAATAAAATAAAAACAATAGCTGCTCGACTTACCGTTAATGATGTTGTTACTTGAATCGCAAATACCGATGTCGCTTGGCTTACACCATCTAGTTGTGGTGTCGACACAAAATAATGAATAATTTGCCCTAACGTATAGATAATTCCAATATTGCTCAACAAAATCACCAATTGGCTCATCACTGTGAATACAATATATTGCTTTGTTTTCGGACAAAGTTCAATCAACCGTTTGTTGATCATCATTACTACATTCCTCCTCAAATTCACGTTTTACACTTACAACTCAAAACAATTACGTTTAAAACTACAATTCGTAAATGTTACGTTTTATTTTACAATCGTAATCATACCGATTTACAATTCAATAGTCAAGCATTATATTAAAATTCACCTCGGTTTCACTTGGTTTTTGATAAATTACTAATATATGCACTCTTTTGCCGGTCTTTTCATCCTCAATTGCAAGTCATTTTGATTACACTGTTATTATATGTATTCTATTCCGTGAAAAAATATAAAGAAAATGCATTTCACTCTTGCTATTTATCATCATTTTCTCTATAATTATTCGTGGCGGTAAAATTTTTTATTGAAACAAACCTGAAATTTTGTTAAAATGCAAACGTTGACACGTTAATACCGGAGGTGAACGGAATGGCAAATATTAAGTCACAAGTTAAACGTATTAAAACGAATGAAAAACGTCGTTTATCAAACCAAGCTTTCAAATCTTCAATGCGTACAGCAGTGAAAAACGTTGAAAAAGCGGTTTTAGCTAATGATAAAGATGCTGCTACTGCAGCATTAGTAGTAGCGTACAAAAAATTAGATACAGCTGCTACAAAAGGAATTGTACACCCTAACTTCGCTGCGCGTAACAAATCTCGCTTAGCTTCTAAAGTAAACGGATTATAATTTCAAAAAGCACCTTTAGGTGCTTTTTTTGTTATTATTACTTCTACATATAACTTTTTAACGTCCCCTATCTCTATGAAAAAAAGACCCCGCTGAAGCGAGGTCTTTTCATTCATTTTGGATATATTTCCACGATGAAACTATACTATCAATGAAATCAATTGTTGTCCTGCACTCATTTCAATATCTGGTATATTCGTTTCGATATATTCTCCATTATTCGACAAAAATTGTTGTGCGGATGCTGTCACTTCCTCAACTGTTTCCCCCATTATATGATACCCAAGGTGACACAGTTCTAATACTACACCATCGTGACTACTTGTTACTTTTGCATAAATTGTTGCCATTCTATTTCCTCCAAAAAACAAATTTATATTCTTATTATCTCCCTTTCACCACATATGTAAAGCAAATATCTCTTATCCTACGTTTTTTAATCGTGCTATCTATACAGAATACAGCTTTTCATGACTTTTCTTGTTGATTTGTCTAGACTACTTACTCATGTTTTTCAGTGTGTTCGTATTCATCATTGCAAACTTATCAATACAACATCCTGTAGACATATACAAAAAACCTTCACAGCCAAGAAAATTTTCTCTTCAATCTGGAAGGCATATTTGGATACTATTACTACTGGCAATGATTTTGGAATAATACATGAATTTCATCAATAATGACATCATTATGCCATGTATATGCTTGTACAGATTTTTTCCACGCTTGAATTTGTTCTGGATTATCAAGCGCAGTTTTTAGCCCTTGGTATACGCCATGCGTACTATTTTCAGTTACCAATCCAACTGGTTGATTTTTAAATATTTCATAAATTCCAGCAACCTCGGTTGCTACGATTGGTGTTCCACATAAGAATGCTTCGATGCACACCGTTGGTAATCCTTCATAGCGAGACGATAACACAAATAAATCAGCATTTTTCATAAATTTATATGGATTCTTTTGAATACCCCAAAATGTTGTACACTCATCAAGACCTGCTGTTTTAATTGCCATTTTTAAAGGTTTTAATTCAATTCCTTCACCAACAAAATGAAGGTGATACTGATATCCTTGATCAATTAATTTTTTATGTGCTTGAATTAAACGTTCAAATCCTTTTTGCGGGTACATCCGACCTACTGCTAAAATATTTAATGTATGTTGAGTTTCAAAAAATGGATTTTCCTCATCTTCCGCCTTTGCTATAATATCTTCTACACGCATCAAATTATGTATTGTTGACAGCTTATCACTTAAAGTCGGAAATAGTTCACGAGCAGATTCTTCTGCCGTATTGGAAACCCCAACAATTTGATCAAAGAGTTGCATCGTTCGTTCAAAGGGAATAAATCCGTATACCTTATAATCAAAAACTTTAGCATCAAAATGTAACCAGGCGACTTTTTTTGCTCGCTCATTTGGGCTAAATGCAATAAATGATGGGCACCCTCCCCAATCTGAAAAAGCTATTTCGACATCATAATCGCCAGAAAGTTTTTCTTGATACAACCGCTGAATCCATTTTGGATTTCTAGAATAAGCCCAAATCTTCAGCATCGTCGATGCATTTAAGCTTGTATCTTCAAACAAAGGAGTTACCTTGATTCCTTGGGGAACTGCGTGTAACATATCTGTTTTATTAACTAATATTGCAATCTCAATTTCATAATTATCTTTTATCTTATCAAGTAAATTGACAAGTACACGTTCGGTACCACCTACTGCTAATGAATATGTTAAAAATAAAATTTTTTGTTTTTTCACTGTGTATCCTACAAAAAGCGTTTCTTTTGTAGTTCCTCCTTTAACCAATTACAATTCATTGAATCATCGTATATATTTCTCATTTATTGTATCAACTTATCATATAAAAAGAAACTCCTTAAAAGTTGTTTCTAGCTAGTAATTTTGTTAAAATAAGCTATAGTACTATATTTCAATTAAAAGATAACACATCTAGAAGGTAGGATCCTCCATGTTTAAAAAATATAAAAACCTAATCTATTTCTTGATTATTTCACTTGTCACTTTTGTCGTTATTTTTTTCTCTGTCAAAGATGACTTCCATGCTAAACTACAGCTTTTACTCGCTGCAAATCCATTTTGGATTATCATTGCACTTACATGTGTACTCATTTGGTGGGTGAGTGAGGCTTATGTTATGTGTTTAATTGCTCAGACCAATCGAAACCATTATCGCTTCACAGATAGCTTATTAACTGCAATTATTGGTCAATTCTATAGCGCCCTTACACCAATGGCTAGTGGCGGACAAGTTTTTCAAATTTTTTACATGAGACAACAAGGATTGAAAACGCAGGATGGAGTCATGATTACGCTCTTAAACCTAAGTCTTTATATTGTTGCTTTAATGATTTTTTGTGCATTTTTCGCTCTGACAAAGTTTCAAATGTTCGCCAGCATGATTCCTAACTTTTACTTTTGGTTTACCATTGGACTCATTTCAAATTTTGCCGTCTACATTTTACTTGTACTCCTCTCAACATCTCCTAAAATACATCAATTTGTTATCAACAAAATTATTCGAAAACTCACTTTTATCAAAGATCTACCAAATAAACTCGCTGCACTTGAACAAACGTTAACTGAGTTTAGAGTGAGTTTTCAAACAGTGAATAACAACAAACTTGTCTTTTTTCGCATTCTACTCATAAATTTATTGCGGCTATTTATTTTCCATGCAATTCCATTCTTCATAATGATGTCATTACAAATACCACTAACAACAAGTTGGCAAACCGTTTTTATTGATAGTATTGCTGCGAGTGCTATTGTTGCCTTAATTGTCGCTTTTGTTCCTTTACCTGGTGGCAGTGGCGGTGCCGAATTTATTTTCACACTCTTCTTTCTTTTTTTATTTCCAAATGAAAAAACACTTATTGTAGGTATGCTGCTTTGGCGTACATCAACTTTTTTCTTTACTTTATTCGTTGGTGGAACGGTCACATTTACGTATACTGCTTGGCTAAACAGACTAAATCAGCAACTGAAATCACAGTAAAAAACGAGTCAGTCCGACTCGTTTTTATTTATAATCAACATGCTCATTCTCCCCTGTTACACACTAAGCCTTTATCCAAACATTTCCATTTCCTTCTACTGCTGGTAATTGCTGGTATGGGCCAATATATATAATTATTTTTTTCATATTTGCCTCAACATGTGCTTCTAGCGTGTTAACAAGACGATACAATCCTGATTCTTTTGGATATTCTCCAGGTTGATATAACTTTTTCATATAAATACCTCCTTTATCATACTTATTTTATTTTTTATCTTTATTCCAGTGTAAAACACCTTAAAGATAATATAACTCCTAATCATTCTCATGTAAACCTTTTTTGTTAACGATAACATTAAAAATAATCTTATTTTTATCATAAAATCCATTCTGTAAATGTTTTTTATTATAATAAAAAAAGAACCTTTCGGTTCATTTTATTATTATAACTCATCAATCAAAAGATCTAAACGTTGCTGACGCCGTTGTTGAATTTGCTTTAAACGCTGTTGTAGTTGTTGTTCCACTCCTAAAGTAATCTCATCTCGATCATCAACCATTGTTTCCTCTGGAACAAACTCCGGCAAATGATTTGGAATTAAATGGGCATCAATAATTTGTTCTTGAATAAATGGACGGGGTGTTGTTTCTAATGTTGTAAATTTAATCAATGTGGGATTAATTTCTTTCTCACCACCTATTGTTTCAATACTGAATCGATGATTTGCATTTACAACTGCAATTAAACGATGTGGATTCGTTTTTGGTTGTTTCAAAATAACGAATCCCTTTTTAAAGCGGCCCGTCTCAGGAATTTCAGTTGAAATGAGATGTTTAAAAATTCCTTTTTCACTGATAAACAATAACGGTGTCGGTTTCTTCGGTAAAATTACAGCGTCGACAACACTATCTTCTACACCTAATTTAATACCTTTTACCCCACCAGCACGAATACCTGCCTGTGGCACATCATGCTCGCTAAAACGATTCACAAATCCTTGTTTTGTTAGCAAAATAATATCACTCTGACCATCGCTTATAAAGACTCGTTTCAATACATCCGACTCTTTCAACTTCATTGCTATTGCTGACTTGTTAATTCGTTGCATTGCAAAATCAGCTAATGATGTGCGTTTAATCATTCCTTGTTCAGTTATCGTAATAACATAGCGTTGATCAAAAGTATCTAATGCAAAACTTCGAACAAATTGCACATTCGGTTCAAACTTACTAAATGCACTAATATGTTGCCCTAAATCTTTCCAACGCACGTCCGGTAAACGGTGGACCGGTATACATGTATATGTCCCATTATTCGCAAAAGCTACTAATATATCCGTATTTTTCAACGCAAATTGAGCAATGAGACGATCATTTTCTTTCATTTTTGTTTCTTCATTTTTACTTGAAGCAAATGAACGATTCGACGTCATTTTTACATATCCGTCACGTGTCATTGTCACAATTCCTTCCCGCTTAGGGATTAATGCTGTTTGTTCAATCGATAATACTTTTACCTCTTCACGAATCGATGTACGTCTTGGTGTCGCAAATTGTTTTTTTGCCGACTTCAATTCATCTTTAATAACTGATCTCAACACTTCCTCATCAGCAAGTATCGCTAGCAACTGTTGAATTTTGGCTGAAAGTTCATTATGTTCCGCTTGTAAACTAGTAATATCAGTTGATGTTAAACGATATAGCTGCAAACTAACAATTGCATCTGCTTGGCGTTTACTAAATTCATACTGTTCACAAAGTTGCGTAATTGCATCTTTTTTATCAATTGCTTGACGAATTGTTGCAATGATATCATCTAGTATTGAAATTGCTCGAATAAGCCCCTCTACTAAATGCTGACGCGTTTGAGCTACCTTCAACTCATAATTACTCCGACGTGTAACAACATCAAGTTGATGATCAATATATGCATCGAGCATCTGAATAAGTCCCATCTGAACTGGTCTGCCTTCGTGAATTGCTACCATGTTAAAATTATATGCCATTTGTAAATCTGTATTTTTTAATAAAACATGCCGAATTAATTTTTCATCTGCATCTTTTCGAAGATCAATCACAATTCGTAATCCTTGACGGTCACTTTCATCCCGTACCTCACTCATACTATCCAGATTTTTATCGATACGTAATTCATCTATTTTACGCACCAAAGTTGCTTTATTGACTTCGTATGGTATTTCTGTAATTACAAGTTGGTTTTTAGCACCTGTGATTACAGTCTCCATTTTTGCGCGCATCATAATCCGGCCACGACCCGTTTCGTATGCTTGGCGTAAACCATTTTTCCCTTCTGCAATTGCTCCTGTTGGAAAATCGGGTCCTTTAACTATATTCATCAGTGTATCCAAGCGACAGTTTGGTGATTCCAAACGATAAATTGCTGCATCTATAACCTCTCCAAGATTATGTGGTGGTATCTCTGTCGCATAACCCGCTGAAATTCCTGTTGCTCCATTTACTAATAATGTTGGAATTCTCGATGGTAATACTGTTGGTTCTAATTCTGTATCATCAAAATTGGGAATAAAATCAACTGTTTGCTTTTCAATATCTTGCATCAATAATCCTGAAATTTTAGCTAAACGTGCCTCAGTATAACGCATGGCAGCAGCTGAATCACCATCCATTGATCCATTATTTCCATGCATCTCTACAAGTACTTCACGTAATTTCCAATCTTGACTCATACGCACCATAGCTTCATACACTGAGATATCACCATGTGGATGATAATTACCAATGACAGTTCCGACTGTTTTTGCTGACTTTCTAAAACCTTTTTCAAATGTATTGCCTTCTTGATGCATTGCATATAAAATGCGTCGTTGGACCGGTTTTAATCCATCTCGTGCATCTGGCAACGCACGTTCTTGAATAATGTATTTCGAATAACGACCAAAACGCTCTCCCATAATTTGTTCAAGTGTTTCTTTCCGAATTTGACCACCATCCATTTTTTTCACCTCTACTCTTGCATTAAATTATTCACATAATCATCATTTGTTGTAAAATCTACATGACTTTCAATCCATTCTCGTCGTGGTTCTACTTTATCACCCATCAAAATACCAACGTGTCGATCAGCTTGAGCTGCATCATCAATGGTCACTTGAATAAATGTTCGTGTTTTAGGATTCATTGTTGTTTCCCATAACTGATCAGCATTCATCTCACCAAGCCCCTTATAACGCTGAATCATATATCCACGTCCAAATTCATGTAGTAATTCTTTGAGTTCATCATCTGTCCAAGCATAGGAAATTTTCGATTTCAAACCAGTTCCTTTACTTACTTTATATAACGGTGGTAAGGCAATATAGACCTTACCACTTTCAATTAATTCTCGCATATAACGGAAAAAAAACGTTAAAAGCAACACTTGAATATGTGCTCCATCGGTATCGGCATCAGTCATAATCACAATTTTATCGTATTGACATGTTTTTAAATCAAAATCAGCACCTATTCCAGCTCCAATTGTGTGGATAATTGTGCTAATTTCTTCATTCTTCAAAATATCCGCCATTTTTGCTTTTTCACTATTGATTACTTTTCCACGCAACGGTAAAATTGCTTGAAACTTACGATCTCGCCCTTGTTTAGCCGATCCACCTGCAGAATCTCCCTCTACTAAGTACAATTCATTTTTCGTTGGATTTTTAGATTGTGCTGGTGTCAACTTTCCTGATAATATCGTATCTTTTTTCGTTTTTTTCTTACCAAGTCTAATTTCTTCACGTGCTTTTCTCGCCGCTTCACGTGCTTGTTGTGCACGGACAGCCTTTTTAATTAGCTCATTTGCTAGTTCTTTATTTTCTTCAAAAATAAAATTTAGTTGTTCACTCACTACTTGTTCAACTGCTGAACGAGCTTGTGGTGTTCCAAGTTTTGACTTCGTTTGCCCCTCAAATTGCAGATACTTCTCAGGAATACGCACTGAAAGTACAGCAGTCAGTCCTTCACGAACATCGGCACCATCTAAATTTTTATCTTTTTCCTTTATTAAAGCATATTTACGAGCATATTCATTAATTGCTTTTGTAATTGCTGTTTTAGCACCTGTTTCATGTGTCCCACCATCTTTTGTGCGAACATTATTAACAAACGAATAAAATGTTTCATTATATGTTTGCGTGTATTGGAATGCAAAATCAATCTCAATGTCATTAGCCTCACCTGTAAAACTAAAAACTTGTTCATGATTTAATATTTTATTTTCATTTAAAAAAGTAACAAATGAATACAACCCATTATCGTACATAAATGTTTCACTTGTTTTTGTTCGTTGATCAATTAACGTCATACTTAAATTCGTAATCAAAAAAGCAGATTCTCTTAAACGATCTCTTAATGTATTGTAGTTATATTCTGTTGTTGAAAAAATTGATCCATCTGGTTTGAAAGTTACTGTAGTCCCTGTCTTTTTACTCGTCCCTATTTCAACTAATGTTGTAGTTGGATTTCCCCCGTGCTCAAAACGTTGCCGATATTTTTTGCCATCACGTTCAATCTCAACTTCTAGCCACTCTGACAATGCATTCACAACTGATGATCCTACACCATGTAATCCACCGCTCGTCTTATATCCACCTTGTCCAAATTTACCACCAGCATGTAATATAGTAAAAATAACTTCTGGCGTTGGTTTCCCAGATGAATGCATACCTGTTGGTACTCCACGCCCTTCATCTTTTACTTGAATTGAATTATCTTTTTGAATTGTCACTGTGATAGCACGACCAAATCCTGCTAACGCCTCATCTATTGCATTGTCAACAATTTCATAAACGAGATGATGTAATCCACGTGCGTCTGTAGAACCAATATACATTCCCGGCCGCTTACGAACCGCTTCAAGTCCTTCTAAAACTTGAATTGCTGACTCATCATATTGTTGTCTCATATGTTGTCACTCCTTTAAAATACTTGCCTATTTTATCATATTTTGAATTGAATCTCCATCTGATTTCTGTTTTATACAACAATCGCCGTTCATATTATACCACTTTTTGTCATTATGACAACAATAATATTAAGAAAAAAACACCTTTCAGTGTTTTATATGAATGCTAAGATAAAAGTAGACCAAAAAGATCACAAATGCTCATAAAATAGT
>CAMFJD010000001.1 GCA_945956935.1 uncultured Bacillota bacterium | reverse complement strand
TCTCAGCCACCTGATTTTCGTCGCTTATTTTTATATCGTCTTGCTGCCAACTATATTCTTTGTTTTTGGAATCGGTGTCAGGCACTCAGGTTTTTTAGTGTTTGATAGTATATTTGATAGGTAATGTCAAGATATTGAAGGTCATAATATTCATCAATACGATGAACTGTTGATATTTCACCGTAATCACTGATGAGTGCACCAAAACTCACATAATTCGGTGCAACTTTTGCATATGATCCTCCACGTGATGCCAAAAATTGGCATGGATAGTTCGTAATTGTTTCATATGTTGATTTAAGTGTTTTCATGAATTTCAATTGTGGATCGACATATATTTTGCGATCGTTAAAGAACACACTAAATTCTAAACCATATTGTTTCGCATAACTTTCATGTAATTGCAACAACAGCTGTTGATCAGTTAAAATAGGAATTCTCATATCAATAGCAGTACGTTGCTTTCCTTTTTCAATTTGAATGATACCAATATTTGTTGCAAGTGGTCCACAAAACTTATCACTGACTTCTCCATTAATTGGTTCGCTATTTGTTGTCAATGCAAACCCATTTGTAATATAATCAAGCATCCGACAACGAATCCCAGCAGCGACTAATGCATAGGCAAGATATTGTATAGCATTTTTCCCACATTCTATTTCACAAACATGCACTGCTTTACCAAAAACTTGCAATATATCTTTTTCAACTGTATATTCAACATCTAAATGTGCTAATAACCGGCATACTTCTTCAATTCTTGCTCCCCTGTAATATGCAACATCAGGTACAGTATTATACCCTACACCACCCCAAACTTCAAAATCAACAATTTCATCATCATACACATCATACTCAATTAAACTCGTTTCAATATTACCAATCCCAAATTCACCATCAGGTGTAAATCCAGATGGTGGAAACGAAAATTTTCGTGCATATTCATGCATGCATTCAAAGCCACACTCTTCATCACTACCAATAATAAATCGAATACCCTTGTTGAACGTATGTCCTTCAGCAATTAAATCCTTTAATACATGTAGAATAATCACCATTGGCACTTTCATATCTTGCGCACCACGTCCATATAATTTATTATCGGCAATCACTGCTCCAAACGGATCAAAATTCCAATGCTTTCGCTCACCTGTATCAACAACATCTAAATGTCCTAATACCCCATATTCAATCGTTCCCGTTGTATCAGCAAAAGCAAATTTTTTGGATTCATCTAAATGGACTCGCAACCCTGCTTGTTCACATAATTCACAAAAAGCGACCAAACACTCATAATTACTTTTGCCAAATGGATACATTTGATCACTATCATCAAAAACCGATGGATATTCCAAAATATGTTGTGCATCAGCAATTAATTGGCATCTGTCCATGTTGTCACCCGCCGTAAAAATTCTTTTGTTCGCTGTTGTTGTGGATGCTCAAAAATTTGTTCCGGTGTTCCCTGTTCTAAAATTTTCCCACCATCCATAAACAGAACCCGATCAGCTACATGTCTCGCAAATTGCATTTCATGTGTCACAATAACCATTGTTAAACCTTCTTGTGCCAAATCACGCATTACATTCAATACATCACCCACAACTTCTGGGTCTAATGCACTTGTTGGCTCATCAAACAACATATAATCTGGATTCATTGTAAGCGCACGAGCAATAGCTACTCGCTGTTTTTGTCCACCACTTAAATTAGCTACATGTTGTTGTGAAAATGCTTCTAGACCAACTTTCTTTAATAAATCTAATGCTCGAGCCTCTGCTACCTCTTTGTTTTCTTTGTGGATTAATTTAGGTGCCATTGTGCAATTATCAAGGACATTTAAATTATCAAATAAATTAAAATGTTGAAATACCATACCCAATCGTTTACGAATTTTTTCAGGTTGAATACTTTGATCAGTCAGATTTTCATCATCGATATAAATATCTCCACTACTTGGCTGTTCTAACAAATTTAAACACCTCAACAATGTTGATTTTCCACTTCCACTGGCTCCAATAATACAAACAACTTCTCCTTTTTGAATTTCAAGATCGATTCCTGTGAGAACCCGATGTTCTCCAAAGCTTTTTGTTAAATTTTTCACACGAATACTCATCTTAGACCCCCGCCTCTTCTACTGTTTGCGACACCGGTAATGTCACTTGCCGACCTGGTTTTTTCGTTGTGCGATTCACAATGTAACTCACACCTCTTGATAAAATTAATGTCAAAATCAAATAGATAATAGCAGCAATCATATAGCTTTCTAACACTTGATACGACGATGAAGCTGCCGATTTTGAACTGTAGAATAATTCTGTTACTTGAATAACACTTAACACTGCCGAATCTTTTACATTAACAATTAATTCATTTAATAATGCTGGTAGTGAATTTTTCATAACTTGTGGCAAAATAACATGAATCATTGCTTGCCCTTCGGTTAATCCTAGACTCTTCGCTGCTTCCATTTGTCCTGAATCGAGTGCGTTTATTCCACTACGAATAATTTCAGCAATATATGCTGCTGTATTGAATGAAATGATCACCAATCCTGCAATAAGTGGTGGCATAAAGCCTGATACAAGCCCATAATAAAACAAACTTGCTTGAACAATCATTGGGGTCCCACGAATAATATCAATATAGATAACAGCTATCCAACGTATTACCGTTTTGATAACTTTTACAATCACTCCATCCGTAAAATGAACTGTTTGTGTACGCATAAACGCTAAAATTGCACCGATGAGCACACCGAAAAATGTCCCTGCAATAGCTAAAAACAGTGTCACCTTAATCCCCTCAATAAAGAGTGGAAGGTAATCAATAAATAAATCCCACATATTATTCACCCGCCATCTGTGTTGCTTCTTCCATCAGAACTTTACGTTCATCTGTACTAATATTTGCTAGCGCTGCATTTAAAGCTTCTTGCAATTCTGTATTACCTTTACGAATTCCAATTGATACCGTTGTTTCATCTTCTCGTACAGTAAATCCATTTTCATTGTTCACTAATTCAACAACGACTAAATTATCATTCGCTGCTGCCTGTTCGTACGCAACCATTTCCTCTGCAATATATCCATCAATTGTCCCACTTGCTGTTGCTTGCATTAATGTCGTATAGTTATCCATCGGTGCAATGGCCTGTACATTGGCAATTTGATCAATATAGTCAACTTGTAATGTTCCCAATTGTGCTGAAATTTTTGCACCACTAAAATCTGATAATTGTGCTGCGCTCGCATATTCTGAATTTTTATTTACAACCATATATTGGTTTGAATCATCATTATAATAGCTATCTGTAAAATCAATTGTTTCTTTTCTTTTTTCTGTTGGGCTCATTCCTGCAATCACTGCATCAATTTGTTGACTTTGAAGTGAAGGAATTAATCCATCCCATGTAATTTTATAAATGATAAGCTCGCGATTCATTTCTTCAGCAATACGCTGAGCAATCATCACATCATATCCATCGCATAACGCATCAGAACCATTAATTGGATATGATGAATCCGTTGCTTTTGCTTGCGTTGTTGTCCAGTTATGTGGCGCATAGTCGCATTCCATACCAACTTTTAAAGTCGTCGCATCATCATTCGTCACTGTTCCACATCCTGTTAATAAGCCTACTGTTACTAAAAGTGTTCCTACTGTTTTTTTCATTTTTCTGTTCCTCTTTTCGTTGATTTCTCTTCGTGTAAATATCAGCTTCCTTAACAAAAAAACTCGAGTTGCATAATAGCGGTACTCGAGTTTCGTTAATAAGTTGAATCAACTACTCAAAACAGTAGTGATAGCGTCCAATTATTAAGAAAATAGCACCTCTACATTTCTGTAGGAGTAAAGTGGATCTTATCCAAATTACCAACACGAATATTACCACAATTCGCATTTCGGCTCGTAACCCTTTTAATCAGCTTCATTGGAGTGGTTCTCCTCTGCTTCTCTACTCTTGTTACAAGCGCCTCTATTTACACTTTATATGTATTTAATCATATCACCTATCTTTTGTAAAGTGTTTAATTGTTTTCTAATTAAACAATCATATTTTGAAGTGAATAACTTTTTCACAAAATAATGCTAGGTTTATTTGATTGCTTACATTATTTTTTCTTGGTAAATTAGTGAAAAAACTTACCTTTCACTTTCTTAATCGCAATATTCATTCAAGTGTTGAGCTAATGCACCATACAAATTTGCATCTTTTCCATGTGTACATTTCATAATTTTTGGCACAATAGTCCAAGCTGAATTACGCTCCATAATTGTTGCTATTTTCTGATTAATTTGATAAACAAAATCGCCTTGTTGACTAATTGCACCACTCACCAAAATATATTCTGGATCATATGCATACTGTACATTCAGTATGCCAATTGCCATAAACGTATAAAAAGTATCAATTGCTTTTTGACATATTTCATCCCCTAATTTTGAACGAGCAAATACTTCCTTTCCATCGATTGATTGATCACCGTAATGATTTCTAACTTCTTCGACAAGTGTTCTCGTTGTTCCAACTTCACTCCATGTTTGAAAAGTTAATGGGTTCATAATTAAATACCCAAACTCACCACCATGCAAATGTATTCCACGATGAATTTCACGATTTTTTATTATCGCTCCACCGATTCCAGTCCCACATACAACAAATGCAAGATCACGAATTTCAGTATTTTCACCAAAGAATACTTCACCTAATGCTGCACAATTCGCATCATTTTCAATACTAACAGGTAATTGAAATTTATCAAATAATAGTTCTTTCAAATTTGGGCCATGAATGTATGCTAATGCACTCGTCCCATGAATCACTCCTGTTTCCCAATCTACCGCTCCTGGAGCACTTAAAGCAATCCCCTGAATTTTATATATATTCATTGCCTTTTCAATACATACACATATTTGTTTAAAAAACGACTGAAAATCATCACAAGTTGGCAATAATCCTAACGAATAAAACTGCGATCCATCTGCACTCATTACAGCCGTTTTCACAGATGATCCCCCTATATCAAGACATACATACACCCTATATCAACTCCTGTTTCAAAAAAATGAAAAGCAAGTACACATACTTGCTTTTTTTAGTTATTTTGCTACTTGCTCATTTTTATAATTTATACGATCCATTTTGCGAATAAATGGTAAATATACAAAGAATGATAAAATTAAAATCCCTGCTTGTAAAAGAGCCATTTTCCATCCACCTACAAGAAATCCTGAAATAATCGGTGGTGTTGTCCAAGGGACAAGTACCCCACTAAACATTGGTACCAAACCAGTATAAATTGCAAAATAAAGAATTAATCCTGATAAAATCGGCATTCCAATAAATGGAATTGCTAAGAATGGATTCATGACAATTGGCGTTCCAAATAAAATTGGCTCATTGATATTGAACACACTTGGAACTCCACCTAATTTCCCTAACTGTTTGCATTGTGTTGATTTCGCGAAGAAAATCAAATAGACAACAAGACCAATTGTCATTCCTGCACCTGTGACTGTCATAAACTGATCTAAAAATTGTTGTGTCACTATACGTCCACCATTTTCAATTGTTAGTGCTAGGCCTGAATCAAGAATCGCTTGATTAGCTAATGAATTTGCTGTTAAAATCGGCCCCATTAATCCACCTACTAACGTTGAACCATGAATACCAAAGAACCATAAGAAAGGCACTGCAAACCCCATAACAATAACACCAGCTAATGAATCCGTTAATCCTTGGAATGGAATTTGAATAAATGAATAAATTGATTCAATAAAAGTTGTTGAAAGTGCAAATTTGAAGAAAATATAAACAAGTGTTGCTCCGGTAATAATGACAAAGCTTGGAATCAATGCAGTAAATGCATTTGCAACTCCTTGTGGAACACCTTCTGGCATTGTAATCCGAATATCTTTTTTCATAAACCATGAATAGACCCATCCTACAATCAAACCTATTAAAATTGAGGCAATCATACCTTGTCCAGCAGTCCATGTTTTATCGATAACATTTCCAATTGTTTCCCCCGCCGAACTCACAACAAAAGAATCAGTTAATAATATGAATGATACGAGTCCTAAAATTGCTGCACTCATTCCTTCATATCCTTCATTTGTCACATACTTATATGTAATTGTAATAACTCCTACAAGTGCAACAATATTAAATGTTGCTCCATAGGCTTGATTTAATGGATCAATTAAACCGTATTGATTTAACCAATTAATCACTGCTTCAACTGGAAAATT
Organism: uncultured Bacillota bacterium; assembly: GCA_945956935.1. Classification (GTDB taxonomy): domain Bacteria; phylum Bacillota_I; class Bacilli_A; order Culicoidibacterales; family ZOR0006; genus ZOR0006. The sequence continues at coordinate 167,615 of CAMFJD010000001.1, read as the reverse complement.
TGCGAGCAATAAGAACACAGATCCAACAATTGTTAATGGCATCGTATAGAGCAATCCATCTTTTAATGCTACAATCCCCTTTAAACTCATAAATTTCATAATAGCTGGAATCACATGTTCATTCATATAATTTTGCATATCTATACCCCTTTTCTCACTTATTTTGTTGCTAATGAACGTGCAAATTCAAGCACTTTCTCACCATTCATCATACCGTAATCTACCATTGGGATAACTCCACACGGGATTTTATATGGCTCGCATACGTTCTGAACATTCGTTAAACGATACCCTACTTGTGGACCGAGTAATACGACATCACAATGTGCCACTTGATTCGCAATATCTGTCTCAGGATATGCAGCAATTTCAACTTCAATCCCCTGTTTATGCGCCGCTTCTTTCATTTTATTGACTAGCATACTTGTTGACATCCCACCTGCACAAAATAATTTTATTCGTGTCATAAAATCCCCCTCCTTTATAACTCTAATCCATTTGTTGCAATTAATTGTTTATACCAATTAAATGATTGTTTCTTACTTCGTGCTAGCGTTCCATTGCCATTATTATCACGATCAACATAGATAAATCCATAGCGTTTTTTCATTTCTCCAGTACCAAATGAGATAACATCAATACATCCCCATACTGTATAGCCAATAACTTCAACACCATCATAATCAATAGCTTTTTCCATTTCAGTAATGTGATTACGTAAATATGCAATACGGTAGTCATCATGTACCTCACCTGTCGATGTTAATTCATCAATTGCACCAAATCCATTTTCCACAACGAACAACGGCTTTTGATAACGATCATATAAAATATTTAATGTATAGCGGAATCCAACTGGATCGATTTGCCAACCCCATTCACTTGCTTCAATGTATGGATTACGTTCAAAGTGCCTAAACGCTACATTTCCCACAACTTTTTTATCTGATTTCACTGCTGCAGACATGTAATAACTTAATCCAATATAATCAACAGTTCCAGCTTTTAAAATTTCTTCATCTCCTGGTTCCATGTGAATATTTAACCCTTGACGTTCCCAATATTTTTTAGCATATGTTCCATATGCACCACGTACATGTACATCTGAATAGTACCAACGTTTACGCATCTCTTCTTCACAGAGCATAACGTCATTTGGATTACATGAATACGGATAAATTGGTACCATTGCCATCATACAACCAAATTGAAAGTTAGGATTTATTTTACGTCCTAATACTACAACCTTTGCACTCGCAACTAATTCGTGATGTACAGCTTGATACACAACTTCCTCACGATTATCCCCCTCGTCAAAGACAATTCCTGAGTTGCAAAATGGAAACAAATCTTCCTCAAAATCCGCTTGGTTATTAATTTCATTAAATGTCATCCAATATGTAACTTTATCTTTATAACGTTCCATCACTACCTTTGCATATGTAACGAAGAAGTCCACGCACTTCCGGTTACGAAAACCACCGTATTCTTTAACTAAATGATATGGCATCTCAAAATGCGACAACGTAATAATGGGTTCAATCCCATATTTATGTAATTCATCAAAAAGGTCATCATAAAATTGCAATCCTGACTCATTCGGTGTTACTTCATCACCTTTTGGGAAAATTCGTGACCAAGCAATTGATGTACGAAAGCACTTAAATCCCATTTCTGCAAATAACTTCACATCCTCTTTGTATTTCCCATAGAAATCAATACCCGTATGATTTGGATAATACTCTCCCTCAATGACACCATCGGTAATTTTTCTTGGTACACCATGTGCTCCTGCTGTCATAACATCTGCAATACTTGCACCTTTTCCAGCTTTATTCCAAGCACCCTCTAATTGATGTGCTGCTACTGCTCCACCCCATAAAAAATCTTTTGGAAACATAGTTATTCTCTCCTTTATTTGCTCTTACTTACATCTTTATTATAGCAAGCGCTTTCAAATGTGTCTTTGTTTTCCCAGTGATTGGAGCATGTCCCACTTTTAAAAACGTGTTACAAAAGAAAAAACGTGTTTCTTTCATAAGATATCATTTGACAAAGATCGAAAGACTAATCAAATTACTACTCGTTGCTTTGTTTTAAAACATAAAAAAAGAGTTGCACCACTTATTTGTGTGTCAACTCCCCCTATCATTTTTAAATTTTTAAGATGTTAAACAGTTTCGATATGAGCCAAAGCCTTCTGTGTTTCTTTTCCTATGCGCTCCAAAAAATATGTTGCTGGTATCTGTGTTGTAATATTCACGCTAAAATCTAATGTATCCATTGGAAAATAATAAGCGAGTACAAGATCAGCCATTTTAGCAATTGTACTTATTTCACTCGTCGTAATTGCAATGATTGCACAATTAAAACTTGCAAAGCGTTCTAATTGATTTATTAATTCTTTCGTTTCTCCCGAAACTGTCAATACAATTAACACTGCACCTTCATAATATCCAATTGGAACCGGGTAAAAGGGGTCATCAATATATTGGGCTTCTTTCCCGATACTCGATATATATCTGGCACCGTATTTTCCCATAATACCAGAACTACCAATTCCCAAAAAAATAACTTTTTTGGCATGTTCAACAAGACTAACCGCATCATTTATTTTCTGTTCATATTCTTTCCCCTGTACTTTTTGTAAGAAATTAAATAATAAACCATCATCTGCTTGTATTACTTTTGCCTTTTGTGATAAATAATTTTTATATTTAAACAAAAATTCAGAATATCCATTACAATTAATTTTTTTACAGAAACGCAGAATTGTAGTTGTAGATACATGCGTTTCTTGCGCCAACTCTCTTATTTTCATCTGTAAAATGGAATCTTTCTGTTTTATCACATAATTATAGACCTGTAACTCTAGTTCATTCAAATTTTGGATATATTCATATTCAAACATTCCTATCACTCCCTATATTTTATATCATACCTACAAAACTAAAAAAAGAAAATCGCTAGTTATTCGTATAACAATGCTACCGATTTTCTTTTTATTCAAACTCCAAACATCAGTATCAGTAAATCAGGTTTTAACGTGCTTGCACTTACATATTTCTCATTCAGATCGTATCGATTATGTTCTGAATTCTAATAATACTACTGAGCTATCGAAAGTTGTTGCTGCTTTTTTGAAACACCGATGTCAACGCTTATTTCCCCGAGCTTCTAGTATCGAAGCTCGAAAAAACACAACCAGTGGCAGGTGGCATATCAGCTGCCTGTCTCTGGTTGTTAATTTTTCATTCGCTCCGATACTCTCTTACTTCTCTATTATAGTACCACCATCAGCACTTATTTCCAGATTGGATCAAGTGGTGAGTCGAATGTAAATTCACGCGTTGTACTCATTTTATAGAACCACTCACCTGATTTTTTAATTCGGCGTGTACGATCTTGACTCATATCCATTTCGACTAACCCATAACGGTTTTTCAATGCGTTATATGGTGAGACATTATCCATGAAATTCCATACTAAATATCCTGTACAGTTACTTCCTTCTTCAACTGCACGCAATAACCAAGCTAAATGTTCTGCAAAAAATTCGATACGATAATCATCTTGAATTTGTAAATCAGCATTTTTATACTGCTCTTCACCTTCAACTCCCATACCATTTTCCATAATCATCCACTCAATATTATTATATTCAGTTTGAACAGTTTTTGCCAAATCATAGAGTGCTTTTGGATAAATCTCCCAACCACGGTGTGGATTCATACGCTTACCAGGCATATCATAGTGTTCAAAATATTGATCCGGATGGAAGAAACTATGGGCAAGTTGTGTTTCACGAGCTTTCACGCGTCCAGGCTGATAATAGTTAATTCCTAAAATTTCGATTGTGTTTGCAGCAATGATAGCGACTTCTTCATCCGTCATTTCAAACAAACAATCATGCTCTGCTAATAAATCAAGCAGTTCTTGCGGAACAACACCATGAACAAGTGAATCCATATAAAAACGGAAGTTGAAAAGCTCCGCCATGCGTTTCGCTTCAATATCACGTGGATGCTCACTTCTTGCATACACAGTTCCAAGATTTAAAATTGTTCCAATTTTACCAGGATATTCTCCCTCACGGAATGCTTTCACTGCTTTTGCTGTAGCTAATACTTTTCCATAATTCCAAGCAAATGCTGTTTTTGGTTCAACAAAATTTGGTGCCCAGAACCCATGTAAAAAACATAACTCAGGAATAACTCCTGGTTCGTTAAATGTCCAGAAATGTTTTACTCTCCCACTGTAACGTTTGAATACTTGCTCAGCATACTTTACATACAGTTCAATCACATGCTTTGACTCATATCCACCGTATTTTTCATATAATTCTAGTGGTAATTCCCAGTGTTCTAAGCAAATCATTGGTTCAATTCCAGCTTTAATCATTTCGTCAACAACATTATCATAAAATTGTGCTGCTTCTTCATTCACTGAAGCTGTTTCAAAGTCCTCGATAAAGCGACTCCAATCAATTGAAAAACGACTTGCCTGCAATCCAACTTGTGGCATTAATGCAATATCTTCTTTGTAACGATTATAAAAATTACATGCAATCGTTGGCCCTATTCCATCGAACCAACGATTCGGTGCTTGTTTATACATATAATCTACAAAGTTGTCGTGTTTTTTCCCATTCCAGCCTTCTGTCTGCCAAGCTGCTTGTGATGCTCCAACTAAAAATCCCTTTGGTAATTGATACTTCATTTTACAATTCCTCACTCTCATTTTCCTCTTTTGAAAAGGTTTTCTAACATAGCTAATTATATATTTTTTTTACACATTTGTAAATTATTTTCCTACCTTTTCTTAATATTAACACAATAAATATTTGTACCTACAAATAACAACTTATTCTACTTTTTTCTATATTGATACCGCTACCAAAAAGGAGTATACTTATATCATATTAGTCCTAAATAAAGGAGGATTTTATGCAACTACTATTTAATGCCGATGATTTTGGTTTAAGCTACGGTGTCAATCAAGGGATTATTGATGCTTATGTTCATGGCGTTGTTCGTTCAACAACATTAATGACAAATTTAGGTGATACGACTCTACATGCAATTGAACTGGCAAAACAACATCCATCGCTTGCTGTCGGTATTCATCTCAATATGTTCCTCGGTAGAAGTCTGACTGGTCCTATTCTTGGCTGTACAGATGCAACTGGCCATTTTTACAAATGGATTCAAGACCCTGAAGACGAAATTACTCATGATGTTGATTGGGAAGCGCTATATCTTGAATTAGAAGCGCAGCTTCAATTCGCCTTACAACATGAAATGACCCCTACTCATCTCGATAGCCACCGCCATGGCCATGCTCACCCTAATGTTCTACCATTTGTTTGTGAACTGGCCAAAAAATATGATTTAAAACTGAGAAATTTTAAAACACCGCATGAATACGCTCATTTGAACCTAACCTCTGCGTTTACTGCCGATTTCTATAATACAAATGCGACCTTCGTTGACTTACAACATATTATTCAATCGACATCACTTGATAGTCTTGAAATTATGTGCCATCCGGCTATCATTGATCATACACTCGTTCAACGCTCAGGTTATGCAAATCATCGTAAACAAGAATTAGCAATTTTAACGAGTGATGAATTAAAGACATGGTTACTAAAAAATCATTATTCGCTACTTACACTGTAATTTTTCGGCATATCCTAAAAATAAAGATACTCAAAATGAAAAGCAACACTGCACAATGCAGCGTTGCTTTTCATTTTGTTCGTGTTAATCACCATATACTGCTTGACCATTTGTTGCAATCACTTGTTTATACCAATCAAAAGATTTCTTTTTACTCCGTTTATTTGTTCCATTTCCATCGTTATCTCTGTCAACATAAATAAATCCGTAGCGTTTTTTCATCTCACCTGTTCCTGCACTGACAAGGTCAATACATCCCCATGGTGTATATCCAATACATTCAACACCGTCCTCAATGGCTCTCCCCATTTCTTGAATATGGTGATATAAATAATCAATTCGGTAATCATCCTCTATCGTTCCATCTTCATTTGGAGTATCCACTGCCCCTAGTCCGTTTTCAACAATGAATAACGGCTTTTGATAGCGATCATATAAAACATTCATCGTAATACGTAATCCAAGCGGATCAATTTGCCATCCCCATTCACTTGCCTCAAGATATGGATTCTTCAATGTCGCAAACACATTTCCTTCTGTTTGCTTACTCACCTCAGGATCAGCACTCGTTAATCGTGATGAATAGTAACTAAATGAAACGAAATCAACGGTATTTTCACGTAAAATTACTTCATCATTCGCTTCCATTTCAATCACAATCTGATGTTCTTTGAATAGCCGTTTACTATAACTTGGATAATAGCCGCGTGCTTGAACATCAACAAAGAAATAATTTTCACGATTCTGTTCAAGTGATTGCCAAACATCCACAGGATTCGCAGTATTTGCATACGTCTCACCTGCTGCTAGCATACAACCAACTTGTAATTCTGAATTAATTTCTTTCGCTAATTTTGTCGCCAATGCTGATGCAACCAATTGATGATGAATCGCTTGGTATTTCACTTGCATTGGATTTTCAACATTACTCACATCCACTCCACCACCAAATACTGGTAAATGAAGTAACATATTAATTTCATTGAATGTCAACCAATATTTTACAACATGTTGATAACGGCGTAAAATAACATCACAATAACGTAAGTAGTGATCAATCACTTGACGATCAGCCCAGCCATTGCATGTATTCAATAACGCTAACGGTGTATCAAAGTGATTAATTGTCACTAATAACTCCATTCCATATTTTGCACACTCTGCAAATAAATCATCATAAAACTTTAACCCTGCCTCATTTGGTTCCATATCATCACCATTTGGGAAAATACGTGGCCAACTAATTGAAGTACGGAATACTTTGAATCCCATTTCAGCAAATAATTTTACATCCTCTTTGTAATGATGATAGAAATCAATTGATTCATGACTCGGATAAAAATCATATGTTGTCGCCTGTGCTTGTTTTGGTGCCATCATCGCTTCGAATCGACCATGCTTAGCATCAGGAAGCATATCAACAAGCGATAATCCCTTACCGTCCGTTAAATAAGCTCCCTCACATTGGTTAGCGGCAACTGCACCACCCCACAAAAAATTTTCTGGAAATTTTGGTGTATTCATAGTTTTTCCTCACTTTCTCATTTTAAAAGGGAAATGTGACTGAATCATCAGCAACACTCCCAAATATTTATACATTTGCTCCATTTGTCGCAATCACTTGTTTATACCAATCAAATGATTTCTTTTTACTGCGTTTATTTGTTCCATTTCCTTGATCATCACGATCAACATAGATAAATCCATACCGTTTACTCATTTCTCCAGTACTCGCACTCACAAGATCAATACATCCCCACGGTGTATAACCAATTAAATCAACGCCATCTTCAATGCCTAGAGCCATTTGTTCTATATGTTGACGTAAATAATCAATTCGATAATCATCCTGGATAGTTCCATCTGCTTCAACAGTATCAACTGCCCCTAACCCATTTTCAACGATAAACAGTGGCAACTGATAACGATTCGATAAATCATTTAATGCAATCCGAAGTCCAACTGGATCGATTTGCCACCCCCAATCGCTTGCTTTTAAAAATGGATTTGTCACACCACCTAGTAAATTTCCTTTACTTATACCTGTTGCTGCCCCAGTCACATCTACGACTGTTGACATGTAGTAACTAAATCCAATGTAATCAACCGTATGTTCTTGCATTACTTCTAAATCACCTGGTTCAATAGCGAGCGGTTTTGCTCCATATTTATGCATCATACGTTGCGTAAATTCTGGGTATGTCCCTCTTGCATGCACATCAGTACAGAAATAGTTGAATTCTTGATTTGCTTCTTGTGCTGCTAATTGATTGACTGGATTCGCATCATAGCTATACGTTGTCGCATAAATAATCATACATCCTATTTGTAATGTCTCGTTTAATTCATGAGCAATTTTTGTTGCTTTTGCACTTGCAACAAACTGATGATGCCATGCTTGAAATACATTTGTATAATCATTACTTCCAGTACTTGGAACCATTCCCATACTTAATGCTGGAAAATGTAACGCCCCATTAATTTCATTGAATGTCATCCAATATTTGACATCTTTGTGATAGCGTGTTAACACAACTTTCGCATATCGCTCATAAAAATCAACTAATTGACGATTTTTCCACCCACCATACTCAACTGCTAAATATAACGGCAATTCATAATGTGAAATCGTAATGACCGGTTCAATATTATGTCGTAAACACTCAGCAATTACTTGATCATAAAATACAAGACCTGCTTCATTGGGTTCTAATTCGTCACCTTTTGGGAAAATACGTGACCAAGCGATTGAAAAACGGTAACATTTAAAACCCATTTCAGCAAATAAAGCAATATCTTCTTTAAATGTATAATAGAAATCAATCCCATCGTGATTTGGATACGTCGCATCAGCAACTGTTTCCCAATTGAATGTGTCGTCTGCTAGTGTTGCCATTCGTTGTTTTCCACCCGGCATCACATCTGCAACTGATAGTCCTTTTCCGTCGCTAACATGTGCACCTTCTAATTGATTGGCAGCCGTTGCGCCTCCCCATAAAAATCCTTTTGGAAATGTTGTCATATTTTTTCCTCTCTTTCTTTTATTCATTATTTAATTGCATGATAGTTTGTCTATGAATCACCTTTCTTGAAGAGATAATATCTATAGATAAATAGCAGTCACTATTCAGTACTACCATAACACACATAATTTCTGATTGTTTTTTATCAAGTAAGTCACGTCTAATCGTCATTAACATCTGACCTTCAACTACATACTCTCCTTGTTCAAATAAGCGTTCAAAACATTGTTCTTCTTCAAATTCCACACTGAAATGTATTAAAATTTCAGCTCCTGCTTCTGATAAAATACCAAACGCATGATTATTTGGAAAAATACTTGTAATCATCCCACTCACTGGTGCTTTCACTTCTGTATCGTCTGGAAGAATTGCAATTCCTTTTCCCATAGCGCCAGAAGCAAAAATAGGATCATGAATTTGAGCTAATTCTTGTACGTCACCTTGCAATGGACTTTTTAGTATTTCCGTACTATATTTTTTTATTTTTTTCGTCTCTTTTTCTTTTTCTTTATACGTAAAATATGTCAAAACTGCCGATAAAAGAAACATTGCTATACACGTTAAAATAACTGCGACAATCTTCCAATCACTTCCTGTTTGAGGATCAATTAGCGATGTAAATGTCAGTACTCCAAAACCATAGAGTGCATATTTTTTCACACCTATTAGTGCAATAATCGCACCTCCTATTGCCCCGGCAATACAGCTTATCACAAATGGTTTCACTCTTGGCAACGTAATTCCATAAATCGCTGGTTCCGTAATTCCAAAAATACCTGAAATTAAACTTGGTATTGCTAACTGACGCACTTCAGCATCATTTGTTTTCAAAAGCACACCAAGTACTGCACCACTTTGGGAAAATACAGTCGCTGTTGTTAAAACAAATAAATTATCATAGCCGTGTATTGTCATATTTAACAAAAATAATGGAGCAATTGCCCAGTGGAGTCCTAATGCGATGAGTAATTGCCATATTCCACCAATAAACAGACCTGCTAATATCGGTGTATATTGCACAAGAATAGCTACTATAATAACAAATAATAAACTCAAAATTGTTGTCACTGGCCCAATGAATAAGAGTGTAATTGGAATAATAATTAATAATATGATTAATGGTCCAATCAGTTTTTTTATCATACCGAATAAATACTTTGACAAGACCTTTTCAATCCTGCTTGCTAAATAACAACCTATCACGATTGGAAAAATAGTACCGGAATAATCCATAAGAATCACCGGGATACCAAAAAATGTAAAATAAACAGGCGACTCAAACACTGTTCCTGAAAAAAGTGTGTATATCGGTTCTATCTGTATAAATTCACTTCCTGCTACTGTTGGATACAGTAAGATTGCTGCAATTGCAACCCCTATGAATGGTGATATGTTTAGTTTCTTACTTGTAGTAATCGCAAGAAAAATTGGCAAATAATAAAAAATTGCATTTCCCATTGTATGCCAAACTGCATACATTCCTGTTGTTTGGTCAATCCAGCCCATACCTTCTACAAAAGATAATGACCCCTTTAATATTGCAGCAGTGACTAAGATTCCAATAAGTGGTGTCATAATTGACGTAATGAAATCAATGCCACGATTCAAAACTTTTTCTGGTTTTTTTCTTTGTTTTTTCTCATGTGTATCATAAAGATACTCAATAATTGCTTGATACACATCTCCTACATTTTGCCCAATTACAATTTGGTACTGTGCTCCTGTTGTCACAATCGATAGTACTTCTTGTTTTTCTCTCAACAGCTCTGTTTCAGCTAACTGATCATCACGTAAATTAAATCGAAGTCGCGTCATACAGTGTGTCACTTCGTTCACATTCTCACGTCCCCCGACATGAGCAATGATTTGTTCCGCTAATTGTGCGTAATTCACAAAAACGCCTCCTCTTTTCATCTATACCAAACACTGGTTATTCATCATGTTTTTTGTTTCGCACATACGCACATATCTGAACATTTTATGAAACCCTTATCATTTCCTTAATTACATTCATTATACTGTATTATAGAAAAAAAGCAAAATACTCCTTATAGTCAGGTATTTCGCTTTTACATGTTTCATTTATTTCTATCCCGACTATTAAACTAGCGGATTAAACGCCAAAGATGTAATGTTAAGTACAATACTTCGTCATCTGTTACTTCCCATTGTTCTTGAAATGTATAAAAATTCCCAATTTTTTTTGCTATTTCATATGCCGATGCATATTTTTCTTGTAATGTATGAATTAAATTATTATCAATCGTACTTTCTACAAATGCTTCATTATTTAATTTTTTCAAAATAAAGAAGCGTAAATGTGTAACAAATCTTGTACAATTCAAGTCATCTTTTACTATCTTTTTCTGCGTTGAGCGTTGTACAATTTCTAATGTCTGCTGAATAAGTTGTGTCATTTTGACTGTTTCATTCATTGTCCCACTTTCATTTTGAGCACCCACAAAATGATATGTAAGAAACACGATTTCACTATCAGGTAAAATAATATCATATTGTGTTTCAAGTAATTTCGTTGTTTCTTTTGCTACTTCGTACTCTCTTGGATATAGCATCTGCAATTCCCAAGCTAGTGTTGTCACATTCATAACAACATTTTCTTTTGCACGCTCAATAGCAAATTGTAAATGATCAGCAAGTGCCAAATATTGTTCGTTCGTAAAAGTGATTTGTAATTTATCTTCAATTGTTTTATTAATCATTGTTGTTACCGTTAACGTTTCATCCTTTAAAGAAGACATCGCTGTTAATTGTTCTGCCCCAAAACTACTGCCATCATGCGCTTGAAAAAAACGTTCTACTTTTTCACTTAAAATCTCATCCCCATTTTTCTTTCCAAAACTCACACCACTACCAACAACAATCCATTCCCGATTTTTTCCATCTGTTACCAGTGCTGCGTTATTATTGAAACTTTTTTCGAATTTCCACTCCATTACTTTTCCCCCTAAGTTTTGACCATAAAAAAATACCTCTCGCCACACCAAAAAAGCTTGATAACAACAACAGGTAATGCCTGATCGAATCAGTAACACTCTCAATTTAGCTTAAGAATACCACTTGCTGTAAGCGCTGTCAATATTTTCTTATTTTTTACACAATAAAAACAAGCCTTTCCCATCATTTGATGAAAAAAGACTTGTTTTTTATAATTCTTCGCCTAAATATTCTATGATATTATTGAAGCAAATATTTTGGATAATTTCTCCTACAAATGCGATATCTGGTGGATATTCTCCGTTTTCGATTAAATTCCCAAAATAATCACACAGAATTCGTCGGAAATATTCATGTCGCGTATATGAAAGAAAACTTCTTGAATCTGTTAACATCCCTACGAATTGACTGATTAAACCCAATTGTGCGAGCGATTGTATTTGTCGCTGCATCCCATCTTTTTGATCGTTGAACCACCAGCCTGAACCAAATTGAATTTTTCCACGCACTCCTCCAGTTTGGAAGTTACCAATCATCGTTGCTAATACTTCATTATCCTTTGGATTTAAACAATAAATAATTGTTTTGGGAAGTTGATTTGTATACTCTAACTGGTTCAGCAATGCTGATACATTTTGTGCAACTTCCCCATCATCAATACTATCAAACCCTGCATCAGCTCCAACTTTTTCAAACATACGTTGGTTATTATTTCTCAACGCACCTATATGCAATTGCATCACCATTGCATACTTTTGATACATTCTCCCTAATTCTACTAAAGTGAATGTCTGGTATTTTTCGATTTCAACACTTGTCACTGATGTTCCAGCAATGATTTTTGCAAATATTTCTCTAACTTCACCTTTATCCGTTTGTTTATAAACGACTCGTTCTAATGAATGATCCGCAATTTGACATCCATTTTCAACAAAATGAGTGATGCGATTTTCTAGGGCTACAAGTAGTTCATCATATGTTTCAATTTGTGTATTATTCACATCAGCAAGTTGTGATACATAATCAAGAAAATCATTTGCTCCAATTTTCAAAACACGATCTGGTCGAAAACTTGGTCGAACTGCTACTGGGAATTCTGGATTTTCACGTAATGCTTTATGGTATTCGAGTGAATCAATTGGATCATCTGTTGTACCAATATAGCGAACATTCGATTGCTGAATGATTTGTTGAGCTGTAAATCTACCACTTGTAATTCGTTCATTACACCGTTGCCAAATCATTTCACATGTCTTTGGGCTCAATGTTTCATGGATATCAAAGTATCGCTGGAGTTCAAGGTGCGACCAATGATAGATTGGATTACCAATTAAATACGGCATTACTTGTGCGAATGCCTGAAATTTTTCGTAATCACTCGCATTACCTGTTATGTATTTTTCTTCAATTCCAAAGCTTCTCATAGCACGCCATTTATAATGATCACCTGCTAACCAAATTTCTGTCATATTTTGATAGCTTCGGTTTTCAGCAATCTCCTTTGGGCTTAAGTGGCAGTGATAATCGCAAATTGGCATTGATTTCGCAAATTCATGATATAAAATTTCTGCTGTAAGTGTTGATAACAAAAAGTTATCATCCATAAATGCCTTCATAGCCTTTCCTCCTGACATTCATTTAAAAATAGCTGTCTTTTCTGTTTATGAACTTTTTGAAATTGCTTCAATTAATCCATTAATGTATACAGCACCTAATGCGCGGTCGTACAATCCATATCCTGGTCGTCCTGTTTCACCCCAAATCATACGTCCGTGATCTGGTCGGTATGGTCCATCAAAATTATACGATACGTACGTCTTAACGATTTCATACATATCTAATGAACCTGCTTCAGACAAATGAGCAACTTCCATAAAACTTGTCTCACCTGTAATTAATACATTACGTAAATGTGCAAAATGAATACGATTGCGTTCAACACCGAAACGATGAATCATCTGTACAACATCATTTGTTGATGTACACCCTAAAGATCCTGTACACAAAGTCACTCCATTATATGGACTATCATATAAATCTAAAAATCTTTCTAAATTCTCTGAATCTTTGATAATACGTGGTAATCCAAAAATATTCCAAGGTGGATCATCCGGATGAATCGCCATTTTCACATCTGATTGTTCTGCTACTGGGATAATCTTTTCGATAAAATATGCTAAGTTCTCCCATAATTTTTCTTCATCAATATCTTTATATTGATGAATTAAACCTTTTAATCCACCTTCACCATACGATGTATCCCACCCTGGTAGTGATAATTCGCCTAAACTTGGATCCATTTTGGCAACAACATCTTCTTCAAATATGAGTGTTGTTGAACCATCTTCAAGTTCATACGCCAAATTCGAACGTGTCCAGTCAAATACCGGCATAAAGTTATAACAAACAATATGAATTCCTGCTTCGCCTAAATTACGTAATGTTTGGCAATAGTTTTCAATATACATATCTCTTGTTGGTAACCCCAATTTAATATCTTCATGTACTGGTACACTTTCAATTACTGTTAATTCTAATCCATGTGATTCAACTTGTTGCTTTAATGCGACAATTTTATCTAATGGCCATACTTCCCCAACTGGAATATCATAAATAGCTGTCACAATTCCTTTCATACCTGGAATTTGACGAATATAGTCTATTGATACTGGATCATCTGTCCCATACCAACGAAATGTCATTTTCATATCGGATTCCCCTTATCTCTTAATAGTTTGTGTTCCATTTTTATTAAATTGAATAATATCTGCTTCTGTTGCTAAATTTATATCTCCATGGATACTATGTTTTAGTACACTAGCACTATTGGCAAATTCGGCAATGTCATCACTTGAAAATCCACAAATGATACCATGAATAAATCCAGCGGCAAATGCATCACCACCACCAACTCGATCTAATATATCAAATCGTTGTTCTTTTGACACATGTAATTGTTTTCCATCATACACAAATGATTGCAATGAATTATCCGACATGCTATGTGTCGTTCGCTTTGTTGAACCTGCATACTGTAAATTTGGATATTCTTGAAACAATTGGTCATAGAGTGTTTCAAGTTGTTGTGTGACTGTTCCTTGGGGTATCGATTTTTCTAAAATATATTGAAAATCAAGAATCCCCAATAAAATTGCGTCAACATCTGGCAAAATTGCTTCCATGAATTGTTTTGCCTGTGAATGATTCCATAATTTTGAACGATAATTCGAATCATAAAAAACAAATATATTTCTTTTTTTCGCTTCTACTATGAGTGCTTGGCATATTTGATTCAATGACTCACTTAATGCAGGTGTCACTCCTGAAATGTGCAACACATCTACATTTTGTAATATATCATCAAAATTAAAGTCTTCTCTTTTGGCACAAGCAATTGCAGAGTGTGATCGATCATAGATAACTTCTGATGTTCTTGGTCCATACCCCGGTTCTAAAAAATAAATTCCTAACCGTTCATTCCCATATACAATTTGACTTGTATCAACTTGATAACTTGCGAGTTCACGAACAACACGTGTTCCTAATGCACTGCTTGGTACTTTTGTAACAAATTTTGTTTGATGACCAAGTGTACTTAAACTCATTATTACATTTGCTTCTGCTCCTGAAAAGCTTGCTTGAAACGAGTTGGCTTGTTGAATTTTTTGATAATTTCCTGGATTTAATCGTAAAAGCATTTCTCCAAAACCAACAATTGTTTTATTTTTGTTTGATTGCATCATATTTTGTTCTAAAGTCACGTGCAAGGTGTTCAATGATTACAGGATCTTGAGAAGCAAAAAGTGAGCTTCCAATTCCAACACAACTTACGCCCGCTTGAAACCATTCTTCCATATTATCAATCGATACACCACCTGTTGGCATAATTGCTACATGAGGAATTGGTGCTTTTACTGCTTTTACATATTTAGGGCCAAAAACTTCTCCAGGGAAGAGTTTCACCATTTTATTTCCTGCTGCTAACGCATGCATAATTTCTGTAATTGTCATACATCCTGGAACATATACAATTCCTTT
The DNA here is from genome assembly GCA_945956935.1 of uncultured Bacillota bacterium. Taxonomy (GTDB): domain Bacteria; phylum Bacillota_I; class Bacilli_A; order Culicoidibacterales; family ZOR0006; genus ZOR0006. The sequence continues at coordinate 151,918 of CAMFJD010000001.1, read as the reverse complement.
TTCATCACATATACACTGTACTTCATGTGCATATCCAGGACTCACAACATATGTTGCTCCAGCAAAAATCGCATCTTCTGCCATTTTTTTCGTTAGTACACTCCCAACACCCACAAGTGCTTTCGGATATTGTTGTACTACTTTTGTAATCAATTCACATACATTTGGAATCGTATATGTGAGCTCAATCGCATAAATTCCACCATTTAAAACAGATTCAATATAACTGAGTGCTTCTTCGTGATTGTTTGCACGTATAACAGCAACCAATCCTGACATTTGAATTTTTTCTAACATAATTCTACTCCTTACACACCTGAATATGCTGAGAATGCGCCATCTATTGGAATACAAACTCCATTCACAAAACCTGACGCGTCGGCATTCACTAAATATAGTAATGTTCCAATTAACTCATCAGCCTCACCAAATCGATCCATTGGTGTACTTTGTAAAATTTTATTCGCACGTGGTGTCCATGTTCCATCTTCATTTTTGAGTAATTTTTCATTTTGTGCGGTTACAAAAAATCCTGGAGCAATTGCATTTACACGAATACCAACTTTTGAAAAATGCACAGCTAGCCACTGCGTAAAATTCGTAACAGCTGCTTTTGCACCAGAGTATGCTGGTATTTTTGTCAGTGGACAATAGGCATTCATAGATGAAATATTGACAATTGTTGTTCCTTCACGAGTAATCATATCTTTTGCAAACTCCTGTGATGGAAGTAATGTTCCTAAAAAGTTTAAATCAAACACAAATCCGACACCTGCTTGATCAAGATCAAAGAACGTTTGAACATCATCATTTTCTAAATCTTCAACACATAAATATTCATGAGTTGTTTGTCCTTTTGGATGATTTCCACCTGCACCATTAATTAAAATATCACATGGTCCAAATTCTTTTAAAATAATGTCATGTGCTTCTTTTAAACTTTCTTTGTCTAATACATTTGTTTCAATTCCAATTGCTATGCCACCACTTTGTCTAATTTGTGCTGCTTTTTGTTCACACGCTTCTGATCCTAGAGCTAAAATGGCTACTTTTGCACCACATGCTGCTAGTGCTTCTGCCATCAAACCACATAACACACCAGTTCCACCAGTTACAACACATACTTTGTCTTTTAAATCAATTTGAAATGGTAAATTCATTTGATATCCTCCTCAAACGCAGCACCCGACTCTTACAATCAGGTTCTGTCACGTTTCATATTTTTTTATTTTGCACGACGTTCTTCCAATTCAGCCGTCATTTTTGCTAAACGATCTTTTGAAAGGTTATAGATAAACACCATGGCTACGAATGAAATTAATGTTGAAATTAATGGTAATGCGGTAATGACATTTTTAATTCCAAGTGCTACTTCAGCTGTTTGAACAGCTTGTCCTGCTTGATAACCAATGAATGTTAATGCAAACCCACCGATTCCTCCAGCAACTGCTTGTCCTAACTTACGAACAAGTGAGTATGATGCATATACAATTCCTTCTTCACGATTTCCAGTAATATATTCTTGATAATCAATTGCATCAGCAACCAACGCCCAAATTAACACGTTAAAGAAACCTAAACCGATACTTGCAACAAAGTTCACAGCCATAAATACATATGGATTTTTAATTGGCATTAAGAATAATGCTGCATTCCCAACAATTGCAATAATCATTGTTCCCGCTGCTAATTCTTTTTTTCCAAATTTTGAAACAAGTTTCCCAATAAACGGTAAAATAATGAATGAAGAAAGTAATCCGACAACTCCACCAATAGTAATTAATTCTGGTGCTTGGAAGTAGTCTTTATAAAGATATGGTGTTAATGCTGAAACAGCCATCATTGATGCAAGCATTCCAAATGAAGCGATCATTAACCCCACTAATGGACGATTTTTCCCGAGTGTTTTTATTGTTTGTCCTAAATTTTGTTTTGGTTTTTCAACATGTTTATGTTGAATGCGTTCACGTGTTAATTTAAATGCTCCAAAATAACAAAGATTAGAAAGGATAACGAATAATCCTGCGGCAATCATAAAGCCACTTGCTGTTGGAACTCCGTTTTGGAAAACCAAGGCAGGCACAACGGCCATAATAACAATATTCGCTACTAAAGCTCCAACTGTACGGAATGTTGATAATGATGTCCGTTCAACTGGATCGGCAGTCATAACTGAAGCGAGTGATCCATAAGGAATATTGATAAATGTATATGCCATTCCAAAAAGAATATATGTAACATATGCATACGGCAATTTTAATCCTTCAGATAAACCAGGGAATGATGTAAATGTTAAGAATCCCATAATTGTTACTGGTAATGCTGCATATAAAAGATATGGACGGAACTTTCCACCTAATCGACTAATTCGTCCCCCACGTCGATCGATGAATGTTCCAATCATAGGATCATTCACTGCATCCCAAATTCTGGCAACAATTAATAGTGTTCCTATCGATCCTGCTGCTATTCCTAATACATCCGTGTAGAATAACATTAAATATCCACTCACTAATCCAAAGAATAAATCATTCCCAAGATCTCCTAACATATATCCAATTCTATCTGCCATACCGAATGGACGTACATTTTCTCCTGTTTGCTGCCCTACTTGAGCTGCTGTATTGTTTGCCACTACTTGTTCTGCCATGGCGAACCCCTCCTTTTTATACCCAGATATACCGTGTTATAGCCTCTGGTATACCTGGATATGTTTTGTTCTCTCTTTTTTATTTTTTGTAGTTAAAGTTTGGAATATTTGTCCAACGTTTACGTAAGTGATGTGCTGCTAATTTTGGTTTACGTTCACGTGTAAAGATACCCTTTTTATTTCCTTGTACACGTAAAATTCCTTGAGCTGTTCCAAAATCTGCGAAGTTCCAAACTTGTTCCCCAACAAAGTTTTTACATTGATCAACAACTTCATGATTTGCATCTAAGAAATCTGCTTGATACTCTTCAGTAAACATAACTGGTGTTGTATCATGCATTCCCGCTACTGTATCAGCACCGTACTCTGTAAACATAATTGGTGTATTTGGACAACGTTGTTCCCATCCTGCCAATTCTTGACGAAGGTATGATTTCGCTGCTTCTAAATCTCCACCTTCAACATACCAACCATAGTAACGGTTTAAGCAAAGAACATCCAAGAAATCTGCTACTTGGCATTTATCCGGTGTCGCCATCATATGTGTAACGATTGTTACTGGTCGCTTTTGTGGATCAAGTTCACGTGTTAATTCAACAAGTGGACGGAAATATTCAGCTGCACCGACTTCTTCACTTGCAGGTTCATTTGCAACTGACCACATCACAACTGATGGATGATTTTTATCACGAGCAACTAATTCATGTAAAATTTGTTTATGGTGTTCAAATGTTCCAATTTCTTTCCAAGTATCACGTTTCTCTGCTCCACCCATTAATGTAGCAGCAAAGTTTAAGTGAATTCCAACTCCTGGTGTCTCATCAATAATAACGATTCCTTCACGGTCAGCTAAACGCATCACTTCTTCTGAATATGGATAATGACTTGTACGGAATGAGTTCGCTCCAATCCATTTCATTAAACTAAAGTCCTTAATGTTTGCTGCTTCATTTAGACCACGACCATTGATGTATGTATCTTCGTGTTTTCCAAATCCTTTGAAATAGAATGGTTTATTATTAATTAAGAATTTTCCTTCTGTTACTTCTACAGTACGGATACCAACTGGTAATTCATACGTATCAATGACTGCTCCACTATCGATTAACTCAACTGTTAAGTCATATAAGTAAGCATTCATTGGTTCCCATAAGTGAACATCTTCAACAACTAATTGTCCTGTTGTTCCTTGACTCATTGCCACAACGTTGTTGTTTTCATCACGGAGCGTTACTTTTGCATCTCCTGCCCCTACAAGTTCAACTGTGTAATCAATTGTTCCTACTGTTCCTTCAAATCCTGTTACAACCGCAATATCAGCAACATAATTTTTTGGTGTTGTATAAATTTTTACTGGTCGGTGTAATCCAGCATAGTTGAAAAAGTCGAAGTTTGGCACATTTCGTTTTACTTCACGATCACCAATTTTCTTACTTACAATTGCCCCTACTGGTAATGTTGTATCATCAATTGTATTATCAACTGCTACTGTTACTCGGTTTTTCCCAACTGTTACAACATCATTTAATTCAACTTCAAATGGAGTGAATCCCCCTTTATGTGTTACAACTAATGTTCCATTTACGTATACTTTTGCCGTATGTGTTGCAGATCCAAAGCGAAGAACAATACGCTCATTCATAAAATGTGCTGGAATAATAAAATCACGCTCATACCACACATAACCAAAATGATCACGGAAATCTGCTCCCTCTACTAAATCATTGAATGATGATGGTACAGCCATGTTCATTGTTTCAGTTAATGGACTCTTATACCACTCTTCACTGAATCCTGTTCCCTTATCTAATTTGAAATTCCAAATCCCTGTTAATTCTACTACTTGTCTTGTCTCTGTCATTAATGGATATAACATTTTAAAATCCTCCTTTTTTTACCGATAAAAAGAAAAACCCAAATATCATCTACCCCTCTCGGTAAAAATATTTGGGTCATGCCTGATCGAATCAGTAACACTCCATTCAATTGTTGAATTCTGTGTTCTTTCAGTTTGTTGAAAGAAATAAAAAATACCTCTTATCTCATAAGCACATACACCCCATAGGAATATGTATTTATAACGGATAACAGGTAATGCCTGATCGAGTCAGTAACACGCTTCTTCTTAATCACAAGTTCATCATAACTCCTTTTGAAAGCGTTGTCAAACATTTTTTGAATGTTTTAAAAAAAAGCAACTTCTATCGAAGTTGCTTTGAAAATTACCCAATCTTTTTGTGCATTTCAATCATTTCAACAGCAATATCACGTAATGTAATTGTTGTCATTAATTGATCTTCCGCATGCATGAATAATAATGAAAATGGCACTTGTTCACCTTGTGCTTCTTTTTGAATTAATCCAGTGTGTCCTTTATGTGCTTCTGCTAAGAATGTTCCAGCTTCTTCAATTTTTGCATCTGCTTCTGCAAAGTTTCCTTCACGTGCTTCACGTAATGCTTCCATTACTGATGAACGAGCTCCACCTACTGATGCGATAATTTGAAAGCTTGCTAACTCCATACCTTCCATAATAAAATACCTCCTAAATATATACAAACGTTTTCATTTGTTCTTACATTTATTAGTATATACAACTTTGAAAGCCTTTGCAACATTTTTACTTATTTTTTCAAAATTTGAAAATTTTTTGTGAATTGTCACAAAAATTTCAATATCAACCAAAATTTCGTTTCGCCCACGCTTCAATTTCTTTCACAGGTTTCGTCAATTCTTTCCCCAAAGGTGTTAAATAATATTCAACTTTTAACGGTATTTGATCGTATACTACTTTTAAAATTAATCCATCTTCTTCTAATTCTTTTAATTTTTCGCTTAATACTTTGTGACTCACACCTCTTGTAATGCGTTGCAATTCCAAAAAACGTTTCGGACCATCATCTAAATGACATAAAATAACTGCTTTCCATTTTCCACGAATAAATTCCATTCCAAAATCAAGCAAACATACATATTCTTCACTTTCATATGTTGCCATTCACACCATTTCCTCTCACTCTTTAAATTTCACGCGCAATAATATGTGCTTGTGCAACAGCTTCTAATGCACGTCGTACCATTTTAGCGTCCCCAATAGATGCATATTCATAGTTATTCGCAATTGCTACTTCTAATGGATTATATGAAGTAGCCCCAACGGCGATAACAACTTGATCACACTCTATTTGTTGTACACAACCATCCTTTTCAATGTATACTCCTGTCTCAGTAATTTCACTGACTTTTGCTTCTGTTAAAATTGTTGTATTTGTTGATTTTAAATTATTCATTAAAAAAACTTTGGGTGCATCATCGAGATCTTTCGCAATCTCATTTCCAACTTCAATAAGGGTCACATTTTTCTCGTGAACTGCCATGTGTTCTGCTGTTTCTGCCCCAACAAGTCCACCACCAATGACAACGACTTTCTCTAACATTTCAACTTTACCACCTAAAACATCATGGGCACAAACGACACGTTTATGTTCTATTCCTTTTATTTTTGGTTTTATTGGTTTTGCTCCTGTTGCAAGCACAATAAAGTCTGGGTTATATGCATCAATCATGTCAACTGTTACTTCAGTTTCTAATTTTATTTTTACACCTAATTGCTGTAATTGTGTTTTTTGCCAAACTGTAAATGCGTTAAGTTGTTCTTTCCCTGGCGCAACAGCTGCGAGTAGCCATTGCCCACCCAATTTGTTCGTTTTTTCAAACAATGTCACATCATGCCCACGTTTGGCTGCTACAATTGCTGCTTGCATTCCTCCGGGACCACCGCCCACAATAAGTACATTTTTTTTCACTTGTGCACGTGTGATTGCAAGCTCTGCTTCTTTTCCTACTTCAGGGTTAACAAGACACGTAATTGGTTCTTCTCGTGATAAATTACCTTGGCATCCTTGCCAACATCCAATACATTCAACAATATCTGACAATTTATTATTACGAATTTTATTTGGCACATGTGGATCGGCAATAGATGCTCGACCCATTGCAACAAAATCTGCATCACCATGACTTAAAATAGATTGTGCCAAATATGGTGTATTAATTTTGTTCACTGCAATAATCGGAATTGTCACCACTTTTTTCAATTCACGGGCGTATTTTACAAATGGAATTGATGGAGCAGCTGTAGGTGCTGATGCCCAATAACCTGATTTATAAATTGATGCAGATACATGTAATGCGGCAACACCTGCTTTTTCTAAAATCGGTGCTATTATTTTCGTATCTTCAATTGTCAATCCGCCACTCACAAGCTCATCTGCAGTAATACGATAAATAATTGGATACTCCAATCCGATTAATTCTTGTGCACGTTTAATAATACGTAATGGAAACTGTAAACGATTCATAAACGTTCCACCAAATTCATCTGTCCGCTTATTTGAGAAAGGAGAGAGAAATTGATTAATTAAATATCCATGTGCTCCGTGCAACTCAACTGCATCATATCCGACGGATTTTGCACGTCGTATCGCTTGAGCAAATGTTTCAATCATTTCATATACTTCCTCTGTCGTCAATTCATGTGGCAGTGTCGATTGAATCGGATCTTGGATTGCACTTGGTGCAACAGGTCTACATCCACCTGTTGTTTCAAAAGTCGCTTCCCTCCCTGCATGATACACTTGAACTGCAATTTTTGCTCCTGCTCTATGAATACGATGAGTCAATTCTTTATGCTTTTCCATCAGTTCATCCGACCACATACCGGCAATACGATGTAATCCAGCCCCTCTACGTTCAATAACATTATCTTCAACAATAATAAGTCCGAATCCACCTTTTGCTTTTTCCTCGTAATAGCGAATATAACGCTCAGTTATTTCTCCATTATCTTTTGCAAATTGTGTTAACATCGGTGGTACAATCATGCGATTTTTCAGCTGTAAACTTCCAATTTTTCCTTCTTCAAATAAATTATGAAACATATATATTCCTCACTCTATGTAATGTAGCTTTACTATATAGTGTTTCATATTATCCAACAAGTATGCACTTTTTGGTAACTATCAATTCACTCCCATGTTATCATGTTATCAAAACAAAAAAGTTATGCCTATATAAAAACCCCCATTATTTGTATCCAAATAATGGGGTACACTGCAGCGTAACTTTTTTATTTTATTTATTCTCAATTAAAGCGAATTTATCCCAAGAACCGATGAAATCAATTAAGAAGTGCTCGTCTTCAACGATTTTTGCCACAACGTTTTTACGTGCATCGACTGGCATTTCTTTTAATACAAGCTGCATCTCACCTTTATACATCCCAAAATCATCGTTCCCAATCACGATATCACCTTTTGATAACGCTTGGACATCGTGTACTGGAAAATCTTCTCCTTTATACACAACACGGCTCATTGTTGAACGTACCATATATTCATTTAAATCCCCACGACGGAAATGTTCAAAATTCAACACAATATCTTTTTCTAATTCCGACGTTTCCTCACTAAAATCAACTTTTAGTGTCAATTTATATGGATCAAGTTCAGCTAATTTTGCTAGTTCTTCTTCACTCGCAAACATATTCCCAATAATCACATCGTCAATCAATCCTGTTGCCCATAAATGTTTGGCTTGAACATCAATTGGCATTGTACGATGCATTTCTAATGTCGATAATCCATCCATAACTGACCATGGTCCAATCGTTGCACTTGCCGAACTAACAAAAGCTGCTGTTCTCATTCCAAACGATTTAAAACGTTTACTACAACTTAAGAAATAATTGTACTCTAGTCCACAAAATTGTTGTGGATAAAAGTTGTGACAACCAATCAATTTAGCTTGATTTGGTTTATACGTTAAAATATTATCAATATACGCCACATCGTTACTCATATTTACTTCAATATCTAATCCGTATTTGTTAAATGTCATCATTGCTTCTTGCGCTGCATTAAATCCTTCGTCTAAGCGAATACCTGTTGCACCAATTTCCGCAAAAAATTTCAAGTCATTTAAATCAATTCCAAGATCCTCAAAAACACGTGGTGCCACATCTAACACAACTTCCATGTTTTTCGTACGTGCATGCATAATAATCTCTTTGAATTCTGCTTTCACTTCTTCTACTGGTTTATCAACTGATAACAAACATGTGAAAATACGCTCATATCCGTATTTTGCTGCTAAATCAATATACTCTTTAATCGCCTCTGGCGTTGAATGTTCTGGGTAAATAGAAATTCCTAATCGACGTTTCATTTTTTATTTCTCCTTATCTTTGGTAACGTTCCCCTACATGCATATACTCATTATTCACAATACGCGTGTGCGTATACATGGTATAAAATATCTATCAATGTTAGCATCGCTAGTGGTGCAGCCATCGTAGCATTTCGATATTTTGTTTCTTTTACCAAAACTGGTAACCGATACGTTGCTAGTTGACTCATCGGATTATACATCATTTGCGTCATAACAATTACTTTCGCACCGTTTTCTCTTAACTTCTGACAAACGGCTATTAATTCTTGTTTGTCACCATAGTAACTCATAACAAAAGCAACTGTTTGTTTCGTTGCATGATTTGCTTGTAACAACTGATTTTTTCCAAATGGTACATACGTCGTCAACTTACCGAGTTGTAACCATTTTGTCTGCATATCCTCTGCAACAAAATTAATTGCTTGATCGCTATAAATTTCTATCCGCTCTGCTTGATGCAATAATTCAATGACTTGCCTCACAACTCTACTTTCGATTAACATTTCTGATTCGTGTAACGAATCGATGTTTATTGCAAGTAGCTTTGCAATGATATCGTCAGTACTATCATTGGAACTCAGTTCACGATTATCGTGAACTTTAAATCGTTGCTCTTCGAATAGCTTTAATTCAGCTGCCAATTTTATTTTTAATTCTGGATAACCAGACAGCCCAATCCGTTTACTCAAACGAACAATTGATGACGGGCTCGTATAACAACGCTCCGCCAATTCTGTACTATTAAGTCTCAGAACTTCATCGGGGTGTTCAATGATAAACTTTGAAATTTGACTTTCTGTTTGTGTTTTTGCTTTCATATCGCGCAATCGCATTATGACACTCATACTATTCGTTCCCCTTCTCCACACATTTTAACTATTACACCTGAAGTAAGACAGCGCTTTCTTTTTTGGCTATAACAATTCATTGCTTTAAATAACGTATTCGATAGTTTTCATTAACTAACGCTTACACGGTATTTAGCTCATCACTCAACAGTTCTTACTATTTACAACCTTATATATGATTGAAAAAATGTACTGTTCTGTCCATCTTTTCATTTAATATTTTACCATTTTTTTCACATCCACTTGCGAACGCTTTCATTTTTTGAACCAAAAATAATAATATATCGATATTTTATTGATATTTTACTATTTTTTTCATAAATTTAAAAAAACATCTCCTTATTTATTGTCCTTTTTATTCCTTCATGATTAGAATCAAGAATGTTCAGACACGTTCATAAAGAGATGCGTTCACGTTTACAGTTATTTGCTTGTCGACATATTCAATGCATTATAGTCGATACGCTGGTTGAATAAATTTATAGCGATCTGAACGATACAATGAACGCACATATTCAAATGGACGACCATTTCGTAAGTATGAATATAAATCAATTAACAATACTGGTGTATGTGATTCAATTTCTAATAACTTTGCTTCGTGTTCACTTGCACTAGCAGCTTCAATATATTGCATTGAATGATCAATTGAATGCCCTAATTCTTTTTCAATATAGTTATACAACGACTCACTCAATACACTTCTGGGAATACGTGGAAATAATGATAATGGTAAATAAGTGATTTCAATTGCCATTGGTTGTTCATCTGCTAAACGCACACGTTGAATACAATGGACACTCTCTCCTACTTGAATTCCTAATTTACTCGCAATTTTATCATCAGCTGGCATAATGCGGTAATCTATGACTCGACTTCCTGGCGTCATTCCTCGACTTACCATATCCTCACTAAAACTTGTCAATCCATGAATTTGTTTCTCAAAACGTAAATCAGCAACATATGTGCCACTTCCCTTAATTCGGTATAACATCCCACGATTAACTAAATTATCAACAGCATGTCTCGCTGTCATTCGACTGACTTCAAATAAATTAGCAATTTCAAATTCAGAAGGAATCATTTGATTTGACTCCCACTCTCCCTTTTTAATTGTTTCACTAATCCATTGTTCTATTTGTTTATAAATCGGAACTTTTTTTGTCATATATTATCTCCTTTTGTCTAATTGTTTAACAACAAAAAGACGTCTACCTTCATTATACCCAAAAAGTAAATAAATGAAAATAAACGTCTTTAAAATTCAGACTATTTTGTTAATTTGCTTGCTGCCGCTTCATCTAAAATAACAACAACATTCTCGTGATCTTGCAATGCAGAAGCTGGTAAATCTACCGTTACTTCTCCCTCAATCATTCCGTATACTGCGTCAGCTTTGTTACTTCCTGTAGCAATTAAAATGATTTTTTTTGCTGATTTGATTGATTTAATTCCCATTGTAATGGCATGTGTTGGCACTTCATCGATTGAATCAAAGAAACGTGCATTATCCTGACGTGTCTGTTCATCTAATGTCACAACATGTGTCCCTAATTCAAATGGTACTCCTGGTTCATTAAATGCAATGTGTCCATTTGATCCTATTCCTAAGACTTGAATATCTACTCCACCAATTTCAGCTAATTTTGTATCATATGCTACACAAGCTTCATTTGCATCTCCAAACCCTTCAGGTACATGTGTATTTTCTTTATTAATATTTAAATGATTAAATAGATTCACATCCATGAAATGGCGATACGATTGATCTAAATGGTTCATTGGTAAATTTAGATATTCATCTAAGTTATATGTTTCGATTGTTGAATAATCTGTTCCATTCATTTCATGATCTTTTACCATTAAGTTATACATTCCAACTGGCGTACTTCCCGTTGCTAAACCTAATACTGCTTTTGGGTTATTTTTAACAACTGCCAACATTTCTGTTGCAGCGACTTCACTTGCTGTTTGATAATCTTTGACGATGATAACTTTCATTTGAATTTCTCCTCCAAATATTGGTTCTTTATGATAGCTCTATCATACCATACACTCCTATATTTGTATAGACAAATATGAAAAAAATGTCTATACAAGTTTTGAAAATAGTTATTATTTTTATATCAACATTCATCCTCTCTATTACTCATAATTTTTTTGATATATTGAAAAAACCACTGATATTTCTCAATGGTTCCTCTTCTTAACTATTATAACGTATACGCAATTGTACCTCGGCAAATTGTCATTTGAATTTCATACATTTCATCCATAATCACAATATCAGCATCACAACCTATTTGAATATTTCCTTTATCATTGAGACCTAGTGAACGAGCAGCATTCGTTGCTGTCATAGCGACTATTTCTTCAACACTGGCATCTGTGAATACTTTCATGTTATGTGCACAACAGTTCATTTCAGCAACGCTACCTGCTAACGTTCCATCTTCTAAACGTGCTTCATTTCCAACTTTAATAACTTTTTGTCCACCAAGACTATAATCACCATCTTCAAGTCCTTTCGCACACATTGAATCTGTTACTAAAACAATTTTGTCGCTTCCTTTCACTTTTTTCACCGTTTTGACTACATCTGGATGTAGATGTACACCATCACAGATCAACTCGACTGTTAAATCTAAACCAAATCCAGCTGTCACAACACCTGGTGTACGGTGATGATGACCTGACGATGCATTATGGAAATGTGTAACATTTGTTAACCCTTTTTCATAGTCTGACTCTACTTCAGTGAATGTTGCATTACTGTGCCCTACTGATGGCACAATATTATTTGCAACTAAAAATTCGACAAATCCTGGTTCTGCTACTTCTGGTGCATACGTTACTAATTTAATATTTCCTGGCCCAGCAACATCAATAAAATGTTGCATTGTTTCAATCGAAGGATTGATAATATACTGTTCAGGTTGTGCTCCTTTATATGCACAATTCACAAATGGTCCTTCTAAATGAATTCCCATAATTTGTGCTTGACCCGGTACATTATGGTTTTCAATAAATTCACGTGTTGTGCGTAATGCAGCATCAATTGCTTCAATCGATTGCGTCATTGTTGTTGCTAAAAAACTTGTTGTTCCCTCTTTTGGTAGTGCTTGAGCAAATGTAACAAGTCCGGCCAAATTTGCATCCATAGTATCAACACCGGCAGCTCCATGGATATGTTGATCAACAAATCCTGGTACAACATATTTTCCATCTGCATCTACCACTGGTGTAACATTTTGTGGCACTTGATCCATTGATCCATATGCATGAATTTTTTCATCAACAATCTGTACAAATCCATTTTCAATTATTCCATTTACTGTGTAAATTTTCCCATTAATAATTAGCATAGCTGTATCATCTCCATATCATTTCATAACTCTATTATATCATCATCATCCAAGCTTGTATAGACAACTACTCTGTAATGACTAAGTTTTTATTATTTATTGTTCCGTATAATAAATACATTGCATCCATCACAGTATGTAAAATAATTCGGCCGCTTGTCGATGAGTCACTAAAAGCATTTTCTTGTCCTGCTATTGGAATAATATGTGTAGCAGTTTGAGCAATTGGACTCATCACATCCGATGTAATCGCAATAATCTGTAAATTTTTTTCTTTCGCAGCCATAGCTACTTGCTCATTGATAATTGTTTGACCTGAAAATGAAAAAATTACAACAACATCCCCTTGTTGAAAAGTATCTTCTTCACGATAATAATCTAAATCACGATATGCTGTACACATCTTACCTAAGCGTATAAATTTTTGTTGTGCATCTTTAGCAACAAGATGTGAATAGTCAATACCTACAAAATGAATTGTATTTGCTACACCAAATAATCGTACGACTTGTTCTAAACTTTCCAATGGTAATATTTTTTGAGTTTGAATCAGCCCTTGACGCACTAAATCAAAGTTATATGCCATAATTTCATGATGATCGTCTGCAAAATAATTGTAAGCTACACGAGACATACGGATTTCTTGTTGACGATTCGCTTCCCAAGCACGAATCAATGATTTTTTCAGCGGTAAAAAGCCACTATATCCTAATCGTTTTGCAAAGCGATTCATCGTCGCAGGACTCAGGTGTGTCTGTTCTCCTAATGTTTCGATACGTAATGGTTCATTTTTTTGCAAATGCTCCCAAATAGCCCATGCAATTTGTGCGTCCGTTTTGTTTTGATGGTCACTCTTATCTAATAAAGCAATTAAATTTGTTAAAACATTTTCCATTTCCCATTCCCCTTTTTTACTAAAGAAAGCGGAGTCCTCCTCCTCTCATGTTTATTTTAAATGCGCGTCAATATAGGCTTGAAACTGTGGTAAGTAATCATAGTGTGCTACTAACATTGCATCCAATACTTCTTGTGCTTGTGATGCACCTTTCACCAAGGGATTCATCGTCAACGCTTGCAATGCTGTCCCATAATCACCTGTCACAGCTGCTTCAACAACTAGTTGCTCAAATGATTTCATAACTTGTAATAAACCTCTGGCAGCAATTGGAAACGATCCAAATGTTAGTGGTTTCGGACCACTTGCAGTAATCACTGCTGACGTTTCAATCGCACAATCGGTAGGTAAATCAGTAATTGCTCCATTATTTTTTGTATCAACCACCATAATTGTACGCTTATCATTGTGTAGTGCTGTAATTAACTCACATGCTGCATCGGAATAGTATGCACCACCACGTAATTCAAGTTGTTTTGGTTTTTCTTCCAAGTTTGGATTACGGTATAATTCGAAAAGCTCTTCTTCGACTTTTTGAACGACTTCAGCACGTGTTCCATTTTTTGCATAATCATCTAAACCTTTTGCAAGCATTTCAGCCTCTAAATAAAAATAACGATGATAGAAACATGGAATTAAACCTAGATTTAACACTTGTGGTGCTACCCATGGAATATTTTCAATATTCGCAACACCTTGTTCGTTACTATCTAACCACTGTTGCATAACTGTTTGAGTCAAATCATCCCCAGATTTATCCCACACTTTATGCCAAACAAGATGATTTAATCCTGCAAAATGGAATGTCAAATCATTACGGTTAACACCTAGTTCTTTTGCCTCTGATACCATTTGATTTTCTGGTACATTACATAATCCAATCACGCGATCATAATTCCCATATTTAATCACTGCTTCTGTTACAATTCCTGCAGGATTTGTAAAGTTAATAAGCCATGCTTTGGGACACAATTCTTTCATATCCTCAACAATATCTAAAATAACTGGGATTGTACGAAACGCCTTAAATGTTCCACCGGCACCATTCGTTTCCTGACCTAACATCCCATGTTCTAATGGGATACGTTCGTCTTTTACACGTGCATCAAGTAACCCTACTCGCAATTGTGTCGTCACATAATCAGCATCTTTTAATGCTGTACGACGATCTAATGTCAAATGAATTTTCCAATCAAGACCAGCTTTCTTTACCATTCGTTTTGCTAGTTCACCAACGATTGCGAGTTTTTCTTTTCCAGCTTCAATATCCACTAACCAGATTTCACGAATAGGTAATTCTGCTGCTCGTTTAATAAATCCTTCAATTAGTTCTGGTGTATAACTTGATCCCCCACCAATTGTAACTATTTTAATTTGCTTTTGATTCATCTTCAAATCCTCCAAAATATTTTTATAATTCTTCCTTTGAAGAATAGCATTCTTGTTTTTAATCTGTAAATAGTTCACGACGTTTTTTTATTTTTCAAGTTGTTTTTTTTAGTATTTATCAATATTATATGAATGAAATCCCTTTAATAGGTTTATTTTTTTCATTTTAAGAAAAAATTATGTTTTTTATTTTTTTAATTGTTTGCGCTATCATCATCTATTTTCAAACGATAATTTTTTTCGTTTTTTGAAAAAAACAGAGAAAACGTTTGCAAAAATGTCT
This sequence comes from uncultured Bacillota bacterium, assembly GCA_945956935.1. Classification (GTDB taxonomy): domain Bacteria; phylum Bacillota_I; class Bacilli_A; order Culicoidibacterales; family ZOR0006; genus ZOR0006. The sequence continues at coordinate 136,261 of CAMFJD010000001.1, read as the reverse complement.
TTTATTAGTATAATAAGAGTATACAAAGTTTTAAGTTAAATCGTTAAAGGAGATTTTAATTATGAAAAATATTTTATTAGTTTGTTCTGCAGGAATGTCAACAAGTTTATTAGTAACAAAAATGCAAAATGCTGCTGCTGAACGTGGATTAGATGTGAAAATTTGGGCTGTTGCAGAAGCAGAAGCAAAAAATAACTGGACTGATGCAGACGTATTATTATTAGGACCTCAAGTTCGCTTCTTAGAACCAAAAATGAAAGAATTAACTGAAGGAAAAATCCCAGTTGCTGTTATTGACATGGTAGCTTACGGATCAATGAATGGTGCAAAAGTACTTGATTCAGCTTTAGCTTTATTAGGATAAATCTTTGAGTAGTATGTACATACAAGTACATACTACTTTTTTTCTTTTCTATTCAACATATATCATGAAAAAACTGTTATTTGCATGATATTACAGTGCATCCCATTATTTGGATTCAAATAATGGGATGTTTTTATATAACAAAACGAGTACATGATGACCGAAAAGAAAAAGACTGACACTGTGCAGTACAGCAATCAATCCTTACTTATTTATATAAAACCATTGCCATTGTCACAAACAACGGATTTTATTATTATATTATTTATCCTTGTGTTTTTTGTAAAGCTTCATATAATTGAACTTCAACGTGTTTAATTAACTGTTGTGCTTTTTTCTTTTGTTTTCGACTCATTAAAAATCCTAAAAAGCGATATGTCCAAGATGCACTTTTAATATCACTATCCGATTGCTCACAATAACTAATCTTCGTAGCATCCCCTACTTCTTCAAATTGCCAGTGAGTCGTATTTTCAAGCTTTCCTGCTTTTATTTTATAGCTCAGTGCCTTGGGTTGAGTATATTCAGTAATCGTAAATATTGCGGTAACTTTTTGTTTTTTTAACATCATTTCATATTCGTATACTGTCCCCACAATAACATTCGGTGTCTTTTTTGCTGTTCCTACTGATTCCATTTGTTGGATTGTTAAATTATAGACAGTTGAAAAAACATCTGTAATTGGATAATTGATTGATTGTTCATATTTAAATGTACGTGACATATATATCCTCCTAATTATTGGTAATAACTAAATTTTTATTATTCACTACCCCATATAATAAGTATAAGCTATCGATTGTTGCGTGCAGTAAAATTCTTCCACTCGTTGATGAATCAGTGAACTGGTTTTCGCGACCACTAATTGTAATAACATGATGTGCTATTTTTGCTAATTCACTCGTATTATCAGATGTGATTGCCACCACTCGTAGTCCTTTTTCTTTGGCCAATTTCGCCAATTCATTTCCTGCACTCGTCGCACCCGAAAAAGATAATACGACTGCAACTTCTCCTTCACGAAAAATTTCAAATTCTTCTTTCTGTATATCAAGGTTACTATACGCAGTGCAATACTTTCCTAAACGCATAAATTTATGCTGAGCATCTTTGGCAACAAAATGAGAGTATCCTACACCAATAAAGTGGATTGCTTTCGCAACTCCTAAAATACGAACGACTTGTTCTAACTCTACGATATTTAAGCGTTCTTTTGTTTCTTGTAAGCCACTCATAGCTAAATCAAAACTATAGTCAACAATGAGTTCCGGTTGCATATGCAACTGCTCATACACGCTTCGTGTCATACGTACTTCGCTTTGTCGACTTTCTTCCCATGCTTCAATAAAAGCTATTTTAAAATCAGCATATCCGTGAAAATCAAGTTTTTTACAAAATCTGCTCACTGTTGCAGGGCTTGTATAACAATCTTTGGCAACAGTTTCAATTCCTAATCTCTCCATTTGATTGGCATTTTGCCAAAAATAGCGTGCAATTTGTGAATCAACTGTTTGCACATGCATATTTATTTCCATAAATAAAAGTAATTTTGATAGTAAATCATTCATATTTTCCACTCTCACTTTTTCAAATGCTTCTCTTTTATTTTCGCATTAATTCCACCAAAAACCAACAAAATTCGATAAAATTTTATTAAATATAAAAGAGGGGACTCAAAGCCCCCCTAACTTATTATTTTGTTGCTTCTACTGCAACCTCTTTATTCGCTGCAATAACGAATGGGTAGTAGATTAAGAACGCAATAATGATATTGATAAGTCCTAATAATGCTCCAGTGAAGCTTCCAGTTACTAATAATCCTGATAACACTGGTGGTGTGATCCATGGAATGATTGCTTGTGTCATTGGTACTAATCCAAATAACATAGCTGCCCAAGTAATGACTGTTAATACTAACGGTGCTACTACGAATGGGATTAATAACGTTGGATTTAACACGATTGGCATACCAAACATAACTGGTTCGTTAATTTGGAATACTCCTGGTGCAATACTTAATTTTGCAATTGTACGGTAATCTTCACGCTTAGATGCTGCAAAGATTGCTAATAATAATGGTAAAGTTGCTCCTGAACCACCTAAGAATACGAATGCATCAAAGAATGATTTTGTGAAGATGTTTGTTGCTTCCATACCCGCTTGAATTGCATCAATATTTTGTACTAATGCTGGTAAGTAAATTGGATCTGCAATACCTGCTAAAATATTTGGACCATGTAATCCTAAGAACCATAATACATGTACAAAGAATACATAAATTAAAGCAAATACAATACCGCTTGCTCCTTGTGCTAAGAAACTAATTGGTTCTTGAATGAATGCGAAGATTAACGCTGGAATTCCATCACCTGTTACTTGTACAACAACAAATTGTGCGATTGCAAAAACAAATAACGTAATAATTCCTGGTAATAAAGATGCAAATGAGCGGCTTACTGCAGGTGGTACTGTGTCAGGCATACGAATTTCTAACTTTTTATTTCCAGTTAACCAGCAGAATAGTTCCGTTGCTGTTAAACTAACGAATAATGCGGCGAACATTCCCTCAGCACCAATTGAGCTTACTGGGATGAATCCCCATCCACCTAAAGTTTCACCAAGTCCTGCTGCTACTGAAGCATCTAATAATTCAGCTGGTACTGCGATGTTTGCTACTTGTGGTAAGATGATAACAAATGATGCAATTGCGATTAACGCAGCTGCTAAACCGTCTTTTTCACGACTTTTTGCTAAGTTATAAGAAACGGCAATTGGTAAAAATACAGCTGTAATAGCAATTGTTCCAAACCAAACGTTTCCGTTGATATCTTTTAACTTTAAGATCCATTCACCAATTGATGAATCTTGGAAAAATTGGTAAAGACCAAAAGTAATTGCCTCACCTGGTTGTGGTGCCCCACCTAATACAAAGTTATTTAATAAGACTGCAAATGCCCCTGCAATCATTAATGGCATGAAGGCTACGAAGCCATCACGAATTGCCGCCAAATGGCGTTGCGACCCTAATTTTGCCGCGAAAGGTACAAAGTGTTGTTCAATCCAGTTCATTATGAAACCCTCCAAAAGATTTTTTTAGGAACTCTACACCACTTTTTCTTTTAAGTGGTAGCCCTTACAACTTGAGTATACAGGTCTGAAAATAAATTGTCTATGATTTAAAAAACGTTTTATTATCAAAATGATCGTTTTTTAGAAAAATGGTATTTTTTTTCAATGTTTTCGTCGTAGTATTAGCGTTTTCACGAAATTTTTTTTCAAACCTTTCATGAAATGAACGATATATGTTTTTTAAACTTCATTTTTGCTTTTTTTCTTTTATCTAATACTAAAAAATATCCAATTTTTGAGCAAAGCACCATATTTTATTTTTATAAAGTAGTATATACAAGCGCAGTAAACATTTCACCAATATGGATTATATATGAAAAAGCCTCGAATTCATGATGAAAACGAGACTTTTTTATTTCAATTATTTTGTTGCTGCTTGTAATGCTGCGACTTTATCCGTGCGTTCCCATGGTAAATCTACATCGATACGTCCAAAATGCCCATATGCTGCTGTAGGTCCAAAGATTGGTTGACGCAAGTCTAACATTTCAATAATACCACTTGGGCGAAGATCAAAGTTCTCACGCACTGCTTTTACAATAATATCATGATTCACTGTTTCTGTTCCAAATGTCTCAATTAAAATTGATGTTGGTTCTGCGACACCAATTGCATATGATAATTGTAATTCACATTTACTCGCTAATCCAGCCGCTACAATATTTTTTGCTACATAACGAGCTGCATATGCTGCTGAACGATCAACTTTCGTCGCATCTTTTCCTGAAAATGCTCCACCACCATGACGAGCATAGCCACCATATGTATCAACAATGATTTTACGTCCCGTTAATCCAGTATCTCCGTGCGGTCCACCAATCACAAAGCGTCCTGTTGGATTGATTAATACACGGTAATCACTTGTATCTAAGCCAAAACGTTCTAATACAACATCCATGATGTTTGTTTTTACGTATTGACGGAATGCTATTTCATCATAATTTTCACTATGTTGAATCGACATTAACACAGTATTGACTTTTGGTGTTTTTGGATCTGTGTAATCAATTGTAACTTGTGATTTCATATCTGGGCGTGCATCAACAAACTCACCTGATTTACGAAGTTGTGTTGCAACACGTACAAGTTCATGTGCAACAATAATTGGTAATGGCATGTAGACATCTGTTTCATCACACGCATAACCAAACATAATTCCTTGATCACCTGCACCTAATGTTGCCTTATTATCCTCTGCACTATCGACACCTTGTGCAATATCAGGTGATTGTGCATGTAAACAATTTAATACTTCACAGTCATCTGCCCCAATTCCGATCATTGGATCAATATATCCAATTTCGCGTAATTGTTGACGTACAATTTTTTCCACATCAATTGTTGCTGTTGTGGTAATTTCACCTGCGACAACAACACGGCCTGTTGTTGCTAAAGTTTCACACGCCACGCGTGATAGTGGGTCTTGTGCTAAGCATGCATCTAAAATTGCATCAGAAATTTGATCGCACACTTTATCTGGATGTCCTTCTGACACCGATTCTGAAGTAAATAAAATTAAATCTTTTTCAATTGTTTGTACCACGACATTTGTCCTCCTAAAAATTGGGTTGAAGGGCGAAGTTGGTCCATGTTCTTATGACAAATTTTGTCAAAAAAAACGCCTTTCTACACGAGAGAAAGGCGGATATGTTTCAGCTTCCCCTCTTATTGTTCGGGATTTATCCCGCTCAGGTTGGCACCGAATCACACGTGTGTGAGGGTTGCCGCGATTTCGTTGAGCCTTGTCTCTCCATCGCTCTCAATAAGAGTTTTTTATTCATTTACTAAACTAACATGATTCATTTTACCAATTTCCACTTAATAGTCAAGTACTTTAATGTTTTTGTTATGTTATTTTGATTTTTTTCCTTTTTTTGATCATATCTATTAGTAAACAAAGTACATGTAGCGCTATTTCTACCCTAAAGCAACATCAAGTATCATCATCACTGTAAATCCGATCATAGCACCAATTGTCGCAATATCAGTTTCTTTATTGCGCTGTGCCTCTGGAATAATTTCTTCAATCACAACATAAATCATCGCTCCAGCAGCAAACGCCAAAGCATATGGTAAAATTGGACGCATATTTATTACTAATAGTGCACCGAAAACCCCTGCAATTGGTTCGACAATTGCAGATGCCTGTCCATACAAGAATGCTTTTGTTCTCCCCATACCTTCACGACGTAGAGGAATTGAAACTGCCGCTCCTTCGGGAAAGTTTTGTAATCCAATACCAATAGCTAATGCAATTGCTCCAGCTAATGTTGCTGATGGAATTCCAGATGCAACAGCACCAAATGCAATTCCAACCGCTAATCCTTCCGGAATATTATGGATTGTAATTGCTGTCACTAGCAACACACTTCGTTGCCATTGCGTCTTAATTCCTTCCGCTTCACTTGTTTCATAACCTATATGTAGATGTGGTAATGTCTTATCTATCATATATAAAAAGATTCCTCCACCTAAAAAGCCAATTGCAGCTGGCACCCAACCATTACCATTCATTTCACTTGCTAATTCAATTGCTGGTGATAGTAATGACCAAAAACTAGCAGCAATCATCACTCCAGCCGCAAATCCCAACATTCCATCAAGAACAACTTTATGAATTGTTTTAAAGAAAAACACCATAGCTGCTCCAATTGCTGTAATTCCCCAGGTAAACAGTGTAGCAATAAACGCTTGCCAAACAGACGATAAATTAATAAACCACTCCCAAAACGTCATTCTAACACATCCTAACATTAACTGTTTTTTTGATTATAGCAAGTTACTTAGCACTAAACAAACGAAAAATATATAAATAAATAGTAAAAAAGCGGTGTTATCTCACACCGCCATTACTCACTTATTTCATACGATATGTGTTCTTTGGTCAACACATTTTCATATTTCTGATACTGTTCTTCAAATACACCATATCCATTCAATAAAACTAAGTATACCCCACTAGCTTGCTTCTCTAGCATAAATATATACTCTTTTCCTGGTACTAGTTCAACATCATATGGTGTTGTATATGCCACATACGTTGTCGATTGCTCACTTGGTTGTACATTCATCGCTGCACTATTTGCTAAAACATCTATCTGTGATGATTTTAAAACATCTGCTATAGACACACGACCACCCGTAAAATACACTGTGTCTATTTCTGTATTTGTATCACCTTTCAAGACTTGCTGTACTTGAATAGTAATTGCTGTCAGTGGACTTGGTGTATTGACCGGATCAATATAGTACGCTTGTTGTGCAACTTCTTGTACACTTGCTTTAACAACAAGCGTTGCTTGCTCATAGAACATTTCCCATGTAGGCTCCGTAGTCAATGGTGTATCATATTCATAACTGACAATAATATTTTGTTCTGTTTCTATGAGTGGAACAATTTTCTGTACTTGCATACTCATTATTTCCTCTTGTTTTTGTGTATTCAACATATAGATTAAACCAACTACACTTATAAAAACCATACCAGTGCATAAGAGTAATCTCGTATTTTTTCCCATATATATGATGACCCTTTTCTTTTCACTTCAATATCTTGACATAGGCGAATATCGCCTTATTCTTTATCTTTTTGCAATTTATATGCCAGTGAAATTATATATAGTTCAAACATGTCTAAAAGATTATCAAAATTTTTGCCTGTTACCTCTTCTATTTTTTCGAGGCGATATTGCAATGTATTTCGGTGTATATGTAATTTTTGTGAAACCTTATTTGCATCTCCATTATGTTCCATGTACACCAGTAACGTATCAATCAAATCAGTATTTCGCCCAGCTTTAATGAGAAGTTCTAGCTCTGCTTGTACATGAGGTTTCATTGTAAACTGACAAAATTCATCAATCAACCAAATTTTTTCGTAAGTGTGAAATTGCTCATTTGGGCGGAGTTCTTTACCAAATCGCAGTGCTTGCATTGCTTGGTGAAATGATTGTTGAACAGTTTCCATTGGTGTTCCTAACGATAAACGAGCATTTGAAAATGTATCACGCAAATAATCTACAATCGCCATATACGATTTTGTCGAACGAATAAAGACAACAATAAGATGTGAGCTATATTGCATAAAATAATTTTTATTTGTTTGAAGGAATGTGAGCTGTTCCAACTGAGTTGCACTAAATTCTTCATTATTTTCAATAACACATGTCACATATGATTGTCTCACATCAATTCCAATTTTTTCCCCACGTTGAACAAAATCAGCATTATAACGCTCTTCGTGTAACCACTCATATAGAAAAGTTTCCATTAATCGTTCTTTAATTGCTGACTGATGCATACTGTATTTTTGTTGCACAAGCAATTGAGCTGTTACTCGTACAATTTCACCAAATGGGCGAACTTCAATCGGATTTCCTGTAATTCCAACAATTCCAATAACGTTTTGGTCAAATACAATCGGCATATTCAAACCACGATACATGCGATTATAGTCTTCTGCCACTTCAATGGTTTGTGCTTTTTTTACTGCTTCATGTGCAGCCGGATGATAAAATCCGATTCGACTTTCGTCTCCTGAAGCAATTATCACACCATTTTTATCCATAATATTAATATTATAGGGTACAACTTCCATCATTTTATTGGCAATATCTTGGGCTAGCGAGGGTGTCAGCATTGTCAATAATCTCCTTTTCATTTTCAACATTGTTTTTCATTGCCTTTATTGTAACAATAACTGAAAAGAAAACCAAGTATTTGTCGTAATTCACACAAAAATGTTTTGTATTTATTAATTTTATTAATAAGATCACCTTTTCTTAGTGACTACATTCATGTAATGTATGTGCAAATGCTTGCTCAACAATCATATATACATGTTCGTCTGCTAATTGATACAGCATATGTTTACCACTACGTTCACTTATTGCTAAATTTGCCTTCTTCAACATACGTAAGTGATGCGATGTATTCGCTACACTTTCACCTAAAATTTCTGCTACTTCTTGGACACAGAGTTGTTCATATGTATAAAGAGCTAAAATTATTTTCAACCGTTTTTCATCAGCAAAAGCTTTAAAAATGTGTAAAACATCTGCTTGATGCAGATATAAATGTGTCGTTTCAAAACTCGTGGGTCGTTGTTCATGTACATATACCGACACTTCCTTTTCATTATTTTGCTGTATTATTTTTTCAGTTTTTTTCAAATTTCTTCTCCCTCGCCTATAATTTTGATAAAGTTTTCACGCCTTCTCTCATAGTTAATTGTATCTATTATACTCTAAAAAGTGATGTTTTTATTCAAATGATATTATCACTATTCATTATTTTTGCTTTTATCTTCATATGTTATAATAAAAGCAAATTTCTTATAAAGGTGGCTTTTTATGTACAAAATTTCTCAAAACCTAAGAAAAACTATCCACCACGACTTTTTACTTGGAAAAACAATTTCGGATTTACAATTAACTACTCATTTATCTTATGCAGAACTTCAAGTACAACTCGATCATTTTTATGCACAACAACTCATAGAGCAACTATCAATAAACAAACAAAATACTATCCAAACAAAATTAATTGCATTGATTACATGGTATCAACGTGCTATTTCTGCCAATACGCCACCAAACTGTCGCTTTTATCCTACTTGTTCACAGTATACAATTGAAGCGATTCATGTGCACGGAAGTTTAAAAGGTAGCCTACTTGGTATTTGGCGTATTCTTCGATGTAACCCATTTAATAAACATTTTGGCTTTGATCCAGTTCCTGACAAAACTTGCAAACACCACAATCACACATAATATTTCAATAAACGTTGATTTAAACGTTGATGACTGATACTTCTTGAGTCATGTTCGATATTACTTCGCACAACTCCTACAATAAAATCAGCAATTCGAATTTCTGCTTGTTTTTGTGAATCGAGATATTCAACACTAATTTCTTGGAAAGCACAGTGCTCTTTCTCATCATAACGCAACTCTGCATTGACATATTCTACAAGTGAATTCGTAGATCCTAATGGGAACGACTGTTGATCAATGCGAATATTTACCATTGCATGTGGTAAAATCAATCGACATTCGCATAATTTTTGGAGCAATGTTTTGACTAAAAAATTATAATACTCTCGCTTTTTACCAACTTTAAATGTAGGACTTTCTTTGTCCACAATAATGCATACAGGTGTTATCATCTCATCTGAAAGTAATTTAGTCATAAATTGCTCACGGGTTTTTTTGTCGAGATGAATTGATTTTAATTCTCGTTTATGATGCCGTAACCGTTTTTGTTTTGTTTCAAGTTGGCTATAGCGATGAATTGCTGTGTGTAGTCGATTCGTTACAAATCCACCTAAAACAAAATAACGATTTTGATCAAAACCAAGGCTTCCTGATTCATCCAAACACACAGTTAATTCACTTTCAGCTAAAATTGGGGGTACGATTCCGTAGGGATTATGCGCTTTATGTAGCCGATTCAAACGGAAATAATACCGAAAATTCCGTGGAACATGCGTGTATTTTGCTTGATTAATACGTTGCAATTTATAACGAATTTGCTTTGTCGGCTGATAACGCTGTAATCGATTCATACCTGTAATAACATCGTTAATTAAATAGACCGGTGTCGTCTGTTTCATACTTAACCAAGGTTGTCGAATACTCCGAAGCTCAATTTTCCGATGATAAAACCGAAGTAATAGACTAGGCAATTCTTCAATCTGATGAATCAATTCAAAAATATCATCGACAATCAATGTATCTCCATTTTGTAATACACGCCAAATATCACGAGTAATAATACAAGCATCACACCCTAATTCTAGACTATATAAGTAACGCTTTTTTTTCGTACTTATTCGAAAATATCCATAAATCATCATTAATCCCTCCCTTTTCTTTTATCATAGGCTATCAACTCGTACTTTCATAGTAAAAATTTCTTGAAATTAAAACTTTTTTGTCTTTTAGACTTTCAAAACAAATGAAGCTTTGCTATGATTATAAAAAAGTAATTAGGGGGATTTTTATGCATACATACCAATTAGTTATCGAAATTCACTTTCAAGTTGGTGAAGCTAAATTAAATTATACATTCGAAGCACCAGAAGATGCACGTGAAACACAACTACAACAGTTTAATCAACAAGTAATTGAACAGGCTCGTAAAGGTATTCAAGAAGTACTACTCTCAAATTCATTACAATTAAATCCACAAGAAACTGGTGCACCACTATTTGTAATTATTCGCTTAGACGGTGAGTCCTTCTTCAAATTCTTCTTTGCAGATGCAATGACCGAAGCACCACTCATTTGGAGCGATGGTGATCTAAATTTGGAGTATTATTCGATGCAAGAACGTCAAAAATTATCATAATATTTGACAAATAACATAATTTTTTTTATATTGATACTATAATTAAATATTTCTTCAGGGCAGGGTGAAATTCCCGACCGGCGGTTATAGTCCGCGAACCGGTGCTTAGGCAATGGTTGAACTTGTGTAATTCAAGTACCGACAGTACAGTCTGGATGGGAGAAGAAAAAGAACGTATCCATACGTTTTTTCTTGTACGTCTATATGCCTTGAACAGATTGTTCAAGGTTTTTTTATTTCCTGAAGACACACTTCATTTTCAAAGGAGAATCTTCATCATGCATGCAAAAAAAATCACTTTTATCGGAATCTTCGCAGCACTAGCTGTCGTATTATCATTCATCGCAATTCCTTATCCACTCGTTCCATTTTTAAAATTTGACTTAAGTGAACTTGTTGTTCTAATCGCAGTCAGTAGTATCGGTGTTATCCCTGCAATTTTTATAGCTTTAATTACTGCAATTTTAAACTTTCTTATCCTAGGTCCAGTTGGTCCATTTGGGATTGGGCAAGTGGCTCTCTTTCTTTCAGGAACGATTATCGCGCTCACTTATGCATTACTCATCAAAAAAACAAATTTATCAACATTAAAAAGTTTGATTATCACATCACTCGTATTTACTTTAACCATCACATCACTCAATTACTTCTTTATTACACCAATTTATTTTGGGATGGACTTTACAACTGCACTTGAATCAGTGAGCTTAGTTAATTTTGGACTTGGTGAAACATCTGTGTTACTCAATCCTTATTTAACAGCAACTTTGCTTGTCTATATTCCATTTAACTTATTAAAAATGTCACTCATTCTTATTGCTTTTAAAGCTCTTGAGCGAACATTTTTACAACGTGTCAAACGTTACTTCTAAAATTAAAATTAAAAAGCAGCGAAGATATTCGCTGCTTTTTCTTATTAACGCGTTAATTCATAGATTGCTTCTGCGTAGATTGTCGCTGCTTTGATTAAACTTTCTACTGGAATAAATTCATCTGCTTGATGAATGCGTGTATCACCATCTTCAGGGAAATTTGGTCCAAAACATACACCTTTTGCTAATACTTTTGCGTATGTTCCACCGCCAATTGCCTTCGGCTTAGCAATCTGGCCAGTATGCTTTTCATATACTTTAAATAAAGTTTGGATAAATGGTTCATTGTGATCAACATACGTTGCTGGTGTATGTTTTTTCAAAATAACTTTTGCTCCGTATGATTCCATTGCTGATATAACTTTTGGATAGATTTCCTGATCAAAATCAACAATTTTGGGATAACGAATATTCATACCAATTGTGAGGTTTTCTCCATCATAAGCAATGACTCCAACGTTATTTGTCGTCGATCCTAAAAATTCATCGTCAGCAAAAATGCCAATTTTTTTCCCGAATGGATCTTCTGATAAATATGTTGTGAATAGTGCTTTTATTGCTTCAGCATTCTCATCTAACGTTACATTAGCCAATGATTTCAACGCCAAATCAAAAGAATTTATTCCTTTGTGAGGGTCTTTAGCATGATATGGTTTCCCTTTAAACGTTACCGTAACTACATCTGTGTCAACAACGACTTCATGTGCTTGTGCAAATGCAGTAACTAGTTCATCTTTATCACTTGTTTTAAATGTTAACACTGTATATTCTGGTACAACATTTAGTGCAGTTCCAGTTTTAATTGATACTAATGTATGCGTTGCTGTTGTCTTAGCTGTAAATTTTTTTGTTACTTCAATCATTGTAATACCTTTTTCAGCATTTACAATTGGAAAATTTGCATCTGGCGAGAATCCAAATGTTGGTTGTTCTTCTGTTTGAAAGTAGCGATCCATACATTTCCATGTTGTTTCTTCATCACATCCAATAATAATGCGTACACGTTTATTAAATGTTACTCCAGCATCAATCAATGCTTTAATTGCATAATACGTTGCAATAATTGGGCCTTTGTCATCAGATGTCCCACGACCGTACATTTTTCCATTGGCAATTTCACCTCCAAATGGTTTATATGTCCAACCTTCTCCTTCAGGTACAACATCTAAATGCCCTAAAATACCGATTAATTCTTCACCTTGTCCGAATTCAATGTGCATTGCATGATTATCAACATTTTTATATGTATACCCATCCGTCTGTACTTTCGCAATCATCCAATCCAATGCTTTTTGAACATTTGTACCGAATGGTGCTGCATCATTCGCCGTTGTCATATCTTTTACACTTGGGATTGCCACAAATGCTTGCGTATCTGCTAAAATCTCGTCTCTTTTCGCTTCAATTAACGCTTGAAAATCTAAATTTTTTGCCATTTCCTCTTCCTCCATTCACTGGTTTCTTTTCCATTATACGCTAAATTTTCATTTTTGTGAACCGTGATACATATCCATATATCTATCATCAGCTGCATACTTTATCATTTCCATACCTTAATTTATAATCCTGCATCAAGCAAAAAGTGTCGAAAATAAACATATTGTTCATTTTCGACACTTTAATTATTTATTCTCTGATTTCAACTCTGTAATCACTTGTTGCTTTGCACCTAACTCAAGCGTATCATCTAAAGGTGTTATCATAAAATCTGTGTGATGACGACGAACCATCTTCTCAATAAATACATCCGCTAACTCTGGATTACGTGTTAATAATGGGCCATGTAAATACGTTCCAAATACATTTTTATACAGAACGCCTTCATGTCCATCTTCACCATTATTTCCATGTCCTGCAAAGACTTTTCCGAGTGTTTGTGTAACGTTTTTTGTTTTTCCACCGTGATTTTCAAATCCGATGAGTTGGAACGTTCTACCATCAATTTCACAATCAATACCAATATAACCAACCATTCGATCACGACTTGACTCTGTATAATAATCAAAAATACCGAGCCCTTTTAACATATTCCCATCCAAGTCCTTATAATATTGGCCCATTAACTGATACCCACCACAAATTAATAACACTACAACATCATTTTCAATTGCTGTTACAAAATCATCTCGACGTGCTAATAAGTCTTCATAGATAATATTTTGCTCACGGTCACTCCCACCACCTATAAAAATCATATCCATAACAGTCAAATCAAATTGATCACCTACAGAATATTGGTGAATATGTAATGTAATTCCTCGTTTCTCACACCGCATCTTTAAAACGCTCATATTTCCACGATCACCATATAATTCCAATAAATCATCGTACAACCATGCTACATGTAATTCCATCTCTACCACCATCCTACTTCAATAATGCTCTCGTTTTTTGTAATGCTGTATATGTTGATAATAGATACGGTTGGCTTGTTGTTTCTTTTAATGTTGCAAGTGCTTGTGCAACATCCTCAATCACCATTATTTTATCTTCATCTATACCTGCATACTTCAAACGAACTGCTAAGTCATACGCACGAATTCCTGAACAAATAAATTTTTCTAATGGGAATTGTGTTAATTGTTCAAAATCTGCATCCCAAATCCATGATGTATCTTGACCATCCGCAGACAAATTATTTAAAGTCATCATAAACGCTACACGTTCATCTGCTTCATTCTTGATAAAATCGAGTGTTTGATTTACTCCAGTTGGATTTTTGACTAAATTCAACAATAATTCATGTGTACCGAATGTAAAAGTCTCCATCCGACCATCATCAATTTTAAACGTTGAAAGTCCTTTTTGAATCGTTTCATCATCAATTCCATATTCCTTAGCGATTGCGACAACCGCCATAGCATTAAAAATGAAATAGAGATTCCGATATTGAATCGTATACGTTGTACCAGCTACTATAAATGTACCTTTTTTTAGGTCAACATCGTGTGCTGAATACTGACATACTGGTTTTTTAAAACCACATGTACAATCATATCCACCTAATTGACTATAGTGAAAAAAATCATATACTAATTTCTTATTACAATTTGGACAAAACTTTGCTTCTCGCACTTGATTCATTTCTAACACACTATATTTTGTTTGTTCAACACCATAGTACAAGGCATCACGGTGCGTATCAAATGCAATTTGATACACAAGTGGATCATCTGCATTTAAAACTAACTTCGTTTTTGAATCAATCACTTCTTCAATCTTATCAATTAGAATATCAATCTCACCATACCGATCGAGTTGATCACGGAAAAAATTATGAATCACAAAGTGTGTTGGTGTAACAGACTTGAAAAATTGCGGGATCGTTTGTTCATCAACTTCTAAAACAACAACATCCGCATTGACTTTTCCATTCAAATTTGTCGCATCAATCAATGTCGTTAATAACCCCGACAAAAGGTTCGCACCTTTTGTATTTTGAACTACCGATAATCCTGCTGTTTCAAAAACATGTCGTAACATATTTGCTGTTGTTGTTTTTCCATTTGTTCCTGTTACAACAATAGTTTGTTGTGGCAACTTAATTTTATGGAATAAATCACGATCGATTTTACGTGCAATCATCCCTGGTAAACTTGACCCACGTCCAAGCTTATTACCTATGTATCCTGCACTTTTCCCAGCAATAATAGCAAGTGTTTTCATTACTTTTTCTCTCCTTGTTCATCAGCAATCATTGTAAATAGTTGCTCCGTTTTTATTTTATACATCGTTATTAAATCAAGAATACGAATCGCTTCTTGTGCATGTTGGCCATTGTATTGAATATATGGCTGAAAATATGCAAATAAATGCTCGTATGCTGCTTGAAACCCTACTGGCACTTCTGCATCTGGCTCATGGTTACCTTTTGCTTCAATCAAACCTTGCTCAACAATAACTTCAATTGCAAACAACTGCTGTAAATCACGATACACATGCGGTTCCACCCAATCGAGTTTTGACAAACGATCGAGTAATTTAATTTTAATATCTGTTTCAACTAAATAAACTTCAAGACCGGATAATTGTTGAACATGTTCATAACGAAAACGCTCAGCAATTTGCTCATCACTTTTTGCAGCAAATACATACCGTTGAAGTAGTTGATATTCTTTTTTAATTGCTTGTAGTAATTGTTGATCTAATATACCTTGTTGCGCATTTTCAAAAAAAGTTGTCGTTTTCTGCACTAGTCCCTGTAAATACTCATCTACCTTAATTTGATAATTCGGGCGGAAAATTAAAATATTTACCAAGAAAGACACAATAAGACCAATTGTCATGAGCATAAAACGCTCGTATGCACGTTCAAGAACTAATGCTGTTGTATCTGATCCGAGAATAATTGAACACAACGTAATTCCTGCCATCACTTGTGTTCCTTTCAATCTAAAGAAATTCAGTGCACTTAAAATGATAAAAATTCCAACGGCTGCTGAAAATGGTGAGATGCCAATCGTAAAAACTACGGCAATACTTACTGCTGCTGCTGATGCGTTCGCAATAATTTGATTTTTCATTGTTTCAAATGACTCTTGGACGGAAAATCCCATACTTTTCACTGCACCAAGTCCGGCAAAGAAAATATTATCAAAATATAAGAGTTCCGCAATGACAGCTGCTAAGAAAACAGATAAACTTGTTTTAATTACTCGTAAAGGCAACATTTCACGTACTCGATAATCTAATTTTTCTAACATATATCTCCACACTCCTTTTGTTTCCTCATTTTATTTACAACACAAATACTTAATATACTAGCGATAAATAATGCAATTAATGTTAACATAAATGGAAAGTACACATGAATGGCAAAGAGAGCACCCGCTGCCAGCGAACCGAGTACTTGTCCAAATGCTTGGAACGATTGACGCATACCAAGTACTGTTCCTTGGTTCGTTGCTGCTAATTTAGACACGAGTGCTTGACTCATTGCAAGCATTAACGTATATCCTGCAATATAAAGTGTACCCAACCCAAAGAACACACTTAATTTTGTTGGAATTAGTATACTTACAATAACAATAAATGATAAACCAAGTGCTCCTACTAATGCAACTTGATCGCTCACATATTTTTTTAGTATTGGTAATAAGCCGAAGTTTACAGCCACTGCTACTAAATTGATAAGCGAAACAAATGTTCCGACATTTGCTGAATTAGCCCCATATTGTACTGTTAAATAATATGGAATACTACTGTTGTATGAAACATATGCTAACACACCAAAAAACGTAATACCTAATAATAAGAAGAGTGGTGTTTTTTCATACTGGCGATACACAATTTGCCATGTCTGTTTTTCAACTTGTCGATTAAACTGGACGTTCTGTCCTTTTTCATCTCGTGTTTGCCAATATAATATAGCTGCAATTATGATACCGCCCACAAATTGGGTAAAAAATGGATATTGGTAATTAAACGTACCAATTTGCCCACCTAAAAAGTATCCAACCGATGTTCCAAGTGCACCCATCATTGCTAACAAGGTCATCGCTTTTCCACGCTCATTCATTGGTGTTTGATCAGCTAAATAAGCCATATTTACCGTAAATGTAATAACAGCAAAACTTCCTGCTAATGATCTTGCGATAAATAGCATCATTGGCGTTGTTGCAAAAGCAAAACATAATTGACCACATGCATAACCAAGCGGTCCTAAAAACATAATTCGCCGGCCGAAACGATCTGAAACACGTCCCCATACCGGCGCAAAAAATAATTGCATCAACGACATAATTGCCAACAGTATTCCAAAAACGTATACTGGTGCTTGTATCACTTCTAAAAATGTTGGTGTAATTGGATGGGCCAAATTGTAAAGTGCTAGCAATACGAGTTGCATAATTAATATAAATTTGGCTTGTTTGTTCATTTTTCATCTTCCTTTTCCACATTTACTCTATTATACTGTTTTTTTTGAAAAAAAGGACGATAAATTCATTTTTTTGTGTAGATTATCCAATCAATTCAAAAAACGCATGAGGCACTTTACTAGAAGTAGGAGTTACCTATGCGTTTTCTAATTGCTTTTTTTAAAAACAGCTATAAAAGTAGAACCTATATCTAGTTCACTTTCCACTGAAATATCACCGTTATACTTCATCACAATTTTTTTGGCAACTGCTAACCCAATACCATTTCCACCTGTATCTCTGCTTCGTGATGAATCTACTCGGTAAAAACGTTCAAAAATTCGTTGCTGATGCTCTTGTGAAATACCTACACCACAGTCACTCACGCGAATTTCTACACTTTCCGCCTGTTCAGTGAGGTGAATTGTAATTTTCGCTGCATCGTTACTGTATTTAATTCCATTTTCAATAAAAATATTCATCAACTTATTAAAATCAACTGGGAGAATCGGATATGATACTGGTTCTAAGTGTAATTCAAATATTACTTCTGGATGAATCACTTGTAAATCTCTTACATATTGTAAGACTGATTCTTCCATCGATAATGCTGGAATTGGTCCATCTACAACTACAGATGTTCTTGTTAATGCAAGCAAATCATCAATTAACATTTTTGCTCGATCAACACCTCTTCTTAGTGCTGGAATTGATTCATCCAGTATCTCCGGATCACGTTTTCCCCATTTTTCAATCAGTTGTGCATTGCCTTCAATGATTGCGAGTGGTGTCTTCAATTCATGAGATGCATCGCTCACGAATTGTTTCTGAGCTTCATGTAATTCATGAAAATGGCCAATCATTTCATTAAATACTTGAATCATTTCACCAACTTCATCTTTTGTATACACTGCTGGTAATTCTTCTTGATACCCATTTGCACGAATCAATCTCATTTTTTCAGTAAATGTTTGTATTCGTCGCGTCAAATACATAACCGTAAATACTCCAGCTAATGTTAACAAAATACCATTTGTGGTAATCAGTGGAATTACGTAGCGATAGTACGCATCCAAATATGGTTCAATCGCTTTATTAATATCAGCATATAACATAATTTCATATGTATTCCCGTCAATTTCCGGTGTTTGTGTCTCGATTCGTATAACTTGTTGATCAGCCAAATTGACCAAATCTTCATCAACAATATAGTCAGTCATTTCATTCAAACGAAAAACTTCAGTCTTCGTTGTTATATTTCTTACGATGAGAAACTCTCCATTTTGAACAAGCGATCGCAAATATGATTCGTCAATCCCCTCGTTTGAGAATCCGTCTATTTTCATAACCTTTAATCGTTGTGTCATACTTCGATGTGCATATTCAATTGCTAAGTTAGTCGCTACTGGCTTTGCTAATGACGTCAATGCTAAAAAACAAATAAGAAAGACAACAGTTATCACAATTGTAAATTTTGATAAAATTGATAATGTCTGTACGCGTTTACTAATTTTTTGATAAAAAGTTTCTCTCATTTATCTTTTTACGCTTGAATTTGTTCTTTCATAATATACCCAACGCCACGCACCGTTTGGATTGACTCGCGCCCAATTTTATCTCGTAAATGCTTAATGTATACATCGATAATTTGGTGTTCAACAAAATTCGTGTCTCCCCATACAAACTTCAAAATATCATCGCGTGTTTGTACACGATTCACATTTTCCAAAAACAATCGTAATAATGAAAATTCTGTTTTTGTTAATTCGATTAATTGATCATTTTGCAATACTTCATGTGCATCAAGATTCATCATGAGTGCACCACATTTTAAAGCATTGTCTCGCTGTTGTGGTGATTTTTCTACACGACGTAATGTTGCTCGTACACGTGCTAATAATTCTTCCATATCGAATGGTTTTGCCAAGTAATCATCTGCCCCAAAATCAAGTCCTGCTACACGTTCTTCAATTGAATGTTTCGCTGTCACCATAATAATTGGTGTTGATTTTAATTCACGAATTTGACGACAAATTTCCATTCCATCAATTTCAGGTAACATTAAATCTAATAAAATCAAACTAAATTCTTCTTTTAATGCAAGAGCTAACCCCTGTGCCCCATCATTTGCTACTGTCACTTCGTATCCATTGTATTTTAGTTCTAATTCCATGAATCGAGCGATATCCTTTTCATCTTCAACAATTAAAATCTTTGTCATAATAAATATCTCCTTTTTAAATAGTTCTCTCTTTCATTTATCATACACCATTTTTTCAAAATAAGCCTTAATATTCACTGAATTAATTGCATTTTTGTAAATAATGTTTTTATTTAATAAGTGTTTTCTCCTCCTTTTATCATTTTAAATTGGAAACAAGTATAGGTTCAACATGCACATTTACATGTTGAACATCAGTTTGTGTCATCAACACCTCTTCTACTGCATCTGCAATCATATGACCATTCGATACACTGAGGTTTCCATCGACATGAATTGTCACTTCAACATTGATAGTATCCCCTAATGTTCTTCCCCGCAATTGATCCACTCCTTGCACACCATCAACATTCAAAATAAGTTCTTGTAATACTTGTAAATCTTTTGTATCAAATCCATCAATAAGTTGATTGCTGGCCTCCATAAAAATTTCATATGCTGTTTGTAAGATGAACCACGCGATTATTAATGAGGCAACTGGATCAATCCAAGGCATTTGCAATTGTGAAGCAATAATGGCAATGACTGCTCCCAAAGCAGTCATTGCATCTGATAAATTATGTTTAGCAATGACTTTATTCGACATCATTTTCGTTTTTTTATGTAATTGAAAGTTTAAAATAGCAGAACCAAAAATAAGTAGTGCTGAAATAAATGCAACACCAGCTGCTAATGTACTTGGTGCCTCTAATTGTGGTGAAACAATCTTTCTCACACCACTTAATGCTGCTTCAATTCCAATGTAAAACATTACAAATGATGCAATAATAGCTGCAATTTGTTCAATTCTTTTATGCCCATAGCGATGATGCTCATCTTTTGGTCGACGTGACATTTTCGCTCCTACTAAAATAATAATAGTTGACACAACATCAGATGCACTATTTAATCCATCAGCTAGTAATGCAGTTGATTGAAATACATTCGCAAATCCAATTTTTGCTACTGCCGTTACAAGATAAATCACAATGCTCACATATGAACCCAAATCAGTTAATAAATGTTTCTTCTTTTCTTCCATTTTTTTCACCCTTTCACGTATTAATAATATCATAAAAAGGCACGATTTCGTGCCATTATGTTATATTATCGGTGCTTTTCATATGAGCCACGGATTGTTGTCACTGGTTTCATTACTTTACAAAGTGTCTTTCCTTTTGAAAAATGTTTTTGCAACACTTTAAGTGACGTTTTCATTTCTGGAAATGGACCATAATACATTGGAATAATAACTTTTGGTTTTAGCCATTTTACAGCTTTGATAACCTCGTTAACATTCATCGTATATCTTCCGCCTACTGGTAAAAAAGCAATATCAAATCGATTTTTTTTATCCTTTAATAATTTTAAATCATATGTTAGTGCTGTATCTCCTGCATGATAAAATTTACGATGATAAAATTCGATAACATACCCACAAGCTAATCCTCCGGGTAGTAACTGACCTAATTCGGTTACAATTGTAGAACTGTGTAATGCAGGTACCATTTTAACATGACCAAATGGCAATACAATTTCCCCACCTATATTCATAGGTAATATTTTTACAATACCTTGTTGCATTGCATAATGACAAATTTCAACATTCGCAACTAGTACAGCGTTTTCTCTCTTACAAAGTTCAATTGCATCACTTAAATAGTCTACATGACCATGTGTCACAAATACATATGTAACCTGAATTTGAGTGAAGTCAAGGTGACATTCTGGATTATTACGAATAAATGGATCAATGATAATATTTTCTTCACCGTTACCAAAGTATACTGTCGAATGACCTAAATATGTTAAAAACATAGATTCTCTCCCCATTCAAAAGCTATAGAGGTACAAGTACTCTATATCCCCCTATGCTCACTATATTTCGCTCATTATACCAGTAGTTAAACTAAAATTCCATAATTATTACTTCTAAATTAAACGTCATAAAAGTCAGTATAAGCATCGATACATTTATCCATTTTTACTGATAACTACATAAAGTAAAAAACTAGAATTATCAATTGATTGATAATTCTAGTTTTGATTGGTTCTTATACTTTATTACTCAACTATTTCAACATATTCCTCGTTTTACACGTTTTTTTCTGTTGCTAGGTTGCGCAATTGACTTACTTCGTTATTTGATAATCGTCGCCATTGTCCTGGTTGTAAATCATCAACTGTTAAAAATGAAAAATGTGTACGGCGTAATTTACGCATTGGAAATCCTAAATTTTCGAACATCCGTTTTACTTGATGGTAACGTCCCTCATGAATGACGAGACGAACTGTTGAAACATCTGAACGACTATCATACGATAAAACACGCGCTTTTGCTGGTGCAGTTAAACGTCCATCAATATTTACTCCTTTTTCAAGTTTAAATACTTCATTATTTGTTACACGACCACGTACTTTAGCTACATATACTTTTTCGATTTCACCACTTGGATGCATCATTAAGTTCGCAAACTCACCATCGTTTGTTAATAATAACGCCCCTGATGTATCATAATCTAAACGTCCTACTGGATAGATGCGCTGTGGTACATCACTACTAGAAATACAATCAGTCACAACTTCCCGTTCACGATCATCGCTTACAGCTGAAATCATATTTTTTGGTTTATTTAATAATAAATATACTTTTGATTCACTTTCAACTGGCACACCACCAACTTCAATGTATTCATGTCCCTCAACTTTCGTTCCAAGTTCACGAACAACTTTGCCATCAACTGTTACTTTCCCATCTAAGATTAATTGCTCTGCTTTACGTCGCGAGCAAAAACCTGCATTTGCAATTACTTTTTGTAAACGTTCTGCCATTTTAAATTCCTCCTATTATCTTCTCGACAATTTTTGTGCTTTACTAGTATAGCAGATTCAACATTAAAAATATAGTCATTTAAAAAGAAGTCGTAAAAGAAAATCGTTTCCTTTGATGTACTATATAAAAATAAAAATCATTTTTTATTCTCTCTATTTCCATAGTTTATTTCAATACTCAAATGTATACAGATGTTTTCTCTACTTGGTTTTATTTCTCTTGTAGATATCGTTTTATGTAATTGTATACTAAAAAAGAATTCGCACTATTGTCGTCGAATTCTTTTTCATATTATGCTAAACTTGTCGTTACCCAATCGACTAATGCGTCAGCTGGTTTAAATCCTGCTTCACTATTTTTGATTGCACCATCTTCAATAACGAATAATGTTGGAACACTCATAACTCCAAATTTTTGTGCTAATTGTGGTAATTCATCAACATTTACTTTTAAAATTTCAACTGTTGATTGCTCTAATGTTGGTGTTACTTCTTCTAATACTGGTAATAGCATTTGGCATGGTCCACACCAAGTTGCATAAAAATCAACTAAATATTTTCCGCTTGTAATTTTTGCTTCGAATTCTTCTACTGTTGTAACTACTGTTGACATATAAGTCCCTCCTAAATTAAATAGATATTTATCTATGTTTTGAATTATACGCTTGCTACTGACATTTGTCGAATAGAATGCACCAATTTTTGTTTGGTTGTTATTATTATAGAGAATGTTATACTAAAATACAAGATTTTTCCACCCTATTACTTTAAATTACAAATAAAATATATAAAGTACACATAACACTAAAAAATTGTTAGTAAAACCTAATTTCTCTATTTCTTTTGATCACAATTCACTTGTTTGAGATGCTTTTATGTTTGCTATGTTTCTCACTTTGAATGTTACAACCTATTCCGATGATTATTTAAACTCAACAATTGTTGCACCTACGCCACCTTCGCCAGCACCACCTAAACGATATGTTTTAACAATTTTACTCATTTTCAAATGTTCATGCACACCTTTACGTATTGCTCCCGTGCCATGTCCATGAATAATTGAGACGCTTGGATAATTCATCAACACAGCTTTATCTAAATAATGATCAAGTTCAATCATTGCTTCCTCAAATCGTTTGCCACGTAAATCAAGTTTCATCCCTACAACTTTTCTTTCGCCACTCAAACCGATTTTTTTCATTGGCTTTTCTTTTGTCGATCGACGTTTTTCAAATAATAAGTCTTCATCTTTAACTTTCATCGTCATTCGACCAATTTTCACTTCCCATAACCCTGGTTTCAATTCGCGTATGATTTCACCGTTACTACCAAGTGTAGCAACTTTAACAAGATCACCTACTTGTAAATCTACACGAGTTTTTGGGCGTACAATTCCTCTTTGTTCATCATAACGTGCATTTTTTAATGCTGTGCGTGCAGCAATCAACTCATGTTCTTTCACATTTTCAGCATGTACAATTTTTAAATCACTAATAATTTTATCAGCTTGTTGCTGTGCTTTTTTCAAATATTCATTTGCTTCTCTTTTTGCTTTTTCAACCATTTGTTGTTTTTGGCGTTCATATGATTGCTTTTGTAGTTTCAATTCTTCACGTAATGCTTGTGCTTGTGCTTGATGATGTTCTGCAATTTCACGGGCTTGCTGTAACCGTGTGCTTTCAGATTCTAAACGTTTAATTGTTTCTGTCATTTCTGTCGATTCAAGTTTTGCATGTTCACGGGCTCGTTCGATTATAAACTCTGGTAATCCAAGTCGTTTAGAAATTTCAAATGCATTTGAACGCCCTGGCACTCCAAGTAATAACTTATATGTAGGACGTAATGTATCGATATCAAACTCAACGCTCGCATTGATTACTGTCTCATTTTCATATCCATATGCTTTCAATTCTGGATAATGTGTGGTCGCAATCACACGTGCTTCCTTTTTATTCATATACTCTAAAATTTCAATTGCTAGTGATGATCCTTCTTTTGGGTCTGTCCCACTTCCTAACTCATCAAATAACACAAGTGAATTGTATGATAGCTGATCAATAATTTTGACAATATTCGTCATATGTGATGAAAATGTTGATAAACTTTGTTCAATTGATTGTTCATCACCAATATCAGCAAATACATGGTTAAACACCGCAATTTCACTTTTCTCTGCTGCAGGAATATGTAACCCTGCCTGTGCCATCAGTGTTAATAATCCGACTGTTTTTAATGTAACCGTTTTTCCACCTGTATTCGGTCCAGTAATTACAATTGCTGTGTAGTGCTTTCCTAAAGTAATATCATTCGGTACTACTTGTTCACAGGCAATAAGTGGATGCCTCGCTTGCAATAGGTTAATATAGCCTGTCGTATTTAACACCGGTCTTGTTGCCTGTATCGCTAATGCATAGCGTGCTTTTGCAAACATAAAATCAATATCAGCAAAAACGATCAAATTTTCAAGTAAGCTATCCGATTCTACTTTAATTCGTAATGTCAAATCACGTAAAATACGTTCAATTTCAGTTTGTTCATTTGAAAATAATTGAGCTAATTTATTATTCAACGCAACTACTGCTTCCGGCTCAACAAATACAGTCGTTCCCGATGATGATTGGTCATGAATCATTCCACCAAACGTATTCTTGTGATCAATACGCACTGGAATAACGTAACGGTTATTACGAATTGTTACAATCCCGTCCGTCAATTTGTCACGTTGAGTTTGTACTAAGCGATTTAATTTTTCACGAACTGAATTTTCCGTAATTTTCATTTGTGCACGAATTTGACGCAAAACAACCGATGCTGTATCAGCAACCTTTCCGGTTTCATCAATTGTACTTTGAATTGTACGATACAAATCTGGTTGATGTTCTAACTGTTCAACTAATTGATAAAATTGTGAGTATTCACCAAGCTCTTGCAGTTCACGCATAAAACTTTTCATTTGTACCACTGCATATAAATGTGCACCGACTTCTAAGATTTCAGCAGCACTTAAAATTGCATCAGCTTTTGAACGTAAAAGCGACTGCTTGATATTATATACTCCTCCAAGTGGCGCACTATCTTTTGCTAAACAAATACGCACTGCTTCTTCTGTTATTTGCTGCCAATTTTTAACTGTATCATAATTCGTGCTCGGCTGTAATTGCATCACTTGCTCTTTACCAAGGCTTGTAGCAGCATACGGGGCGAGCTGCTCAATTACACGATAAAATTCCAATGTTTGTAATGAATGCTCCATAGTTACATTCCTTTCTATAAATACTATCACTATTATATCATTTCTTTATATATTCTGCATTTCTTTTCAGAATACCCTCCCCATATTTCATCTACTATACATAACTAGAAAAAGTGAGTAACGAGCATATAACTGTTGCTCCTTTACTCACTTCTTCTTAATTAATAACCATATATTGCTTCTTCATCGCTATCTTCAGTATCATAATACATTTCTGATTGAATAATTTGAAGTGTTGGTTGCGTTTTGACAAATGATTTAAAGGCATCAATTGATCCGTTTACATCAAAACGCAAATCACTGCTTGTAATAATCATTTTTCCACTCTCAACTTGTGTTTCAGGCCAAAAATATCCTGAAAAATCCCAACCATCATCACCGTGTACATCATCATTATAGCCAGACTCATCATCATATTTATCATCACTCAGCACAAACTCATCAACTTTAATTTCCCAATCAATATTTGGCATACGATTCATATCGATATTAACATACCCATTACCATAACCTTTTTCATTAATTTGAATCGTTCCTTCAAATGGAATATACGCTATATTTACGCTATCCGCTTCTACTATTACATTTTGTGTTTTCAACGAACTAATCCGTGAATAATTAGCTAAATTCACATAATATGAGTCAATCACAACATCGCTAAAATTGTTTAATGTACGATAATCAAGATCAGCATGTGAATTGTTTGGTGTATATGTCAGTTTACGGTCCGACGTTGGAATCTGTTCTGATTCAATTCCGAAATTCCATGCTGATATCGTATTCTCAGCCCCAAGTAATGACCCATCTTCTACAAAAACACTACTATATGTTTGAATGTTCGTATCGATTGACGTATTATCAGGTACTGCAACAATTACCGCTGGTACTTCAGCATTTACAATCACTGCCGTTACTTGCTCTATGAAACGTTGGGCATTCCCAATCATTTCTGGAAATTGCCAACCACTTGTTGAGTTAATTGTTAATATTCCATCAACAATTTTTGTATCCACATTAACTTTTTGAATCAGTGAATTTGTTTGATATATTTCCACATTATCTGTTAAGCTTTTCACAATTTTAACATCGATATTTTCAGTATGAATTACCACTTCTTTTACTGGTTCATTTAATGATTGAACTAGTTCTTTTTTTCCTTCACTGCGCACCTGTGTTACTACCTGTTCAACGTATGGTAACGTGGCAAAAACACTTGGAATAATAGCCACAATACCAAACATAATTGCAACCATAGCTACAATTAATAATTTCTTATTTGTTTTATTCATGGTCAATTTCCTCCTTTGGTGCTTGATTTACATGATAGTGCCACCATGTTTGTGCTCGCTTGATATAAGCAATTACATAATTACTCAAACTGCGCACACAGACAAGGCCAAGCAAAAAGAACCCCAGACAAATACTTGCACCACTAAAGAATACCATTCCTAACCCTACATTTGCTGTTAAGAAGTACCCTCCTACAATGAATAATCCAACCATTCCTAGACCTGTCCATACCATGTTCATAATAATAAATAAAATAACTGCTATTGCTACGACTGTTAATCCTAATGCAATACATTGTGTCATCAATCGTAATATTCGTGTCATGCAACCTAGTTGTTTTGTTGTTGATTTTATTTGGAGTGTATGAGTTAATTTTTTCTGTAGTTTTTTAATATATCGATTCCCTGTCTGAAGTACATCCGTTGTTTTGGATTGTTGTTTTGGAGGCTGAAGTTCTTCCACCAATTGTTCAACTAATAATTTTGGTGATCCTAATCCTTGAATTACTTCTGCTTCTGTTTTCCCATTTGCCATGCCTTCTACAAAAAACTCTTCATAATCACGAATAATATCTTCTGTTTCTACTAATGAAAATCGTTGTGATACATAATCACGTAACAATTCTAAATACTCTGCTCGATTCATTATTGTACCTCCTGTAATAATTTTTGTACGGCTACTGTAAATGCTTGCCATTCGGTTGCAACAGCTTGATAATGTGCAATACCTTCTTGTGTTAACTGATAATATTTTCTTGCAGGTCCTTCACTTGACTCTTGAATATAAGTCGTAAAAAATCCTTCTTTTGTTAATCGCCGTAAAATTGGATATACTGTACTTTCCGTCACGTCAATATACGACAATAACTCACTCACAATTTCATATCCATACATATCCTTTTTGGCAATTAATGCCATAACACAAATGTCTAAAACGCCTTTTTTAAATTGAGTTTGCATATCTTCACCTCTATTTCGTTTTCAATAGTACTTTGCATTGCATAGTAACTGGCTTCACAAAGTACTATAACACAGTACTTCGCATTACACAATACCTAAAACAAAAAAAATACAACCTAAGGTGAAACCAATAATCTGGACAATATAAATTTTTTACACAATTCTACATTGAACAGGACCACTCTTTTTAATTTTATCGAAATACATTTGGCAGTATAATACTCGATGTATGTTTCAGTTGCCTACTTTATAAATCTTCCAATGTTTTAACAAGTTACAGACGTTTTTCATTGGTGAATTTTCTAAGAATTTTCCTTTCCGAGACATTGGCTGGATACTTCCAAGTTGTTGTAGTGCTTCGCGATATGGACGCACTGTGTATCGCAAACATTGATTGGAAAATTAAGTTAGCTTACTTTGAATACTTTTCAAAAGTTCATGCAACATTGTCTCCTTTGTCCAAAATATTAACCCCATGACAATACAGTAACTGCATGAAATACCTAATGTTGCTACTGTCAAATTTATACTCAAGATTTATTTCACTTATTGATTCTCCTGATTTACATCATCTATACATTTCAATTAGTAGTTTTGTCGTACAAAAAAACACCTCATTATTTTTATCCAAATAATGAGGTCCAGCGCAAAACTAGTGAACAATTTGAGGTTTTTCTTTTATGTGGCTATCAAGTTTCTTCAACCCTTGTAAGACACTCTCAAATAAATTTTGATTAACCGCTTTTTTAATTACTGGGTAAAGCGGATCTTCATTCGATTCCAGCAAATCAATTTCTTCAAATCGTAACCCAAGATGCATTGAGTATTGCTCATTAACGAGCAATTGTGCCATCATCTCAACTTTGCCAATCATGCCTTCTTCTGTTTCTTCTGTTTGTTCAATATCAATTGTAGCTATCGATACTTCACACGAATCAACTGGATCTACTTCTGAAAATAGCGCTAACGCTTGTGTATCTGCTAAATATGGTTTTAATTCATCTTCAAAATAACTTTCAAAAATTGCTGTTACACGTTCTTGCACTTCTGGTTGCATCATACCACCCTTTCTTCGATTACTCTTATTCTATCGTATTTTTTATTATTTGCACATTAACATTTGTACATAATGATAAAATTGCGTATGATTATATGGAATGAAAGGAATGATTTAATGTCAGTTTATACACTTCTTGTCGATCAAAAAACGCTCGATACTATGGCAGATTTTTATCAAGACTATACTGTCAAAACACCATCACATGCTAAATTTCAAGCAAAAATAACCGGTTGTACAATTACTGCATACAATTCGAAAAAAGTTGTATTTCAAGGTAAGAATGCCGAGAAAGAAATTACACTTTGGCAAGCATTACAACAACCAGTAAAACAAATGAAAACTAAACAAGTGCCACACCTAACTCACTTTGATAACTTTGACTGTATTGGTTGTGATGAATCAGGTGTTGGTGATTATTTTGGTCCACTAACTGCTGCTTGCGTCTATGTTCCAAAACAACAAACTGATAAACTCAAGCAATTAGGCATCATGGATTCAAAGCAAATGACTGATGAATATATTTGTAAAATAGCACCAACAATTATGAAAAGTTGCTACCATGCAATCACTATTTTACCAAATGAAAAATACAATCAACTTCAAGCCAAAGGTATCAATGGTCACATGATGAAAGCTTTACTACATAACCAAGCACTTCAGAAATTACTCAATGATCAAACGTTCACTTTTGATTATATTATCATGGACCAATTTGTTAATGAATCCACTTATTATCGTTATTTTAAAACACTTCAAATATCGCCTATTACAGGGTTAACTTTTATACCTAAAGCCGAGGGACATAGTATTGCTGTTGCTGCTGCTTCCGTTTTAGCGCGTTACACATATGTAAAAGCAATGGATAAATTAGCTAGTAAGTATGGAAAAACACTACCAAAAGGTGCAAGTAAGACAGTTGATCATTTCGCTGCTGAAATCATTCATACACACGGTGAATCATGCTTACAAATATATGCAAAAGTACATTTTGCTACGACACAAAAAGCCCTTGAATTACTGAAGTAAAAATAGCAGTCCAAAAATCTGCACTTACCATATATACTGAGTTTTGTTCGAATACTGGTGACATATTTGGCCAAATAGTGATTAACAACTTTCCTATAAAAACACAAAATAAACTTGCTTTTAGTACTCCTAAACACGCGCCTAATACTCTATTCAATAATGATATACCTGGTATTTTCAAGTCTTTTGTTGCCAATAATATCAATTTGAAAATAATATAAATTAAAAAATACCCTATAATTATTTTAATCCACGGTGAAAATAGGAAAGAATCTGTTTGAACATTCATAATTATAAATAAATGATTGATATATCCTGTGAAACTATTCGCAAACAGGATAAAACAAACAAGTGCTAATAACCAAACAAGTTGAAGCATAACCCCCTTACGGTACCCTCGAGTACCATAAAAAATGAATAATGCAATAAAAAAGAGCTCAATTACCATATTTTTACCTCCTTTTTTTAAAACTATAATATTATCCTTTTCACTTAACTTTTTATTGAAGTCCCGTTTTATTTTCGTTAGACTGAAAGTAGATAAGGAGGGAGTTTCTATGCCACAAACATTCACACTCACAACAAACACTATTATTATCCAAGAAATTAAAGATTATTACCATACGTTTGGTGAATGTTCCACGCAATCGTGTACGCTCTGTATTGAACACCGAGGACTACAAATCATTATTGAAGATAATACTGTTTATTTTAAGGGGACGAATGCCCGCCAAGCATATGAGTTATGGTCTAACAGACATGACAATACGCATGAACCCCTCTATTTCGAAACTGCACTTGGATCTGATGAATCGGGTGCCGGTGACTACTTTGGTCCATTAACAATTGTCTCTGCATATGTTCCCAAAAATAACATTGCAATTCTTGAACAAATTGGGATTCGAAAGTCAAGCAAATTAACAGATGAAAAAATCTTAGAAATTGTGCCACAGTTCATCAAAATTAAAGATCAAACCGACATTGTTTATAGTGCAATTATTTTAAATAATACAAAATATAATGAGCTTATCAATAAAGGTCTAAATCTGAATCAACTGAAAGCAATTTTACATAATCAAGCACTAACAAAAACAATTGAAAAGATTGGCTTTAAACCGGATAAAATTATTGTCGATAAATTTGTTAGTGAGAAACATTATTTTAACTATCTCAAAATTCAAAAAAATGTTGTCGATAATATTTATTTTTCACCAGCACATAGTCATTATCACATGTCTATTGCTCTTTCGTCAATTATTGCTCGATACATGTTCTTGAAAGAAATGCAAAAACTTGAAAATTTAACTGGTCTCTCACTTTCACGAGGATCAAATCACATGGCAACAAGTCAAGCAGCTAAACTCATCCAACAACAACCCGAGCTTTTATCACAAGTTGCAAAAGTACACTTTATCAATACAAATAAAGCAAAAGAACAAATTAAACATGATTCTCTCATGCGTGATTTAGCACAATTATCATCAAAATAAAAAACAGATACATACTATCTGTTTTTTATTTTTTATTTCTGATAACTGCTGCTATAAAAAACATTGAGATAAAACCACCAACAAATCCACCAAAATGGCCAATCCAATTTACACCAGAATTCAAAAAACCAATAATAACATTAATGACTAAAATTGGAATAATAATATTTTTAGCATAATGCTGAAAACGTTGAGGGAAAAATAATGATAGCACAATAAAAGCACCCATAATTCCAAACAGTACTCCACTCCACCCTGCTGATACAGCATAATTATCCGCAAAAAAGTAACTTACTGTTGTTGTCATAACCATAGCACATACAATAACTATTACATATTGCCAACGTTTTAGCACAGATTCCAATAAATTACCAAATTGATAATAAATTACCATATTCATCAATAAATGAAAAATACCAATATGTAAAAAATTAGCCGTTATTAAGCGCCATACTTCACCATGTTGCACAAACTGATTTTGCATTGCACCAAATGATAAGAGCACAGATACCTGTTCACTTCCGCCAGCAAATGTCATTGCTATGAAAATCAGCACACATAAAACAATAATACCATTTGTAATCGACCACTTACTCCATGTATTCATTTTTATTCCTCCACAACTCTATTAAACTTTTTTACGATATTGAAGCATCAATCCTATTGAAATAAGCGATGCAATCATAAAAATTATAAACATCATTGCTGTACTTCCTGTTGCATCAATAATATTACCAGTAATGACATTAATAATTGTTAGTACTCCTCCACTGATTGCAGCATTTAATGCGATAGCTGTCCCACTTACCGATTCTGATACATGCCGCCGAATAAGAGTAAATACTGCCGGTTGAACAAAGGCAAATGCAATTCCGTGACAAAATGCTGTCAAGAAAAATATTGCTAGGTTAGGTGCAAAGAATGCAACGATCCAACGAAATAACGTTACACCTAACCCGATTAGTAATGTCCGTTCCATCCCTAGTCGATGATAAATTCGTTCGACATACATCAATGCAGGTACTTCTGAAATTCCTGCCGCTATTAATGTACAAATACCGACAGCCAGCACTCCACCTCCTAATGTTTGAACATGTAGTGCTAAATAATTTGATGAAGCATTCATCGATCCAAAATTAAAAGCACCAATAAATAAGATAAACCAATACAATTTATTGGTAAAAAGATACTTCATATCAATCTTAAAATTTATTTGCTCCTTTGTAGCTGGATTCGGTAATTGTCGAACAAATAAAATTGGCAAGGCCAAGAAAAACATAAATAAGATAAAAATTAAGTTTAATCCTATTGATTCAAGCAAAGGAGCAAATGCTAAGATACTGACTGCATATCCTAGCGATCCACACCATCTCATTTGACTAAAAGCAACATCTGATCGCATAGCAATCGTAGTTGCTGTACTATCAATTAACGGAAAAATACCTGAGCGGAAAAATTCAAATAAAATCATCATTATGAGCATTGCTACAAATGTTGTTGCCTTACCCGATAACAAAACAATCAGTCCAGAGCAACCTAAAACAATTGTTAATATCAGTTTTGGATTTTTCGTCACATCTGCCGCAATCCCCCAAAATGTAGCAACTCCAATCGACATAATGGATGCAACTGACATAATCACACCAATACTTGTTGCGTCAAAACCAAGATTCTCTTGTAAATAAAGTGGTAATAAATTATAAAATAGACCAACACCAACTAAATAAAATAAATAGAAAAAACGAACACTACGCACTGCAGATTTTATATTTTTAATTTTCATTTTGCTGCTTCACCTATCATTATCTTTCATCATCTTGAACTTGTTGACGTAATGACTCAATCACTTCCGTAAAATACGTTGGTAGTGGTGCACTAAACTCAATGTATTCATCAGTGCGTGGATGCATAAATCCGAGCGTTTGCGCATGTAAAAACTGGCCATGTTTACGTGTAATCGTTTTTTGTGGACCATATAATGGATCACCAACTAATGGAAAGCCAATATAATTCATATGCACACGGATTTGGTGTGTCCGTCCTGTTTCAAGACGACATTCCACCAAAGTATAATTTTTATATCGTTCTATCACTTGAAAATGAGTAACAGCTTCTTTTGAATTAATATGCGTTGTTGTCATTTTTAAGCGATCCGTCACATCACGACCAATTGGCGCATCAATTTTACCGCGTTGGTGATTAATGACACCATGCACTAACGCGATATAACGACGTGTAACACTTTTATTTTGTAATTGTTTCACAAGACCTTCATGAGCCTGATCATTTTTGGCTACCATAAGTAATCCAGATGTATCTTTATCAATACGATGCACAATTCCCGGACGCATGACACCGTTAATTCCTGATAAATCAGTTACTTGTGCAACAAGACCATTTACTAATGTATCATCTTGATGTCCAGCAGCCGGATGCACAACCATCCCTGTTGGTTTGTTGACAACAATGACATCAGCATCCTCATAATAAATATCAAGATCCATTTGTACTGGTTTCACTTCTAGTGGAACTGGTGCAGGAATTTCAAAAATAATCACATCTCCAGTACGTAATTTATAATTCGTTTTTACTGGTTGATCATTTACTAATAAATGTCCATCTTTCACTAACTGTTGTACCTGTGAGCGTGATACCTCAGCTATCATATCACTCACTAATTTATCAACACGAGCACCATTTTGCTCTTGCTTAACTGTTATTCTCATTATAATCACCTTTCATTACTCATTGCAAATTTTTGTCGCTAGCGAGCATGTAAATTTTTTTCTTTCAAATTTTACCATTTTTCGATTATAAAAACTAGCCTTAGCTATTTTCCTATCAAATTATCATTTTTACAGTCAAAAGAGCCGGTGTTCTTACTTACAAAGAACATCGGCCCTTTTTATTCTGTTTTTGTTGCTACATAATCAGCAAATACTAAGCAGGTTGCAAACGCAACCATACCAACCGATAAAGCAATATCAGCAACATTGAAAATTGCAAAATGATAGCTACCAAATTGAAAAGCAAAAAAATCAACAACTTCACCAAATAATACTCGATCAACAAAGTTTCCAATTGCCCCACCAAGCATAAATGCTACTGTAATAACGAGCCACTTGTCTGTTTTACGATATTTCTCAATCAAATAAATAAAAAATCCAAGGGCAAAAATAGTAACAATTAATAAAAAATCAAGCTTTCCCTCTAAAATACTAAATGCTGCCCCAGTATTACGATGCGACGTAATCGTGAAAAAGTTAGGAATCACTTCAATTCGTTGGCCTAGCTCCATATAATTTGCCACAAAATACTTTGTTATTTGGTCAATAATAATCACACTCACTGTAATCATATATAAAATCCAACGCTTCATACTCTCACCTTAGTTTACAATATCTTTTATATTGTAACATACTTTTACATATTATTACCTTTGTTTTTATTGTTTATCTGATTTTGGTTGATATAATTGACGATTCTCTAGTGCAAAAACACGTTGTGAGAACTCACCTGGTTCAATCCCTTGAAGTGCTCGTTCCATCATCATCATTTTAGCATCGATATTATCAATATATGTGAGCATTTCTGCTTCCATCATCATTGGAAGTTTTGGTGATCCATATTCGAGTTTTCCGTGATGGCTCAACACAAGATGTTGTAAAATCATCACTACTTCTTGTTGAGTTTCGCTATGCATCTGTAATCGTTGTGACATGACCTCAATTTCACTTACCATAATATTGATATGACCTATGAGTTTCCCCTTTGTCGTATACTCCGTTGCAATTGGGCCTGATAATTCAACAACTTTCCCTAAGTCATGTAATAACACACCAGCATATAAATAGTCACTATTTAAAATTGGGTATAATTCTTTCATCATTTTAGCAAGTCGGAGCATACAGATTGTATGGTATGCCAATCCGCCCATGTAATCATGATGATTCTTACTTGCTGCTGGAAAACGATAAAAAGACTCATGATACTTTGTCATTAATGATTGCACTAGTATTTGTACGTCAGAATTAATAATCGCTTGGATATAGTTAGCAACTTCTTGTTGCATTGCATCACTAGCCATCGGAGCTGTTTCAATAAATTGCTCCAATGCAACATTTTCTGCTCGTTGTAATTTAATTACCTTTAACTGTGTTTGATTACGATATGTATTTTTAACAAAACTTGCTTCAATAATAGTCCCTACTAATTCTGATACTTGTTGTAAAATTTCTTGGTTTGCTTGCCATAATTTACCACTAATCGTACCGGTACTATCTTGAAACTCTAAATTTAAATATAACTGTCCATTATTTGCAGTACCATGTGTAAGTCCACTTAATAAATATGGTGCTTGTTCGACAGTTGTTCCATCTGTCAATTTATGTATTTCGACTACTTTCATTTTTATCATCCTCATAAGTGATTTCATTCAGTGTTAAAGTCCTGTTTACTTACGTTCTTAATCTGCCAGAAACTTTCTCTTCACACAAAAGTATAGTGTAAAAGCAGTGAAAAATCAACTCATGCACCTATTTATTATAGTAAGGACCAAAAAACTTCTCACCTTACTCTGTAACAAAAAACGCTAACTCTTCATGATGAGCTAGCGTTCATTTTTATTGTTTTCGCTGTGTAAATAGCTGGTATAAACTTGACAACGGTTTATATTTTGGTCCAATCAACTCAAATCGTTCAATAAATATCTCCACACACACAAGTAAAAGAGCTAGTAAGATCAGCCCCCATGTCTTACGAATTCCATAGACAACTGCCGTCACAGAAAACAATGCTGAAATCCCATAAATAATAAGGAGTGTTTTTGTGGATGAAGCTGTTGAATCAAGGAGTTTATGGTGTAAATGTTCGCGGTCTGGTTCTCCAATTGACTGCCCTCTTAGCCTACGACGAATAATTGCAACAAAGGTATCCAAAATTGGTACACCCAGCATTACAATCGGCATGAGAAACGAAGCAAAAGCTGCTTGTTTATAACCTAAAATTGAAAGAACTGCAATCATAAAACCAAGAAAATTCGAGCCTGTATCTCCCATGAAAATAGTTGCCGGTGGAAAATTAAAGACAATAAAACCTAATGTTGATCCAAGCAAAATAAGTGTTACAGTTGCAGCAAAATGACTTCCATCAAATACAGCTAAAAACGCGAGCGTCATTAATGTAATCGCTGAAATTCCACTTGCTAATCCATCAAGACCATCAATTAAATTCACAGCATTTGTAATTCCAACAATCCAAAGCAATGTGAAAATTGGTGAGAACCATAGTGGAAATTCAATTGTAAATCCTGGTATCAGGACAAATTCATTAATCATAAACTGACCACTATAGACGACGATAATAGCTGCCAAGAGTTGTCCACCAAATTTTACTAATGGTTTTATCGGTGTGATATCATCATATATACCGATCAAAATAATAATAAATGAGCCAACAAGTACGTGATCTAATCCTTTAAATTCGCTACCAAATAACACATATCCAATGATAAATGATAAATAGATAGCAAGCCCCCCAAGCCGTGGAATCACACCTTTGTGAAATTTTCTTTTTTGATCTGGATGATCCACAGCTTTAATTTGTATAGCCATTCGCTTCACAAAAGGCATACTACACCAACTAATTGCAAAGCACGTCAAAAGAATAGTAAAAATTTCAATACCTGTCATGAACTCTTACCTATTACTTTTCGTTACTTGTATCAACAGTATTCGTTTGGACAAGTTGCTGTAAATATGCATATACATCATCGTGCAATTCAGGACGATCAAGTGCAAAATCAATTGTTGCTTTAATAAAGCCAAATTTATCACCTAAATCATAGCGCTGTCCTTCAAAATCATATGCATATACTGCTTGGCGATCCATTAAACGTTTGATGGCATCCGTTAATTGAATTTCATTTCCTGCTCCTGGCGTTTGATTTGCTAATAGTTCAAAAATTTCTGGTGTTAAAACATACCGTCCTAATACCGCCATTTGACTTGGTGCATTTGCTTGTTTCGGCTTTTCCACCATATCAGCAAGCTTTACGAGACGCCCCTTTTGTGGTACTGACTGACTTGGTGCCACGATTCCATATTTATCTACATCGCTTAATGCAACTGTTTGTACTCCAAGAACTGATGCTTGCTTTTCGTCGTATGCATTGATTAATTGTTTCAATGCTGGTTGTCCTTCTTTATTAACAACTACATCATCACCAAGTAACACCGCAAATGGTTCATTTTGAATAAATGCTTTTGCTTGCAAAACAGCATGTCCTAATCCTAAAGCTTCTTTTTGACGAATATAATGAATGTTAACCATGTTAGAAATTCCTTGTACCATTTCTAACATTTCTTTTTTTCCTTTTTTGGCTAATGTATCTTCCAACTCATACGACTTATCAAAATGATCTTCAATTGAGCGTTTTGTTCCACTCGTAATGATTAGTATTTCTTCTATTCCTGATGCGACTGCTTCTTCAATAATGTACTGAATTGTCGGTTTATCAACTATTGGCAACATTTCTTTTGGCTGTGCTTTTGTTGCTGGCAAAAAGCGTGTTCCCATTCCTGCTGCTGGAATAACTGCTTTACGTACTCGTTTCATTTTTTGCATATATAAATCTCCTTTTTTTATCATCATACAATTTTTAGTATAACAAATTAGTTTTCATTTGACAATGAAGCGTAATAATTACTAATGGCTACTGCTATTTGTTCACTCGCTGTTCCATCACCATATGGATTCGCTGCTTGTGCCATAGCTGTATAAGCTTCCTCGTTCATCAATAATGTTTTAAACTCTCGATAAATAACCTCTTCATCTGTCCCAACTAATTTTAATGTACCCGCTTCAACACCTTCCGGCCGCTCAGTTGTATCACGCATAACTAAAACTGGTTTACCAAGTGATGGTGCCTCTTCTTGAATTCCACCACTATCAGTTAAGATAATATGAGCCTTATTTAAAAAATTATGGAAATCTAATACTTCTAATGGTTCAATCAAACGAATACGCTCATGATTTCCTAAAATATCCGCTGCTGCCGCTTGTACAAGCGGATTTAAGTGCACTGGATAAACAACTTTCAAATCATCGTGTTCATCAATAATTCGGCGAATTGCTTGAAACATATGACGCATAGGTTCACCTAGATTTTCGCGTCGATGTGCTGTTAATAAAATCATTTTATCACTACCAACCCAATCGATAATTGGATGGCTATATGCTGATTTTACTGTTGTTCGTAATGCATCGATTGCTGTATTTCCCGTGACAAAAATCGTTTCTTCTGCTTTTTGCTCTTGCATTAAATGCGCCTTTGCAACTTTCGTTGGCGCAAAATGTAATGTCGCAATATTGCCTGTTGCCTGGCGATTGAATTCTTCAGGAAACGGCGAATATATATCATATGTACGTAATCCCGCTTCAACATGACCAACTGGAATTTGTTGATAAAACGCTGCTAAAGCTGTAGCAAATGTCGTTGTTGTATCACCATGTACTAATACAATCTGAGGTTTTTCTTGCTCTAACACTTCTTTCATTCCTAATAAAACATTACTCGTTACATCATACAAGGTTTGTCCTGGCTTCATCACGGACAAATCAATATCAGGTACAATATCAAAGGCTTGTAATACTTGGTCTAACATTTGTCGATGTTGACCCGTAACAGTAACAACTGTTTCAAATCGTTCATTTTTTGCTTGTAATACTTTTACTAATGGCGCCATTTTAATTGCTTCCGGACGTGTTCCAAACGCAAGCAATACTTTAATTTTCTTCATTGTCTTCCTCCATTTGTTCAAACCGAACTCGACTACATTCACTGCTAAAGCCGTATTGATACATTTTTTGTTGAAATTTTTGACGTTTCTTATACGGATCTGTTTCACGAATCAATCGTCGATACACACGTAGTGATATTTGTTCAAATAGCTCATTATTTTGCTCGGATTCAAATTGTTGTAATATAGATTGAATTATTTGTGCACTGTAACCTGCAAGTTGTAATTTTTGTTGTATTTGTTGCCTTAACATATATCCTGTATATTTCTTATTTGTACGAATCAGTCTATTATATAATTTTTCACAATTTTCGTACTGTTGGTCATGTGAATAGCATTGCATTGCATCACTTAAGGCATCTTCATCAATTCGATGTTTTTGCTTTAATACTTGCTCAATTTTTTTTGGTCCTTGTTTATAATCTATCATTGCTGTTTTCACATACGCTTGAGCAAAAACAAAATCATTGATATATCCTTGTGCAATTAATTTTTGGATAACATTGTTTGTTTGGTCGGCTGTAGCTTCTTTTTTCAACAGATAGTGCTCTAATTCATACCGACTACGGATGCGAAAACTCAAGTAATGAATTGCCATACGATAAATATGTGCATCATTAGTCTTTAATTGCTCATACTGCCAACGTTCAATCGGCTGTGGTTTTACAATCTGCATACTGAGCAATGTATCTTCAAGTACAATAAATGTTTCTATCAAGTCATTATCGACAATTTGTACTTGATATTCTAAGTCAGTTAATTTTTCAATGCTACTAATTTTCATTGTTTAGCACCTTCTCAACAATAGCTTGAGCTGCTTTTGGATGCCTTAATCGCTCATACCCTGTTCGCATCACGAACAGTTCATTTGGTTGGTTTAATATTCTATGCACTGTTACTGCCAATTCATCAATATGATCAATAATAATTGCAGCTTGACAGGCAGAAAATAAAAGTGCATTATCGAGTTCTTGACCTGGCATTGGGTCAATAAATATTGCGGGTGTTTGTGTCATAGCTAATTCACTAACTGTGATTCCTCCTGGTTTTGTCAATACAATATCAGCAACATGATAAAGATCAGCAATCTCTTCAACGTAGCCAAAAACAATAAAACGATTACTGTATTCACGGCATAGTAGCTCGAGTTGTTGCTGTAATTTTTCATTTTTTCCAGCTACAAAAATAACTTGTATATTACTATCTGCTAATAAATCATGTAAAGATTGCTCTACGTTAGTTACGACTCCTGCTGCACCAGCAATAAATAGTACAGTTCGCTTTTCTTTATCTAGTCCATATTGTGTATGTAAATCAACGCCTGGTTTCCGTTCAAACATCGCTCTTACTGGTATACCAGAAATAGTAAACTTATCTTCCTCAACCATTGCTTTGTTCATTCCTATTTGTTGGACAATTTCATCAGCAACAAAATAATGATCGATAGCTGAATGAAACCATGAACGATGTGCTGTATAATCAGTAATCACTTCATACAATGGCTGTGTAATCTTTCCTTGTTGCTTCATAGCGGAAATAACTGGGACAGGGAACGTCACAACGATAGCATCCGGTTCAAATTCCATAATTCGTTCATATGCCTTCGACCGTCCTAGTAACCCACTTAATTGATTATATAATTTTGTTTCTGCCATTTTTTCAACGGTATCATATCCAAACTTGTACACACGATGCATAGCAGGCTTAAATGAAAGTTTATAAATATCCGTTGTTACTTTAGCAATTGTCGGATATTCATCAGCAATAATATCAAAATGTTCAACTATCGCTCCTGTTTGCTCAAATGCTGATACAAGTGTCATAGCTGCTTGATGATGACCGTTCCCATACGGTGCACTGACAATCATAATTTTTTTCATACTTGTCTACTCCTTCATATGTTGGAATCCACTCACTGTATACTGCACACCTGATATTGTTGATAATACTACTGATATCCATAAACATCCGTGCCCAATCACTGCCCAAATTGGATTACCTGTTAAATGAAATAAAAAAATGATGAGTGCTATCATTTGTGTTACTGTTTTCCATTTTCCAAGTGTATCTGCCGCCATAACGAATCCTTCTTTAGCTGCCATCATCCGAACTGTTGCTACAATGAATTCACGTGTAAGCATCAAAATAATTGGTAATGACCAGACCAAATTTTGTTCAATCAATACTAAAAACGCACTAAATACAAGTACCTTATCCGCAATAGGATCCAAAAATTTACCGAGTGCTGTAACTTGGTTGTTTTTACGGGCTAAATATCCATCTAACCAATCTGTTAATGCCAAGACGATAAATAAAATCGCTGCTGCTAGTTGAAAACTATTATCACTCACTCCAAGCCATGTTACTTCAGGACCTGGTACATACATAAGTATTAAGAATACCGGAATTAAGACAATACGTGCTAATGTTATTTTTGTCGGTAGATTTAAATTTTTCATGTGTTTTACTCCTTCAAATTATCAAATTTCACTTATCCAAAGACTTTTTCTGTGCACTATACGTACAAAATCAGAATCAAGTTATGCTCGCATATCAACATTCAAAAAAACTCAGTTATTCCTAAATGACGTAGCAACAAACTACTCATATTCTTTTTTTGATAACTCGTCTAAATATAATTTTTGACTTTTATTTTACATAGTGCTCAAACGCTCTTTTTTATTATACCAAGTTATTTGTAAAAGGGGATTGGAAAATTGAAAAAGAGGACGTATTGTATCAATCGCTACTTCGTCCCCCTTCTATTCTAACTTTTGAATTATTTATCAAATTTTATTTTCAATTGTTCTATATGATTCCAAAATCGTTGATCTGGATAAAAGTGGTAATTATCTGTTATTTCATACAAACCTGAATAATCAAGTGTTGTTTTTTCAGGACTCTGCAACAATGCTATCAATGTTACAACTGCTCCAAATGGTGTAACATTTGTTGCCACATTTCGCACAACACTTGCCAATACCAATGGTCCACGGATAAGTGTAATTGGTTGAAATACTTGACTTACTATTGCCTGAATAACTTGTTGTTGTCTCCGTTGTCTACCATCAAGATTATCACTTTTTCGATGCCTTGCATATGCTAATGCTTGTTCACCACTCATGTGATAAAATTCACCAGCATTGAAACAAATCGCATCACTATCATCTGTCGTATTTTGTTCGCAAAAACTTTTCTCTGCTGTCAATTCAATACCGCCTAAAGCATCGACAACTTCAACAAATCCGTTAAAATTCGTTTCTACATAGTAATCGACTGGTAATGAAAATTCTTGCTCAACTGTCTCACGAAGGCACTTCATTCTTCCTTCATTGTACGCATGATTTATATTTTCATTTGTTCCAGTACATGCAATACTCACGCGCATATCGCGATTAATTGGTAAAATCGTTAACTCTCGTTTCCAAGGTTCGACAACAACATAAAAAATTGCATCCGCATAGTTTTCTTCTTTCCATTCATCCCGTTCATTGCTTGTATCACTTCCAACAAACAAAACGCTATATGTGCTACCAAAACGCCAAAAGGCCTGATCAAATACTGTTGTCACAAATAAAAACATACATATAATCATCAATACAATTTTTTTGATTTTCACTCTTGGTTTTCGTACTTTTATTAGTTGATGTTTTTGCTTTTTTTTATTTTTGTGCTTCCGCCGTGTAATACGACTCGCTTGCTCCACTGGTTGTTGCTCAAACTGTTTTGTTTTTTCATTATAGACATAACCTGCTGTTGCCATTTTTTTTTGAAATTCTCGAGAGTATTTCAATTGTTCGTCCATACTATTACTCCCTAAAAACTATCAATTACCTTTGCTACTGCATCAGTA
This sequence comes from uncultured Bacillota bacterium, assembly GCA_945956935.1. Classification (GTDB taxonomy): domain Bacteria; phylum Bacillota_I; class Bacilli_A; order Culicoidibacterales; family ZOR0006; genus ZOR0006. Next base: position 92,926 of record CAMFJD010000001.1, on the reverse strand, counting down.
ACACCATTTACTAAATCAAACTCACGTACTGGATGTGTATGCATCATAATTTTTTGTAAAGCATCTACTAACTCTGATTCAGTTTGAACTCCTTGTAAATAACCATCATCGGCAAGTTTATCAACAAGTTCACATTGGTGATCATTATTATGTTCGGCAAACGCTAGTTTTCGCGCCATTGCTATCGTCGGTTTTTGGTGCTTTAATGCTGTTAACATCGTTCCAGCACCGCCGTGGCAAATAACAACATCAGCTTGCATAATCGCTGATTCAAACGCAGCAGGTTGTAAGAAATCAACAATTTTCATCCATGAGCTCTCGCTTTCATATGAAGTATGACCAGCTTGTACGATTATTTCACATATAATATTTAATTGTTTCACACCATTCTCAACATATTGGATCAAACGTGGAAAAGGTGCATCTTGTGTTCCTAATAAAACAAATATTTTCATTTTTTCGCTCCTAGTAACTGTCCTGCATACTGTGATCCTGGGTAATCTAACTTATTTTCAGGCCATTGCACAATAAAAGCATCACTATGTGGATATATGATTTTTCCTGCCCAAGACTGACCATGAACTTTTGCAATTGATTCAATATAGATAACTTTTTTACGAAATATTTTAGCAATCAGGCACATCGGTACTGCCGTATGACTCCCTGTCGTAACAATTACGTCTGGTCGAAATAAGCAAAAATAGCAAAATGAAACCATCGTATTCCAAGCCAGTTTCAACAAATACTGTAATTTTCCTTGATAGTATGTACCTGCAACAAGATATTTTATCGGACAACTTATTTCAAGGTTATCTGTCGTTGCCGTTTTTTCTGTTATAACAATGCTTGTATACCGTTCAAATAATGGTGACAGCCGTAACAACTCACTTAAATGACCACCTGTTGAGGCAATAAAAATCACTCTTTTTTTGTGGTTTGACATATGTATTTCTCTCTTCCTGACTCATTTATCTTTTTGGCCAAATTTTCACAAATACTGTCGGGCCAACAATTTTTTTCAATAATTTACCTATCCGACGACGAATCAAACGATACAATGACTGCTGATCATGCCATGAACTAGCGTAATGATGAATTGTATATGATGACTTATTTTTTGTACAAAAATATTGATGAGGATATAGCTTAACCTGTTCAATATACTGCACTTCATTTTTCAGTTCCATTCCCTTATCAATCAGTATTTGTGTAATTCGCTCATTAATTGTTTGTGTTGCTTCTCCACAATCGACAAATTCTTGATCATCATACGTTGCCAAAATCTCAGCGATAAACGGGTGTTTGGGTGGTGCTATAATTGTCCCTGTATTTACTCCTGTGAGTTCCCATTCAAAATACTCCATTGATAAAACAACATCAGTTTGCGAATACAATTCGCTTAGCGATTGACACATTTCAACATCAGTATCCAAATAAATACCACCATATTTATATAAATGCTGTAACCGTGCGTAATCACTCACAAAAGCAAATTTCTTTGCTCGATATGCTTGCATTACATATGGATGGGACGTAACATCAAAATTCTGCTCATTTACTTCTACAATAGATGCTGTTGGCATTTTCATTTTCCATGTTTGAATATATGTTCTCGCTGATTCTGGCAACTCAGTCTCGCCAAACCAACAGTAAAAAAGCTTTTGTTTCATTTATATCACTCCACTTCAGGCAATTGATTTACAGCCGTTAAAAAAGCATCACCACGCACCTCAAATGATGGGTATTGGTCCCAACTCGCACAAGCAGGTGATAATAAAATAACAGATTCATCGATTGCAAAGTTATTTGCAACTGACACAGCCTCATCCATCGTCTCAACATGTGCTGCACTCACCTGCAATTGTTCAGCTAGTGCCATAAATTTTGGTGCTGTTTCACCGAACGTTACAATCGCTTGAACTCGTTCACAGTATGGTCGTAAAGTTTCAAAATCAACACCACGATCAAGTCCACCAGCTAGCCAAACAATTGGTCTTTGGAATGAGGCAAGCGCTGTTTTAGCTGCTTGAATATTTGTTGCTTTTGAATCATTATAAAAATAATGATTTTGTTTTTTCGTCACGAATTGTAAACGATGCTTTACTCCAGCAAATGTTTTTAAGACCGACACAATTGCCGCTGTTGAGACTTCACGTAATTTAGCAATACTAATAGCTGCTAGAATATTCTCAATATTATGTTTCCCAGGCAATACAACGTCTGCAATTGCAATAATTGCCTCATTTTGATAATATATTGTCCCATTGTTGACGTATGCACCATTCGTCTTTTCTGTTTGAGAAAATCCAACTAAACTTGCATGCGCCTGTCTCACAGCAGCAACAATTTTCAAATCATCTGCATTATAAACACAAATGTCATCCGCTGTTTGATTCGCAAAAATTTGAGCTTTTGCCTGATGATATTCTGCCAAATCGGTGTGATAATCAAGATGTGCTTCATCAAAATTCAGCAGCAAACTAATTTGCGGATGCAAATGTGGTGATGCCATTAATTGAAATGATGACAACTCAGTTACTAACACATTATTTCTTGTTGCATCAAGCACAACTTCACTGACAACTTCACCAATATTTCCAGCAAAAAGCGGTGCTTGTTCATCTGCTTCTAACATTGCATGAATTAAAGTTGTTGTCGTTGTTTTTCCATTTGTTCCTGTAATTGCAATCATTGGAGCTTCACTCACTTGTGCAGCAATATCCGTCTCGACAACAATTGGAATATGACGCTCTTTCGCTTTTACTAACACAGGATTACTGTACGGAATTCCTGGGTTTTTCACAATAAGTTCTACTGCATCTAATACGTTATCGGGGTGCCCTCCATCAATCACACATACTCCTAGTGCTTCTAATGCACATTTGTGCATATCATCAGTTGGTAGTTCGCGATATTCGTTGACAATTACTTGTGCCCCTAAACGATGCAATAATTTAGCTGCAGCAAAGCCACTCTTCGCCAATCCTAATACAAGAATACGTTTATTTTCATATGCTGTTGTATATTTCATATTAATACATTCCTATTCCTAAAATAATCCCTACGATTGCACAAAAGAAAGCAACACTGTAAAAAATAGTCACAACTTTCACTTCGCTCCAACCAGATAATTCAAAATGATGATGAATTGGACTCATTTTAAATAAACGTTTTCCTTTAGTTGCTTTAAAATAACTGACTTGTAGCATCACAGATGCCGTTTCAATCACAAACACCAATCCAATCACTAATAAAACAAGTTCTAATTTTAGTACAATCGCTACTGCAGCCAATAGTCCACCTAATGCAAGTGATCCTGTATCACCCATAAATACTTGTGCCGGATTAAAATTGAACACAAGGAATCCAAGCAAACTACCAAATACTGCAAAACAAAGAATAGCAACATCTACACGTCCCATGAATAAAGCTAGAAATCCAAATGCAAAAAATGCAATTGCTCCTGTCCCACCAAGTAATCCATCAAGTCCATCAGTTAAGTTCGTTGCATTTGAAAAACCAACAAGCAAAATCGTTGTTAAAATTGGGTATAACCATCCTAAATCAATTGTAGCAAATCCAAGATTTATAGTCGTAGTTAATCCTAATTGCATCAACACAACTGTGAATATTGTTCCGACTGTCACTTGAATACATAATTTTTGCATTGCTGTTAGCCCTAGATTTTGTTTTGCCATTACTTTTATATAATCATCAAAAAAACCAATCCCCATGTATGCGATAAATACTACTAATAATAAATACAATTCAATATTATATAGCTGGAATACAATCATATAAATTATTGTTGCTACAATACTTGCAATCATGAAGAATAATCCACCCATTGTTGGTGTTCCTGCTTTTGTCATGTGTGATTGAGGTCCTTCTTCACGTATTGACTGACCTGCTTTTAATTTGCGCAAGTACGGAATCCCGTACTTTCCTAAAATAAGCGTTAGAAGTAATGCTACTAAAACGACTGTTAATTCCATAAATAATCTCCTTTATTGTTAGACTTTATCTGAATGTCTTATTCAAGCGTAACCGTAAAACTTTCTCCACTTGATAATAAATTACCTGGTGTAATAGATTGAGCTTTAACTGATCCATTTCCTTGAATTTCAATATCAACATTTGCTACCATTGCTAAAGCCTGTACATCACTATATGACCAGCCACTTAAATCAGGCATTTGAAATTCTTGGCTATTCGTCATCAAAATAACACGTTCATTGGAGCGAACAGTATCATTTGCCGGATGTGATTGGTGAATAATCTGTGAACCCGATCCTAATATAATTGGTGTTATTCCAATATTCATCAATTTTTGTTGTGCCGTTGATACCTGTTGGTTAATCAGTGATGGCATTGTTCCTGATTGTACTTGAAGCTCTGGTGATACTTGTGAAATAGCACCATCATCTGGTTGTATTTGTAAATATTTCAGACTTTTTTCCATAACAGGATTAAAAATAGATGTTGTTGCATTGATAAAATCAGATTTTGGTTTTGATACTACTGCATAAACAACTAGTTCTGGATTATCTGCCGGTGCCATCCCCATAAACGAATAGAGATAATTTGCATCACCGCTTAAATAGCTTCCATCAGGGCCTGGCATTTGCGATGTTCCAGTTTTTCCAGCCACTTCATATCCATCGATAGCAAAACGTGCACCCGTTGCACAATCTTCGTTATAAATAACATCTTTCATCAATTCACGAATATGCTTCGCGGTCTCTGAACTAATTGGTTCAGAGACAACAGTTGGTCCATACTCTTGAATAGTCTCCCCGCTATCATGATCAACTATTTTTTCGATAAAATATGGTTTCATCATTTTTCCATCATTTGCAATTGCTAAATGTGATTGTAACATTTGCATAGCTGTTGCTGTAATACCTTGTCCAAAACCAGCAGTGATATATTGTGCATCTGAATTCAACTCAATAATACCTGGATTTTCATTAGGTAAGCCAACATTTGTTGATGATCCAAAACCAAACCGCTGTAAATAATCGCTAAATTCTGCTTCAGTTAAGTTGTGACTCAACAAATTAGCAATTGCTGTATTCGAAGAACGACAAAGTCCTTCATCATATGTAATTGTTCCCCAACCACTCTTATTATGATCATAAATTGTAAAACCATCAACTTCAAAACTTCCCGACTCAAGCGTACTTTGACCACTATATTTCCCTAAATCAATTGCTGCTGCATAGGTAATATCTTTCATAACCGAACCTGGTTCATACGTTAATTCTGTCAGTGGATTCATGTACGATTCAATATTACGAATATTTGGATCAAACGATGGGCGACTACCCATTGCTAAAATTTTTCCTGTTTTTGCTTCAGCTACAATAGCCATTGCGTATTCAGGTTCGTATTTTGCCATTGCTTGATTTAGAGCATCTTCAACAAATGTTTGAATTGTTAAGTCAAGTGTCAAATAAATATCGTCACCATTCTCAGGCGCAACATATTCTTCTTTCGTATCTGGCAATTGCTGTCCGTGTGTATTAATTTGCTGTTCACGATATCCGTTTGTTCCAGATAATTGCTCATCATACGTTGCTTCAAGACCCATTTGCCCTTCAATAACACCTGTATCTTCATTTTTTACAGCATATCCTAACGTATGTGCAGCAAACATCCCTTGCGGATAGTGACGTGTTGAAACAACATCAAATTTTAGACCTGCTACATTTAACGCATCAATTGCTTCTTTTTGCGTTTGCGTTAAATCTTTTCCATAATTCCCAAAATACACTTGAAATACTTCTTCATTCTCAGGTGATAATTGACTCACTAAATAATCCACTGGTGCTCCAATGATAGGTGCTAACTTCTCTGCTGTTGCCTGTGGGTCACTAACATACAACGGTTCGTTTGTTGCTGGATCAACTTGTCCTTTATGCACAACTGCATATAAAGTATATGTATTTATATTTTGTGCAACAACCTCACCTTTATGATCATAGATTTCACCACGTTCAGCCAAAATATCTTCACGATAGTATCCTCTCTTTTGAGCAAAAGCCAATAAATCCGTCACTTCGCCACTAACACTTGTCACTTTTCCTGTTAATGCAATTGAGCTGAATCGTATAAAAACAAGCAGTAATAATGCTGCAAAAAAACCTTTCCATAATTTCAAACTGCGATTCATTTGTTGTTGACTAGTTCCTTGTCGATTTTGGCGTTGTTGTTTCTTCACACTATTCCCTCCCTTCTTTATTCTTCAACTGTTCGAATATTCTGTTGATTTGGCCCCATACCTGCCTCATTTGCTTGTGCAATAATTCGATCATACGTCGTAAGTTCATTTATTTTCAATTCAATTTCTTTATTTTGAACAATTAATTGTTTCACATCCGCTTCTAGATCGAGTGTTTGATCATCTATTGCTAACTTTTGAGCCGTAATCGTTAACATCATGAAGTTTGTCATAACAAGAAATAAAATCGTTAGAATTCCGATACCTAATTCTACTTTTGTAATTTGTTTGAGAAAGTTCATTTTCTCACCTCACAATCACTAAATCTGTACTTCCGCAACTCGTAATTTTGCCGAGTGCGCACGATTATTTGCTTCTAATTCTTCTTCACTAGCTACTAGTGGTTTACGCGTAATCAATTTCAACTTTGCTTTTGGTAAATCTTGTGGCATCATTGGAAGAAGAATACTTGGTTGCTCGACAGTACTTTCGTCTTTAAATACATGTTTACAAATCCGATCTTCTAGCGAATGAAACGTAATCACTGCAATACGCCCTTCAATTTTAGTAATACTTATTGAATCTTTCAAAGCATCTTCAAAAACACGTAATTCATCATTCACCGCAATACGAATTGCTTGAAAAATACGTTTAGCGGGGTGTCCACCTTTACGTCTCGCCGGAGCTGGAATTGCTTCTTTAATAATATCTACTAATTCAAACGTCGTATTAATTGGTGTAATTTCGCGACGTTGTTCAATTTTACGCGCAATTTGCTTGGAAAACTTCTCTTCTCCATAACGTGTAAAGATGCGCATTAAATCATTGAATTTCCATTCATTAACGACTTCCCATGCACTTAATGGTGACATCGGATCCATACGCATGTCTAAACGTGCATCATAGTTATAACTAAATCCACGTTCAGGTGTGTCAAATTGCATTGATGAGACCCCTAAATCAAATAAAATACCATCTATTTCATGTACACCTAACTGAGCTAATTCAGATTTTAAATGTACAAAATTCGATTGAATAATCGTATAATTTTCACCAATAGCTGACAAACGTGTATGTGCATGTTCGATAACAGTTGCATCTTGATCAAAACTATACAGATGTCCGCCATTCGTCAATCGTTTTAAAATTTCACTACTATGTCCAGCCGCCCCAAGTGTTGCATCGACATAAATTCCATTAGGTTTAATTGCTAATCCATCTAAACATTCTTGTAATAAGACACTTTCATGTTTCATTTTTATACTCCTTTTTCCACTACTGATACACATACATGTGTACACTATTTCAGTAGGTGCTCAAACTTACGATTTTTATTGATTATTCATCGTCTATTTTCAACTCACTGAGTCTGTTTTGTTCGGCTATTTATTTTTGCAATAATCTTTTTCATTATATCATATTCATTCCAATGATACGGACAAAACCGTAAAATTAGTGTGACATTTTCAGTGTTTATTTATTCTCACTCAAATCCACTACAGCCAATCATTCAGAAAACAAAAAAAGCCCTTGCTAAATAGCAAGAGCTTTAAATTACGCTTCGATTACGACGCGTCCTTTGTACTGACCGCAATTGCGGCAAGCACGGTGTGATAATTTCATTTCTCCACAGTTTGGACATGCTGCGATTCCTGGAGCTGTTAACTTAAAGTGTGTACGACGCTTACGCTTCACTGTTTTCGAAGTACGACGAAATGGTACTGCCATGGTTCCACCTCCTTACAAATGGGACTAATTATTTATTTTGATTATTTAGTAGTTCTCTTAACTTTGAAAACCGTTCATCTTTTTTCGGAGCTTCCGGATCAATCACTTTCCATCCACTACCAGATTGAGGGATTTCATTTTGAGCTAAGTTTTCACAAACAACTCGTGACGGAATTTCTAAAAAGATAAGTTCCCAAACGAGTGGTCGAATATCCACGTCTGTTCCTTTGATGTAATGATAATCACCATATGCATCTTTTGCTGCATATTGATCATACGTCATCGTTTCAACGGTTTCAACGCTAAATGGATATGAAACTGACTTTAAAGAAACTGCACACGCCATTTCAAATGTTCCACTTACTGTTAAATGAAACACGATTTCTTTGCGACTTTTGATTACCTCTGCCGTTCCGTTAATCGCTATCTTTGATAACCCACGCACATCATAACGAACGTTCGCAAAATCGTCAAAAATAACTTGCTCGGCAAACTGCAACGGTTCTTCCATTGCTGTTAGTTTCGTTAAATTCCAGCGCATCACTTATCACCTCAACTTAAAACAAGCATAACCTATTATATAGAGATAATCATTTATTGTCAATCGCTTTAATGGTATATTTAAAGGGAAGTGAAAAAAATATATACTACGAGGTGATTTTATGGACGCAATCGGTCTAATTGTTGAATATAACCCTTTACACAATGGACACCTATACCATATTGAGCAAGCGAAGCTCTCATATCCTAATACAAAAATTATCGCTGTCATGAGTGGTAATTTTTTACAACGTGGAGAACCAGCACTTTTAAATAAATGGGTGCGTACAAAGCTTGCGCTCGATGCTGGTATCGATTTAATATTCGAACTCCCATATGCTCATGCAGTACAAAAAGCTGATCAATTTGCTTGGCACAGTGTTAAACTATTAACAGCACTAAATGTGAAAGCAATCATTTTCGGCAGTGAAATTGGTTCAATCAAACCATTTTCTAAAGCATACCAACAGTGGATGTCATGCGATATAGATCATACACTCCGTCCACTTGAGCGCATGAAATTGTTACATAACAAAACACATAATCCCGTCTTTGCTTCACCGAACAATACACTTGGATTCTGGTATTATTATGCAGCAAAACAACAAAATTCGCCCGTTATCATTGACACTATCCAACGAAAAGCAGCCGACTACCACGATGATAATTTTCATGGTACAATTGCTAGTGCAACCGCAATTAGACAGAGTTTATCTCGGAACACAGATTATACTATGGTTGTACCATTTTATACAGCTGAGGCACTCTCTACTCAAACACATATAACCTGGGAACACTTGTATCCTAAACTTCGGCACATACTCCTTACAACCCCAACACAGCAAATCTCTTTATTTGGGCTGGTCAGTGAAGGAATTGAACATCGATTACAAACTGCTGCCTTAAGCGCACATACATTTGAGGATTTTTTAAAGCTTGTAAAAACCAAACGTTATTCACTCACACATCTCCAACGAATATGCGCACACATCCTAACACAAACAACACAAATAGATTTAGATAACTGTCAATCACTCAGCTATTTGCGTTTACTTGGTAGTTCACCTTGTGGCTTCAAATATCTACGCACTATTCGCAAAACATGCCCATTACCTATCGTTACTAGTCTGAAACAAACAGATTCTCTGCTAGCAACAATCGAATATACAGCAACACTTGCGTATGACGTTGAAACACATCTTAATGAATTTCAACGAAAACCATGTCTCTCTATTGAATAAAATTTCTGTACCTGAGAAAGGATATCACACTTATGAATGTACAAACTATTGCGCAAGCAATTCAAAATATCATTGATCCAATTACTAAACTCCCTCTAATAGAAAGTAAAACACTCCTAGATTTAACCTATACTGATGGCCGAGCAGAATTAACATTCGCTTTCGAACGGCAAAACACTCCAGAATTCGCAGCATTTCAAAAATATCTGCTCAAAACGTTAAAAATTGAACTAGGCATCAAAGGTGTCAAAATTCACTATGCTCAACCAAACACACAGCAAACACAATCAACAACGAATGCTCCCTCACTTCTCTTTACTGGTCCTAAGAATGCTCGCTATATTGCAATTGCCTCTGGAAAAGGTGGCGTTGGAAAATCAACAATTACTGTCGAATTAGCAAAAGCATTTCAATTAATTGGTAAAAAAGTGGCAATTGTCGATACTGATGTGTACGGTGCAAGCATTGCGAAAATTCTCGGTGCCCAAAACGAAACTATTAAAATTTCAAATGGAAAAATCATCCCTTTAAATGTCCATAATATTAGCATCATTGGAATTGATTTATTGAATGGAACAAACGATCCTATTCTTTGGCGTGGTCCAATGCTTGGAAAACTTATCCAACAATTTTTTACTGACGTTGCATGGGAACAAAATATTGATATTGTTCTCATCGACCTACCACCAGGGACCGGTGATGTACCGATGACAATTCAACAAGTAATCCCTCAAACCGAAGTATTACTTGTCACTACTCCACAATCTGATGCAGCTCATGTCGCAATTCGTGCTGGTGTGGCTGCTATTGATATGGGACACCCACTACTTGGAATCATCGAAAATATGGCCTATTATACATGTACTGATTGTGGTCAACCACAGTATATTTTTGGACGAGATGGTGGGGAGCACGTCGCTTCTACGTTACAATCAACTGTGCTTGCTAAAATTCCACTTCAAAATGAAAAAACAAATCTCACCTCACATTTCCAAGCACTCGCTATACAACTCATTAAGTAATTTTTTCATTGTAAGACACATATATAAAATGATAAAAAGATCGGCATATTTGCCGATCTTTTTATTTAACTGCTCCTTGAGTAATTCCTTTAATAATATGTTTTTGCATAAAGAAGTAGAAAATCATAATTGGTATAATTGCTAAAATCAATCCTGCCATTGCTAATTCCCACTGTTTTGTAAATGCTCCAAAGAAATTATTCATTGCCAGTGGAATTGTATTAATTTTACCGCCAATTGTTAAAAAGGGTAATAAGAAATCATTCCAAATCCAAATCGCATTTAATACCATAACTGTTACTGTAATAGGTTTTAATATTGGAAAAATAATATGCCAAAAAGTTTGCCATTTATTGCACCCGTCTATTCGTGCTGCTTCTTCAATTTCAATCGGAATACTTTTTATAAAACCATGATATAAGAAAATACTCATACTCGTTCCAAAACCTAGATACATCAACATCAATCCGTAATGTGTCCCAATCATTTGAAAATTTAATACATCAATTTTTAGCATACCCATCCATTTTACTAGCGGAAGCATCACTGCTTGAAATGGGATAATCATCGCTGCTACAAAAATATAAAAAATAATTTTACTTTTTTTCGATTGATTTCGCACTAACATCCACGCAGCCAATGATGAAACAATTATTATGAGTGAGACTGATCCAATTGTAATAATAAGCGAGTTTGAAAACGCATCAAATATACCCATACGTTCCATTGCTTGCACATAATTCTCAAATGCGAAAACTTCCGGAAATCCAGTTGTATTATCAAAAATCTCACGACGCGTTTTTAATGAATTTACTACCATCAGATAAAATGGCAACAAATACAATATTAGCATTGAAATACCCAAAAACTCTAGTACACCTGTTTGCCAAGAATACCCATTCACTGTCCGCAGTCTACTTTTCCCTAATCGTCGGACATGCTTTTTTATTTCTATATCTTGTCTATAATTACCTATTTTTTGCATATTCGCCTCATTTGTTTGTGCCATTACATTTCCACCTCACGTTTCTTATTAAAATACACTTGAACAAGTGCAATTGCTGCTACAACAATAAAGAAAATAACCGCTTTTGCTTGACCTATACCCATATTGTTCATCACAAATGCTTCTTTATAAATATTCAATGCCAGCATTTCAGTTGTTTTTCCTGATGCTAGTGAAAAATTTAAGTCAAACATTTTAAATGAATTAGCTAGTGTCAAAAACAAACTAACTGTAATTGCTGGTGATACCATCGGTAAAGTAATATGACGAAAAACATTCCATTTAGAAGCACCATCAATCGTGCTAGCCTCTATGAGATCCTGTGGAACATTCTCCAATGCAGCAACATAAATAACCATAATATAGCCTGCATATTGCCATGCTGAAACAATAACCATAGCAATAATAGCGGTATTTCCATTTTGCAACATTGATACACCCAAGCTTTCAATTCCAGTCATTGTTCCTATTGAAGTAAAAACAGAATTAAACAAAAATTGCCAGATAAACCCTAAAATAAGACCACCTATTAAGTTTGGTAAAAAAAATCCTGTCCGTAAGAAATTTTTTGTTTTTAAATTCCTTGTAACGATATAGGCTAAACTAAAACCGATAACATTAATGGAGATGACACTCAAAAATGTGTATACAAGCGTAATCATAAATGAATAGTGAAACTGCGAATCTCGAATTAATCCGAGATAATTTTGAATACCGACAAAATCATAGACTGGATTTGCACCATTCCAATTTGTAAATGTATAATAAATTCCCATTAAAAATGGAATCCCAACTACTAACATGAGAAAAAAGACTGCTGGTCCAACAAATGCCCAAAATGTCATAGTATCTTTCATTTTTTTCGTCATATATATTCCTCCTTTTTTTGAAAAAGAGTCAGTGTAGCACCGACTCTTCATCATCATTAATTTAACGGTGTTAATGCTTGAATTTCTTCCAACATTTGCGTTTTTGTAATTTCACCTTTTGCTAATTTTGCAAAAATAGGACCTACTTTTTCCATTGTGAATCCATCTGGGAACATAGTAAATACCCACGGTAATGTTTTTCCATCATTATTATACTTACTAACTGCTGATGCTAGCTCATCATCGCTTGTCACACTAAAATTAGTAAATGCAGGAATCATATTCATATCATTGACTAGTGCTTTTTGACCTGTATCACTTGTTACCATCCAGTCTAAAAATGCACGAGCTTCGGTATTTTCACTTGAGTCTTTATTCACACTCCAATACATAGGTACACCAACAGGAATGCTTCCGCTTACTCCAGAATCTTCATTAATTGCCAACGGTAAAATTCCAACCTCAAAATCAATACCTAAATCTTTCATGTCTCCTGCAGTCCAATTCCCCTGTTGCATAACTGCTGTTTTTCCTAATACAAAATTACCAACTTGTGTACTGTAATCAACTGTTTCTAACGTTGCTCCACCACCGTAGCTAATCAAAAGCTCTACTAAATTTGTCCAATCTTGAAATAACTGATTGCCAACAATGTCAAAATCACCTGCGATATATGTTGAAACTGCTTCTACAGGATTATCTTGTACGGCAAACGGAATATTAAACGTATGATTTCCCGTTACCCATGTTTCCTTTGTTGTATACGATACTACATTATCTAACCCAAGTTCTGTTTTTTTGCTGTCCAGTACTTTGAACGCTGCTTCTAGTTCACTATATGTATCAATTGCTTCAGCATCAATTCCCGCTGATTCAAAAAGTTCCTTATTATAAATCAATCCATAACCTTCAGTAGCCACTGGCATCCCTTGAATTTTCCCATCAACAGTCACTGCGTCAAGTGTCCCATTAACAGCATCTGATACCCACGCTTCGGAAGCAAGATCATCTACTTTATGTGCCCATGTTGCAATATCTCCTGCTCCGTTTACCATAAAAATATCAGGTTCCGCATCAGCACCTTTAGAAAACTCCGCTTTTAATGCAGCCCCGTAATCCGCTCCACCACCTACAGATGTAATTTCTACTTTTATACCTGTTTCTGCCTCATATTCCTTCGCTAATTGTACAAGTGCATCATTAATTTCTACTTTCAATTGAAATACTTTCAATGTTTTATTACTTGTTATTTGTTCTGAATTCGAGTCCCCTGTACTTCCACATCCAACAAGTAATGTACTCAACACTAGTGCCGCTGTACTCATTCCTAAAATCTTTTTCATAAAAAATTCCTCCTATTCATAAATTGAAAACCCTTACACTAGCTATTTTACTGAGTTTACTCGTTCATTTGAATTAATTATGGATGAATTTGATACTATTTAAGAAAGAAATCAGACTATTACTCATTTTGATAACGTTAACAAAAAATTACAATAAAAAAAAGAATGGTATAAATAAGTGTCACTTCTTATTTATTATCATTCTTTTTTAATTTATTAACGTAATTTTGCTGACAGTTTTGTTGATAAGGATTCCAATACTTGTTCTGTCGCTACTTGAATCACTTCTGTTTCCAGTGTTTGTTCTTTGTTATTGAATGTTAATGAAATACTGACTGATTTTTTCCCAGTTTCCATATGTTCACCTTCATATACATCGAAGACTTGTGCATCTATTAAGTATTTTCCACCAGCTGCTTTTGCTACTTGAACGAGCTCTTGTGATAATACTTGTTTATCGACAACAACTGATAAATCACGTGTCATTGATGGGAATTTTGAAACTTGCTCATATGTAATACGATCCATACCTGAAGTAACTGTTGTTGATAACAATGATAAATCAATTTCGGCAACGTACATTGTAGGATCAACATCAAAACTATTTGCAGTTTGTGGGTGAATTTGTCCAATCATCCCTAAGTATGTATCGTTCAAGAAAATATCAGCACTACGCCCTGGATGTAAATCATTCATTTTTGAACGAGTATATGTAATTTGATTCAATACACCATAATTTGCTAATAGTGCTTCTACCATTGCCTTCATCGTATAAAAATCAACTGTTTGATGTTCATGCATCGATGACTGCCATTGACCTGTTGCAGCAATTGCAATGTGTTCTTTTTCAATTAATGCTGTCGATTCATCTTGTCCATATACACGACTCACTTCAAAAATCGCGACATTTTTCTGTGTACGTGCCTGGTTATACGCAATCGTTTCAATTAAGCTTGGAACAATTGACTGACGCATAAATGAACGTTCTTCACTCATTGGCATCATAAGTGACACTGCGGCTAACTGACGATTCTCTTGTACAAAAGTATGTACATACTTTTGTGATGTCAATGAATATGTCACAACTTGCTGTAAACCTATACCAGTTAACGTTGCTTGTGCTTCTTGACGTAATGATTGTAATAATGTCGGCTGTACCGGTGTAATTTCTACTGTCGGTAATACAGCGGGAATATTATCAAACCCGTAAATACGACCAATTTCTTCAATTACATCCTCAACAATATGGATATCACGACGGCGTGTCGGTGCACATACTGAGAAAACTTGATTCTCAACCGTATATTCAAAGCCTAAATTATCCAAAATTGTCTCAACTTCATCCTGTTTTAATTCAACACCTAATTTCATTGAAATTTGTGTTAACGTCACATCAATTGTTGGATTTACAATTTCTTTTTGAATATTTGCCATAATATCTTTTGTCGGTGTTGCACCTGCATAAAGTGCAAGTAATTGAGCTGCTCGCTCAATTGCTTGAATCGTCATCTCTGGATCAAGTCCTTTTTCAAAACGAGCACTTGAATCACTTCTTAATGCTAATCGATTTGATGTACGACGAACATTTGTTGCTGCAAAAATAGCTGATTCCAATAAAACAGTTGTGGTTGTATTCGTCACTTCACTATTCGCACCACCCATGACACCTGCTAATGCCACTACTTTTTCACCATCAGTCACAACAATATCTTCTTTAGTTAACTCACGTGTTTTATCATCCAATGTCACAATTATTTCCTTATCTTTTGCTTGTCGGACAATAACTTGTGGTTGCGCAAATGTGGCTAAATCAAAAGCGTGTAACGGTTGCCCCGTCTCTAACATAACATAATTCGTAATATCAACAATGTTGTTAATTGGACGAATACCGCTTGCAATTAACCGTGCTTGGATAAATTGTGGTGACGAACCAACTTGAACATCATTGATTACTTTTGCTAAATATTGATAACAATTTTCAGTCTCTAATTCAATTTTTTGAATAATTTCTTGGTTAGATTGTGCCCCAGGATATGTTGCTACTGGCTCCATTGGATCAAATCCATATAATGCCGACACCTCATAAGCAACACCTTGAATACTTAATGCATCAGCACGATCAGGTGTGATGCTCAATTCAAGAATTGTATCACGTAAGTGTAAATATTCCAATGCATTCTTACCAATTGGTGCATCTTCTGCTAACACTTGAATCCCATCTTTAAATTCATCAGCAATATACTTTGCATCAAACCCTAGTTCTTCTAATGAACAAATCATCCCTTGTGATTCAACACCGCGTAATTTCGCTTTTTTAATTTTAAAATTACCTGGTAATACAGCACCAATCTTAGCCACGATCACTTTTTGATCTGCTTGCACATTTGGCGCTCCGCATACAATCTGCAATGGTTGTTCTTCACCAACCTCAACAATACACACATTTAAACGATCTGCTTGCGGGTGCTGCTCTTTACTTATAACATACCCAACAACAACATTGTCAAAATGTCCAGTTTCCTCTATTCCTTCAACTTCTAATCCACCACGTACTGATAACTGATGAGCTAAATCTTCAGCTGTCGGTAATGTTTCTACATCTAAATAATCTTTTAACCAATTCAATGAAACTAACATTTTTTCACTCCTTAACGTTTAAATTGCTGTAAAAATCGTACATCATTCACATAGAAATGGCGAATATCTTCGATTCCATATTTTAACATAGCAATTCGCTCTACACCCATTCCCAATGCGAATCCACTCACTTTTTCCGTATCAAAACCTGTCATTGTTAAAACATTTGGATGAATTAATCCAGCACCTAAAATTTCAATCCATCCTGTTTGTTTACAAACATTGCATCCCGTACCATTACATTTTGCACACGATACGTCAACTTCCACACTAGGTTCAGTAAAGGGAAAGAATGATGGACGCAGACGAATTTCACGATCAGAACCAAATAAATGACGTGCTAATGCTTGTAGCGTTCCTTTTAAGTTCGCCATCGAAACATTTTCATCAACAATAAATGCTTCAATTTGCATAAATTGATGTGAATGTGTCGCATCATCATCGTCACGACGATACACTTTTCCAGGACAAATAACTTTAATCGGCAACTGATCTTCGCCACGTGCTTCAAATGTTCTCGCTTGAACACCAGATGTATGTGTACGTAATAAGCGATGCGGATCGACATAAAAACTATCTTGCATGTCTCGTGCAGGATGATCGTGTGGTAAATTTAGCATTTCAAAATTATAAAAGTCTGTCTCTACTTCCGGTCCCTCAGCAGCTTCATACCCCATTGAACGGAAAAATTGTGTAATATCATCAACAACTTGCTGCAAAGGATGAACTCCACCCGTATGTAAATGACGTGCTGGTAACGTAATATCAATTGTTTCATTCGCTAAACGTTGCACAATCGCTGCTTGTTCTAATGCTGTAGTTTGTGCTTCGACTGCCTCCGCAATTTCACTTTTGACCGTATTCACTAATTGACCAAACGCTTTACGTTCTTCAGGTGCTAAATCTTTCATAGCTTTCATAGCTTCTTGAATCGGTCCTTTTTTTCCCAAGTATTTTACACGGACATCATTCAATGTTTTCAAATCATCTGTTTTTACTTCCGTTAACGCTTGGGCTAACAATTGTTCTAATACTGTATTTTGTTCGCTCATAGTACCCTCCAAATATTCTATTTTCATTTATCGTAACGCAAAAAACAAAAAACGTCCCTTGAAAAATTCAAGGGACGATTAAAATCGCGGTACCACCCAAGTTTATTATCTTTTTATAAGACAATACGCTCTATTGCTTGATAACGGAAGCATGCCGATCCATTTTCGCCTAAAAATCTTTAGCTTTACAATGAATAACTCAAAAGACGAATTCACAATTACTATTATGAAAATGCTCACAGCCACAGACATTTCTCTCTTTGCATAACTAAAATTGTTACTACTTCTTTTTCAACGTTTTTAACTATATCCACTACGGTATCTCTACCAATTTGTAGCTTCTTAACTATTCTAGACGATTTAATCAAAAAATGCAAATAAATCTTCTACTACCTATACTAGAATCCAATATTTTTTCATCATTTTATTATCATAAAAATAAATTATCATTATTAATTAAATAAAAAGAAAAAATTACTGAATGTTTTTATTTTTCATGATCAGAAAATAGGTATAATAAATATAATCTTACAGTTATTTGCCAACATAACTATAAGATTAGAGAGCTAATTGTGTACCCTTCATAATTAGTCATGAACATATCGTTGTCATTTCATGTTCATTTCTCTCAAACCGTTTTTCTTTCCTTTATATATAACCGACTACTTTATAACGATGTTTTGTTGGCAAACATCGTTTTTTATTATGCTTTTTGAGAAAATGTATACATTAAAATACTTCCTGCTACTCCAACATTCAGACTCTCTGCTTGATCATTCATTTCAATATATACATTTTCATTCGTCATTTGTAACAATTGTTCTGATACACCTTGACCTTCATTTCCTAACAAAATTGCCCACTTATGCGGAATTGCTAAGTGACTTAAATTCGTTGCATGTGAAAAACTCGTTCCAATCACAGCAACCCCCCGAGCTTGCAGTGTAGGGATATATATCTTTAAATCCTTTGTGACAATTGGTAAATGAAAAATAGCTCCCTGTGTCGCACGTAACACTTTTTCATTATAGATATCCACACTTCCTTCTCCTAATACAACTGCTTCTATTCCAAAAGCAAGAGCACTCCGAATAAGTGTTCCAACATTTCCAGGGTCTTGTACTGTATCAAGCAACAATAAACGGTTCCCATCCACATTACTCAACTGTGGCATTGTGCAAATCGCCATAATGTCTTGATGTGCTGGAGTAGCTGTCAATTTTGCCAATATTGCTTCGGTCACACGGTATACAGGTACATCAGCAGTTAACATACTGCGAGTAGTTATAATAACTTCTACTGCTCTAGCTGCCAAAGCTTCCTCTACTAAATGTTCCCCTTCAACAATAAAACGTTGATGTTGTTGTCGATATTTTTTTTGTTTTAATTTGGTCCATTCCTTTACTTTAGGATTTTGAACAGATTCAATCACTATTTCCATTATTTTTTATTCCTTTCCATCTACACGCTACACTAGAACTGTGTAACAGTCCTTAATCCTAGCTGCCGTGCAATGCTATATGCCTTTTCAACAGCAGCATCATATATCTCATCATAATGATGACAATCAGAATTAATAATAACCGACACATCATACTCCGTTGCTAATTGCCAAAAACGAAGATGAGGATACGGATACCGCTGTTCATCTATAAATGGCTGTAATCCTTTTCTTAATCCATTTGCATTAAATTCAATGGGTATTTGCAAAGTTTGTGCTGCTTCCAAGATTGATCGACTTACACGTTCACAAATTGGATCCCAAGCAGGATACATATTAAACATGACATCAGGATGAGCAACAAAAGCAAAGATGCCGGTTTCCATCGCTTCAATTAAACTTTCTCCATATAATACTAAATCTTTTGGTCTCGTAATTTGAAAACTACTGTGCTCTTGATCATCCATATTAATGAAATAATGTTGTGCCAAAATAAGATAATCTAAATCATATACAGTCAATAATTCATCATAATAACCTAATTGATCATAATCATATTCTATTTCTAACCCTAAAATAATTTCAATTTCATCTTCATATTGCTTCGCTAACGCACGGATATCTTCACAATATGTTGGTAACTGCTTGTAATCCATTCGTGAAAATGCCCAACGACCGTCACGAAATGGTGCATGATCGCTAAACCCTAAGCGAATGAGTCCTTTATCAATAGCTGCTTGTACATATTGCTCATCTTCACCTGTTGCATGTTTACAACGTTTAGTATGTGTGTGATAATTCACTCGTTCCATTTCTATCCACCTCAATCAACTTTGCTTATTTTACCGTTATTATATCACATTTCACGCAATGTGAAACGACAGCCCACCTTTAATAAAAAAATTCAGAAAAAAATACCGCAAGATTGCGGTATTTTTTTCTTTGATGCTAGCGTACACCTAAAAAAGTATACTGTAAATATTCATATGTTGCTTGCCAATCAATCGTAGTTTCTATTTGATTGACCTCGCTTCCATCTGCTTGAAGTATATACTCAAAGAAAGGCATTCCATACATTTCTTTCATTGTTTGTAAAAATTGATAATACGGTGACAGTGGTAGCTGTGCTTGTTCTAACAAGAATGGTGCAATAAAATTCGCACCAATATAACCAATATTCTCAGACGGTAGGCGATTTTGATTGTCCCACACAAGCATAGGTGTCGTATACTTTGTTAACGCTTGTTCTAATGGTGTCTGAGCTTCATTTTGTAAATATCCTGCTTCCGTAAGTAATGTTGCCATTGATGGTAAATGATCACCAAATTGTAAGACGATTGTTGGTTCATCAACCGAAGCAAAGTATGTTAACAACTGTCCCAATGCCTGATCACTTAAGTATGTTGATTGAGCATAGTCTTCCAATATCTCTTCATTTTCAGGACTCAATCCTTCCGAACTTGTAATTTCAATTGGAACTTCAGTACCAATTGACTTCTCACTTCCACCATACGGCGCATGGTTTTGCATCGAAATACCAAAAATAAATTGTGGCCGATTTGGATCACTTGCTTTATTTTCTTCAAATGTATCAATTATTTTAGTCATAAAGTCAGCATCACTTATATACGGTCCAATATATGTTGGATTTTCAAATGTTGTTTCATCTAAAAAACGTTCAAAACCTAAACTTTGATGAACAGATTCGCGATTCCAATACCATCCAGTATAGCTATGAATAGATGTGTTTTGATACCCATATGACGCAAGTAATTGTGGTAATGATTCAATTTCTTGGTGAATAAGTTGTGTGTATGGAACCATACCTTTTGGTAAATCGAAACTCGTATTTGCAGTCAGTACATCATATTCTACATTTGATGTACCACCACCAAATTGTGATGATACAAACGTTCCAGTAATTGTTTCATTTTGCAATGCTCTATACGTCGGTAATGGATCTTGATTAAAGGTTACATTTTCTATTTGTGTCACGTCCATAAATGACTCATTCAATAATAAAATAATATTCGGTCGTTGTATGCCAACTGTTGTTTCTTCGTAAAACTGTGCTTGTGCTTGTGCAATTTGTTCACCTTCTTCGGTCGAATCAACATTCGTTAAGGCTAATTTATCATTAATTCCATAAATGAGTGCATTTAAAAATCCATTGTTTTCATAGAAAGTGACTTGATTAAATGGAGTATCATCGAATCCAAGAAAATCAAATACTGTTGGATTTAAATAAATGCCGCTTACGATTAACCCTGTTACGATAATAGCTCCAGATAATTTTAACCAGCGGCTTCTTACTGTTAAACTCACGACTTGAGTTCGATTAATAATTCGCACCAAAATTATATTTACACCAATCACTACTCCTGCCAAGATAACAGCATGCCATGCAATAGTGAAACTCATATCGCCTTGAATTTTCAACAATTCATCGATTAAACCAAAATCCCAAATAGTCAGTGGCTTACTATTCATCAGTATTTTATAGTAGTTAACAATAGATAATACCGTAAATGGAATACTCACACTCCATATAGCAATACTCATCTTCTTTGTTAACCACGTAATTATAGCTATTATTCCTGCAACTAATGCTATGCTGCTTAATAATAACCCCGGATGTGTAATTGTCCACATCATCGTACTAATCATACTTGCACGACTCACACACTCACTTATCATTACGAGAAAGAGTGCATATCCAACGATAATACTTACTTCTTTCAAAATATTTCTATTCTTCATTTCATCCATTCTCCAATTTTTTCATCTAATAAATGCCGTCTTAGTATACCATTTTTTTGTTTAAACAATATTTAATGTCTGATGTGAAATTAAATAGAGGAGAATAAAAAAGGAGCTTCATAATGAAGCTCCTTTTTATTCTTCAATGCATACTCCTGGTTGCGATTGCTTTGCATACCATTTTTTATATCCAATAACAAGTACTGCTGTTGTCACAACTGCTGTCGCTGCTGCAATTTTCCAGCCCTGTCTTTTATCGGAATTTACATAAATTTTAATATTTGATCCATGATTATTTGCTACTAACGGTTCATGGAAAATACTCATTGTCTTTGCTGTCTGACTATTTGTTGGCTGTTCCATAGTGCAACACTCCTTTAAATGCAAATTAATGATTGTAGTCTCGGCCTACTATCAATGTTCATTTTTTTGACATTCCATCTCAATATATTATTCTTTTATTTTCAGCCACACTGATGAAAAATCCCAGTCCTTGACTTTTTCATGGTACTCAAATGCTTAGGTTTTATCCGTAGATAATTGCATCAACTGTTTCTTTATCTAAACGTTTAATTACCTCTGTAATTAAGCGTGTTGCATTTAAATAATCATCTTCATGAATCATACTTGCATGAGAGTGAATATAACGTGAAGCTAAACAGATTGAAAGTGACGGCACACCTTCACCATTTAAATGATATGCACCTGAGTCAGTTCCTCCACCTGCTAAAGCATCGAATTGAAATGGAATTTCTAGCTCTTCTGCAATACTTACCACAAAATCCCGTAATCCTTTATGTGCAACCATCGATGCATCATACAACATGATACATGGTCCATCTCCCATTTTTACACTTGCTTCATTTGTCGTCATGCCAGGTGTATCTCCTGCAATTGTCACATCTAGTGCAAATGCAATATCTGGTTTAATTGCATTTGCAGAAGTACGTGCTCCACGCAACCCAACTTCTTCTTGAGCAGTTCCAACACCAAAAACAGTATTCTTATGTTCAATATCTTGCAAATTAGCCAATACATCAATAGCAATTGCACATCCAATTCGATTATCCCATGCTTTTGCTAATAAGTATTTTTCGTTATTCATACGCATTGACTCAAAATAAGGTGCAATCATATCACCAGGTCGTACTCCTAGTGCGAGTACCTCTTCTTTCGAAGCTACACCTAAATCAATAAACATATCCTTAATATCTGCTGGTTTATTACGTGCCTCTACTGTTAATACATGTGGTGGCTTACTTCCAATAACACCCGTTACTTTTTTCCCTTCACGTGTTGTAATTGTGAAACGCTGGCTGAGCATGACTTGACTCCACCATCCCCCTAACGTTTGAAAACGAATATACCCACTGTCATCAATACGTGTAACCATTAATCCAATTTCATCTAAATGTCCAGCTACAACAATCTTCGGACCATCGACTGATCCTTTTTTTTCTGCAATTAAGCTCCCTAAACGATCCGTCGTTACAGTGTCTGAAACAGGTGTAATATATTTTTCCATCACATCTCTTGCTTCTTTTTCATTCCCTGGCACACCATCTGCCATTGTTAATTCGTATAGCATATTCCAATCCATTATCATTTCTCCTTTATTTTATTTTTCTACTATCATAGCATATTTCTTTACGAAATACCAAAAAATCCGTTGTAATAAACAAAAAAACCGACCTATATAGTCGGTTTTTTCTCGATGTCATTAAGCTTGTAATAACTCGATGATGTCTGCTTTTTTTGCTGTTGATGGGATTTTAACATCGCGTTCAACAGCTAACTCCTTTAACTGAACAACAGTTAATTTGCTTAAATCATCTGTTTGAGTTAAATTAGGCTTTTTTTTTTCTAAAGCCGCTTTTGCTTGTGCAGCAATTGCAGCAAATGATTCAGCATCATTAACAGCTAATTCAGCTAACATTTTACGGTTTACATCAATGTTCGCTAAGTTTAATCCGTTAATTAATGTGCTGTAGCTCATTCCATTTAAACGTGCAGCCGCATTGATACGTGTAATCCATAATTTACGGAAATCACGTTTCTTTTGACGACGATCACGGTATGAGTACATGAATGATTTCATGACTTGCTCATGAGCTGTTTTGTATAACGTATGTTTTGAACCAAAGTAACCTTTAGCTAATTTTAAAATCTTTTTGCGACGACGACGCGCAACTGTTCCACCTTTAACACGTGGCATAGTGATTACCTCCTTGTGCTTTTAAAAAGCGCAATATTTCTTATTTTTGTAACATTTGTTTAATACGTTTAAAGTCACCTGCAGAAACTAATGCTGCGTGACGTAAGTGACGTTTTTGTTTTTGAGATTTGTTAGCAGCTAAGTGGCTTGTATAAGCGCGTCCACGCTTTAATTTACCGCTTCCTGTGCGTTTTACACGTTTAGCTAAACCGCTGTGAGATTTCATTTTCGGCATTGTCGTATTCTCCTTTGCTCTTACTAATTCGCTTTTTTCGGCGTTAATGTCATAAACATATTTCGACCATCAAGTTTGATTTGTCCTTCAACCGTCGCGATTTCTTCGCATGCTTCTGAGAAGCGAATTAACACGTCTCGTCCGATGCTAGTGTGGGCGATTGCACGCCCGCGGAAACGAATTGAAACTTTTACTTTGTCACCTTTTTCAAGGAACTTCATTGCATTTCGTAACTTCGTTTCAAAATCATGAGTATCAATTGTAGGACTCAAACGCACTTCTTTGATCGTAACAACTTTTTGATTTTTTTTCGCCAATTTTTGCTTACGTTGTTGCTCAAAACGGTACTTCCCATAGTCCATCACACGACAAACTGGGGGTTTCGCGTCTGGAGACACACACACTAGGTCGAGATTTCGTTCAGTGGCTAAAGCTAATGCTTCATCACGTGATAAAATCCCTAATTGTTCACCTTCACCATCAATTACACGCACTTCACGGAAACGAATTTTTTCGTTTAAAAGTGTTTTATCCTGTTGCTGATTATTAGTAGCACGTTTTATAGCGAGCACCTCCAAAAAATTAGTAGTTGCATCTAAGCAACAAAAAAAGCTCTTTCCAAATATACGTACGGAAAGAACTTACAAATTGTATGTTCTAGTAATGACATCGAACCTATCAGCAAAAGCCAAATCAGGTGAGAACAATTGTTCTGCTTTCCACTACGTATTTTGTATTCACTTTTCTTATGGTTTAAACCACGTATTTGATTATATACTATTCCTTTTAAAAAAACAATACTTTTTTTACATTAAAAATAGCATAAAAATCTAGTTATCCGCATAAAAACGGGACTTATCACACTTTATCAAGGTCAAAACCACTCAATTTACTACTAATTTACTACTTATGAATGAGCTTTGATACGACGATTTATCCTTGAAAAGTGAAGATATAAAGATACTTCCAATAAAATTTGAATATTTAATAGGTAGACACTTCAAAAAATGAGGTGTCTATTTTTTTACCCGATTTTGAAAGGAAGTGAACTTATGAAAACAAAAAATCAAGAATCAAAAGGTCGTTCCCCACTCTTTAAGACCATCAAACATTCATTCAGCCAATAAAAAAGAAAGGATAGGTAAAAATATGGAACTTAAATTTGTGATTCCCAACATGGAAAAAACATTCGGCAATTTAGAATTTGCTGGCGAGGATAAAGTCGTTCAGCGAAGAATCAACGGACGGCTAACTGTCTTATCAAGAAGCTATAATCTCTATTCTGATGTTCAAAGAGCAGATGATATTGTGGTGGTGCTTCCTGCTGAAGCTGGCGAAAAACATTTCGGCTTTGAGGAACGTGTGAAGTTAGTCAATCCACGTATTACCGCAGAGGGCTACAAAATCGGCACTCGTGGTTTTACAAATTACCTTTTACATGCTGACGACATGATAAAAGAATAAAGAAAGAGAGGAAAAATGATGAGATTAGCAAATGGCATTGTATTAGATAAAGACACGACTTTTGGAGAATTGAAATTCTCTGCTCTACGTCGTGAAGTGAGAATCCAAAATGAAGACGGGTCGGTTTCAGATGAAATCAAGGAACGTACCTATGACTTAAAATCCAAAGGACAAGGACGCATGATTCAAGTAAGTATTCCTGCCAGCGTGCCTTTGAAAGAGTTTGATTATAACGCACGGGTGGAACTTATCAATCCCATTGCGGACACCGTTGCTACTGCCACCTATCAAGGAGCAGATGTTGACTGGTATATCAAGGCAGACGATATTGTGCTGACAAAGGATTCTAGTTCATTCAAAGCTCAACCACAAGCAAAGAAAGAACCGACACAAGACAAATAGTCGCTAGGTAGAAAGGAGACTTTTTCGCATGAAACAGCGTGGTAAAAGGATTCGCCCATCTGGTAAAGATTTAGTCTTTCATTTTACGATAGCGTCACTCCTGCCTGTTTTCCTGCTGGTTGTCGGACTGTTTCATGTGAAGACAATCCAGCAGATCAACTGGCAGGATTTTAACCTATCACAAGCAGATAAGATTGACATTCCCTATTTAATTATCAGTTTCAGTGTCGCAATTCTTATCTGCTTGCTGGTAGCGTTTGTATTCAAACGGGTTCGCTATGATACGGTTAAACAACTTTACCACCGTCAAAAACTGGCAAAGATGATACTTGAAAACAAGTGGTATGAATCTGAACAGGTCAAAACAGAGGGTTTCTTTAAAGATAGTGCTGGTCGTACAAAGGAAAAGATAACCTACTTCCCTAAAATGTATTATCGACTTAAAAATGGCTTGATACAGATACGGGTGGAAATCACGCTGGGAAAATATCAAGACCAACTCTTACACTTGGAAAAGAAATTAGAGAGTGGCTTGTACTGTGAGCTGACGGATAAAGAGTTAAAGGATTCCTATGTGGAATATACTTTGCTCTATGACACCATAGCCAGTCGTATTTCTATTGATGAAGTAGAAGCTAAAGATGGTAAACTTCGCTTAATGAAAAACGTATGGTGGGAATATGATAAGCTCCCTCATATGTTGATTGCTGGTGGTACAGGTGGCGGTAAAACTTACTTTATACTGACACTGATTGAAGCCTTGCTTCATACAGATTCAAAACTGTATATTCTTGACCCGAAAAATGCTGATCTTGCGGACTTAGGTTCTGTGATGGCAAATGTCTACTATAGAAAAGAAGACTTGCTTTCTTGCATTGAAACATTCTATGAAGAAATGATGAAACGTAGTGAGGAAATGAAGCAGATGAAGAACTATAAGACTGGCAAAAATTATGCTTACTTAGGTCTCCCGGCACACTTCTTAATCTTTGATGAATACGTCGCTTTCATGGAAATGCTGGGAACAAAAGAAAACACCGCAGTTATGAATAAGCTGAAACAGATTGTCATGTTAGGTCGTCAAGCTGGCTTCTTTCTAATACTGGCTTGTCAACGTCCAGACGCAAAATATTTAGGCGACGGAATCCGTGATCAGTTTAATTTCAGAGTGGCTTTAGGTCGTATGTCTGAAATGGGCTATGGCATGATGTTTGGCAGTGACGTACAAAAGGATTTCTTCTTAAAGCGAATCAAAGGTCGTGGCTATGTTGATGTAGGAACAAGTGTCATATCAGAGTTTTATACTCCCCTTGTACCAAAAGGATATGATTTCTTGGAGGAAATTAAAAAGTTATCCAACAGCAGACAGTCCACGCAGGCGACGTGCGAAGCGGAAGTCGCAGGTGTGGACTGATCTTGCTGGCTGGTGTGGCAATAGCCACGCCAGCACTTAACCCCCCGTATCTAACAGGGGGGTACAAATCGACAGGAAACAGTCAAAAAAACATTAGAAAATCCTTTGGTTACAAGGGATTTACAAAATTTCAGCGTATGTCAAATGGGCTTTAAAAGTTGACATACGCCTTTTTGATTGGAGGGATTTTTACTGAATGAACAAACTTGGTTACAGCATTTAAAAGAAAAACGCTTGGCTTATGGACTATCTCAAAACCGTTTAGCTGTTGCGACTGGTATTACAAGGCAGTATCTAAGCGATATTGAAACAGGAAAAGTCAAGCCATCAGAGGATTTACAGCAGTCCCTTTGGGAAGCTCTGGAACGCTTCAATCCCGACGCTCCCCTTGAAATGCTGTTTGATTATGTAAGAATTCGCTTTCCGACAACAGACGTACAGCAGGTGGTCGAAAACATCTTACAACTGAAACTGTCCTATTTTCTTCATGAGGACTATGGTTTCTATTCTTATTCAGAGCATTATGCTTTAGGCGACATATTCGTCCTTTGCTCCCATGAACTGGACAAAGGAGTTCTGGTGGAATTGAAAGGTCGTGGGTGCAGACAATTTGAAAGCTATCTTCTGGCACAACAAAGAAGCTGGTATGAGTTCTTTATGGACGTTTTGGTGGCTGGCGGTGTGATGAAACGCCTTGACCTTGCCATTAACGATAAGACAGGGATTTTAAATATCCCTGTACTCACTGAAAAGTGCCAACAGGAAGAATGTATCTCCGTCTTCCGCAGTTTTAAAAGCTATCGCAGTGGCGAACTGGTACGCAAAGAGGAAAAGGAATGTATGGGAAACACCCTCTATATCGGTTCATTACAAAGTGAAGTTTATTTCTGTATCTATGAAAAGGACTACGAGCAGTACAAGAAAAATGATATTCCCATTGAAGACGCAGAAGTAAAAAACCGTTTTGAGATTCGATTGAAAAATGAGCGTGCCTATTATGCAGTCCGTGATTTACTCGTCTATGACAATCCAGAGCATACCGCCTTTAAAATTATCAATCGGTATATCCGTTTTGTAGATAAAGACGATTCCAAACCTCGTTCTGATTGGAAACTGAATGAAGAATGGGCTTGGTTTATTGGGAACAATCGTGAACGATTAAAACTAACCACAAAACCAGAGCCTTACTCCTTCCAAAGGACGCTGAACTGGCTATCTCATCAAGTTGCCCCGACCTTAAAGGTTGCGATTAAACTTGATGAAATCAACCAGACGCAGGTTGTAAAAGACATTCTCGACCATGCGAAACTGACAGACCGACACAAGCAGATTTTGAAGCAACAGTCAGTAAAAGAACAGGACGTGATAACAACAAAAAAATAACTCAAATACAAATTCATTGAATATAGAGAGGAGAACATTTTTATGAATTTTGGACAAAACCTTTATAACTGGTTTCTATCAAACGCTCAATCACTGGTGCTTTTAGCAATCGTTGTGATTGGCTTGTATCTTGGCTTCAAGCGTGAGTTTAGCAAACTGATTGGCTTTTTAATTATTGCGATTATTGCGGTTGGCTTAGTCTTCAACGCTGCTGGAGTAAAAGACATTTTACTAGAGCTATTCAATCGCATTATTGGTGCTTAAATAAAACCGTTCTTTTGTGGAATATAAGTGGTTTTCTTATGTTCCGCAAAGGAATGGTACACCAAACGAAGTGCGGTAGGGATTTTTGAATCTCTACAAAGAAAGGACGTGAATATATGGACGATATGCAAGTCTATATTGCGAATTTAGGCAAATACAATGAGGGCGAATTGGTCGGTGCGTGGTTTACCTTTCCCATTGACTTTGAGGAAGTCAAAGAGAAAATCGGCTTGAATGATGAATATGAGGAATACGCCATTCATGACTACGAGTTACCCTTTACGGTTGACGAATACACTTCCATTGGCGAACTCAATCGACTATGGGAAATGGTATCGGAATTACCCGAAGAATTACAATCGGAGCTATCTGCTCTGCTCACTCATTTTTCAAGCATTGAAGAACTAAGCGAACATCAAGAGGATATTATCATTCATTCCGATTGTGATGATATGTATGACGTGGCACGCTACTACATTGAAGAAACGGGTGCTTTAGGCGAAGTACCAGCTAGTCTTCAAAACTATATTGATTATCAAGCCTATGGTCGGGATTTAGACCTTTCAGGAACGTTTATCTCAACCAATCATGGGATTTTTGAAATCGTCTATTAAATCTGTCGGTACATTACTACTGGCAGATTTTCTATTTTACGGGGTGGCTCAATCAGCTACCCCTATTTTTTATGAAAGGATTGATTACATGAAGAAAATACGAAGCTATACCAGTATCTGGTCTGTGGAAAAGGTACTGTATTCTATCAATGATTTTAGACTTCCGTTTCCCATAACCTTTACGCAAATGACATGGTTTGTCGTGTCACTCTTTGCAGTGATGATACTTGGCAACTTGCCCCCTCTTTCCATGATAGAGGGAGCATTTCTCAAATACTTTGGGATTCCTGTGGCTTTCACATGGTTTATGTCTACAAAAACTTTTGATGGTAAAAAGCCTTATGGATTTTTGAAGTCTGTCATTGCTTATGCACTGCGACCAAAGCTGACCTATGCAGGAAAAAAAGTAACGCTTGGCAGAAACCAGCCACAAGAAGCCATTACAGCAGTTAGGAGTGAATTTTATGGCATATCCAATTAAATACATTGAAAACAATCTCGTCTGGAATAAAGACGGGGAATGTTATGCTTACTATGAGCTTGTTCCTTACAATTACTCATTTCTAAGTCCAGAACAGAAAATACAAGTGCATGATTCTTTCAGACAGCTTATCGCACAAAATCGTGATGGCAAAATTCATGCTTTACAAATCAGTACAGAATCCAGCATACGTTCTGCACAAGAGCGTTCCAAAAATGAAGTCACTGGCAAGCTCAAAGCGGTTGCCTATGACAAAATCGACCAACAGACAGACGCTTTAATATCCATGATTGGCGAAAATCAAGTGAACTACCGTTTCTTTATCGGCTTTAAGTTGCTTCTCAACGATCAGGAGTTTTCTATGAAAAGTCTTACCGTTGAAGCAAAAAATGCTTTGTCTGATTTTGTCTATGATGTGAACCATAAGCTGATGGGCGATTTTGTTAGTATGAGTAATGATGAAATCCTGCGTTTTCAGAAGATGGAAAAGCTCTTAGAAAATAAAATCTCTCGTCGTTTCAAAATCCGCAGGTTAGATAAGGACGACTTCGGCTATCTGATTGAACACCTTTACGGACAGACAGGCACTGCCTATGAAGAGTATGAGTACCATCTATCAAAGAAAAAGCTGGATAATGAAACGCTGATTAAATACTATGACTTGATTAAGCCTACTCGCTGTTTGGTGGAAGAAAAACAGCGATATTTGAAAATCCAGCAGGAAGATGAAACCGTCTATGTAGCTTACTTTACCATTAACAGCATTGTCGGAGAACTGGACTTCCCGTCCTCTGAAATCTTCTACTACCAGCAACAGCAATTTACATTCCCGATTGATACGTCAATGAATGTGGAAATTGTAGCGAATCGTAAAGCCCTATCTACTGTCCGCAATAAAAAGAAAGAACTGAAAGACTTGGATAACCACGCTTGGCAAAGTGATAATGAAACCAGCTCCAATGTGGCGGAAGCTCTGGAAAGTGTGAATGAGCTGGAAACCAATTTAGACCAAAGCAAGGAATCTATGTACAAGCTGTCTTATGTGGTAAGGGTATCAGCAAATGATCTTGACGAACTCAAACGTCGTTGTAATGAAGTGAAAGATTTTTATGACGATTTAAGCGTAAAACTGGTACGACCATTTGGGGATATGCTCGGCTTACATGAAGAATTTTTACCTGCCAGCAAGCGTTATATGAATGATTATATTCAATACGTGACCTCTGATTTCCTCGCTGGTTTAGGTTTTGGTGCTACTCAAATGCTGGGGGAAAATGAGGGGATTTATGTTGGCTACAGCTTAGATACTGGACGCAATGTCTATCTGAAACCTGCTCTTGCCAGTCAAGGGGTTAAGGGTTCAGTAACCAATGCGTTAGCGTCGGCTTTTGTTGGTTCGCTGGGTGGTGGTAAATCCTTTGCGAATAACCTTATCGTCTATTATGCGGTGCTTTATGGGGCACAAGCAGTGATTGTAGACCCAAAAGCAGAACGTGGCAGATGGAAAGAAACCTTGCCAGAGATTTCCCATGAAATCAATATCGTCACTCTGACTTCTGATGAGAAAAACAAAGGCTTACTTGACCCTTATGTGATTATGAAAAATCCCAAAGATTCTGAATCACTGGCTATTGATATTCTGACATTCCTTACGGGGATTTCCTCTCGTGATGGGGAACGCTTCCCAATCCTTAGAAAAGCCATTCGTGCAGTAACCAATAGTGAAGTACGAGGGTTGATGAAAGTGATTGAGGAATTACGGGTTGAGAATACGCCACTAAGTACCAGTATAGCCGACCATATCGAAAGTTTTACAGACTATGACTTTGCACATTTATTATTCAGTAATGGTTATGTGGAGCAGTCTATCAGCTTAGAAAAACAACTGAACATTATACAGGTTGCGGACTTGGTACTTCCCGACAAGGAAACTTCCTTTGAGGAATATACCACTATGGAGCTTTTATCCGTTGCTATGCTGATTGTCATTAGTACCTTTGCTTTAGACTTTATCCATACAGACCGAAGCATTTTCAAGATTGTAGATTTAGACGAAGCATGGAGCTTTTTACAGGTAGCACAAGGAAAAACACTATCTATGAAGCTGGTTCGGGCTGGTCGTGCTATGAACGCTGGGGTATATTTCGTGACCCAAAATACAGACGACCTCTTAGATGAAAAACTGAAAAATAACCTCGGCTTAAAATTTGCATTTCGTTCCACTGACCTTAACGAGATTAAAAAGACCTTAGCCTTTTTTGGTGTAGACCCAGAGGACGAAAACAATCAGAAGCGATTGCGTGATTTGGAAAACGGGCAATGCCTTATCAGTGATTTATATGGTCGTGTCGGTGTGATACAGTTCCACCCTGTATTTGAAGAACTGCTCCATGCCTTTGATACCAGACCACCTGTGCGAAAAGAGGTGTAAATGTGAAACCATCAATAGTAAACAGAATAAAATCAAACTGGACGCTGAAACGTCTAGGTAAAGTGGCAATGACAGTGGCTTTCACACTTGTGATTGCCATTTTTCTTTTAGCCATGCTGGGAACGGTGGTTCAAGCTGCGGGCTTGGTAGATGATACGGTCAATGTGGCAAATGAATACAGCCGATACCCACTTGAAAACTATCAACTGGATTTTTATGTGGATAATAGCTGGGGCTGGCTTCCGTGGAACTGGTCGGACGGGATTGGAAAACAGGTCATGTATGGACTATATGCCATTACCAATTTTATTTGGACAATCAGTTTGTATGTTTCCAATGCGACAGGTTACTTAGTACAGGAAGCCTATTCCTTAGACTTCATTTCCGCTACAGCAGATTCCATTGGTAAGAATATGCAGACCTTAGCTGGTGTGAGTGCAAACGGATTTTCAACAGAGGGTTTCTATGTTGGATTCCTCTTACTCTTGATTTTGGTTCTTGGGGTTTATGTTGCCTATACGGGACTGATAAAGAGAGAAACCACAAAGGCAATTCATGCCATTATGAATTTTGTGCTGGTGTTTATCCTATCGGCTTCCTTTATTGCCTACGCTCCCGACTACATTAAAAAAATCAATGACTTTTCATCAGACATCAGTAATGCCAGTTTATCACTTGGCACGAAGATTGTCATGCCCCATTCCGATAGTCAAGGCAAGGACAGCGTGGACTTAATCAGAGATAGCCTGTTTTCCATACAGGTTCAGCAACCGTGGCTACTGCTTCAATACAACAGTTCAGACATTGAAAGTATCGGTATTGACCGTGTGGAAAGCCTGCTCTCCACCAGCCCAGATTCCAACAATGGCGAAGACAGAGAAAAAATTGTTGCGGAAGAAATTGAAGACAGAAGCAATACCAATCTAACCATTACAAAGACCATTAACCGTTTAGGTACAGTCTTCTTCCTATTTGTCTTCAATATTGGGATTTCCATATTTGTATTCCTATTAACAGGAATCATGATTTTCTCGCAGGTACTTTTTATCATCTATGCTATGTTTCTGCCTGTGAGCTTTATTTTAAGCATGATTCCATCATTTGATGGTATGTCAAAACGAGCCATAACAAAGCTCTTTAATACCATTTTGACACGAGCTGGAATCACATTGATTATTACGACAGCATTTAGTATTTCAACCATGCTCTATACCTTATCGGCTGGTTATCCGTTCTTTTTGATTGCTTTTCTACAGATTGTGACCTTTGCAGGAATCTACTTCAAGCTGGGCGATTTAATGAGTATGTTTTCTCTACAGAGTAACGATTCTCAAAGTGTGGGAAGTCGTGTGATGAGAAAACCTCGTATGCTTATGCACGCTCACATGCACCGTCTACAGCGGAAACTTGGACGTTCCATGACTACTCTAGGGGCTGGGTCTGCCATTGTTACAGGTAAAAAAGGACAGTCGGGTTCGGGGAGTTCTGCAAGGACACAAGCAGATCACTCCCGACCAGACGGAAAGGAAAAATCAACACTTGGAAAACGTATCGGTCAAACCATCGGTACAGTAGCTGATACCAAAGACAGAATGGTAGACACTGCTAGTGGTTTGAAAGAACAGGTTAAAGATTTGCCGACCAATGCAAGATATGCAGTATATCAAGGAAAATCCAAAGTAAAAGAGAATGTCCGTGATTTAACCAGTAGTATTTCTCAAACCAAAGCGGACAGAGCCAGTGGACGCAAGGAACAGCAGGAACAAAGGCGAAAAACCATTGCGAAGCGTCGCTCTGAAATGGAACAGGTCAAACAGAAAAAACAGCCTGCTTCTTCTGTTCATGAAAGACCGACTACAAGACAAGAACAATATCATGATGAACAGACCTCAAAACAATCTAATATTCAGACTTCATATAAGGAATCTCAACAAGCCAAACAAGAGCGTCCAGCAGTTAAGTCCGATTTTTCAAGTCCAAAAGTGGAACGCCAAGGCAATACCGTTCAAGAAAAAACCGTTCAAAAGCCAGCAACTTCAACCACTACAGCAGATAGAACTTCACAACGTCCAATCACAAAAGAACGTCCGTCTACTGTTCAAAGAGTACCACTACAAAATACAAGAAGTAGACCACCAATCAAAACCGCCACCATTAAGAAAGTCGGTAAGAAACCATGAAGTTGAAAACTTTAGTGATTGGTGGTTCTGGATTATTCTTGATGGTCTTCTCACTGCTTCTGTTTGTTGCCATTTTATTTTCAGATGAACAGGACAGCGGAATTTCCAATATTCATTATGGAGGTGTGAATGTTTCCGCAGAAGTGCTGGCTCATAAGCCTATGGTAGAAAAATATGCCAAAGAATATGGCGTTGAAGAATATGTCAACATACTTCTTGCGATTATACAGGTGGAATCGGGCGGTACTGCGGAAGATGTTATGCAGTCCTCGGAATCCCTCGGTCTTCCACCTAATTCATTGAGTACAGAAGAATCCATTAAGCAAGGTGTGAAGTATTTCAGTGAATTATTAGCCAGTAGCGAAAGGCTCAGTGTAGATTTAGAATCGGTTATCCAGTCCTACAATTATGGTGGTGGTTTCTTAGGGTATGTGGCTAATCGTGGAAATAAATATACCTTTGAACTGGCTCAAAGTTTCTCAAAAGAGTATTCAGGTGGCGAAAAAGTGTCTTACCCCAATCCCATAGCCATACCTATCAATGGGGGCTGGCGATACAACTATGGCAATATGTTTTATGTGCAACTGGTAACGCAGTATCTTGTCACAACAGAGTTTGATGATGATACGGTACAAGCCATCATGGACGAAGCACTGAAATATGAGGGCTGGCGATACGTTTACGGTGGAGCTTCCCCGACTACTTCTTTTGATTGTAGCGGACTGACACAATGGACGTATGGAAAAGCTGGAATTAACTTACCACGAACCGCACAACAGCAATATGATGTGACCCAGCATATCCCACTATCGGAAGCACAAGCTGGCGATTTGGTTTTCTTTCATTCTACCTATAACGCTGGCTCTTATATTACTCATGTTGGGATATACCTTGGCAATAACCGTATGTTTCATGCAGGCGACCCAATCGGTTATGCCGACTTAACAAGCCCCTACTGGCAACAGCATTTAGTGGGAGCAGGACGAATCAAACAATGAGAAAGGAAGATTTAATGATGAAATTTAGAAAAAATCAGAATAAAGAAAAACAGATACCAAAGGAAAAGAAACCTCGTGTCTATAAGGTCAATCCTCATAAAAAGGTTGTGATTGCCTTGTGGGTACTTTTAGGGCTTAGTTTCAGCTTTGCGATATTCAAGCACTTTACAGCTATAGATACTCATACTATTCACGAAACAACTATCATAGAAAAGGAATACGTTGATACTCATCATGTAGAAAATTTTGTAGAGAACTTTGCGAAAGTCTACTATTCATGGGAGCAATCCGATAAGTCCATTGATAATCGAATGGAAAGTCTAAAAGGCTATCTGACAGATGAACTTCAAGCTCTCAATGTTGATACAGTACGCAAAGATATTCCTGTATCGTCTTCTGTAAGAGGATTTCAGATATGGACGGTAGAGCCAACTGGCGACAATGAGTTTAATGTAACCTACAGTGTAGACCAGCTCATTACAGAGGGAGAAAATACAAAGACCGTCCACTCTGCTTATATAGTGAGTGTCTATGTAGATGGTTCTGGAAATATGGTACTGGTTAAGAATCCGACCATTACCAACATACCTAAGAAATCAAGTTATAAACCAAAAGCCATTGAAAGTGAGGGGACGGTTGATTCCATTACAACCAATGAAATCAATGAGTTTTTAACGACGTTCTTCAAGCTCTATCCTACAGCGACAGCCAGTGAACTTTCCTACAATGTGAATGATGGGATATTAAAACCAACCGGCAAATAATATATCTTTCAAGAACTGGTAAATCCTATTTACAATCGCAAGGGTAATCAAATCACGGTATCGCTGGCAGTGAAGTACCTCGACCAGCAGACTAAAGCAACGCAGGTATAGCAATATGACTTGGTACTTGAAAAGAGCGGAAGTAACTGGAAGATTATAGAATAACAAATATTGGTACATTATTACAGCTATTTTGTAATCACGTACTCTCTTTGATAAAAAATTGGAGATTCCTTTACAAATATGCTCTTACGTGCTATTATTTAAGTATCTATTTAAAAGGAGTTAATAAATATGCGGCAAGGTATTCTTAAATAAACTGTCAATTTGATAGTGGGAACAAATAATTGGATGTCCTTTTTTAGGAGGGCTTAGTTTTTTGTACCCAGTTTAAAAATACCTTTATCATGTGATTCTAAAGTATCCGGAGAATATCTGTATGCTTTTTATGCCTATGGTTATGCATAAAAATCCCAGTGATAAAAGTATTTATCACTGGGATTTTTATGCCCTTTTGGGTTTTTGAATGGAGGAAAATCACATGAAAATTATTAATATTGGAGTTTTAGCTCATGTTGATGCAGGAAAAACTACCTTAACAGAAAGCTTATTATATAACAGTGGAGCGATTACAGAATTAGGAAGCGTGGACAAAGGTACAACGAGGACGGATAATACGCTTTTAGAACGTCAGAGAGGAATTACAATTCAGACAGGAATAACCTCTTTTCAGTGGGAAAATACGAAGGTGAACATCATAGACACGCCAGGACATATGGATTTCTTAGCAGAAGTATATCGTTCATTATCAGTTTTAGATGGGGCAATTCTACTGATTTCTGCAAAAGATGGCGTACAAGCACAAACTCGTATATTATTTCATGCACTTAGGAAAATGGGGATTCCCACAATCTTTTTTATCAATAAGATTGACCAAAATGGAATTGATTTATCAACGGTTTATCAGGATATTAAAGAGAAACTTTCTGCCGAAATTGTAATCAAACAGAAGGTAGAACTGTATCCTAATATGTGTGTGACGAACTTTACCGAATCTGAACAATGGGATACGGTAATAGAGGGAAACGATGACCTTTTAGAGAAATATATGTCCGGTAAATCATTAGAAGCATTGGAACTCGAACAAGAGGAAAGCATAAGATTTCAGAATTGTTCTCTGTTCCCTCTTTATCATGGAAGTGCAAAAAGTAATATAGGGATTGATAACCTTATAGAAGTTATTACTAATAAATTTTATTCATCAACACATCGAGGTCAGTCTGAACTTTGCGGAAAAGTTTTCAAAATTGAGTATTCGGAAAAAAGACAGCGTCTTGCATATATACGTCTTTATAGTGGCGTACTGCATTTGCGAGATTCGGTTAGAATATCGGAAAAGGAAAAAATAAAAATTACAGAAATGTATACTTCAATAAATGGTGAATTATGTAAAATCGATAAGGCTTATTCCGGGGAAATTGTTATTTTGCAGAATGAGTTTTTGAAGTTAAATAGTGTTCTTGGAGATACAAAGCTATTGCCACAGAGAGAGAGAATTGAAAATCCCCTCCCTCTGCTGCAAACGACTGTTGAACCGAGCAAACCTCAACAAAGGGAAATGTTACTTGATGCACTTTTAGAAATCTCCGACAGTGACCCGCTTCTGCGATATTATGTGGATTCTGCGACACATGAAATCATACTTTCTTTCTTAGGGAAAGTACAAATGGAAGTGACTTGTGCTCTGCTGCAAGAAAAGTATCATGTGGAGATAGAAATAAAAGAGCCTACAGTCATTTATATGGAAAGACCGTTAAAAAAAGCAGAGTATACCATTCACATCGAAGTTCCACCGAATCCTTTCTGGGCTTCCATTGGTCTATCTGTAGCACCGCTTCCATTAGGGAGCGGAGTACAGTATGAGAGCTCGGTTTCTCTTGGATACTTAAATCAATCGTTTCAAAATGCAGTTATGGAGGGGATACGCTATGGCTGTGAACAAGGATTGTATGGTTGGAATGTGACGGACTGTAAAATCTGTTTTAAGTATGGCTTATACTATAGCCCTGTTAGTACCCCAGCAGATTTTCGGATGCTTGCTCCTATTGTATTGGAACAAGTCTTAAAAAAAGCTGGAACAGAATTGTTAGAGCCATATCTTAGTTTTAAAATTTATGCGCCACAGGAATATCTTTCACGAGCATACAACGATGCTCCTAAATATTGTGCGAACATCGTAGACACTCAATTGAAAAATAATGAGGTCATTCTTAGTGGAGAAATCCCTGCTCGGTGTATTCAAGAATATCGTAGTGATTTAACTTTCTTTACAAATGGACGTAGTGTTTGTTTAACAGAGTTAAAAGGGTACCATGTTACTACCGGTGAACCTGTTTGCCAGCCCCGTCGTCCAAATAGTCGGATAGATAAAGTACGATATATGTTCAATAAAATAACTTAGTGTATTTTATGTTGTTATATAAATATGGTTTCTTGTTAAATAAGATGAAATATTTTTTAATAAAGATTTGAATTAAAGTGTAAAGGAGGAGATAGTTATTATAAACTACAAGTGGATATTGTGTCCTGTATGTGGAAATAAAACACGATTAAAGATAAGGGAAGATACTGAATTAAAAAAATTCCCCCTCTATTGTCCGAAATGCAGACAAGAAAATTTAATTGAAATAAAGCAGTTCAAAGTAACTGTGATTACAGAGCCAGACGCAAAGACGCAGAGCCGATAAAATGAGATTAATACAATCTCATTTTATCGGCTCTTTCCGTTATGTATGGATTCTTTTAATTAGTCTTCGATGTTTCTTGCTTCGTTGATACCGCTGGCTAAAGATTCCATTAAGGATAGTTCTTTGTCTGTAAAGCTATCCATGTATTTCTCTATCTGTAATCGTCGGGTGCTTTTTACAAGATCGTTGGCAGGTAAGAAAAATTCATCAACGGACACATGAAGTAATGATACAAGGTCATAAAGAACTTGTATACTTGGGTGTTGCCCCTTATTTTCAATATTGGTTAAGTAACGTGGGTCAATTTCAATCAATGCTCCCACTTGTTCACGAGTTAAACCTTGCTTCAATCGAGCTTCTTTAATGGCTAATCCAAAGGCTCTAAAATCATATCTATCTTCCTTTTTACGCATAATAGACCACCTCTATACATTTTACTGTTCCTGTTGAATTTGAAACAGGTATAGAAAAACGTGTTAAATAGTTTTTCAGTTCCTATTAAATTACATTCTTAAAAGCACTACTCAACTTCAATAAAAAAACCGTTGTTTGGAAATGCTATTCGTGCTGTAAAAATATAAATCTCACTTTCAAATGGCGGTTTAATGGAGATAAACGTCGCCATGAGATATATTACATATAGTCTGATTCCTAGGTTGTTATCAAAAAAAGTTATCCACCAGCAATAGACAAATACGTCTATCGATGTGGTTTTATACATCATATAACAAGAATAATTAAAGCATATAAACAGAGAAATCAATCTGTCTATGTGCTTTTTTTGTATCTCTGGATATTTTTTAATGTTTTTTCAATTCTTAATGCAACAAATCGCCCTTTCACATTGGGAGTAAGAGTGAAAGGAGATAAAAGAGCAAAGCTCACTTCCTTTCCAAAGAAAGGGGGTGAGAAACATGAAACCATCTTCTTTTCAAGAGAGAATTGAACATCAGTTTGATTTTATCTGTATGCGAGCTATGGACGACGAGCGGAAGAATTATTTCCTTTATCTTTCAAGGCTGGCAAAGCGTGAAGTGTCCTTTTCGGATATTGGCGATTATCTCGTCAATCAGTTTGCAACGACAGACAGCTATTCATCTGATTTTCAAATTTTTACGCTCAATGATATTTCTGTTGGTATCGAAAATGATTTATTGAGTGAAGCACTAAAAGAATTGCCAGACAAGAAGCGTGAAATCCTACTGCTGTTCTATTTTATGGACATGAGTGATTCAGAAATAGCGGATTTACTGAAATTGAACCGCTCTACTGTCTATCGACATAGAACCAGTGGACTAGACTTAATCAAGAAGTTTATGGAGGAGGAAAATGAAGAATGAGAAAAGAATATTCCAGAATTCCGTTTCCAATGATTGTAAGGGCTTGTGATGGCGATACAGAAGCGATTAACCAGATTCTTCATCATTACAGAGGGTACATTACAAAACGCTCTCTTAGACTGATGAAAGATGAGTATGGCAATCAAAGTATGGTCGTTGATGAAGTCTTACGTGGAAGAATGGAAACCAGACTGATTACAAAGATTTTGTCATTTGAAATTAAGTAATATCCTCTCTCCTTTCGTGGAAGCGTGCTAAACCATTCCACGCTTCCCGAACAGGGAGGTTTGTTATTCCACCAAAGCATATTGAGCTTTCAATGTGTTTTGATAGGCTAACGAGCCATTGTTCTTTGAAAACTGAATAAAAGTAATCGAATACGTTTCGATAAGAAAAGAGCCAACGGAACTAACCGCCATGACCTATCTTATAAAGATAGCGAGCGATTCATGTTAGTGATCCGAGAAGCAATCTTTAGCAGGATTGCCTGCAACGACATTCTTATCGTGATAATGATACTCCCATACAGTCAATAGTCCGAGCGTGATAAAACCGTCGCAGGCAATGAGTATGGCTACATGAGAACCATGCAGGGGTGGAACTCCCGTGAGCTTTGCTAAAGCTGTTCGATTGCTGGTAAAACAACTTTTATGAAATCCAAATAAGTGATTTGGAAAGGAGGATTTTATGAAGCAGACTGACATTCCTATTTGGGAACGTTATACCCTAACCATTGAAGAAGCGTCAAAATATTTTCGTATTGGCGAAAACAAGCTACGACGCTTGGCAGAGGAAAATAAAAATGCAAATTGGCTGATTATGAATGGCAATCGTATTCAGATTAAACGAAAACAATTTGAAAAAATTATAGATACATTGGACGCAATCTAGCGTCGCCAAAGGGTCTTGTATATGATAAAATAGTATTAAGTCGTATCAAGGCTCTTTCCATAAAGGAAAGGAGCAAATGCCATGTCAGAAAAAAGACGTGACAATAAAGGTCGAATCTTAAAGACTGGAGAGAGCCAACGAAAAGACGGAAGATACTTATACAAATATATAGATTCATTTGGAGAACCGCAATTTGTTTACTCGTGGAAACTTGTGGCTACAGACCGAGTACCAGCAGGAAAGCGTGATTGTATCTCACTTAGAGAGAAAATCGCAGAGTTACAGAAAGACATTCATGATGGTATTGATGTTGTAGGAAAGAAAATGACACTCTGCCAGCTTTACGCAAAACAGAACGCTCAAAGACCAAAGGTTAGAAAAAACACTGAAACTGGACGCAAATATCTTATGGATATTTTGAAGAAAGACAAGTTAGGTGTAAGAAGTATTGACAGTATTAAGCCATCAGACGCTAAAGAATGGGCTATTAGAATGAGTGAAAATGGTTATGCTTATCAAACCATCAATAACTACAAACGTTCTTTAAAGGCTTCATTCTATATTGCTATACAAGATGATTGTGTTCGGAAGAATCCATTTGACTTTCAACTGAAAGCAGTTCTTGATGATGATACTGTCCCTAAGACCGTACTAACAGAAGAACAGGAAGAAAAACTGTTAGCCTTTGCAAAAGCTGATAAAACCTACAGCAAAAATTATGATGAAATTCTGATACTCTTAAAAACAGGTCTTCGTATTTCAGAGTTTGGTGGTTTGACACTTCCAGATTTAGATTTTGAGAATCGTCTTGTCAATATAGACCATCAGCTATTGAGAGATACTGAAATTGGGTACTACATTGAAACACCAAAGACCAAAAGTGGCGAACGTCAAGTTCCTATGGTTGAAGAAGCCTATCAAGCATTTAAGCGAGTGTTAGCGAATCGAAAGAATGATAAGCGTGTTGAGATTGATGGATATAGTGATTTCCTCTTTCTTAATAGAAAGAACTATCCAAAAGTGGCAAGTGATTACAACGGCATGATGAAAGGTCTTGTTAAGAAATACAATAAGTATAACGAGGATAAATTGCCACACATCACTCCACATAGTTTGCGACATACATTCTGTACCAACTATGCAAATGCAGGAATGAATCCAAAGGCATTACAGTACATTATGGGACATGCTAATATAGCCATGACGCTGAACTATTACGCACATGCAACATTCGATTCTGCAATGGCAGAAATGAAACGCTTGAATAAAGAGAAGCAACAGGAGCGTCTTGTTGCTTAGTAGTACAAATGAATTTACTACTTATTTACCACTTCTGACAGCTAAGACATGAGGAAATATGCAAAGAAACGTGAAGTATCTTCCTACAGTAAAAATACTCGAAAGCACATAGAATAAGGCTTTACGAGCATTTAAGAAAATATAAAAAGATAATTAGAAATTTATACTTTGTTTATTAGAAAAATAACAATAATTAATTTATATGAATAACGGAGGTGGACAACTATTACGTTTTGTCGTTTGACAACATTCACCTCTAAGCGTATAGTTGGTTTATAGACAACAGACAAAAGGGGGAGAATACTATGAAGACAGTATTTACTTTATCAATTTGTTTCATATTAGTTGTTTCATTATCTGGCTGTGGATCCAATATAAACAATTCTAATTCTACGCCTCAACATGAAGTGAATTCTGAAAATATTCAAAATCAAGCGAACGATACCACAACTATAGAATCTACAGATAAAAACTCATCAACTGAAAATAATGCTGATAATCCTCCAAGCGAATCAATTACTCCGTCAAATGATAAACCTGACGTCACCGCTGATAAAGAATCGCCTATTGAAAATAATGCTGATAATCCTCCAAGCGAATCAATTACTCCGCCAAATGATAAAACTGACGTCACCGCTGATAAAGAATCGCCTATTGAAAATAATGCTGATAATCCTCAGCCTGAATCGGAAACGTCATATTCTAAAAATTAACTGTACTACTAGAAATGAAACTACGTCTATATCGCCCTTATAATCTTTAATAAAAACGGCTATTCCACACTATAGCCGTTTTTATTTTACTATTAACTATCTTATGCTACATATTCATCCTCTTGTTTCGATAATGCATACGTTGTTGTATGTTCATACACTCGATTATATTTCAGTATATTCGTCACATTTGTATCATCATACCATCGGCTATCATTTGTTTTTTTATTCCAGACTCTGATAAATATATGTGCATGTTCTTTATCTATCATTATTTTAGAGTGATTAGTATACGTTTTCCAAACTCCTTGACAATCTTTATTTATTTGATCACTGTCATAACAATACTCAATGCTCTGTTGTTGATAATTTTGTGGTATAATTTCTTTCACCATAAATTCACCTATTGTAACATATGGTTTAGAAAAATCAACATTAGGTGTTATATCCGTTTTCGAATCACGCAAATAAAAATGCATAGTTTTTGCTTTGTTTTTTTGAACTGAGAAATTAAATTGTTGTTGATTATTATCACTCGCCCCTAGTATTTGAATATCAAATGTTTTTTCCGTTGCTACATCTGTTTGTTTTTCAACTGTAATACTTCCCACTTGATAGTCTACTGTTACCTTAGGACTTTCTTTTGTTTTCACTACTTCTTTATTTGAAACGGGATCAATATAATTATATGAAGCACTTATATTTGTATCTATTGGTGTGTTTGTTCCATAATACTCATTCCGT
The DNA here is from genome assembly GCA_945956935.1 of uncultured Bacillota bacterium. Classification (GTDB taxonomy): domain Bacteria; phylum Bacillota_I; class Bacilli_A; order Culicoidibacterales; family ZOR0006; genus ZOR0006. The sequence goes on along the minus strand of CAMFJD010000001.1, from coordinate 48,485 downwards.
GGCTCAATTAAAAACTTTAGCGTCACTATATTTTTATTACCATTTCCATCATATTCTGGCACAAAACCTAATTCTGCTTGGATATGATCTTCTTTTCCTGAAGTATATATTATATCTTGTTTTTCACTTAATCCGTTCACGCGCCAACTATTCTCTATTATTCTAAACTGCTCCGTAACAATGTCTTCAATTCTTGCTTCGTACGCTACCACATCATACACTTTTCTATATATCATTTCAGATACTTTAATCAACGCTTTTTCCAAACTTTTATTTTTTATCAAATCTGATTCCAGTGGATAAAAAGTTTTTTCATAATCACTTGGCGGTACACTATTTTGTAAAATGGAAAACAAATTTATCGCTGCTTTTCTATCGGACTCAGTCGTAGAAGAGGGTAAAAGCCCCAACGTATACACTGATGTTACACTCATAGAATTTTGTGCAAATATAGCGTTATAGCTATTTTTTACTATTTCTTGCGATTCTGTTGCAACTCCACCCGAAAATAAAATTAATGACCGTAATGCCGTTGGATCTTGCTTTGTTGATGTTATCAATTGGTAATTTGCTAATTGATATGCACCAGAAAAATTCCTCATTTTATTTGTTGAATTTTTCATATTATTTAGCACCTGAGTTAATGACTGTATATCACGCATAAAGCCAGTAGACACACTGTTAGATACTTCATTGAAAGCTATAATCTGTATACTATGTCTATTATCACTATCTTCTTTCAATATTTTTTCAATAAATGTCAATGCTAACTGCTTTTGTTCTGCTAATCTCGTGTTCCCTTCAGATGTATCAAATGCAAGTACAATTTTTGAATTTTGATGTTTAAGCGTATCAACCATTCCCGATACACTTAATTCAATTTCATAAGTATTATTTTCTAGTTTTTTTGCAACCTTGTTAAATAAACTCTCAGCCTGGTCTTCTATTCGCTCTATATCTACTACTGGAATAGGGTATTCTTGGACTTTATTTTGGTTTTTAATATCTGTATACTCAATCGTTGCTTGTGAATTTGTGGGAATATCTTCACCAAAAAAAGACTCATCTCTTAACTGTATTTCCAGGGTCAATACTCCACCACCTACTTCCAAATCTCCCACATTAGCGATAATTTTATCACAAATTGCTGGATTCGTCTCAGTTAGAATTAAACCATTACAAGTATCTTTTATTAATTGTACTTCTCCAACTTTTGGTGTTGTTACAACTTGCTTCAGTTGTATTTTTTCTCCTAAATGATTTACATAATAAACACTACTATTTGGTACAAGAACAAAATTCGATGCTACAGTATCAGAAATTAAAGTATTCGTTGCATATACACTAATTCGAGTTTTAATAATATTCGCAATTGCCGTGAAAATTGGCTGTAATGACTGAGAATTGCTCGTATAATATTTTGATACATACGTTGTGCGATTTGTTTCTTGATTTTGCATGTCAAATAGTAATTGCTGTGCTGTATTATCTGTTGCACCACTAAACAAGCCGATTGAATACATCTGTGTCTGAGGATATGTTGTCAAAATACTATTATATGCTTCTTTAGTATTAGTTACTTCGGTAGTGGTCGTAGCTGACCCATTCCCACCAATAGCACCGTTAGAATCAATATAAAATGTCGGTAATCCATCCGTAAACATAACGACATATTTTTGAGCATCTTTTCTGGCTGTTTTCAAATAATTTAACGCTTCTATATAAGAAGCTTCGGTATTAGTTCCACCACTTGCAATTGTGTTATCAATGTGTTCTTTCACTTTTGTGGCATCTGCTGTCCAATACTGATCAGCAGTTGCCGAGTTTGCAAATGTTACTAATGACATTTGTACATCTAAGTCATTCCCACCTAACATAACATCCACAAAGTTATTCGCCGCACTTTTTAATGCTGTCATTTTTTCGCCACTCATGCTCCCAGAACGATCTAAAATCACAACAATATCTGCTTTTTGACTCGATTCACTTCCATTTACCGATAAATTTAGTTGATAATTTTTTTCAATTTTTGTTGCTGTTTTATCTATTTTCAAATCCGTTTTTGGCGGAGCTGTAATAGTCATATACAATGGTGGAATATTTATTATTTTAGATACACCCTCAACGTCTTGATAGGTTATCGTTGTTTGACCTTGATCTACGCGATACGTTCCCGGTTTCAAATTAGCTTTCGGTGTAACTTTCATTCCCCAGGTAACACCATACACGTGTGGAATTTCACTATAATTTATTTGTGCATTCATCTCATCTTGAATGCTCACATACTGAAAATCACTACTTAAAGTCATATTCAATTTTGCTTTTTGAGCTACATTATTGGCAATATACATCTGGACTCTTTTTAAAATTTGTGATGTTTGTGCATTTGCTAATTCAACAGTTCCTCCTGTCACAAGGCTTTTCCTCTCATAATCTCCTTGTGTTGTAAAAGCTGTATTCATCTGAAACAAAGTTGACCGGATTGCTGCTTCATTTGTTGTGGCAGTTAGTGGCCTCATTCCTACAGTATACCATTGTAATGCCGTACTTTGACCATTTACAGTTGTCTTAATTGCTTTCAAATTATTTATTGCCGTATTAAGACCTGTAGTATTTTGGTTACTTACCCCATCCGTTAACATAAGTATCACTTGCTGTGCATCTGCACGTTTTGCATAAAAACTTGTACTCGGTCCCTCTAAATCATTATATACAGTTGTTAAGGCTGATGTTAAATTAGTGACATCATTACCATTACATGATTGTGTTGTCATATGATTTATATACGTTGCTGCAGATTTTCCTACACCAAATCCACTCTTCGCCCCAATTCCTCCGGTACATGCACTCGCTGATGAACCACCTATATTATACACTTTATACCTTATACTTTGAGAGTAAGCAGTCATATCTGATAACATACTATTCAATTGATCAATGGCTGTTTTTATATACGAATTTGATCCATAGCCCTGTTGCCCCATACTTGATGTACGATCTATCAAAATTGCAATATCTATCGGTACTTGTACGTTTGCTTGGTTCCCCGATAAACTATACTGAACTGTATATGTATTGTCCCCATTAGCGTTAGTTGTGGTTGTCGTATTTACATCTGACATTACTGTATTTGACACTGAGCGTGCAGTGCGTACTTTGGGTGCTGGTGTTATTTCTGATGACTCCACACTTTCACTTATCATATTTTCTTTTTCTTCAGTGACAATTGCAGAGTCTTTTCCATTGTCAGCAATCGTTACATCAGTATTTACATCCTTGTTTTCACCGATCCCTTCACCTAATTCAACAACTGGATTCAATTCAATAAAATCTATCTCTCTTACTTCATCTTTATATTTATATTGCATCTCACTCTTAATGAAAATGTGTTCTTCACCAACTGTTTGATTCGAAGATACAGATACCTGGTATGTTATCTTTATGGCTTTTGATCCAACTAACTTACCGCTCATTTTCATTTCATTCGACTCAGTCATAGCAATTTTCCAATCTGTATCAAATGGCTCACTTAGTATACCAGTCTCTACATTCTCTACTTCTATTAATTGCCCTTCAGAATCAATAATCTTATATGTTGAAGTGTCAACAGATAGTAATGAAGACACTTGCTGATTCATCACAAAGGGTAACTCATCTTCATTTTCTAATGCTTGCAGTGTGATTTCTACAGATAATTGATTTGGAGATACATATTCAGCCACTTGACTAATATTTATTTGACCATCTACAAGTGTAAAAGGATCTGCACTTTGAACACGCATAATCTCTACTGTCTCTTTTGTCGATGCTTCTACACTGGCATAGACCATTATTCCTGGTTGAATTATAAAAATCATTGCTATAAATGCCGATATTTTAGATATTATTGTACGCAACATAGTTAATTTCCTCCTTTTCTCATTGTATTACCTTTGTTTCATTAATATTCTCAAGTAGCTATCGATTTCACTATTACTTTGAGATAATGATACCCATACTTTTGTATATGTTTCAATGTCTGCTTGAATTGCTTCTGCTTTCACATCGACATTTATTTGTTTATCTATATATCTCTTTGAAAGTTCTTCAGGAATTTTGGTTTCCAATGATTCCAGTAATTTTTTTGTCTCTTGTCCACTCTCAACAAGAGCATTATAGTAATAATAACCATCTCTTCCATCAATCCACCCTGGTTGAGTACCGATATTCACAGTATTCATTTGAATAAATGATACATCACCCGCAAATGGAGTCACGCCATCTTTTTCTAGCCAGTATGGGTGTAGTGCAACTCGAATTATTGCTTGCTTATTCCCAATATTTTTGACCATAACTTGCTTTTCATACTTCATTCCATCCCAAGTTGCCGGTGGGATAAATTTTTCAACGATTTCTATATCAACACTTCCACTATCTACAATATTTGTTATTTCATCACGATTACTAAAAAAACTCATCGTAGACGGAACTATCATAAGTGTAACGAAGACGGTCAAAACTAGTCCTAAAATCACATACGCTTTTATTCTATTGTTCACGTTTTTTTTCTCCTTTTTTATTTCGTATTTTTGAAGTTAAAAAAGAAAATCCCATTATCAATACACCTACAGTTATGAGTTCTACAGCATATGCACCCGTATTCACCAATAAATTATTTGTTGTCGGTATTTTTGTAACTACAGCATCAAAAATCCAATCATATTGTGCATATTTATTTTTATATTCATTTCCTGCATCTAGAGAAAGTGTTGCAATCATCGTTAACTCACGCTCATCATTTGGATTCAGCTCAACATAAAATTGCCGTTGATTACAATTATTTTCATCAATAACTCCTGTACATAGCAAAGCATCTCCTTCATATATTTCAATATTGATTTTTTCTAATAGATCATACTCAACATCTGAATATACGCGCTCTAATTCAAAACTCAGCCTAAACGGTACATTTTTTTCATTTTTTATTTTCAACACTCTTTTCACCGATTCACCTGGTAAAAAGACTCCGTCATAAACAAATCCGATTTCTTCTGTCTCTGTAAACGATAGATTTACAGCATCTCCAATCAATTCAATCGTCATAGGTAATTCGCTTTGCTGTGCGTATACTGGCATTACAAAAAATCGCAAAAGTATCCCAAACACACAGAAAATATTGAACAGTTGTTTCATGATTCTAAACTCCCTTCCGCTAAAATTCGGAAAAGCACAAGCTACCTTTTTTCAAGTAACTTGTGCTCACATACTTACTGTCCGTCTACTTCTGTTGGTAATTCTGCCAAAGCTTTCCCCCATGTTGTTGTCCAAACATCTGCTGACGCTTGAATACTCTCTGCTTGAATTGATACAGTAAATTGTACATTTTTCATCCAGTTTGGTGCATCTGATTTTAATTGTACTGATTTAATAACGTCGGCCGTTCTTGCTGGGCTTGGACCTAATACCTTACTATAATAGAACCAATCGCTTTCTAGTGTCGTTGATGATGGTTCGGTTCCAATCCACTGACCATCCATTCCATTTGTCGTTGCTCGATTTAAATTATATGTAATATCAATATACTGTAATGCTTCTGCCTCAGTTTTTCCTGCTGGCAAAGAAGAAATTGTCACAATTGATTTCGAACGAACAAGTTGATTATAATTTGCTTCACTATCAATTCCTACTTCTTTTGTAAACAGTTGCCCTGGTAATACTTCAGCGGGTCCGACGATGAAAATCGGCTTTCCATCACGATCTGTTGATGGTTGAACAATTGCTTTACCACCTGTATTTGTTCCATCCGGTGCAATAATATCAAATGTTCCGTTTGCATTTGGAACATATGTCGATCCATTTCCAGAAATATAAGAACCATTGTCCCCTACTGTTACTACTGTTTCTCCTGCTTTAGCAGGATCAATAATATTATCAAATGTCACTGTTACATCGTCTGAAGTTCCGAAAATACCATCTGGACCGGGTGTTTTACCGATGAAATTTTCATTCACATCGATTCCTTCATTTTGGTTATCGGTTTTCGTTGTTCCTGTTTGGAAGATATTGGTAATTAAGTCACTTGATGTAAAAAATGCTGCTGTCCCACCAATAAATAATGTTGCCGCAACGGCTGAAGTTATTACAATACGTTTTTTGTTACTTGTCATGCTAAAATGACCTCCTATAAAGTTTTTCTCTTCCTTTTCTTCGTTGTTTTATTTTTCAATCTACTTCTTTCAGTAAGGAATCTTTTTCAGTATACTCAGCATTCTTTCTATTGTCCTTTACAACCAATTTCTTTTTATTGAAAAAAACATAAATATGACCGTAGTTATTTCTTCACATTTGTGTCTTGTTTCTCATGATTATCCAAATATAAAATTTTACTTTTATTATCAAATAGTGAAATACATCATCTTAATTTGTTATTCGATTATAGAAATAAAATGAATAGCTAAATCAACTTTTTTTATCTTATTTTTTATTTTATGTCACTCTTAAGATAGCCCATCCTTTTATTAAACAGAAAGTTTTTTCAAAAAAAAGACACTGTTTTAAAGTGCCTTCTTCTCAACTATGATTTTTTCCATCGTTCAATGATTGCTGAGCTTCCTAAAATAGTTACTACTATAATTACAGTTGATATTAATAAATTTTGTTGAATGAATAATAATATCTTCCCTATAATAGGTATATGTCCGATTACTTTCCCAATCACTTGATTTTGATTGATTGCTGTCGCATCATTCGTATTATTTGCATCTCCTCGCGTCACAAATTCTCGTGTATTATCTGAATTAGTATGTATTTCTACAATTCGATGCGTCACAACAGATCCACCTACTTGAAATACAAGTTCATCTGCAACTTCGAGTTTTTCGGGATTAATTGTTGTCGAGAATACAAGACTACCTGTTGGAATAGTTGGTTCCATGCTCCCTGATAAAACTATATGTGCTTTTATTGGTAACCATCCTAATGCTAGTGCTAAAAATAAGCCTACAGCTATCACGACTATGCCTGTCAAAACTATATCCCATCTTTTTTGCATAAATTCCACCTCCTTCATATAAATACAATAGTCCTGACCAAGTATACCTCTAGTAAATTTCTTCTGTCCTTAAAAATAGATATAGATTTCTAAAAAATCATGCAATTTTAAAAGGGGAATATTAAAGATAATATTCCCCCACATTGTACTTATGCTATGTCTAAATTCTCATCTTTTCTGCTTAACCACGCCACCACAGGTTCAAGATATGTATATGGCAAATTATTCTCAAGTTCTGCTCTATCGTACCAATATGTATTATTGACAACTTTATTTGTCACAAGTATGTATATATGTGGTGTATCTTTATTGAGTGTAAAATTACCACTTTGCCATGTTCCTTGGCATCCCGCTGTTGTTGCATTACTATCATAACAGTATTGAACAGATACTAATTCATAATTTTCCGGCACAATTTCTTTTACTGTGAACTGTCCTATTGTTACATATCCTTTAGAATAATCAATATTTGGCTGAATATCCGTATTTACATCTTTCAAGTAAAATTGTAGCACCTCGCTATTAGCTACTCCTTCTTGTACATCGAATCCAAATTTCTGAGTTGTATTGACACCTTCAACCAATATATTAAACTTTTGATCTGAATTATAATTATTAATATCTTTCACTACTGTTATACTCCCCTGAATAAATGGGAGATCTACTTTTGGAATTGGAAACTCTCTATTATAGAGTAAATTATCCAAAATCCCTGTAAATGATATATCTGCACGAATATTTGTGTCTGTTCCACCCGAATAAGATCCATAATATGGATCACGTGCTTTTACATTAAATAGCACTTGAATTTTCGGCGTCTGAATAGTCCCTAAATTTACAACAATTTTATCACAATCATCTGTAGTAGTTCCTGGTGTTGATATATTGTCGCATTTTACTTTTACTCTCTGTACTTGTCCAACGTCCGGTGTTCCACTGACCTCTGTTAAAGTAACGGTTTGCCCTAGATGATTGATATATCTAAAGTTAGGATTGCTCGCCAATGAAAATTGTCCTGTAACAACATCACTTATGTACGTTTTATATGCCATTTCTGTATAAATTTTACCTTTTATCGTAGTCGCTAAATTTGTAAATATTGTGTTCAATGTCGTCGGATTATTTGTAAAATATTTATCCGAGTATGCTTGTTGTGTTGTTTCTTGATTTTGTAATTGATATAACAAGCCTTTCGCCGTTGCTTGGGCATTTGCATCTGAAGTCGTAAATAAACCAATAGCATACGTCTCTACACCATAGTTATCTGAAACTAACGTATTATATGCAGTAATAGTTTTACTTATTTCAACTGCGGTTGTATTTCCACCAGGTCCACACACACCTAAACTTCCTAAATATGGATTAGTTGTCCCAACGTTACATGGTTGATTATAAAATGTTGGAAATCCATCTGTAAATAAAATGATGTACTTTTGAGCACCTGTTCTCGCAGTTTTAAGTTGTGTATTTGCCTTAATATATGCATCCTGTGTGTTTGTCCCACCAGCCGCTGTAATAGCATCGATTTTCGTATTTAAATCTGATGCATTAGATGACCAACCTTGATAAAGGGTTGCATTCGTATTAAATCGTAGTAATGAAATACGTACATCTGTATCTGTAGTGACTAAGCTTGTAACAAAATTCTTAGCTGCTATTTTCAAATTAGTTAAGCTTGTTCCAGCCATACTCCCTGAATCATCTAGAATCATAACAATATCAACCTCAGTAGGTGGAACAATTGTTGGATTTCCATTAACAGTCAAATTAACAACATATTCACCGTTTGATTGCAATGTTGCCGTTTTTTCTAGTCCTAAATCATTTTCTACCAATGGTGTGAATGAAGCAATTGCTGGAAAAATTTCGGATTCTTTTTCGGGGAGAACTATTCCATAGTCAACTGTATCTTGTCCGGGTGATTCAACAATAGAACTTCCTTCTGATATACTATCATCAGGTGTTGATGGTACATCAATTGATGGATCATTTGGTTTTTCCGCTTCTTGTGATGTTGCATCTTGTGGTGTAGTTAAAGTAATACTTGGCGACATTGTTGATATATCAATTTTTTTCAAATCATTCATCGAATTCACCGATTGATACTGTAGTGTTTCAGACTTGAATAATGATAACTCAGCCGGATTCGAATTAGCGTTTATATCGTATATTACAGTGAACGCATATACTTTATTCGCCTGTAAGTTCTTACCAACTAAAAGCAATGTTTGTTCTGATTCACTACTTAAAAAAATAGTATTTTCGCTTTTTATATCAACTGTACTATTTTCTAAATTCAATGTTATTGAACTATCTTCTATATTAACTGGTAAATTAGATAACTCAACTTTTGATATATCTATTTGTATTTCATCAACTTGAATAACACTCGGATCATGTTGTAAATTAAACTGTTCTTGTGGTGTTTGAATTAATAGTATTTGTGATAGTTCTTCGGTTGTCTTCACTTTCGTTGTCACTTCTATTTGTGTTTCAGAAAGCTTTTTTGCTTCTTGTTCAATACCTATCCCATCTTGGGTGTATGATACATTATTTTCAATATTCTCTATATTGATTGATGACATTGCTAAAACCAGTATAACTGAAGAAAATACATGTAAAAGCAACTGTCCAACAACTCCAACAACTGTGAATAATGAAATAATTGACATTTTTTTCTGTAACATGTCTGTTCCTCCCTTCTTTAAGGTGTTGCAATGAGTGCTTCTAACATTAAATCTGTTGTCGAACCACTTTTCGCCATCGTTGACCAGACAGATTCATATGCTGGTTGATATGCATGTACAGCTTCTGCTTGTACATCAACAATTAACTTTTTATTAGCATATCTTTTTTGAATATTACCATCTATTTTCTCGCTATCTAATGCTACCGTTGCCAATACTGGAAGCGTTACTCCCCCGGTGATTACTTTTTCAGTATAGTAATAATATCCGTCTTTTCCATCGACCCATCCTGGTGTTGTATTCATATTTTGCAATGTTAATATTAGCAAGCTCGTATCTCCCGCAAATGGTGTGCCGTCTATATTTTCCCATCTTGGAACAATTGCTACACGAATCAAAGATTTTTGTGTACCTTTATTTTCAATCGAAACATTTTTTGTCCATGTTTGACCTTCCCAAGGATTTATCTCCGTTGGTACTGGAAAAATTTCTTTAATTTCTACATCAACTGTTCCGAGCTTAAACGGGTTCACAATACTATCTCTACTTGTTAAGTAACTTAAAATTGTTGGAATCGTTGCAACAGTAACTAACATTACGAAAATTCCTAGCATTATTTGAATTTTTTTGTTTTTTATCCATCGCATTCTCATCGTAAATACCCCCTCTCTGAACATTTTTTATTTTATTTTTTTCGTTTTAACAGATACTGACTACCTATAAGTAGTGCACCACCTAAAACAACTATCTCTAATGCAAACAAACCCGTATCTACTAATGGATTTCCCGTTGTTGGTATCAACGTTGGTACTGTTGGTTTTCCAGTACTTGGTACTGTCGCAACAACCGCATCAAAAATCCAATCATATTGATCTTTTTTGTTTTTGTACTCATTTCCAGCATCTTCATTAAAAGTGGCAATCATCCGCAGCTCTCTCACATCTCCTGGATTGAGCGTTGCATAAAACTGGCGATTATCACAATTATTTTCATCTATTATACCTGTACAAAGCAGCTTATCACCTTCATAAATTTGAATATTTATCTTACTCAATAAATCCACATCAGATGGTTTAGCAGCTGTTCTCTCAAGCTCAAAACTTAGACGAAAAGCCACATTTTTTTCATTTCTAATTATCAATGTACGCTCAATTGAATTTCCTGGTAAAAATGTTGATTCGTGTAGAAATCCAGGTTCATTGCTCTCCGTAAACGATAATTCCTTCGCATCCCCAATCAATTCAATCGTTGGTGGTAAAACCCCTGAATTCGCTACAACGCTGCTCGGTATCAAAATACATACTAGTAAAAAGCCTATGTATTTGAAATATTTTACGAATTTCATATGTCACCCTCCTTTCTTCATGAAAGAATGAAAGGCGAAGGCTTGCTCACTAATTCGAGCAAGCCTTCGCCTTATTCGTCTACTTTAATTATTCACTGTTGAATCAATAACCGTTGGTTTTGTTCCAACACCAGGCCATGCTGTCCAAGCTGCATCTGTAGCTTGAATAGAGTTAGCATTTACATTCACTTTATACCCTAGACCTTTATAAATGTTAGATGCTGATCCTGCTAATGTTACTGAGTCAAGTAAATCAGTTGTTCCTGCATCAGGTGCAAGAATTTGATTATAGTAATACCATCCATCACTTTGTTTTGTCGTCCATGTTTCACCAGTTGTTCCTGAAGGTTTCAACGTTACACTAATCAGAGCTATATCTAATGGGTTTTCGATTAGACCAGCTGTTGTAAGTGCCGATCCATCAGCTTTTACATTTGTTCCTGTATCTGTTTTATACCCTATAATTTTAGTTGATGGATCAGTTAATACTTTATCTGTCCAGACTGATTTCACAACTGTTTCAACATTATTAATTACTGCTGTATAACCTACAACCGTATAATTTGCACGTACAAATTGATTATAATTAGCGTTACTCCGTACTTGTACATCTTTATTAATCGCCTCACCTGGCAGTACTTCTTTTGCTGCTTCTGGACCAATGAGTGGGTCATAATCTTTATATACTAAATCAGTATTAAATTTTTCCCAAATTTTGATACCCGCGTTCGGATCTGTTGGAATATCAGTTGATCCTGTTTGGAATGGGTTACTAATAAAATCTGTAGATGTGAAGAACGCTGCTGTCCCACCAACTGCTAACACTGCTACAACGACTCCTGTACCAATAAGATATTTTTTGTTCATTTTCATAAATGTCCCCTCCTAAAATTTTCTCATTTGAAAGATTAGTATTCGGTTATGCGATTGTTATAACAGCAAGCTAATTATTATATTTACTACCTGTTATTCGCTCTCGTCATGGTAAGTATTATACGCTCACACTCGAGATTATCAATATATTTCTATCTAATATTTTCTGAATGTTTTCTTATTTTCATTTTGTATATTTCCATTTACTCATCTATATAACTATGAACACTCATTTTTAAATCTGGATCTTTTGTCTTTAAATATTCATATTTTTTTTCTCTTTTTATTTTATGTACTAATTTCTTTGTACTTAACTATTAACTTATTTTTTTATTCATCTTTTATTTAAAAATCTTTCAGCTCTTTATTTTAGGCATTTTTCTTTTTCTTTAGAAAAGAATATTCCTTTCATCTCTCTATATAGTTTTATACATATTTTTTATAGTGTTTATCAATTATTCCTATTATCACATTCCTTTACATAATAAAAAACTGACAAGATTAATCATCAATCTTGTCAGTTTAGTTTTTAAACACTTATTCTTGTTAATATTTCAAATAATTCTAGTGAACAATTATTTTCTTCGTTCCTTACTTTGAAATGCTTTCGACTCTACTTTTTCGTTTAATATCACTTAATAGTAGCTCAATAAACGCTGCTTTTGTCACTGTCGTTTGTGCTTGTGAACCGTGCTTACGATATGTTACTGTTCCTTCTTCTTGCTCAGAATCACCTAATACAAGCGTATATGGGTATTTCTTCACTTGTGCTTCACGGATTTTATAACCCATTTTCTCTTCACGTGTATCAAGATGTACACGCAAATTCATTGCATTTAGCGTATCATAAATATCTTGTGCATATGCTAAATGAATCTCATTTGAAACTGGAATAATACCAATTTGTACCGGTGCTAACCATGTTGGGAATGCTCCTTTATATTCTTCAATTAAAAACGATGTCATACGTTCCATCGTTGAAATAACACCACGGTGAATAACAACTGGACGTTTTTTACTACCATCTGCATCAATATATGTTAAATCAAAACGTTCTGGTAACAAGAAATCTAATTGAATTGTTGATAATGTTGCTTCATGACCTAGCGCTGTTTTAATTTGAATGTCAAGTTTTGGTCCGTAGAATGCTGCTTCGCCTTCTGCTTCAACAAATTCCACTTCTGCTTCAACTAACACATCACGTAACATATCTTGAGCTGTTTCCCACATCGCATCGTCATCATAATACTTTTCTTTATCTTCAGGATCACGTAATGACAAGCGATAGTACGACGCTTCAATGCCAAAATCTTCATATACATCATGAATCAAATCAAGCACTTGTTTAAATTCGGCTTTAATTTGTTCTGGTGTCACAAAAATATGAGCATCATTTAAACACATTCCACGTACACGTTCTAAACCTGTTAATGCTCCTGATTTTTCATAGCGGTGCATTTGCCCTAACTCACCAATACGAATTGGTAAATCTTTATATGAACGAGGTTTATTTGTATATACCATCATATGATGTGGGCAGTTCATCGGACGTAATACAAGTTGCTCATTTTCCATTTCCATCGGTGGAAACATATCTTCATGATAATGATCCCAATGTCCTGATTTTTTGTATAAATCAACTGACCCCATGCACGGAGTATACACGTGTTCATATCCTTGTTGTAATTCTTTATCCACAATATAACGTTCTAACTCGCGACGTATTGATGCTCCATTTGGTAACCAAATAGGCAATCCTTTTCCGGCTAAATCATTGAATGCAAATAATTCCAATTCTTTTCCGATTTTACGGTGGTCACGTTCGCGGCGCTCTTGCAACAACTGAAGATAATCTGCTAATGCTTCTTTACTGAAGTGTGATGTTCCATAAATACGTTGTAGCTGCTTATTATTTGCATCACCACGCCAATAAGCTCCAGCAATACTTAGCAACTTGAAATGTTTGATTTTATTTGTCATCCCCACATGCCCCCCAGCACATAGATCTGTAAAATCGCCTTGACGATATAATGAAACAACAGATTTTTTATCAATCGCTTCAATTAATTCTGTTTTATACTCATCATTTGCAAAAAAATCAAGTGCTGCTTGACGTGATACTTCCTCACGTTCAATTGGTAAATTTTGTTTCACCAAGCGCATCATTTCTTTTTCAATTTTTGGTAAATCTGCTTCAGTAATAGCTACAGATCCGGCATCAATATCGTAATAGAACCCTTCTTCAATTGCTGGTCCTACACCAAACTTAGCTTCAGGAAATAAATTCTTCACAGCTTGTGCCATTAAGTGTGCTGTTGAGTGATTTAAAATTTCAAATGCCTTTGGCATATCATTCGTAATAATTTCAACTGTTGCATCAACATCAATTGGACGGTTAAAATCAAATGTTTCACCATTCACAACTCCTGCGACAGCACGTTTTTTTAATCCTGGTGAAATACTTTGGGCAATCCCTTCAATTGAGACACCTTCTTCATATTGACGTTGATTTCCATCTGGAAATGTTATTGTAATCATATTCAAAAATCCTCCTTTAATTTTTCGGTGTAAAAAAAACGCAATACCCCATCCGAAAAAGGACGAAGTATCGCGGTACCACCTTTATTTTTTTGAGCAATTCGCACTCAAAAACTCTCTAACATCATATAACGGTGATGCAACCGGAATCCTTTTTCAAGGTCAGCTCTAAGGGAGTAATTATCACTTCAAACGAGAAATGTTTCAGCCGTGCACTTCTTCTCTAGACAATTGAATACTGTCATAATCATATCCTTATCATTGCTTTTTTTATTATACTCAAAATTATAATCATCTTTTCGTAGCCTGTCAAGCTCTGTTTAACGACGTCGATTCGGTCCACTCAGTGTTAACGGAATTGTTAATGAGTGAATGCGTTCTAGTACACGCATTGCTTTTATAGGCTCATCATCGCCACGCTGTGAAATTTTAAAATGATCCGCTAACGATTCAACTGGTAAATTAGAACTAAAGAATGTCGGTTTTTGAAACATCATGCGATAATTCAAAATCGGCAACAAAACTTCATCACGTACAAAACTTGTATTATTTTCAGCACCTATGTCATCAATCATTAACACATCAATTGTTTTAAGTCGTTCAAGCTTTTGGTCGAGCACACTAAAATCACTTTTTATCTCACGTGTAAACTCAGGCCAAAAAACAAGTAATGAATGCAGACCGCTCTCACTTAAACTTTTTGCAATAGCACCCAATAGGTGGGTTTTTCCAACACCAAAACCACCTTGAATATACAATCCACGATGGTCTTTCGCATTACGAATCGCAGCACAGTGTTCAAGTGCTGGCATAATTTGAATCCGGTCACTTGGTGCTTGCCAATCCAAAAAATCTGCTGATAAAATCTGTTTTGGTAAACTAATTGCTTGAATAAATTGGGTTTTGTCTAACTGATTTTTTTTATAATGGCATGGATAGAGTGTCGTTTGTAGTCGACAACCATCTTGATCAAGTGTTGCACGGTATCCTTTTGCTGGATGTGGACACTCATGAATACCCGCACAGTGCTCACAATGTTGGTGATAACGGACAAGTTCTGCCAGTGCTGGTAAATTATCCATCAATTGTACTTTCGTTAATTCTGGGTAGCGTGATAAAAACTGCTGAACATTTGGATGTATAATCAATTGCTCATATAATGCATCTTCAACTTCTTGTTGACGTTGTGTTTTTGGTAAACTGTTTCCTAATCGTTGCATATATTCCACCTCACTTCCTTACTTTAATTGTTCAAGTAATTCTTCAAACCGTCTCAGTTGCTCTGCTTGTTCTGTTTCACTGAGTTCAGGACTTGTGGCATCCCATGTTGGAACAATTTCAGTTCTTTTTACAGCTGTTTTTTTTCTCGATGATGTTTTTTTTGATTGAGCTTTAAGTGCCACTTGGTTTGATTTCTTTGCTTGATCCATTGCTGCTTCTACAGTCTGAATTTGCTGTGTCGACCATGACGCCGCTACTTTTTCAATGTAACTTTCTCGGAACTGATTCTCCGTTTTCCTTAAAGAATAATCGATGACTACATTAATGACACCAGGTTGTAATTTATATTCAATGAGTAATTTTTCTAACAATTCACGCTCAAATTGATTTGGTTTTCTTCCTAATCGATTCGTTAAAAATTGCAGTGGTGAGGTCGTCTCAAACATCGTAACAAGCTTTTGCTGTGGTGTTTGCTCAACATCAATATTTGGTGCACGCAACTGACCTGGTTGCACTTGTGTAGAAAATTGAAGTTTTGTTGCTGGTTTTTGCATACGATAGTAATTCCTAGCATCTTTACGTAATTGCTCGATGTCTAAACGTTGATCATTAGTTGCTTGGATGACAAGATGAGCCATTTCATTGGCTGGAATATCATACACATATGCTTGTTTCGCAATCATATTCATCGTCTCTTTTGTCAAATCAGTTGGTGCGAGTATGCCTTTTGGTAAATTCATAAAAAACAACTGTTCATCAAATTCATGCTCTGTTTGTACATCTGCACGATGACGACTCGGTGCATGATCAATACCACCCGGTATATCAAGTGGTAAAAATTCAAGTTCATAGCTTTCCGTAAATGTTGCACTAATTTCAATATAACCTGCCGTGTCAACATATGGTAATTCAAATTGTGCCTTTGTCCGTCGATAATGTGCATCATCGGTAAAAGAGTATAACAATGCACTCAATACAGGATCATTAAAAAATATTTTTGGTGTCGCTGGTAATACAAGTTCATATATAAATTGTGGTACATCAGACTGCATACAATATGTTTTCAACAAGCCTAAACTTTCTAATTTTTTTCGTGATTCTACAAGTTGAGGTAAACTACAATTCATCTGTGTTAAGAGTCTAAAATGTGCTGTCGACTGCTGAAACAGTTCTTCCCATAAAATCATATATAATGTAATCGCTTGGCTTCCAACAATAGGTAAATACAGTGAAAAAAGCGTTTTGCGGTCATATTCGCTCAAAACGCCTTCACTTTGGACTACATATGGATTTGTCGGCTGTATCTCATGCCAGAAACGATAATCTGTAACCATTGTGTAATCGCCTTCCTCTTATTTTCCAACTGCTTGCAAATGTTGATCCAAATATTGGAAAATTTCTTGAATTTTTTTCTTACTATATCCAAGCATTTTGTTGCTATTCACATAAATATCAACTGCTGTTTCTAACATGCTCACTTGATATAAATTAATCACTGCTTCTGTTTCTTTTTCAATTCGAATTGTATATTCTTGATACTCAACATTCGCTAACGTTAGTTCCCACTGACGTGCATGTACGAGATGTTCGATTGTTTTTGCTACTTGTGCTGTCGATGCTTTATAATAATGTGTTCGTAGTTCCGGTTGCGGATGGTGATCGTTCGTCTCCGCACGTTTACTCAATTGATCTAAGAATCCCATTTTATATCTCCCCTAGTTTATATATTTCCACATTTATTATACTAAATCATATTTAGCTTGTCGATAAGCTCTCTCACTTGACGATTCGTTTCAATTTTTGAACGGCTATTATCAATACAAAAATCGGCATATTTAATTTTTTCATCAATTGCTATTTGTGCTGTAATTCTTGCCATAGCTTGCTCATACGTACATTGATCTCGCTCCATTAGGCGATGAAGCTGAGTCTTTTCATCGACTGCGACAACAATAATCAGCTCACACAACTGGTAAAAGTCGGTTTCATACAACAATGGAACATCAAAAACAACAACATCTTTTTTTGATTGTTTCGCTTGTTTCAACATTTCTATTTTTACCAAAGGATGTAAGAGTGTATTTAATTTATACCGTTGTTGCTCATCTGTAAAAATTATTGTAGCGAGTGCTCGACGGTTTAACGTATTATTCGCAACAATCTCAGTACCAAATACTTCCACAAGTTGATCTAACACCTCTTGCCTCTGAGTTATCTGTGCTGCTATTTCATCAGCATCAATCACGGTTACTCCCTCGGCTTTCAACATCTGTGTAACAGTTGTTTTACCAGTAGCAATTGATCCTGTTAATCCAATAATTTTCATGCGATTACTCCATTCGTTGGCAATTTGGACACAAGTATGTACCACGCCCACCTACTTTTATTTTTTCAATGATTGTTCCACAACGTGGACATGATTCACCTTTTTTTGTGTGAACTTGCAATTCATTTTGAAACTTTCCATCGACACCAAGTGTACTTTGGTATGTTCGAATTGTCGTTCCACCTAGAGCAATTGCTTTATTGAGTACCGCTATTGCTGCCTCAACAAGTACAGCTGTCTGATTTTTTGACAATGTATTTGCTGCTTGTTCTGGATGAATTTTTGCACGATATAATACTTCATCCACATAAATATTTCCAAGACCTACTAAAATTGTTTGATCAAGCAACACACTTTTAATCATTCGTTTCGTTTGCTGACATTTTTGAAACAGGTAATCTGGTTTTTGTTCAAGTTCAAATGGCTCTTTCCCTAATTTTGCCAAACTTTTCGTCTTCCATAAACTTGATTTTGAAACTAATTCCATCGTTCCGAATTTTCGCACATCATGATATCTCAGCTGCATGCCATTGCTTAAAGTAAAAATTACATGTACATGTTTATTTATTTCTTCACTTTGAGTTTGATAATAAAATTTCCCTTCCATTCGCAGATGACAGATCAATACATCATTCTCAAATACAAACAATAAATACTTGCCAAAGCGATCAATACGTACAAAGCGTTGTTCAATCATGGATTTCATCCATGCTACATAATCGCCAACAATAATATTTGGCCACCGTACTTGAACATCTGTAATTATTTGATCTACAAGTAATGGCTGTAGTGTTTGACGTACCGTTTCAACCTCTGGTAATTCTGGCATATGTATCCCTCCTATTCATTATATTGCTCTTGTTCATAAATTTTTTGTAGTAATCCAATATTATCAGTAATAATTCCATCTACACCTTTTTCCCATGCATCATATACTTCTTGTTCACTGTTTACTGTCCATGTGTAGAGTAGCTTTTGTTGTGCTTTTACTTTTTTCACTGCGTTTGATGTAAGATTTGTATTCTCAATCATAAACCCATCCACATCTAATTGTGCAAAATCACCAAGGGCTAAGTATGAAACATAGAGTCGTTTAATATTTGTATTTAGACTTTTCAATTGTTCTAGTTCATCATAATGTGCACTAGCGACATAACACCACTGCTCACAGCCTAACTCGACAATCATCGTATTTACAGCTTCAATTAGCTGTACTTGGTTCACACGATATGATTTTAACTCAATAATTATTGGTGTTTTTGTTGGTTGAGCAATTTCAATTACCTCTTGTAAAGTTGCAATAGTTTCATCTGTTGGTACACCATAGTAATACTCACCAGCATCATAATTTACTAACTCGTCATACGTTAGTTTGTCAAGTGTCTTTTCTAATCCAAAAGCACGTGTCAATTGCTGATCATGTTCAAGTACAATGGTACCATCTTTTGTTTGTTGCACATCTATTTCTAACATTTGAGCTCCTGAAGCTATCGCCCGCTCCATCGCAGTTCGTGTATTTTCAGGTGCATCATTTGCACCACGATGAGCAATAATAAGTGGTCGCATCCCTTGCGTAAAATCACTTGCTATACTCGTTCCAAACAAAATTGCTACACTAATGACCATCGCAATCCACATAAATACACGTGTGGATAGTTCTGTTTTTTCAAATACATAAGCTTGCGTATCTACTTCCTGAATAAAAGTATAAAAATTTTGAATGGTAAATGCTTGCAATGGCGTCCATACTGAAATCGCAAGCGTTGTCAAGACAATCACCACTGATTGGAAAATCATCAGTGCTTGATAGAGTGACAAGTTAGGAATCAAGGCAATTAAAATACCTATCAATCCAAGCACTAAAAGAACAACCGTAATACCTATCCCAGCTACAATTATTTGTACTAATGCAAATAAAAGAATATTACGAATTTGTTTCCGTTTTGTCAATTTCATATTCGTTTTCCACGTTTGAAGAAATGTAGATTGACAATCAATTGCTACTGCAGTTAAGAAAAGTGTTCGAAAATAAAAGAAAATAAAACACAAAAAAATGAGAATATATATAGCTAATAACCATTGATTATTTTCAATGAAGCTTGCAATAAACGTGGGGAATTGAAAGCGGTCTTGAATCGGACTCGAAGCTAATAATCCACCACCCAAAAAAGCTACAAAAAAATTAATAATAGATTGAATACATACAATTGGCCAAATTTTAGGAAACTGTTGACAAAATAATTGACACGCTTGACGCAAATTAAACTGACCGTGACGACTACTTTGATAACTCAGCAGCGTCCATAAATAATGTTCAAAGTAGCTCGTCACAAAAAATAAAAAAACAAAAATCAAAAGAATTGGACTCAATTGGATCGCTCGTTCAATGACATGTTCATCAACTAAGTTCAATGGTGAATTTCCTTCTAATAAAAAGTTAATTACCCAGCCAAAAAATGGAATGCACCCCAATGTTAATAAAAAGCGATAGAGCAGCGAAAATGGTAGTACCGTCTTCCAACCATCACACCAATCTTGCCATGTCATCAATAAAATTTTTCTCATTCACTCTTCCCTCCTTTTTTAATATTTTTTATTTTCCTATAGGAAACACAATCCATAAATAAGTGCACCAACAATTGCTACTGCTGGAGGCATTTTTTTATAACCAATAATATAAAGTGAGCCAGTAAATAAAATAACCCCGTGTATGTACGGTAGCTGTACATTAACTGTTTGCAGTAAATTCCAGCCAACTTTTGCAACCATCACAATAATAAACGGTTGAATAAACTTTGCTACTGCTTGTAATTTAGGTTGTGTTTTATGTTTCATCAAAAATTTATACAATGTTAAAGCAAGGATTAAACCAGGACCATCAAAAGCGAGATTACCAAAAAATAACCCTGACAAGCCAAATGATTCATACCCCACAGCACCGACAATTTTCGCACCAAGCGGACCAGGTAATGCACTTGCATACCCTACAATTTCAAAAAATTGGTCTGGTTGAATAATTGGAAATGTCTGTGTAAAAAATTGCTCTAACATAGGAATAAATGCAACCCCACCACCAAAAGCAGTCAATCCAGTAATAAATGCACCAAATAAAAATTGGCAAAAAAGTACCATTATTGTTCACCTCGCTCCTTATTTGGTGTAAGCAATAAAATCAGAATAACAGTTGTAATAAAAATAATTGCGATATTCCAATTAAGAACAACCATTGTTAATGCGGCCACTGCTAACAATACACCGTTGCTTTTCCATCCTAACAATCGCTGTGATTTTTGTAACTGTTGCCAGATAAAAATCACAAGCATGGCAATAATCGTTGGACCTACTGCAAATGATAGTTTTTCAACAATTTCGAATGGCACGTATGCATATAATAGAGCAAATAAAGCAATTAACATCAGTGGGCCTGTAAATGTAATCGTTAAAAAACTGATAACACCTCCAACTATTCCACGTTTATCATAGCTCATCATAACAATCAATTGGCTAATAATTGGTCCTGGCAACGCATTTGACACCGTCACAAAGTACTGAAAACTCTCATCATCAAACCATTGTCTTCGTGTCACGTATTCATCATATATTGTCGGTAATGCACTCACACCACCACCGAAAGAAAGACACGCGATCTTTAAAGCTGACCAAAATACATCTCGTAATAAAATCAAAATTCCAAAACTCCTATCTTACTTCGTCTCATACCAGTTAATTCCTGTATCAGCATCGACTTTTAATGGAACCACTAGCTCAATTGCTTTCTCCATTGCTGTTTTCACTAATGATGTCATCACAGCTACTTCTTCATTTGGCACTTCAAAAATCAACTCATCGTGAACTTGAAGTAGTATTTTAGCCTGAACATTTTGAGCTTTCATTGCTTGATCAACAGCTACCATCGCTAACTTCATAATATCGGCGGCACTCCCTTGAATTGGTGCATTCATCGCTGCACGTTCACCCGCACTTCGCTCATTAAAATTGCGACTGTTCAATTCTGGAACATACCGTTTACGATTTAATAATGTTTGTACATAGCCATGTGTTTTTCCAAAGCTTACTGTATCTTTCATATATGCCTTTATTCCAGGGAAAATAGTAAAATATTTTTCAATAAATTCCTTCGCTTCATAGCGAGGAATCTTCAATTGATTTGCTAGTCCAAAGTCACTAATTCCGTAAATAATTCCAAAATTAACAGCCTTTGCTTTACGTCTCATATCACTTGTCACTTCTGTCGTATGGAACACTTGTTGCGCAGTTGCTGTATGGATATCTTCTCCATTTTGAAAAGCTTCAACCAACGTTGGAACATTCGCAACATGTGCTAACACACGAAGCTCAATTTGTGAATAATCAGCTGCTAGTAATTGACACCCCTCTTGGGCAACGAAAGCTTTTCGAATCAACCGTCCCTCATCTAAACGAATTGGAATATTTTGTAAATTTGGCTCTACCGATGACAAACGACCTGTCTGTGCTAATGTCTGCTTATAAATGGTATGAATACGTCCATCTGGTAAGATCATTGGTGCTAGTCCCTTAATATATGTTGACTGTAATTTTGTGAGTTGTCGATACATCAAAATTGATTCAATGATAGCATGTTCTCCATGTAACTTGTCTAATACATCTGCTGCTGTTGAATAACCTGTTTTCGTTTTTTTCACTGGTGGTAAACCTAGTTTTTCAAATAAAATCACACCTAGTTGTTTTGGTGAGGCAATATTAAATGTTTCACCTGCTAATGTATGGATTGTCGTTTCAAGTACTGCAATTCGCTGATTCATTTCTACTTCCATTTCAGATAATGTTGCTTGATTGACTTGAATTCCTGTATATTCCATTTGAGCTAAAATTCTAGCAACTGGTAACTCAAGCGTTGAAAATAAATCATATTGTTCATTTACATGTAGATCATCAATGAATTGTTGTGTAAGTTTATGAATTACTTGAGCTTTTTCAATTGCATGTTGAGCATAAATGATTTGTTCTGGAATAGTAAATTTAGCACCTTTTCCGTACACATGCTCATCATATGCAATCGTCTCATGATATACCGCTGCAACAGCCCCTACTTCGTCATTTGCATAGCTTGGGTTTAATACATAGGCAGCTAATAACATATCATATGTTATTCCTGCAACATCAATACCTTGCCATTTACATGCTACTATCAATTTCTTGGCATCAAAAGTTTGTTTTGATTGCGATTCGTCACATAACCACTGACAAAATGACGTATCTGCGAGTGCGTCGCTCCACGAAATAAAAACCTGTTTCTTCTCATTCACTATCGCAAATCCTAACGGTTCACCTTGATGATAATTTAGTGCTGGCATTTCTAAATATATCGTTGTGTTTGATGCCAGTAATACTTTTGGAACGTGCGTAACAACTACTTCTACAACTGTTTGATCAACACCACTTAACAACTCATCAATCGCAAATTGTTGTGTAGGTGCAGGTGCTTGCCGACTCGCTTGCTCTAGTTCTATTTTTCGAATAAAGGAATGAAAATCAACACGTTGGTAAAACTCAATTAACGTTTGTGCATCGTAATCGTTATGTATGAGGTTCGATACTTTATATGTAAGTGGCACTGCTGTATGGATCGTTGCTAATTCTTTACTCAAATAGGCCAAATCTTTATTTAGTTCAAGCTTTTCTTTCATTTTCCCTTTAATTTCATCAAGGTGGTCGTATAAAGCTTCAACACTCCCATATTTGTGCAAAAACTTTAATGCTGTTTTCTCCCCTACACCAGGCACACCCGGTATGTTATCTGAACTATCACCCATTAACCCTTTTAAGTCGATAATTTGTTGTGGTACTAGCTGATACTGTTCAGCAATCGTCCCAACACTATATGTATCAAGCTCAGACAAACCTTTTTTTGTTAAGCGAACAACTGTTTGTGCGCTCACAAGTTGCAATAAATCACGGTCCCCCGTAATAATTTCAACTTGAAATCCCTCTTGTTCTGCTTGTTTCGTCAATGTTCCAATAATATCATCCGCCTCATAACCTTCAACCTCGCTCATATGAATGTTTGCTGCTTGTAAATATTCACGTACGAGAACAAATTGCTCAACGAGTTCTTCTGGGGCTGATTTCCGTGTTCCTTTGTAATCTGTATATTTGTCATGACGAAAATTCTTCTTTGCTGCATCAAATGCCACCAATAAGTGTGTATATTCATGGTCTTGAATAATTTTCTGCATCATATTCACAAAACCAAATAAAGCATTTGTATGAACACCATCTCTATTTTTCATCATTGCTCCACTGTACGCTGTAGCATAAAAAGCACGAAAAAGGAGTGCATTCCCATCAATTAAAATTAGTTTCATTTTCATTCCTCCACTTGTCACTTTTCTCTTGTTCCATTTTACCATATTTCATTCATAATTACCGATTTGAATTATTTAATTCATTGAATCATTCCCATACTTTCAATCATAGCTATACAAAAAAACAGACGATTATATAATCGTCTGTTTACTATTTATTATCTGTCAAACAAATAAATTAAATTGTCATGATGTGAAGTAAGTTAGTGTTTCCTTCACCTGATGGATATCCACCAGTT
This sequence comes from uncultured Bacillota bacterium, assembly GCA_945956935.1. Lineage (GTDB taxonomy): Bacteria > Bacillota_I > Bacilli_A > Culicoidibacterales > ZOR0006 > ZOR0006. Next base: position 23,858 of record CAMFJD010000001.1, on the reverse strand, counting down.
AACACAACAACATCTCCAGCAACTGCTCCATTAGCAACTGCTTCTTTACGAGCGATTTCAACTGCATCTTCAAATGAAGCGATTTCGCCAGTTACAATTGCATTTACTCCGTAGCTTAATGCTAATGAACGTGCAACACGAGCATTAGGTACTAACGCTAAGATTGGTGCAGCTGGACGGAATTTAGAGATAGCACGAGCTGTTGCTCCTGATTGAGTTAAAGCAACAACAAATTTAGCGTCTAAGCTTAATACTGAATCAGCTACTGATAAACCGATTGCTCCATTTACAGTTCCTTGGCTTGTTGCAGCAGCAAATGCTAAGATTCCTTCGTGATCTAATTCAGTTTGTACGCGTGCTGCGATACGGTTTTGAGTTTCTACTGATTCTAATACATAGTCTCCAGCAGCAGACTCTCCAGATAACATTACTGCATCTGTTCCATCTAAAACAGCATTCGCAACGTCACTTACTTCAGCACGAGTAGGACGTGGATTTTTTTGCATAGATTCTAACATTTGAGTTGCAGTGATAACTGGTTTTCCAGCAGCATTACATACTTCAATAATACGTTTTTGCATTACTGGTACTTCTTCAGCTGGTACTTCTACACCTAAATCTCCACGTGCAACCATGATTCCATCGGCAACTTCAACGATTGCTTCGATTTTATCAACTGATTCTTGGTTTTCGATTTTAGGAATAATTTGGATATGCTCTCCACCATTTGCGTCTAATAATTCGCGAATAGCAATTACGTCTTCAGGACGACGTGTAAATGATGCTGCAACATAGTCAACACCAGTTTGGCATCCCCAGATAATATCGTTAATGTCTTTTTCACTTAAGAAAGGCATTGAAAGAATTGCACCTGGTACATTTACTCCACGACGATCTTTAACGAATGCATTATTTTCAACTTCAACTGTGATTTCACCAGCTTCTTTGTTTAAAGCAGTTACTTTTAATCCAACATATCCGTCATCTAAAAGGATTGCTCCACCAACTTCAACGTCATTGATTAATCCTGGGTAGTTTACTGAGAATTTATCAGCTGTTCCTAAAACCTCAGTCATTGAGATTACAACAGATTGACCTTTTACTAAGTCTACTCCACCATTTTCGAATAAGTGTGTACGAATTTCTGGACCACGAGTATCTAATAAGATAGCAACGTTTGTTCCTAATTCTGCATTTACTTCACGGATTGCATCAACACGTGCTCCGTGCTCTGCGAAGTCACCGTGTGAGAAATTTAAACGGATTACGTTCATTCCCGCTTTTACAAATTCAGTCATCATCGGTTTATTTTCTGATTTTGGACCAATAGTACATACTTGTTTTGTCATTTTTAACATGTTGTTGATCACCTTTCATTTTGGATATTTACCCATTTTTTCTATTGAAACCCTAAAATTTTTTAGAGAGGTTTCCTATGTAAAATACTGTTGAACTTGGTTCTAAACTTGATTAGCAATCCCCGTATGTTCACCGGTTAGCAGTACAAGCGATTTTTATCTCCTGCGTAACACACGTTATTCAAATAAAATTATGATAAACGACGTGCTAAATCAAACATTTCTTTGTCAATTTCATGACGTTTATTTTCCATTGCATCAATAATATCATGATCCACTAAACGATCATTTTGAATTCCAATACAACGTCCACCAACACCATCAATTAATTTATTTACTGCATATGCACCCATACGACTTGCTAACACACGGTCAAATGCTGATGGTGTTCCACCACGCTGAATATGCCCTAATACTGTCGCACGTGTTTCAAATCCAGATTCTTTTTCGATTTCTTTTGCTAGTACAGCAGAACTTTCATATACACCATCAAGAACTAACCCTTCAGCAACAACAATAATTGCATGACGTTTTCCATCGGCGTAATCTTCACGCAAACGGTCAAATAATTCTTCTTTAGGTACATTAATTTCTGGAATAAGCACATCTTCTGCTCCACCTGCGATTGCTGCCCATAGTGCAAGGTCACCTGCGTGGCGTCCCATAACTTCAACAACTGAAGCGCGGTGATGTGAACTTGACGTATCACGTAACTTGTCAATAGCACCAACAATTGTTTCTAAACATGTGTTGAATCCGATTGTAAAATCTGTTCCTGGAATATCATTATCGATTGTTCCTGGTAACCCGATACAGTTTACACCTAATTCAGTTAACAATTTTGCACCCATGTATGATCCATCTCCGCCGATAACAACAAGCGCTTCAATCCCCCACTTATTAAGGATTTTCACTGCTTCTTCACGAACTGCAGGATCTTTAAATTCTGGAAAGCGTGCTGAACGTAAGAATGTTCCACCTTCACTTAAAATATCACTTACATCATAACGTCCGAGTGGTCGAATTTGTTCATGGATTAACCCGTAGTATCCATTCTCAATTCCGTATACTTCGATATCATGCTTAACAGCTTCACGAACAACGGCACGAATTGCAGCGTTCATTCCTGGAGCATCGCCACCGCTCGTTAATACACCAATACGTTTAATCATTGGACTTCACCTCGAAATAAATTTTTAAATCATTCACCCACTATGCTATCACATTCACAACAATTTCTCAACTAACTTGTCACTTATTTCGTAAGTTTTTGTACTTCATATATCACGATTTGTTGTTGTGATTGACGCTGTTCGATTTTCCCACGAATAAGTAAGCAGTTTCCTATTTGTAAGGATTCTCCGTATTTGGCAAATACTTTCGGAAAAGCAACACATTCACACTGCGCAAACTCATCACTTCCACTAATAAACTGCATGATTTCACCATTTTTCGTTCGAATACTTCTCACTTTTTCAACATACAATAATATTTGAATCATCGATGTATGTATACCAATTTGGGCCAAAGTTGGTAGTTTTGACCATTGATTTCGATAAGCGATGAGTGGGTGTGTAAATAAATGATACCCATATACTGCAACTTCACGATCCATTAATTCTTGTTGGCTATATTCTGGTTGTTCATTTGTTTGCGAAATATACTTTCCACCACCATCAAAATTTAATAAATCAAGTTGATGGTGTGTATTTTCTAATTCGTCATGCATCATAGCATGATTTAACTGAAAACAATCAAATGCTCCCGCATCAATAAAAGAACCTATCGTTGCTTTCGTCAATGAACGGTGTGCTTTCAGTCGTAAGAGCGTTTCTTTAAAATCAATAAACGGCTTCTCATTCCGTAATTCATTCACTGCTTGTACTGCAGCAATCCCTACGTGTTTGATTGTTAATAGTCCAATTTGAAGTTGTTGATCAACGACCTCAAAGTACATATTACCCGTTTGAATTGAAGGTTTCATAATCGTAATCCCTTGTTGTTTAGCCGCCTGTAAATATTCATATACTTTACTATCACTTTGAATGACACTATTCAATAATTCACACCAAAAAAAAGTTGCGTAATGTACTTTTAAATATCCTAATTGATACGCTAAATACCCATAAGCGACAGCATGAGATTTATTAAAGCCATAGTTCGCAAATTTAACAATCAAATCATAAATAGCATCTGCTTTCACTCGATGAACATGTCTCATAACACACCGATCTACAAACCGCTCTCGCTCTTGTGCTAAAATTGTTTCATTTTTTTTGCTAATTGCTCGTCGCAAAATATCTGCCTCACCAAGGCTATATCCTGCCAATGTTGTAGCTATTTGCATAATTTGTTCTTGATAAATAATAATTCCATACGTTGGTGCTAAAATTTCTTGCAATTGTTCATCAGGGTACGTTACCGGTTCTTCCCCTAATTTCCTCCTACTATATACAGGAATATTTTCCATTGGTCCTGGTCGAAACAGTGCCAACGTTGCAACAATATCTTCAAACTGATTTGGTTTAATTTGTCTTAATGCTGCACGCATTCCACCTGACTCAAGTTGGAAAATACCTGTTGTTTGTGCAACCTGTAACATCGCATACACATCCGAATCATCTAATGGTATGTGTTGGATATCAAACTCAGGATTATTCTGCACTTGAATCCGTGTTACAACTCGTTTAATTAATGATAAGTTTCTTAATCCAAGAAAATCCATTTTCAAAAGTCCAAGAGCTTCTAACTCATTCATTGTATATTGAGTAGCAGCTGTTGCCCCCATACCTGCTTGCAGTGGAATCATAGCTTCTAAGCTTGTTGCACCAATAATAATTCCTGCTGCATGAGTTGAAACATTGCGTGGTAACCCTTCAATTTGCCGTGCAATTGAAAATACCTGCGCTAAAAACGAATCCTTTGATAATAGTTCGCGAAGTTTTGGAAGCGTTTCGTACGCTTGATCTAAACTTACGACTGTCGATGGCAGTATCTTACTAATCATTGCCAACTGTTTAGGAGAGGCGTCTAAAATACGTGCTACTTCACGAAATGCGGCTTTTGTTGCAAATGTTCCAAAGGTTGCAATTTGGACAACGCGGTCACTCCCATATTTATCACGGACATAATCAATCACTTCTTGTCGCCGATCATCTTCGATATCAATATCAATATCTGGAAGTGTCACTCGTTCAGGATTCAAAAAACGTTCAAATAAAAGGCCATATACTAGCGGATCACAATTCGTAATTCCTAAACAATATGCAACGAGTGATCCAACTGCTGATCCACGTCCAGGTCCTATTGCAATTCCTTGTTGTCTTGCGTATTTAATAAAATCCCAAACAATGAGAAAGTAATCATTAAATCCCATTTCATCAATGATTCTTAATTCATATGCTAATCGTTCGTATTGATATTGTTGGACATACCCGTATCGCTTTCTCAATCCTGCAATACATAATGATTGCAAATACACATTGGTACTACTTACAGTATGTGGAAGTGGGTATGCTGGAAGTAATCTTGCTTCTAAATCAAACTGAACGTCGCATATGCTAGCAATATACTCACTATTTTCAACTGCTTCAGGCCACTGTTGGAATGCTAGACGAAATTGTTGCTGTGTCCACTGTGTTTCATCGTAGCCGAACTTGCCCCTAAGTTGTTCAATTGTTTTTTTTTCACCACTTCTAATCAATTCCAGTACAGCTAATGCCTTCTCTTGCTCTGCTTTGGTCATCCGCGTTTTATGCAGTGCCACTGCCTTTACATTTACTTGACCACAAACCTTTTGCCAAAATATATTTTGTTCCTGTGTATAAGAACAAATACCTAGGTATACATCTTGTGTATATACTTTGTATTTATCTATAATTTCACCCGCTAAAACAACATTTTTTGTAGCATATGCTGCTGATAGTTCAGTATGTATATTTGGAAGAATAACAATCACATCTTCCGTTATATACTGCTCAATTTCAGATTGTGTTTGTTTGTACAACTGAATTGCTGTCGTCATCTTCACAAGCGCTTGATATCCTTGATTATTTTTCGCAAGTACGATTATCTTTGCATCATCATAGTGCACTGTCATACCAATAATAGGCCGTATGTTCTGTTGTAAACACAAACGATAAAAAGCGATTGTTCCGGATAAAACATTGGTATCACATAATGCGATTGCCGTTTGTTTATCGATTTGCGCTTGTGTAACTAAATCTTGTAAACGACATGTACTCTGTAATAAACTATATGCACTTTGATTCCATAAACTCACAGCCATTTATCGACACTCCCTTTCATAACTTCAAGATGTTATTTTTGCATTTTATATGTCACGCACACAGCATCTAATACCGCAAGCAACTGATCTGCTTGTTCCCAATTATCAACACGAGCACCACTCGCCATTTGGTGTCCACCACCTCCGAATTGTTGTGCAATCGTATTAATAACTGGTCCACGCGAACGGATACTACAACGTATATTGTTGTTTTCAATATCTTCAGTAAATAGAACCCATACTGGCATATCATCGATATTCGCTAACATATTTACCATACTAGAAGCTTTTGAACGGCTGACACCATACATCTCTAAAGCTTCGTTTGAAATTTTCACATATGCACACCCTGAATCTGTTGCCATAATTTGCGACGTCAAATAACCAGAAAACTGCACATCTCCTAAACTGCGACGGTATGCTTGTTGATAGAATGCCTGCAAATCAATGAGTTCGATAATTTCAGCTACCTCTTGAAATAACTGTTTGTCCACATGTGAATACATGAATCTTCCTGTATCCGCAATAATACCAGCATAAACTAAGCGAGCAAAATTTGCTGTTATTTCCCAATTATAGTGCGTGCGCATGTATAACCCAAACTGTAAAATTAATTGTGATGTTGACGATGCTTGTTCATTTACCCATTGCCATGTTCCATATTCATCATCATTTGGATGGTGATCAATTTTTAAGATTTCACTTGCTTTAATATATCTTTGATCATCGATTCGTTCATGATTAGCTGTATCTGTCACAATGACAAGTGCCGTTTCATATATTTCATCCCCAACACAATCTGGTATTAATAAATGTTCGAGTGTCGGTTCTGCTTCTCCTACACAATAAACTTGTTTTTCTGGTAAGTTATCACAAATCAATTGTGCAAGCCCTCCTTGTGATCCAAATGCATCTGGATCAGGATTCACATGCCTATGAATAATAATCGTTTGCGCTGCTTGAATTTTTTGAACAAGTGTTTCCATCATAATTTAATTCCTCTTTTCATTTTCTCTTATTTGCTATTATAACATGTATTAATCCGTTCCCCAATCGCTATACGTAGACAAATTTATTCCATTTCCACAGTGAAACAGAGTAAATAATGATAAAATCCCTTTATTTTCCAATCATTCCTTTGTATAGTAGAAGATACATATCTTTAGAAAGTTAGGTGGATATATGAAACTCATTACTTTAACGCACGAGAAAATACAACAACTTAATCAACCCATCCCTTATTTTGATTTACTTTGTCTACTCCAATGGAGAACACCGATAAATATAACAACATATGTAGATTCTCCTCATAGTCATGATATCTTAGAGTACTGCTTTTACACATTCGCTGGGACACTGACATATACAGATGAGGCAAATCATGTTCACACTTGTAAAGCTGGCAGTTTACAACTCATAAGCCCCCTTATCATCGATTCACTTGCTTTTAGTGATGATTATCACGGATTCATCTGTGGATTCGATCCAGAACTCATGCCAAGCTTACACGATACACCACTATTCCAACACTTTTCGACTGAAACTTTGCCACTCATCAGTTTCGACGACCATGATTTAAAAACTTTAATTGGACCGGGTTCTCCAGCAAGATTAGCTATCGACTGCCATTTATTTGAAGGAACATTGCAACCCCAAACACACTTTAAATATCGTATCGAGCATGGGCGGCATTGTGGAATTTTCGTTGTTAGCGGACAATTAAATGTCAATACTAATACAATTCTCAATTCTCTTGATTGTCAATTTATGTCAGCGATGAGTCAAGATTATATTGTTGAAGTAACTGCTAATGAGTTTTCTCACTTCTTTATTTTTGATCTTGTTGCGCAACGCTAATAAAACCTTTTGCACCACGTGTATATCGTGGTGTTTTTTCTGCATTCTGTCACAATCAATTATTCAATCACTGATAGTACTATTAATATAAAAAAGCCCAGTCTTAGCACTACTCGCTCAACTGGACTTTTTTTATTCAACTAAAATGCTAGCCGCATCACATCACGTGCAATCATAACCTCTTCGTTTGTCGGCATAGCGACAACTTGAATTGCTGATTCTCCAGTAGTAATAACTCCTGCAACACCTCGTGCTCGATTATTCGCTTCTTCATCAATGATAATATTAAATGCTGACAATTGATTACAAATATCACTACGAATCGCTGCCGAATTTTCACCAATTCCTGCTGTAAATGCAATTGCATCACAACCACCTAAATCAACCATGTAAGCTGCAATTGTTTGAGCGATACGTTTTGTATAAATATCATATGCTAGTTTAGCGCGTGTATCCCCAGCCTCAATTGCTTTTGTAATATCACGTGCATCACTACTAATCCCTGAAACACCGAAGAAACCAGATTTTTTATTTAAATCATCGACGATTTGCTCTGCAGTTTTCCCTGTCTGTTCCATCATGTAAGGAATAATCGCTGGATCTATATCCCCGCTACGTGTTCCCATTGGAATTCCAGCAAGTGGTGTAAAGCCCATTGACGTATTCACTGATTTCCCATTCAAGACGGCTGATAATGATCCACCGTTTCCAAGATGACAGACAATAATTTTTGAATCTTCAATTGTTTTACCAATAAATTTTGCCGTTTCGTGAGAGACATAGAGATGACTTGTTCCATGGAATCCATATTTACGTACTGCATGCTTTTCATACCACTCATACGGTGTTGCATACATATACGCGTCCTCTGGCATTGTTTGATGAAATGCAGTATCAAACACGGCAACAGCTGGTACATTTGGTAATACAGCCATGAATCCTTCAATACCTAAAATATTTGCCGGATTATGTAATGGTGCTAACGATGCTAATTTGGCAATTTCACCAATTTTTTCAGCATCTAAAATAGTTGAATCCGCAAATGCCTCACCACCGTGTACAACGCGATGACCAATCCCACTAATTTCGCTATAATCAGCAATAATATTATGCTCTAATAACGATGATAATAACAAGTTAACCGCGACTGTATGATTTTCAATCATACGTTCACTCTCGTGTTTGTTACCGTCGAATTTAATTGTAAAATTCCCCTGTTCTAATCCAATCCGTTCTGCAATTCCAGAACATAAAACGGCTTCACTCGGCATTTCAAATAATTGAAACTTTAAAGATGAGCTTCCTGCATTAATTGCTAAAATTTTCATAAATGTTTCTCCCTTTATTTACTTATTTATGTTTTATTTTGTTTGTGCCAATAATTGTAACAAATCACGTACAGCTTTACTAAACAGCTGTTGATTTTTAGGATCTGGCAGCTGTAGTACAACTGGTTCAAGTTGTTTTTTCAATTGTTTTGTCGTTAAAATAACAATGACTTTAGCCAAATCTTCAGCGACAAAAAAGCTATGTGGCAATTGGATATATGCTTGGAGGTGGAATGTATCAAACATCGCTTCTCGTAATGGTGAGAAAATAGCTTCATTGAAAATGATTTGCGGCATAATAAGCACTATTTGACCATCTTCACGTAATAATTCAGGCAGTAATTCTGCGTACTCTCTCGCTAATTGCTGCCAATTTTTTGCCGCTGTCTCCATATCGACATTCTGAAGAACACAATCATACTTTGCTTGTAACTCATCAAGTTCAACAGCCTGTATTTTTGTTTCAAGTTTTGCAGCAGTTGCTTCAAAAATTGCCTGTAAAATCGGTTCTACTTCCATGTATGAAAATGTTGTTTTTGGTAATTGTTCGGCAATTGCTAGACTCATCGTTCCAATACTAGCATCAAGTTCCAAGACATCAATATTTTTGCCTTGATTCAAGCTTTGAATAATTGCAACAACAAGCAAGATTATTCCTTCAGGTAATAGTACATCTGAGCGGAAATTTCCGATTCCTTTCATCGTTGCCATTGCAACAGCTTGGCGCAAAAAAGGAATTGTATTTTTATCTAATGCCTGAATTGCTTGTGGTAGTTGTGCTAAATAATTAGCTTCTGGTTGAATGTGTCCGTCAATTTCATGAAATACTGTTTCAATTGTTTTCATTTTTCCTATCGCTCCTTAAGCATAACATCCTTATCATATCATAGAACGAATACGCTTCCAAATTTGTGATTTTTTTAACTTTTATTTTATTGTTTTTGTTGTAAAAGATTAAAAATACGAAAAAGGTGTGGATTCACACCTTTTTCGTATTAAAACAGATCAGAAAATTCACTTGTTTCTTCTTCATGATGGTAAATCATAATTGATTCTGTTTCATCGATACATTTTTGCACAAGTGGTTCCCAATCAAAACGAGCCTCTTCTGACTCTACATCTGCAAGTGTTGGTCTCGTTGCAGGTGATTTCGGTGTGAAAATTGTACAACAATCTTCAAATGGGCGAATTGAAATATCGTATGTGTCAATTTTTTTGGCAACATCAATAATTTCTAGCTTATCCATTGTTGCAACCGGACGAATTACTGGTGTAGAAATAGCTGCATTGATCACATTCATACTGTGTAACGTTTGTGAAGCCACCTGACCAATACTTTCTCCATTTGTCAAAATTAAACAATTATTTTTCTTTGCAACTCCTTCTGCTACACGATACATCATACGACGCATGACTGTCATATTCAAACTCGACTTCACATGCTGATTAATTGTTACTTGTAAATGGGTAAACGGTACTGTGTGAACTTTAATTGGTTGTGCATATGCTGCTAGTTTTTGCGTTAAATCATGTACTTTTTGCTGTGCTTGTTCACTTGTATATGGTGGCGATGCAAAATGAATCATTTCAAGTTTAACTCCACGTTTCATCGTTAAATATCCAGCTACTGGACTATCGATACCACCTGATAACATCAATAGTCCTTTTCCAGCAACACCTACTGGATAACCACCTGCACCTTTTTCAGTACGACCCATCACATATGCTGCATCATGACGTACCTCTACTTGTAACAAGTATTCTGGTTTTCTTACATCAACAGTTAGATGTTCCGTATTTGATAAGACATGCCCCGCTACAGCACGTGAAATTTCCATACTTTTAAGTGGAAACGTTTTATCGCTACGTTTTGTATCAACTTTAAACGTACGCGGTGTTCGATCCATATTTACTACTTCTAATGCTGTTGTTTGAATTGACTCAATAATTGGTTCACATTTTACAGCTAAACTAAATGAATGAATTCCAAACACTGTTTTTAAGCGCGTAATAACTCCTTCTTGTTCAGCACCATGAAGATCAATGTACATCCGATCACGTGTTTTACGATACTCCAATTCCGGAAATGATTTTAATGCCTGTTTTGTATTTTGGAATAAAAGATTAATAAAATCTTTGCGGTTCTTTCCTTTTGTCGTTAGTTCTCCATAACGGATTAAAATGTATTCATACTGTACTGCCATTTTATTTCACTACCTTTCGCATTTGCTCAACAACATTTGCTAGTTCATCCACAAATATATTGAGTTGTTCTTTAGTCGTTTCGTGACTTAGACTTACTCGGATTCCACTACTTGCTACTTCATCACGTAAATGCATTGCTGTTAAAACTCTCGAAGCTTTAGCTTCTTTTGATGAACAGGCCGAACGTGTTGATAAATAAATACCTTTTGCATCAAGTCCATGCACAATTACTTCGGGTCTCAATGGAGGGATCGAAATATTTAAAATATAGGGTGAACAAGTTACACTCGAATTGCATACAACACCTACCACTTTTTGTTCAAGTAACGTCCGAACATATGTATTCAATTCTTGTACCATCGCTTGTTTTTGTGGTAAGTGTTCCAATGCTAGTCGTAATGTTTTGGCAAAAGCAACATTTGCCGCAACATTCGGTGTTCCTGCTCGGTATCCATCCTCTTGAGAACCTCCGGTTTGAAGTGGCATTAAATTGACGCCAATCCGCTTAAATAACAAACCACTCCCTTTAAGTCCAAACATTTTGTGTGCTGAACACGTTAATAGGTCAATTCGCCATTCCTTTATATCAACTGCAACTTTCCCAACTGCCTGCACAGCATCAACATGAAAATAAATTTTCGGATATTCAGATAAAATTTTTCCTATTTCTGCAATTGGTTGAATCGAACCAACTTCATTATTTATCGCCATAATTGAAACTAAAATCGTTGTTGGACGAATTGCCGCTTGAACATCTACTACCGATACTTTACCAGTATGATCTACTGGTAAATATGTCACTTCAAAACCAAAGTGTTGTTCTAGCTGCTTGAGCGTATCATACACTGATGGATGTTCTATTACAGAAGTAATAATATGGTTTCCTCTTTGCCGATTGGCAAAAGCAATTCCTCGTAAAGCTAAGTTATTCGCTTCGGTTGCACCACTAGTAAAAATCAACTCTTGCGGTTGAACTTTTAATAATTGAGCAGTTACTTCCTTCGCTTTCTGTAACAAAGTGGCAACCTTCCCCCCAAAATTATGCAACGAATCTGGGTTTGCAAACAACTCGTTATTCACCTTCGTAAACGTTGTTAATACTTCAGGATGAACTGGCGTTGTTGCACTATAATCTAAATAAATCATTTCATCACCACTCTCTTCTAAAGCTAGACACTCAATCGATATCGCAACAATTTTAACAAATTTCATCATAAAAGTCATTAGCTTTTGCACCCACGATGTGAGAGTTGTCTAAATTACATCTATTTCTTTTAATCTGGATACCGTAAAACGTAAAAAAGCGACATTTTGCCGCTTCTACACTGTTGCCTTTGCTTCATCTGCATGTAATTTTTTTTCATATAATTCGACAAGTTTATGATACGTTCCAGGCTCAACAGCTTCAAGAACGTTCAAAACAATTTCAAGGCTCGCAGTATATTGACCACCCGTAAAATACATTTCAGATTGAATTAAATCATTATCAATTTTAGGCGATAAACCTCGATAGCGATTTGCGTAAACTATTCCTTTTTCGGTCAAGTGTACTGTTTTTACAATAACACTCGTTTCTTTGTACAATTTTGCTGTTAAATGTTGTGCTGTTTCAAGTGATTCATTTAACTGTTCAATGTCTACAAGCTCATTTTGTAACAATACTTGCACCGTATCAATTGATTCCAGTGCTTCTTGCATTTTTTCATTATATTTCGCAGGTACAACTGGTATACGTGTTTTCGCCAAACGACGTCGTGCCAAATGAATAATTTTTTGTAATTGTTCTAATTCATTTTGTGCATGATTTTCATCTTTTTTTGTCGCATCAATGTATGTCTGTACCGCTAACAGCTGTTCATATAAACTTTGTGTTTGTGTCAACATTTTTTCAATATCATTCAATAAATACACATATGCTGTCTGTTTTTCAGTTAATTTTGTATCAATGAGCAAATATTCAGACTCTAAGTTTGGCACGGACTGCTCTAACTCTGTATATTTCGCAATTTCTTCATCGAGCAATTGATATCGTGTTGCAATCTGCTCCCAATTATGACGTACCTTATCAAAATATTTATACACGTCTTTCAATGAATCTCTCAATAAACCAATTTGTTGTTCTACTCGCTCTCGAGAGCGTTGTTCTTTCGTTAGGACTGTAAATGTTTGATCTATTTCAATTTTCAATGTCTTTAAAATCGATTCTACTTCCGCTAAAGACAAATCTTGTAACAACTGTTGAACTTGTTTCATTTCAATTGTATAGCGTTCTTGCTTTTCATCTAGCTGCAATCCGTGTAGGCTATACCCTTGATCGATAAGTTTAGTTCGTAATACATCAACCTCACTAATACGAGTCAACATATTTTGATACATTACATGTTGTTTTGGCAATACAGTCAATACATCATGAATAGTCATAAGAACTTGTGAAAAATCTAAGAAAGCATGTTCAATTTCATCTAAATCTGCCCCTTGCACAGCCTGATTCATCGTCTGTTCTGCACCTTCTGCTTGTTGAAAGAGTTGATTGATTTGCGTTTCATAGTTTGCTAATAAATTTCCATTTGTTGCATATGTCTTTTTCAGCTGTAAACTGAAATTTTTTAATTCTAACACACGTTCTTGATACTTTTGAACGTTTTCAATAAATATATGAATTTTTGCAATTAAGGTCTCAATTTGGTTTTCTTGATCGACAAGCGCTTCTTGTAATTCTTGTATCACTTCATCCGCTTGAGCAAACTGACGTTTTTGCATTGCAGATTCAATTTCCGTAATAGCTGAAGCAATTTGAGTTTTACAATCATGCTTCATTAGTTGCCATTCTTCACGCCAACTATTAAAATTTGCAAGACTTTGTTCTGTTTCAAGTTTTCTCAATTGACTCAATGCTGGATCAACATCTAAATTCAAAATACGAATTTGCTCACTTTCAATCGCTGCAATTTGGCGATAATATTTATTTTTTTTCATACGTGTTATACTAAACCAAGTAACTAAAATAACAACAATGATTGTCACTGCAATAACAGCTCCAACAATCACCATTTTCTGCGTTAATGCTGTCAAAATTGTACTTTGTAAAAAATCCATGTAATTAAGCCCCCGATACTTGTAAACTACTTACTTTATGATCAAATTTTAGGCGCTATCTTCGCGTAAAATTGTTTGTGTCTATTATATTATTAATCATATCAAATTTCTTTTGAAAATACTATCTGTTAATATTAAATTAAAGTAATTGATTTTAATTTCTAAATTGTGTAGAATGAATCATGCATGAAATAGCAGCGTCTATCATAATCTCCTTCAATGCGAGCCACCTGTAGAGGTGTTAAGTAGCACATGCGAGCTGCCGCTTGTGCGAAAAACTTTATGGTTTCACATTGAAGATTGCTTATGATAGCTGGAATTGTTTTATGCCAAAAAAAACAATACAGTAGGAGGACGAACTATTATGGCTCGTTACACAGGACCAAGCTGGCGTTTATCACGTCGTTTAGGAATCTCATTAACAGAAACTGGTAAGGAATTAAACAAACGCCCTTACGCACCAGGACAACACGGAAAACGCCGTACGAAATTATCAGAGTACGGAAAACAATTACAAATGAAACAAACTGTGCGTTACATGTATGGATTAAACGAACGTCAATTCCGTACGTTATTTGATCGTGCAGGTAAATCACAAGGTAAACACGGTGAAAACTTCTTAATCTTATTAGAGTGCCGTTTAGACAACTTAGTTTACCGTATGGGATTAGCTCGTACTCGTCGTGCAGCTCGTCAATTAGTAAACCACGGACACATCGTTGTTGATGGACGTCGTACTGACATTCCTTCATACATCGTAAAACCAGGACAAACTATCACTGTACGTGAAAAGTCAATGAAATTAGCAACTATTACTGAAGCTTTAGAAGCAAACGTATCTACAGTTGAATTCGTATCATTTGATACAAATACAATGTCAGGGACATTTGTACGTTTACCAGAACGTTCTGAGTTAAACCAACAAATCGATGAGCAATTAATCGTAGAATTCTACAACCGTTAATCTTTAGCGGTTGCTCCTCGTGAAAAGCTCCTCCTTTGGAGCTTTTTTCTTTCAGAGTCTTCGTCTTTGCTAACAAGACACTACACACACTATTTGTTACATTGACAAGATAAAAAAGAGCAACCTACAGTGCAATCCATTATTTATATCCAAATAATGGGATGCACTGCAGATTTGCTCTTTTTTTTTGTGATTTTTCTTTGATAACTATCGAACTCATTACCATACTAACTAAAATAACAGTCTGATTTTGCAAAGTGTACACACCTATATTACAACATTTTCAATTTTTCCGATTTTGGAATCACACTTTAGAAAATCTGAAAAACCAACGAATTATATATGATTTCAATGGTAATAATTGTCAAAAGTTATCATTTATAATCTCGTTTTTATGTCATTGATTTCAAGTTTTGAATAGATTGTAATATATGTGACCAGTAATAGATTTCACAGTAAGTAGAATATTCAATTATGCATCTACCTCTAATAGCATACCTATAAGAATAAAGGTATAATTCTTTCTATTTTTGAAATAATGCCACTTGCTGATCAAATAATAATATTTGCTCAGCATCAATTATCTGTTCAATTTTTCCAAATAAAGCAGCTGTTTTTTCTGTCATTTCAAGCGCTTGTTCTTCAACAACAAGATATCCTTGCTCTGATAAATAAGATAAAATTGCATCTTGTGCTTCTTGCGTAAAATAGAGCACCTCAATATGCTGTGTATAATGTTGTAAGTAAATCATTTGTTGTAGTGTGGCCTGTGTTGTCGCCTCTAAATATAATAGTGTTAAGTATAAGTATGCATACGTATCTTTTTTCACTTGTTCAGCAAGATTTTTCACATCAATTACTTGTTGTTCTTTTGTAAATGATTCAAATGCAGTCACCGCTTGCAATGCGCGCATTTCTAAATCAACTGCAGGTAGTTGTTCAAGTTTTTCAATCATCTGTGCTGCCTTGACTGTCGGCATATGAATATAATTTCCCTCATACTCATCAAATAAAATAAGTCCTGCTTGTGCATATGTATCAAATAGTGTTGCTACATCTGGTGTAAACACTAAATATTCACCAAATAACTGTTCAACATATGTATGTACTGCACGCTGTACATCTGCATCATTTGATAATTCTGCAGCAAAAACATCTCCCATATAAATTTCAACAAAATATTGTGCAATTTGTTGTCGTTGGACAAACTGCTGTAAGTTTTCATATACTGCTTCACGCAATTCTTCCATCTGTTTTCTTACATCACTCATAACTATCTCCTTTGTTTAATCAAGTTCTTTCATTAAATATACACTCAATTTTTGACAAACAGCTTCAATAAACACTTGATCTTCTTTTTGAAAACGATTCGGAACTGGTGCATCAACATCGAGAACACCAATAACACGATCATGAACAATAATTGGCACGACTAATTCTGATTGACTATTGGCATCACAAGCAATATGCCCTTCAAATTGGTGAACATCTGCAATTCGTTGTGTTTGTCTTGTCTGTGCAGCTTTTCCACAAACACCTTTGCCAAAGGCGATTCTTGTACAAGCAGGCAACCCTTGAAATGGTCCTAATAATAATTGTGTTTGTTTTTCATCACTTAAATAAAATCCAATCCAATTGATTTCATCCATCACAACAGCTAACACTGAACTAATATTCGCTAGTCTTGCAATAAAATTCGGCTCCCCCATTAGTGTCCCTTCAATCATAAGTAACGCTTGTTCGTAGCGCTTCGTTTGTGATAACTGTTTATCTATTCCTTGAAACATTCAACACCACTCCTTTTCAGGTTTATTATAACATAAAACTTCCTTAAAAATAGTTGAATTTGTGGAAAACAATTGCCTTTTCCTATCATATAGGTATATATTAAAAGTACGTTAATCAATGGATTTTGATTTTTTTTCGTTTCCGATGATAGCGCTAACAAAAAGGAGTGATTTTCATGTTTAGTTATGAAAGTGATAAAATCCGTAATGTCATATTACTTGGTCAAAGCGGATTTGGAAAGTCTTATTTAAAAGAAGCATTTAATTTTACTGCTCATTTGGATTCAACATTGGTAATCCCTAAAGAACAAGTTCCAAGTACTAGTTTAGAACTTTTCAGTATTCCTTGGCACGATCATAAATATAATTTTATTGATACTCCAGGTTCAAGCGATTTTTACAGCGAAACAAAATCTGCCTTTGCAGCAGTCGATAGTGCCATTATTGTTGTCGATGCTACAAGTAAACTTCAACTTGGAACACATAAAGCACTTGAGTTAAGTGAGGAACAACAATTCCCACGTTTCATTTTTATCAATAAAATTGATGATCCACAAGCTGATTTTCATGGATTACTCGAATCATTACGTGCCCAATATGGAAAACGAATTGTTCCTTTTCATCTTCCAATGACAGACCCAACATTTACTGGTTACATCAATATTGCCAAAATGACCGCAAGTGAATTTGACGCTCAATCACAAATTTGCCATGAGCAAGTTATTCCAAGCCAGTACGAAGCTGCTGTTGCTCCATTACGCGAGATGTTATTAGAGTCCGTTGCTGAAACCGACGAACTTCTTCTTGAACTCTTTTTAAATGGTGAATCACTTTCGGATGAACAAGTTCATGCAGGACTACGTACCGGAGTAATCGATGGCTCACTCATCCCTGTTCTTTGCGGTTCAACATTACATAACATTGGTGTTCGTACACTCCTAAATATGATTTGGGACTATTTACCATCACCACTAGATACAAAACTTATTCAAAACACTAATACTTGTAGTGGATTTATTTTTAAAACAATTGTCGATCGTTTTATCGGTAAACTTTCCTTTCTACATATCCGTTCAGGTAAACTGTCAAAAGATACCTTTATTTATAATAGTGATACTAAATTAAGTGAGAAAATCAGTAAATTCTATACATATAATCGAAATGAGTTGGTCGAACAACAATATGCCTACGCAGGTGATATTGTCGTTGTTGTCAAATCACAAATACTCAATACTAATGATTCTTTTAGTACATCTGAGCACTCAGAACCCTATCCAACAATTACATGGCCAAATCCACAATACTTTGTTGCTATAGAACCAGCAAAACAAAATGATGATGAAAAATTATCACTTGCATTACAAAAACTTTGCGAAGAGGATCCAAGTATTACTATCACACGTAATAATGAAACACATCAGCTAATACTTGGTTTACAAGGTGACCTTCATTACGAGTGTATCGTTCAAAAACTCAAAGATAAATTTGGGATTGCTATCACACGAGTTGCTATTAAAGTTGCCTATCGTGAAGCAATTACAACAATGGTTGAAGTTCAAGGAAAGCATAAAAAACAAAGTGGTGGGCATGGACAATATGGTGATGTGAAAATTCGCTTTTCACCAGTAGAATCTGAATTCGAATTTAGTGAAGAAATTGTTGGTGGTAGTGTACCAAAAAATTATATTCCTGCCGTTGAAAAAGGCTTGCGGGAAGCCTTGCAAAAGGGAGTCCTTGCAGGATTTCCAGTTACAAATTTAAAAGCTGTACTCCTTGATGGCTCATATCATGATGTTGATTCTTCAGAAATGGCTTTTAAAGCTGCTGCTCAGATTGCCTTTAAGGACGGAGTTTCGAAAGCAAAACCTGTCCTGCTTGAACCAGTGATGGATGTGATTATTTTCGTTCCTGATCAGTTTACTGGTGATATTATCGGTGATGTAACGAAAAAACGCGGCCGTATTCTTGGTATGGATGTTCATAAACAAGGAAAACAAAAGATTACTACTCAAATCCCATACGCTGAATTACTCGAATATGCCATCGAATTAAAAGCGATGACTCAAGGTCAAGGATTCTTTTCTATGATGTTTAATCATTATGCTAAAGTCCCAGAAGCATTAAGTCTAAATATTATTACAAATACACACGTATAGCGAGTTATCTACATAAGAAGATTATCTATCTAAACCTATAAGTTGTATAAATGAAAAAACCATCTTATAGGTTTTTTGTGTGTAGCAAAAATAGCTGTTTGGAGTAACGTGATGAACGAATGTCAAAATAGAAGCTACCATGAATAATATTTGAAATAGCTCTATGGAAGAATACTGTGTCAATTCCAACATCATATTTTTTTACTCACATGAATGAAAAATGCTCTTGGCTATCACTCTTTGAACAAATACAGCAAGTTGTCAATGATTATGTTTGCTATCATATATAATAACTTAAGGTATAAATGAATAAAAAATAAGTGCTCTTGAATGTAAAAATTAGCTTTTAGCTGTTTAGTTCATGTTATGTTGTACTTTTTCTATCTCTTCTTAGCACGAATGTCAGGAGGCTCCTATACTTACATTTTTTATTTATTCTAGTTAGTAACTTTGCTATTTTTCATGAAAGATAGTTGTTTTCACTTCATTATTTAAAACTATTATTATGTGTATATTCAACTATTGATTAAATTCTTTGTATTTATCTTGTAATAAGTAGCAATCTAAACAATCCCCTTGTATGGTCATTTGTTATATTTAACCTTATTTTTTGCTTGTTTTGCATGCAAATGTCGTTTTTAATGGTATAATGAATAGCAAGACTTGTGAAAATTTTTCACATACTACTACTGGAAAATACTGAGGAGATTGTATATGAAACGTTTATTTTTAGTTATCTTTTCAACATTACTTTTTGTTACGGCATTATTCAGCTATGGATTTTTAATCGGTACAAAATCATTTCATATAAATGAAGTAACCATTGCTAATAACAAAATACCACAAAGTTTTCACTTTAGTAAACTGGCCGTATTTAGTGATATACTACTCACAAACAACTACACAATGGAGCAGTTTCAAGGAACAATGGCTAAACTCAATGAACAAGAACCAACCATGATTTTCTTCGTTGGTGATGTCATTGATATGACAAAATTTTCAGAATTAAATCAAGAAATATTTGTTCAAACACTTACTTCACTTAATGCACCAGCCGGTAAATTTTTTGTCCTTGGTGATCAGGATTTAGCCAATAAGGAGACGGTTATTCGTCTATTTGAACAAGCCGGATTTATTTATTTAGCACCTAACAAAATTCATACTTTGTATTATCAGAATCTTGAAAATATAAATATCGCTGCTTTTGATCCACAAACAGACCCAGCTACTATGCAGGCAACACTTGCACAGCTAAATCCTGAAGCTTTCAACCTCGTCATCAATCACTTCCCTGATACATTTGATATGACGAAAACAACTCCTGCCGTACAGGCTCAATTTTCAGGCCACTCACTTGCTGGGCAAATTAACCTCCCAGGTCTTCGCAACTTACTCGCTCCTGCACAAGGACAAAAATATCCAGTGAGTCAATCAGGTTCACCCGCCTTATATGTGTCACAAGGTCTCGGAAATCAATCTGATTTACCAATTCGTCTCTTCAATGCTCCAAGTATTACTATCTATACCTTACAAAAAATAACACAATAAAACACACCCTTTACTTTATGTCTCGCATCATGCATTCCACATCTATTTGGGTGTGTTTTTTATACTCATTCTTTATGAAAAATTAAAGCACCACTATTTAAGCAGTAACGTAATCCTGTATTTTCTAGTCCATCATCAAATACGTGACCTAAATGACCAGCACAACGTGCACAGTGTACTCCTGTTCGAGGCTGAAAAATTGAAAAGTCAATTGTATATTCAACTGCCTGAGGTTTTAATGGTGCTGAAAAACTTGGCCAACCTGTTTTCGAATCGTATTTTGCTTCACTACCAAACAACGGATAGCCACAAGCACCACAATAATATATTCCCGATTCGGTATTATCGTAGTATGCATTTGCAAATGCTAATTCTGTTCCCTGTTCGAACAAGATATGATACGCTTCATTCGTTAGTTTCTCTCTCCATTCATCTTTTGTTATTGAAAATTTCATATCATACTTCGCATATAACTGTTCAATACATTCACTCGGACGTGTTGTCTCTAACCCCATATATTTTCTTTTTTCACTATCACTGATTTTCATATCTACCCACCCTTTCATGCTATTTATGCTCATTTTACACACTATATTCCAAAAGTCAAATAAAATAAAAAAAGCGTGAATACCTCCACGCTTCTCTTCATTATTTTGCTAATGTAGCTTCTACTAGTTCAACAACTTCTTCTGCTGTTGCCATTTGTAATGCTTTATTAGCCATCTCTTTCATTTCGCTCATGTTTAAACTACGTACTAATTCACGCACTGATAAAACAGATGTCGCACTCATCGAGAACTCATCAAGTCCTAAACCAACAAGCAATGGTACTGCTGTTAAATCACCAGCCATTTCTCCACACATTCCTGTCCATTTTCCTTCAGCATGTGATGCATCAATGATCATTTTCACTAATGTTAAAATAGATGGATTATATGGTTGGTATAAGTATGATACTTTTTCGTTCATACGATCTGCTGCCATTGTGTATCCGATTAAGTCATTTGTTCCGATTGAGAAGAAATCTGATACTTTAGCAAATTGTGGTGCTAAAACTGCTGCTGCTGGTACTTCCATCATCATTCCGACTTCATAATTATCACTTACTGCAATACCAGCCGCGCGTAATTTTGCTTCTTCTTCTAAGAGCATATTTTTCGCTTCAATGAACTCATTGACTGTTGTAATCATTGGGAACATAATTTTTAAATCACCATATACAGATGCACGTAATAGTGCACGTAATTGTGTACGGAAAATTTCTTGATGATCACCGATACACATACGTACTGCACGGTATCCTAAGAATGGATTCTCTTCGTGTGGTAATGGTAAATATGGTAATTTTTTATCTCCACCAATATCTAATGTACGGACAACAACTGGTTTCCCAGCTCCCATTGATTCCATAACTTGTTTATACGCTGCAAATTGCTCTTCTTCTGTTGGTGCAGTTGCTGAATCCATATATAGGAATTCAGTACGATATAGTCCTACACCTTCTCCACCATTTGCAATAACACCTTCAACATCATTTGGTGTCCCAATGTTTGCTACTAATTCAACGTGATGTCCATCAGCAGTTACTGACTCCGCATCTTTTAATAGTTGTAATTGTTCTTTACGTCTTGCAAATGCCTCCGCTTTTGCTTCATATGCTGTTACAACTTCTGCAGTTGGTTCAACAATTACCTCACCAGTTGTACCGTCTAAAACGATTGCTTCATTTCCTTCAACTGATTCTAAAATATTTGAAAGTCCAACAACCGCTGGAATTTCTAATGAACGTGCCATAATCGCTGAGTGAGATGTACGTCCACCAATATTTGTCGCAAATCCTTTTACGAATTGACGGTTTAACTGTGCTGTATCAGATGGTGTTAAATCTTCTGCTACAATCACAACTGGTTCGTTAATTAATGTTAAGTCTGGAATGAATTTTCCTAATAAATGCGCTAAAACACGTGTTGTTACGTCTTTAATATCTGCTGCCCGTTCGCGCATATACTCGTTATCCATTGATTCAAACATCATAATGAACATATTCGCAACTTCATTTAATGCGAATGCTGCACTTACATTTTCTGTTTGAACTTTTGAACGTACTCCATTCATTAATTCTGGATCATTTAACATTGTAATATGAGCATCAAAAATTGCCGCTTTTTCTTCACCCATTGAAGCCAATGCATTTTCACGAATTTTCTTTAATTCTACCTCTGCTTTTTGAATAGCAGCTTCAAAATGTGCTAATTCAGCAGTTGTATCTTCAACAGTTGTTTTTGTTACCGTTAAATCTGGGTGTTGTAATTTGTATACTTTTGCAATTGCAATTCCGCTTGACGCGCCAATACCTTTAAATTCCATGTCATTCATTCCTTCCAAATTGACGTTTCCTACTCTTAAAAAAAGAGGGGAGGCACGCCTCCCCCTAGTACAAGATTATTCAGCTAAACCTTGTTCTTTCATTACTGAAGCGATTCCTGTGATTGCTGCTTCTGCATCGTCACCTTCAGCGATGATTGTTACGTCTGCTCCAGTTGGAACTGCTAAAGACATAACTCCCATAATTGATTTTAAGTTTACTTGGTTTCCATTATACTCTAATTTTAAATCAGCAGTATATTGACCAGCTGCATTTACTAATACAGTTGCTGGACGTGCGTGGATTCCACTTGGATCTGTAACTTTAATTGTAACTTGTGCCATTGTTTTATTCTCCTTTTGTTTTGTGTAAAAATCAGTTCTCCTTTATTTTACCTGAAAGCGCATAGCATTGCAATGTCTTTCCCCTTTTTTTCGCCTTTTTCACACGGACTTAATGAAGTTAGCACATCAATCTTTTGTCAATTTATTCAAAAAAATTTTTTCTTTTTGTGAAAACAACAATATCTTTCTGAAACGTAATATTTTTTAAATATTTACTTGATTCCTTACTCTATTCGAATGCTTACTTACTTTCCATTTGAACTGATAACTGATATAATTTCACAATTTTTTGACAAAACGTACTCAATTTTTTAAAAATAATAATTTAAATCTGAGTATACTGAATCATTTTCCCATAAAATCCTCTCCCCCCTTTTAATCGAATGACACTTATTATATGATTATGCCACTGAAAATATAGCACTTGATAATTGAGATTATAATTCAATCAAGCAACTTCTAAGTACTTTCAATTCGACTAATAGTTTTTTTGTATTACATAAACTGAAAAAGCAACTGCTCAATTGAACAGTTGCTTTTTCAGTGGAAAACTCCTCAACTT